>DGAD01000050.1 GCA_002382805.1 Clostridiales bacterium UBA4039
TGAATAAGTATCAAAAAGAATATAATGAGTTTCGGAAAGATCAAGATGAAAAAACTGATTAATAATAGGCCAAGTATCTTTTGGAATAATAAATGGATCAGGATAGGCATTAAGAAACCGTGATGCAAAAGCATCTTGATAATCCGAATGAGAAACAAAAACAGGAAACATAAAAACACCTCCGGGCAATCGAAAATAAAAGTTACATTCAATTGCCTTCGGCGAAAATTTTTGGAGATTTGTCAAGGGTTTTGGCAAAAAAAGTGGAGGTTTTTATAAAAATAAGAATTGAAAGCATTGATTTTTCAGGCTTTGTAATTCCGAGAGACTATATATATATTTAAGGAGGAAGATGATGAACGTATTACAATTTTTAATGACAGAGGTACTTAGTCAACCAGCAGTTCTTATTGGACTATTTGCACTAGTTGGATTGTTGGCTCAGAAAAAATCAGCTGCAGACGTTGTGTCTGGATCCATTAAAGCAACAATTGGCTTTTTGATTCTGGGTGCAGGTGCCGGGACCTTAGTTGGAGCGCTAAATCATTTTAGTGTGATTTTTACGGAAGCTTTTAGTATTACAGGAGTTATTCCAAACAATGAGGCGATTGTTTCATTAGCTCAAGAAGTTGTTGGTGCAGAGACCGCAATGATTATGGTTTTTGGTATGTTAATGAATATCTTGCTTGCCAGGTTTACACCGTTTAAGTATATTTTCTTGACAGGGCACCATACAATGTTTATGGCGGCAATGCTATCAGCAATTCTTGTTGGTGGAGGTGTAAAAGGTGTACCTCTTGTCATTATCGGTTCCGTAGTATTGGGAATAGTTATGGTAATCTTCCCTGCGATGGCACAACCTTTTATGAAAGAGATTACAGGTTCTGATGATGTTGCGCTTGGACACTTTGGTACCACAGGTTATGTTGCAGCAGCCCTTACAGGAAAACTTGTCGGTAACAAAGAACACTCAACAGAAAACATGAAATTTCCTAAAGGATTGATGTTCTTAAGAGATACTACAATTGCTACTGGATTAACAATGCTTATATTGTTTTTAATATCCGTTTTATTTGCCGGTTCTGAATTTGTAGAAAGTCAAGTCAGTGGCGGACAGAATTTTATTATGTTTGCAATTATGCAAAGTTTGGTTTTTGCAGCAGGTGTTTATATTGTTCTTGCAGGTGTTCGTATGATTATTAGTGAAATCGTGCCTGCGTTTAAAGGAATTGCAGATAAAATTGTACCAAATGCTAAACCAGCACTAGATTGTCCAGTGGTTTTCCCATTTGCTCCTGTAGCAGTTATTGTTGGGTTTATTGCTAGTTTTGCAGCAGGAATTGTAGGAATGTTTCTTCTGTCACTCGTGGGTGCCACAGTAATTATTCCAGGGGTTATTCCTCACTTTTTTACCGGAGCAACAGCAGGTGTTTTTGGAAACTCTACCGGTGGTAGACGCGGTGCAGTCATAGGAGCATTTGTTAATGGGCTTATTATTACCATCCTACCGATATTGCTCTTACCTGTTCTTGGCGCATTAGGATATGCGAATACAACCTTTGGAGACTCTGATTTTGGGATTATCGGTATCATTATAGGTAATATTGTTAAACTATTTATGTAGCTTAGTGGTAGATAAAGGCGATGATGTATGATTGCAAAAGAATTTATCATAAAAAATAAGCATGGATTACATGCTCGTCCGGCAGCACTATTTAGCCATGAGGCGGCAAAATTTGGCGCGAAAGTTACAGTGAAACGTATGGATAGTACGCTGAGGGTGGATGCAAAAAATGTTGTCTCGGTCCTTATGCTTAGCGTTCGTTCAGGGATGAAGATAGAGGTCGAAGCAGACGGACACGACGAATCTGAGGCGATTGATGCCTTAAGTAGATTAATAGCATGTGATTTTGATGAAGCGTAGGATAAAGCAAGGAGTCTTATAAAACTCCTTGCTTTATTGTGTTATTATTCAAAGCCTCCTTGACGAAGCTTGAGTTATCATAGATAATGAAGAGGTTAAACAAGCGACACCAGAGTTATGATATGTAAGGAGAGAAAGATGTCTAGAAAAAAAGCATATAGGATGGTATTAATACTAATCATTGTTCGAGTAGTATATTCTGTTATACAGTATTTTGGAATGCAGTTACTTATTCGAGTTATCGCTTATGATAACATTGTACCGGTCATGCAATTTAGCCAAATTGTCTATTGGATATTAACACTTGGAATCGTTATAGGAATTATAATGGCACTGACCAAGGGACGCGAAATCTTAAGCGTTATTAGTTTAATCTTAGTTATCCTTCAAATTGGACTGGACTTTGGAATAATGTTCTTTACACAAAGAATTATTAATTCAGGTATTCCGGCGATATTTGGGGCGCTAACTTTAGGCGAAGTTCTGATGTATGTAAGCTATATAAATTCAGGAATCTCCTTGGTGATTAATGTTGTGCTTATAATATTCTTATCAATTTTGTATGCAAAAGAACCCCACCGAGGGTAAGGAGCTATTATGAATATAAAAATGCGCATAGCCTATGATGGAACAAGATACAGCGGCTGGCAACGGAACAAAAATGCATCAAAAACAATTCAGCATAAGTTAGATGAAACTTTAAGCAAATACTTTGAAGAAAAAGTACAAGTAATTGGTGCCGGAAGAACGGACAAAGGTGTTCATGCAAAAGGAATGGTTGCTAACTTTCATCTTCAAGACAAGAAGAAAAATTTGCAAAAATGTAGGCAAGAACTTAATATGTTTTTACCGGAAGATATTGCAATTGTATATATGGAAGAAGTTTTTGAGCAGTTTCATAGCCGATTTAATGCGGTAAAAAAAACATATTCGTATACATTTTACAAAGCGTATAAAGGTGTGAAGCCTATTTTTGGGCGCCAATATATGACAGCGCTTCATGAACGGTTAAATATGGAAAAAGTACGTCAGGCAATTGAGCTAATACAAGGAACACATGACTTTGCCGGATTTTCTTCGGACAAAACGAAAAAATCTACTGTACGAACAATTGAATCCATTAAAATCATTGACGAGGAAGACTATACAAAATTCATATTTACTGGAGATGGTTTTTTATATCACATGATTCGTATATTGATGGGAACCCTTATTGAAGTTGGTAGAGATACCCGCGAACTTTCATCGATAGTGCAAGTTTTTGAAAATAAAGAACGTGCAGAAGCAGGATTTTTAGTGGAACCGAGTGGATTAGCTTTAGAAGAAGTATTTTACTAAAAAACATATCGTGAAAGGCGAAAAAGAGACACGAAGATTTCGGTCTCTTTTTTTTTGTTTTTTTCTAGAGTTTTTGTATGGAACTTTTTCGAACAATAAGCTTTGGAGGCAACTCGATAGATGTTTGTTCAATGGACGGGTCTTTTATACGTGCAAGGAGAAGCTTAAAAGCCGTCTTTGTCATTTCTTCAATGGGCTGATGAATACTTGATATTTCAAAAATTTTTGAGATAAGCGAATCATCAAAGCCAATCACAGCGATGTCATTAGGAACATACATCCCTTTTTTGTTGATAAGTCGAATAAACTCAAGCGCCGTGACATCGTTGTAACAAAATACGGCAGACATATCCAAATGCTTATGTGTATTCAGAAAATGTTCAATATTTTGATGAATATCAAAAGCAGACTCTTGACCTGCAGTTAAAGGTATAATTCGTTTGTCATCAAATGGAATACCGTTGTTGTAGAGTGCTTCTTTGAAAAAACGGAGTTTTTCATCATGAAGGGGGCCTACATAGCCCATTTTTTGATGACCTTGTGAAACAAGGTCATCGGCAACGAGTTTAACGCCTTCACGATGACATACGGATACACTGTCAAATGCGTCTTTGATTTGTGTGGTAATAACGATGGGGACATTGAGCTTTTTAAGTTTTTCTATATTATAATCACCAAAAGGGACGAGCAATATACCATCCACTTGCCTGGATAAAAAATTTTGCACGTTTTCCCACTCTTTGATGGGGTTATGCATACTGTTGTGAATAATGATATTATAGCCATCTTCCCTAGCTTCTTGCTCCATAGCCTGAATCACTTCCATAAAGTAGGGGTTTGCAAGATCGGTCACACACACGCCGACGAGGAATGATTGGCTGCTTTTTAGGGTTTGTGCAGCCTTGTTTACAGTAAAATTAGATTCTTCAATCACTTTCATAACACGTTTAGCTAACGTTTTATCTACATTAGGATTGCCATTTATCACCCGGGATACGGTAGGTTGAGATACATTTGCCAAGCGGGCTATATCTTTCATTGTCATTTTCATCAGATCATCTCCCTCAATTTGATTATAAACACCGACGCATAAGAATACGAATTCTTAATTTGGTGTCTTTTACATTTAAAGCATACTACAAAACATAAAAAAAAGGAAGTGTTATTGTATATTTGCCCAATAAATATGCCATAACATACAAAAATACAGGAAATATTTTTGTTTTTATATTGACAAATGACTAAAGGAAGAATATAATGCAATTGAGAATACGTATTCACAAGAAGCTATAATTCAAAATGAAAAGGAGTCAAGTTATGAAAAAAATTGTATCGTTGCTTTTAGTTTTTGCTTTGATTTTATCGACAACAGCTTGCGGGAATAGTGGTACACAAGAGAACACAGGGGAAAAAGGGTCCAATGACAACAAAGACAAAGAAACTATTGTGATTTGGACACAGGCAGCACCAGACCATCCAGAAGGTAAAATGTTTGCCGACCGAATTGAGGCCTATAATGCGGCGAATCCAGATGCGATGCAAGTGGAGATACAAAACTTCACTCGCGCAGGTTCAGGTTCAGGGTATATTGATAAACTTAATGCAGCTATTACGTCGTATCAAATGCCAGACATCTTTGCATTAGATGGTCCAGATGTAGCGTCCTATGTCGAAGCAGGTGTTGTTCGTAGTTTAGATGATATCTTAGACGAAGAGTTTATTAATGGATTTACAGATGCTATGTTAGGTCAAGGAACAGTTGATGGGAAGTTATATGCGCTAGGTTATCAAGACTCCGGTGTTGTCGTTATGTATAACGAAGACGTCATTAATGAACTGGATGACGAGGTGAAGGCTTTGATTCCTGGACCGGATGAAGACTGGACATGGGCTGAATTCTATCAAGTCGCACAAGCAATAGATGCGCTTCGCGATGATCCTAGTCTTGAAGATAATGAGCATATCAGTAAGCTTGAATTGACAGTAGACTTTTTAACCAGTGATATTCCAAAAGGTGCGTATGAGATTGCTATGTATTTCTTGTTGCCAATGCTTTGGTCTAATGGAGCAAATGTTGTTGCAGAGGACGGTTTGACACTCGATGGTTATATGAATAGTCCAGAGACAATAGAATCCTTAAAAGTATTCGGTGACTTTTTCGCCGATGAACTGGCTCTTGCCATAGAACCTGAAAAAAGCTTTCATACAGGAAAAGCAGCGATGGCGATTGGTGGATTTTGGTTTATTAATGATTTAACCAGCAACTATCCAAATACAAAATTCCGTTCCGTGCGCTATCCAAAAATAGATGCAGAATTTGAAGGGAACTATACACCATCAGGAAGTTGGGCTTTTGTTGCATCTGATACGGGAGAAGCTGGCAGCGAAAAAGCAGAGCAAGTAGGAGATGTCTTGGCATGGTTAACCAATGATGAAGCGGCGAAGGAATATTATCATGCAATTGGCGCCATCCCAGGGCGTACCGATGCTGTGTCTGTCATTGATACGAACACAGACAATCCATATCATAACGAAGCATGGCATGTATTAAAATATCAAGTGGAAAATACCAATAAAGCGCGTCCGATAAGTGTAGGCTATCCATATCTTTCAGAGACGTTTGCCCGAGATATTATTATGCGCATCGCTCAAAACCAAATCAACGATACAGAGACCATCGAACAATATGTCGATGATGCAATGAAAAAAATTGATTTTGAATTTGAAAAATACAGAAAATAAATTATAAATAACATAGCTGCTGTAGTATAGCTGCAGCAGCTGATTATTTAGACAAGGAAGTGAAACCTATGGAAATAGTAAAACAAAAACCTAAATATTCATTCAAAGAATCCATAACTGCCTATGCGTTTTTATTGCCTGCATTAATTCTTGCCTTTACATTTGTCATTTTGCCGATATTTTCAGCATTTATTAACGGATTTACAGATTACTACCTATTAAAACCAGATGAAAAAACGTTCATTGGAATTGATAATTTTGTTCGAATGACATCAGATACATTGCTATTAAAGACTTTTAAAAACACAGTTTATTTTGTGGTCCTTGTTGTTCCACTTCAGCTGGGAATGGCCTTGGTATTGGCGCTTATCGTCAACAAAAAATTAAAGTTTAACGGATATTTTCGTATGGCCTATTTTGCGCCAGCGGTCTTGTCACTTGTTGTTATCTCGATTCTGTGGTCAGTGCTTTTAAATCCATCTTCGGGACTTGCCAACGAACTATTAACAATGATTGGGATACCCAGACAAAAATTCTTAACCAGTACCACCCAAGCGATGCCAACAATTGTGGCCATCTCAGCATGGTCAGGATGCGGATATCAGATGCTTATCTTCTTGGCAGGGCTAAAAAACATTGAGCATAGTTTGTATGAAGCAGCAGAAATCGACGGTGCCAATAATTGGAGTAAATTTTTACATATTACCATACCTTCATTACGACCGGTGACGATGTTTTTGATTATTACGACAACAATTCAAGCGTTTAAACTTATCGTACAACCTATGGTTATGACTGGAGGCGGTCCGGATTATTCGACAATGACAATTTTACAATACATTTATGAATATGGATTTAGGCACCGTAATGTCGGTTATGTAAGTGCCATTACGCTTGTTTTTACCCTGTTTTTGGTCGTTGTATCCATACTCATAAAAAAAGTACTTAAGGAGGAATAATCATGGCGAAGAAAAAAATAACAAGGCTACTTTTTTATATACTTATTACTTGCGTGTCCTTACTTTTTATATTCCCAATGTTGTGGATGATTGTATCGTCTTTTAAAATCGATGAGCATATTTATCGAGATATAGGGACCATCTTTGCCTTTATACCTCGAATGGGTGATATGACTTTAAAGCCCTATAGAGAGCTTCTAAGTATGTACAATGTCTTTAAAAACATGGGTAACAGCCTGATCTATGCAAGCTTAACAGTTATTTTTGGTCTGATGGTCAATTCCCTTGCAGGTTATGCTTTAGCCAAGTTTGAATTTCCGTTTAAAAATGCAGTGTTGATGTTGATTATCGCGCTAATGATTGTACCGGTAGAGGCAACTATCTTACCTTTATATATGGTTGTCTTTCGAATAAAACTGATTAATACCATCGCAGGATATTTATTACCCTTTATTGCGAATGTGATGAATATTTTCTTGTTTCGACAATATTTCTTGTCATTTCCTGAAGAACTATCTGAAGCAGCTCGAATTGATGGGTTGGGACACTTCAAATTGTTCTATAAGATTGTCTTTCCTATTAGCAAGCCCATCTATGTAACCATTGGGATTATTACCTTTTTAGCATCATGGAATGACTTTTTATGGCCGGTCATGGCGTTGTCCAATTCAGAATTGATGCCGGTTCAAGTGGCGCTTAATGCTATTTTTAGTGATACCTACAATATATTCACAAGCCATACGATGGCTGCTTTAACATTGGTTACCTTACCGGTTGTCATCTTATATATGTTTTTCCAAAAACAGATTGTCGAAGGTGTTGCGCGTTCAGGTATAAAATAAATAAATGTACGAGAAAGGAATTATCATGAGTAAGTTACTAGATAATGCGAATGCATATATACAAAAAAACAAGGACAGAACAAAAAACCATCCCAAATTTCACTATAGTCCACCTATTGGATGGATGAATGACCCCAATGGTCTTTGTTACTACAATGGAGAATATCATCTATACTATCAACATAATCCTTATAAAATTCATTGGGACCTTATGTATTGGGGACATGCAACGTCTCGAAACCTTCTTCAGTGGCAAGACCACCCGGTGGCTTTGGCACCAGAGGAAGCATATGAGCTGGATGGATGTTTTTCCGGAAGTGCAATCGAGATTGACGATAAGCTATATCTTATGTATACAGGGCACTTAGACCGAGAGGGTGTGGTCTTACAAAATCAAAACATCGCCATCAGTCACGATGGAATAACCTTTGAAAAACATACGGACAATCCGGTCTTAGATGCCAAGGATTTGCCTCAGGGTGCTTTGGCTCAAGATTTTAGAGACCCCAAAGTCTTCAAATATAAGGATACCTATTGGTCGGTGATTGTTGGGCGACCCGAAGAAGTCGGAGGCGCTGTTTTACTCTATCGCTCCGAAGATATGTTACATTGGGACTATGTAGGAGTTCTTGCCAAAAGTGACCAAGGAAAGCAAGAGATATGGGAGTGTCCGGATTTAATGACGTTAAATCAAGAAGAGGTTCTTATCTATTCAATTATTGAATTGGCCAAGGATGATGGGAAAACAGTTCGCCCCAATATGCATCCGACCGAATACAAGCTTGGAAAAGTGGACTTGGAAGAGGCGTATGGTGATTGGCATACAACAAGAGACTTAGACTGTGGTTTTAATTTTTATGCACCTCAAACCTTTGTTGATCCGTCAGGAGAACGTATTATGATTGGTTGGATTAGTCCATGGGACGGCGACGAAGAGGTTCGTATTGACAATGGATGGGCTGGATTAATGTCTATTCCAAGAGTATTAAGTGTAGATCAAGGATGGTTGATACAACAGCCGATTGAAGCAATCAAGGACCTTCGTAAGGATGATGGAATTCGGATTCAAGAAGCAATGCTTTATAATGAATCCAAAGCATTTGACACAATGAACGGCCAACACTTTGATTTGAGTTTTACCGTAGATATAAGCGAAGCTAGAGAATTTTGTATAGAGATAGCCAAAGGAAAAGCCTGCACGACATCGTTGACTTATGATGTGGTAGGACAAGAATGGATATTTGACCGTCGTAATAATGGAGAAAAAAACATGTTGCCTATGACGGCCAACAACCAGTGGTATGGACTAAGAACAATCCGTCAAGAGCGTGCTATAAAAACCATGGATGTTCGTGTGCTAATGGATAGATATAGTGTAGAGATATTTGCTGATGGAGGTAGACGTGTCTTTACTGCATTGATAGATCCTCACGAAGATGGAGAAAATATTGTGTTTTCAAGCCGAGGCAAATCCACGCTGTACAATGTAGAGTTTTATAGTTTGATATGATATAATAAAGGCGTTACAGCATTTTTTTAATGCATGACTTAGGATGAGTAAATAAGGAGTGACGTTATGAAGCAATTGGTGAAAAATAATGTGAGCTGGCTTGGTTATATCGACTGGGAACTTGAATCTTTTCATGGAGATGATTATTCGATTTATAATGGATCAAGTCAAAACGCATATTTGATTCAAGAGGAAAAAACGGTTCTTATTGATACGGTATGGGCTCCCCATCGCTTTGAGTTTATTGACAACTTAAAAAAAGAGATTGACTTGTCGGAGATAGATTTTATTGTGGTTAATCATGGAGAGGTAGACCATTCAGGGGCTCTTGTGGATTTAATGAAAGAAATACCAGATACTCCGATTTATTGTACAGCCAATGCAGTTAAAAGTTTGGAAGGGCAGTATGGTAAGCATGATTGGAACTTAAATATCGTTAAAACGGGGGATTCTGTTGATATTGGTAATGGAAAGCAATTGATTTTTGTTGAAATGCGCATGCTGCACTGGCCAGATAGTATGGCTACATACATGACAGGAGATAATATTTTATTTTCCAATGATGCCTTTGGACAACACTTTGCAGTAGAAGAGCTGTTTAATGATCGAGCTGACCAGTGTTTATTGGAAAAAGAGGCAATGAAATACTATGCCAATATTTTAAATCCTTTTTCTCCGTTGGTAGCTAGAAAAATAGAAGAAATTGTGGCATTAAATATACCTATTGATATTATTGCGCCTAGTCATGGTGCGATATGGCGCGACAACCCGATGCAAATTGTTGAAAAATACGTCGCGTGGTCGGATAATTACCAAGAAAATCAATTGACCATTGTCTATGATACCATGTGGGAAGGAACGACAAAGATTGCCCATAAAATAGCCGAAGCTGCTAGAGATTTAAGTCCAGATACCGTGGTTAAAGTATTTAACTGTGCCAAAGCAGACAAAAATGAAATTATGACTGAAGTGTTTAAGTCCCGTGCGGTAGCTGTCGGCTCGCCAACCATGGGGAACGATATTCTATCAAGTGTTGATGGATGGATTCATTTTTTGAAAACGCTCAAGTTTAAAAATAAAAAAGCTGCCACTTTTGGATGTTATGGATGGAGTGGAGAAGGGGTTAAAGTCCTCAAAGAACGTATGGCAGATGCTGGATTTGAAGTCGTAGAAGCATCAATTCAGTCATTTTGGAATCCGGATGAAGATGATTTTGTCAAGGCAAAAGATCTTGTCGAAAGTTTATTAAAATAAATGCTCAAAAGATGGAGGTTATGATGGCAGATATTGTAGCATTAGGAGAATTACTTATAGATTTTACGCCGCTTAAAGCAACAGATAAGGTAGCCTTTGAACGCAATGCAGGAGGAGCACCGGCAAATGTTTTAGCAGCAGTGACACGCCTAGGACGCAGCAGTCGATTTGTAGGGTGTGTCGGACAAGATATGTTTGGCACATATTTAAAAAGCTTTTTGGAGACATGTAACATTGATAGTCAGTACTTAAAGATGACATCAGAATATCCAACAACACTTGCCTTTGTTGCCTTAAAAGATGATGGTGATAGAGACTTTAGTTTTTATAGAAACCCAGGCGCCGATTTAATGCTTTCTAAGGAAGATATAGAGGTCCAGATATTTGAGGACGCTTCGATTTTTCATTTCGGTTCCCTATCCTTGACGGATGAACCTGTTCGCGGGGCTACGCTTAAGAGCCTTGAACTGGCAAAGCAAAAGAAGATGATTATTAGTTATGACCCTAATCTACGTCCGCCATTATGGTCATCGTTGGACGTGGCAAAGACAACGATTCTATCGGTTATGGACCAAGTGGACATCCTTAAAATTTCTGAGGAAGAACTGTTGTTTTTAACGGGAGAACAAGATATTGAAAAGGGTTCGAAGCTTTTGTATGAACAATACTTGATACCGCTTATCTTGGTTACACTAGGACCCAATGGTTGTGGTGTGCGTCAAGCGGATAGATTTTCTGTAATTGCCGGTATAAAAGTTCAAGCTGTCGATACCACAGGTGCAGGCGATAGTCATTTAGGTGCAATGCTTTACCATATTATTGAAGATGGTCGACGCCCGGAGGATATTGAGTTTGATAAAATCAAAGAATTTGTACGTTTTGCAAATACAATGGCAGCCTATGTGACAACCCAATATGGAAGTGCCGCTATCATGCCAAGTTATGCAAAAGTACAAGAAATTTACAGCTTGACAGAAAAGCTTAATTAGGTGTACCATTAAGTCAATAAAATATATGAGGAAAGGAAGAGCGCTATGATTATAAAAAATATCAAAAATGTAGATCGTTTTTTTGAAACTGTTGACCAATGTAAAGGACGTGTTGAACTGGTAACAAAACAAGGAGACCGATTGAATTTAAAATCCAAATTGTCTCAATATGTTTCGTTGACCAATATGTTCTCAGATCCTAAAATAGAAGAAATTGAGTTGCTTGTGTCAGAACCGGAAGATATCGCGTTATTATTGCAATATCTTGTTCAAGGATAACAGACAGGCGAGTACAATCAATTAAAAAAGACTAAGGATGTATACAAAATGTATATATCCTTTTTTTAAGAGTGGGAGAAACCTTGATATCGAACAAACTCTGTGATACAATTATTCTTACTTTGTATACAGTGTATACTAAACTTAGGAGGCCTTTAATGGAAGAAACAATTTCAAAAAGTTTTATTGAACATATTATTGATAAAGATATTGAAGAGGGCAGAACTTCTACGGTCATAACGCGGTTTCCGCCAGAACCCAATGGTTATTTGCATATTGGACATGCAAAAGCGATTACAACTAATTATACAATAGCAGAAAAATATAATGGAAAGTTTAATCTTCGTTTTGATGATACGGATCCATCAAAAGAAAAAATCGAATTTGTAGAAAGTATAAAAGAAGATGTGGCATGGTTAGGTGCAGACTATGAAGATCGAATCTTTTTTGCATCTAGCTATTTCGAACAATTATATGATGCAGCCATTGAATTAATTAAAAGGGGTAAAGCCTATGTATGTGACTTGACGCCTGAACAAATGCGTGAGTATCGAGGAACCCTTACAGAAGCAGGTAAAGAGAGCCCCTATCGCAACCGCAGTGTTGAAGAAAATCTAGATCTGTTTGAGCGGATGAAAAATGGTGAATTTCCAGATGGAAGCAAGATTCTACGTGCAAAAATTGATATGGCTTCACCAAATATGAATATGCGTGATCCGGGTATATACCGTATATCCCATATGGAACATTATGCAGCGGGAAATAAATGGTGCGTATATCCTTTGTATGACTTTGCACATCCAATTGAGGATGCGATTGAAGGCGTAAGCCATTCTCTATGTGGATTGGAATTTGAAGATCATCGTCCTTTATATGATTGGGTACTTGAAGCTCTTGAATGGAAAAACCCACCACGACAAGTGGAGTTTGCTGAGTTGAGTTTATCGCATACCATTCTTGGAAAGCGCCGTATCCGTCCACTCGTTGAAGAAGGATTAATTGATGGTTGGGATGATCCCCGTTTGGCAACAATTAGAGGATTAAGACGTCGTGGTTATACCAAGGAGTCTATTCGCAAGTTTTTTGAAATGGTAGGATTGTCTAAGAGTAAGTCAAAGGTTGATATTGCAATGCTTGAACATGCACTTCGAGAAGACTTGAAACTTAAAGTGCCTCGAATTATGGCTGTCATCAATCCATTAAAGATTACGATTACCAATTATGAAGAAGGTAAGGTAGAATACTTGCCGGCGGTTAATAATACAGAAAATGAAGAATTAGGTTCCCATGAGATTCCGTTCACACGTGAGATATATATTGAACGTGAAGACTTCATGGAGACACCTCCAAATAAAAAATATCGACGCCTTTCACCAGGAGTTGAGGTTCGTCTGATGCATGCGTATTTTATTCGATGTGAAGAAATTGTCAAAGATGAAAATGGCGAAGTCATTGAATTAAAGTGTACTTATGATCCGGCAACCAAGAGTGGAAGCGGCTTTAATGAACGCAAACCAAAAGGAACTATTCATTGGGTTTCTGCAACAGAAGGTGTAGCAACAGAAGTTCATATGTATGATCGATTATTTGTTGAACAAGACAACGACGGTGAGAATACACTGGTGTTTAACGAGCTTTCAAAAGTGATCTATCCAAAGGCATATGTTGAGCCAATTATTCGTGAATATAATGTGGAAGACAAGTTTCAATTTGTTCGACATGGATATTTTAATATTGATCCAAAAGAGACAACTGACGAGAAATATGTGCTAAATCTAGCGGTTTCATTAAAAAGTTCTTACAAATAAGGTGGAAAGAATGGATAATATTTTTAAGGATCTTGAAGGCTTAGGCTTCAAGAATATTTCGGATGCAGACTTGTTCAAAGACGAGACAAAAAAGAAGAGCATAGAAAAAAAAGAGAAAGCAAAAGCATCAACAACGCAAATGTACATTTATCAACGTAAAGTTGATTGCCCTATCTGCAAGCATTCTTTTCAAACATCAACGGTACGTACCGGACGTGTAAGATTTCAAGGAACAGAGTTAGATTTGCGTCCGTTATATATGGGATTTGATCCGATACCTTATGAAGTAACAGTATGTAACTATTGTGGATATGCTGCGATTAATAAATATTTTAAAACTGTAAGTGACGCTAAGAAAAGAGCCATTATTGAAAATATTACACGTAATTATATTGGACATAAATACAATGAAATTCTTACCTATGAAGAGGCGGTTGAACGCTACAAGCTGGTGTTGCTTAACAGTGCAGTCGGTGGAGATGGTAATGGGATTAAAGCGTATATCTGTCTTAAGATAAGCTGGCTCTATCGCGGATGGCAAGAATCAATAAGTGCATCTGATAATCCAGACGAGACTTTGTTAAAAAAACTTAAAACCTACGAAATTGTTTTTGTTGAAAAGGCTTATGAAGGATTTAAACTAGCTTATTCAAATGAAACACTTCCGATTATGGGCATTGATGATATAACGATGGAGTATATTATTGCAGAACTTGCGCGACGCTTAGGCGATGTGCGAATAGCGAAGCAGTGGTTGGGTAGAGTTATAGGACATCCAGATGTGTCTAAACGATTACGCGATAAAGTATATGATGTAAAAGAATTAATTAATGAACATATAAAACAAGTAGAAAAAAAATCACAGCCAAGTTAGTGCTGTGATTTTTGCTTTATAGAACGGTTCCATTGATTTTTTGTATAGAACGCTTTGGAGCATCCTTTGCATCTTTCCATGGTTCTTTTTCATAACGATAATCATATTTATTGACAAACCATTGCATATCGTCAAGGACACGCTCCATGTTTTTTATAAAATGTGGGCGCGTATCGTTAATGAACTCTTCAAAAACAGAAGCAGAAATACTTGCCTGTCCGGTTTCAATTAGCTTAATATAATGCGGCATACAAAAACTTTTTGTGTTGGGAATAAATGCTTTAAACGAATCGTCCTTTTTATAGAGATAAAAAAAGGTTTCATAATATCGAGTCATTGTTTCCTCGATGCGTCCGCAAATATAACAATCTTTTGTAAGTAAATCGTATAAATGGTGTAAAGATGTATTCGTGTCTGCTTTTTTCTTGAATAGTTTTTTTGTGCTTTTCAAATTTTCAGTAGCTTGCTTAAACGTTTCTAGCATCTCCATTGTATGGCTTTGATTTACAAGGGTCAAGCCAAGACGATTTGGGGATTGGAAAAGCTGAGTGAAGTGGTTGCGGCAAAAACCAATCTTGTTGGTCGTTTGACGAAAATCTTTTTGCATGTAAGCATCGCTTAAACAAAAATCAATTAAATCTTTTTCTAGCTTTTTTTCAAGAAAACAAAAAGGGCATTCGCCTTCATCTTTAACTGCATCCCATAAGGGTATCGTATATATTTCTTCTTTTGCCATAAGAACTCCTTCTATATTTTAAGTCTAATGTATGTTATGATTATCATGCGTCATGAGTATTATAACATAAGGAGGCCAAAATGTATGTGTTAAAAATTCCTTATGAGGAGTTGGATATATATAAAATTCTGCAAAGCGGTCAAGTCTTTCGTTATGAGGTCATATCAGAAAAAGACTATGTCTTAATTTATCAAAATCATTATGTGCATGTAAAAAAAGTCGAAGGTGGTTATCACTTTTATTGTGAGGAACAAGAATTTTATACAGTATGGTCGCTATATTTGGCGCTTGATTTAAATTATCAAGAGATTAATCAAGCAATTATTAAGGCCGACCCACGCTTAGAAGAGGTTATACAGGAGCAAAAAGGCTTAAGAATCCTTCGCCAAGATCCATTTGAGATGCTTTTGACCTTTATTATATCCCAATCAAAGGCGATTCCTCAGATTCGTAAGCTCGTTAATGCGCTCTCAGATCAATATGGACAGTACCTAGGTGAAGTCGAATCTAGACCGATATATGCTTTTCCAACCAGCCATGCATTGCAAGAGATTACACAAGAACAGTTTCGTGCTATGAAGTTTGGCTATAGAGCGCCATATCTTGTTGATGCCATTAAGCAGGTATGTGAAGGTAAAGTGGTGCTTGATTTGAATGCAAGTTTAGACGCCAATCAAACCATGGAAATGTTAAAGCAGATTAAAGGTGTAGGCGATAAAGTGGCATCGTGTGTCGCATTATTTGGATTGGGCTATATGGAAGCTTTTCCGGTGGATGTATGGATGCGAAAAACAATGGTGCACTTATATGACACGCTTGATGCAAAAACCAAGGATATCCACATACAGCAATTTGGCGAAAAGCTGTTTGGAGTATATGCAGGCATAGCTCAACAATACATTTTTGAATATGGACGGCAAATGATAAAAATTCTATAAAAATGTAAAAATGGACTTGCAAAATAAAAAAGAATCGTATATTATATATATAGATTAGCACTCAAAGTTGATGAGTGCTAACAAAAGAAAATATTTGTTAATGATTAAGGAGGTTTAATTATGAAATTGGTGCCATTAGGAGACAGAGTGGTTATTAAGCAATTGGAGGCAGAAGAAACGACAAAATCAGGAATTGTATTACCTGGTGCTGCAAAAGAAAAACCTCAAGAAGCAGAGGTTGTATCAGTAGGTCCAGGCGGAATTGTTGATGGAAAAGAAGTTCAAATGCAAGTTAAAGTCGGAGATAAGATTATCTATTCAAAGTATGCTGGAACAGAAGTCAAACTTCAAGGAGAAGAATATATTATCGTTCGACAAAACGATATATTAGCTATTGTAGAATAATATTTAATAACATTTTATGTGATTAATTAATCGATATATGGAGGTAGATAACATGGCAAAGCAAATTTTATTTGGTGCTGAAGCAAGAAGTGCACTTGAAAAAGGTGTTGACCAATTAGCGGACACTGTAAAAGTAACCTTAGGTCCAAAAGGACGTAATGTGGTACTAGACAAAAAATTTGGATCACCATTAATCACCAATGATGGTGTAACGATTGCAAAAGATATTGAGTTAGAAGATGCATTTGAAAATATGGGCGCTCAACTTGTCAAAGAAGTTGCGACTAAAACCAATGATGTAGCAGGAGACGGTACGACGACAGCAACAGTTTTAGCACAAGCAATGATTCAAGAAGGTATGAAAAACGTTGCAGCCGGAGCAAACCCTATTATCCTAAGACGAGGTATGCAAAAAGCTACAGCTGTAACTGTAGATGCAATTAAGGCAATGAGTCGAACACTCAACGGAAAAGATCAAATTGCAAAAGTTGCTGCAATTTCTGCAGGTGATGAAGAAGTTGGTCAATTAATTGCAGAAGCAATGGAAAAAGCATCAACGGATGGTGTTATTACGATTGAAGAGTCAAAAACAATGATGACAGAACTTGAAGTTGTTGAAGGCATGCAGTTTGACCGTGGATATTTATCCGCATATATGTCAACAGATATGGAAAAAATGGAAGCAAACCTAGAAAATCCATATATTCTTATTACTGACAAGAAAATATCAAACATCCAAGAAATCCTACCTATTCTTGAACAAATTGTTCAATCCGGTGAAAAGCTTCTTATCATTGCAGAAGATGTAGAAGGTGAAGCATTAACAACGTTAATCGTTAACAAACTTCGTGGAACCTTTAACTGTGTTGCTGTCAAAGCACCAGGATTTGGCGATCGTCGTAAAGCCATGCTTGAGGATATTGCAACACTTACTGGCGGAACCGTTATATCAGATGAACTAGGCTTAGACCTTAAAGAAACAACAATGGAACAACTTGGACGAGCAAAAACAGTTAAAGTACAAAAAGAAAATACAGTAATTGTTAATGGAGCAGGTAACAAAGCAGATATTGATGCCCGCATTGCTCAAATCAAAGGCCAAATTGAAGAAACAACGTCAGAGTTTGACCAAGAAAAACTACAAGAACGCCTAGCAAAACTTGCTGGTGGAGTTGCTGTCATTAAAGTAGGAGCGGCAACAGAGACCGAAATGAAAGAGAAAAAGCTTCGTATGGAAGATGCATTGGCTGCAACGCGAGCGGCAGTTGAAGAAGGAATTATCGCTGGTGGTGGTACAGCTTATGTTCATGCATCTAAAGAAGTAGAAAACTTAATTGAAACTTTAGAAGGAGACGAACGTACAGGAGCAAAATTGATTTTAAAAGCCCTTGAATCTCCGTTACGTCAAATTGTGTCCAATGCAGGTTTAGAAGGCTCAGTTATTGTTAACAAAGTCAAAGAATCTGAAAATGGAGTAGGTTTTGATGCACTAACAGAAAAATACGTGGATATGGTTGAAGTTGGAATTATTGACCCATCAAAAGTAACACGTAGCGCACTTCAAAATGCAAACTCTGTAGCATCAACACTATTAACAACAGAATCTGTTGTAGCAGATATTCCAGAAGCTGAACCGGCAATGGGAGCAGCAGGCATGGGCGGCGCACCAGGTATGGGTATGATGTAAGACAAATATTATATATAAAAAGAAGTTGTTGTATACAACAACTTCTTTTTTACTTGTTTAAACGTAGGATATTCGTTATAATAGAGTTAAAGTTTTGGTAATATACTACAGGAGGAAAAGAATGGCTTATAATGACGTGTTTAAGGAACAACTGGTAAAGAGAGAAAATAATGGGAAAGATATGATGAAAAAAATAGGAATTATTGCAGGTGCGATTGTTCTTGTGTTTATCGCATCAATGATTCCTATTATAACAGGCCTGGGATTATTGTTACCACTAATTGTTCTTATAGGATGGGTAGCCATCGTTTTGGTTCGACGCTTGAACTTAGAATATGAATATATTTTTACAAATGGTGAACTGGATATTGATCGAATATTTAATAAAAGTAAAAGAAAACGTGCAATTTCAATTGAAGTACGTTCTATTCATGTAATGATTCATGCAAAGCATCCGGACTACAAGCAAGAGACAAGCAATGTACAAAAAGTGTTAGACTTTAGTTCAGGTGTCGAAAGCGACCAGTTATATGCAGCCATACTTGATCATGAAGGTAAGCGAACGATGCTACTAATGGAACCAAATGACACTTTGATTGATGGCATAAAAATGTATATACCTCGTAAAGTGAAAAAATAAATTGGTTTAGAGGAAGATTCGTATGAGAAGAATAAATGTTTCCAGATTAAAAGCAGGCATGGAGTTGGCAAAGCCTATCTATGCTAATAATGGTGTGATTTTATTAAGAGATGGGACGAATCTGACACAAAACTATATCGAAAAGATAAAACAGCTTGATTTAGCATACATTTATATTCAAGATGAGATATCTCAAGGTATCGAGATTGATGAACTTGTATCTGAAGAAACAAAAGCAGAAACAAAACGTGTCTTACAAGAGAGTATTCGAAAAATTGAAGACGGTCATTTTTCAGTTAATGAAATGATCGTAAACAATGTTGAAACAATTATTACAGAAGTCTTGGAAAATCCAAGGGTAATGATTAGTTTACAAGAAATCCGCAACAAAAGTGATTATTTATACATGCATTCAATCAATGTATGTATTATTGCGTTGTTTATTGCCAAAAAAAAGGGCTATAATAATACACAACTCAAGCATTTGGCTCTAGGAGCCCTTTTACATGACTTAGGAAAAAGTCAGATTAAAGATTTTGACGCCACGAGATATCGAGAGCAATATACGCCTCAAGAATTAGCCCTTTACCGCGATCATGTTCGGTTAGGATATGAACTGATAAAGTCTATTCCGGGAAGCTCTCTTTTGGCGGCGAATGTTGCATTAACGCATCATGAGATGTTTGATGGAACCGGATTTCCATTAGGCAAAAAAAATGAGAATATTCATGAATTTTCGAGAATTGTTGCTATCGCAAATGAATACGATAACTTATTATATAATAATTCGTTAACACAGCGTATGAAGCATTATGAGATTATTGAGTTAATCGTCTCACGAGCATATACATGGTTTGATCCGGAAATTGTACGTATATTTAGAAGCTCTGTATCGCCATACCCTATTGGACTAGGCGTGCGCTTAAGTGATGGACGTATTGGTGTCGTTGCAAAACTCAATGAAAATATGCCGACCCGACCAGTTATTCGCGTGGTTGATGCTGAAAATATTCAGATGGTTCTTGCAGAAGTGGATTTATCTCAAGACTTATCTGTGATGATTGATGATGAGATAGATATTGACAACAAAGAGGATTTTTGCTAAACTCTCATATAACTTAAAAGTAAATAACGTTTTCAGTTTTGAAAGAGAGGATTCCCATGAACAAAATAGTAAAAGAAGGAATTACCTTTGATGATGTTTTATTAATTCCTGCACATTCAAAAGTATTACCCAAAGATGTTGATATTTCCACATGGTTTACAAAAAAAATTAAACTTAACATTCCGTTAGTGAGTGCGGGGATGGATACAGTGACTGAGGCGAGAATGGCGATAGCGATGGCACGACAAGGTGGAATCGGTGTTGTACATAAAAATATGTCGATTGAAGAACAGGCAGAAGAAGTTGATAAGGTTAAACGTTCAGAAAATGGTGTTATCACAGACCCATTTTACCTAAATCCAAGCCATTATGTTTACGAAGCAAATGAATTAATGGCAAAATTTAGAATTTCAGGGGTTCCTATTGTAAAAGAAGGAACAAAAAAACTCGTAGGAATCTTAACGAATAGGGACTTACGCTTTGAGACGGACTTCAATAAAAAAATTGAAGAAGTCATGACAAGTAAAAACTTAATTACAGCCCCCATAGGTACAAACCTTGAGACGGCAAAAGATATTCTTGCAAAGTATCGTATCGAAAAGCTACCAATCGTTGATGATGAAGGTAACCTTTCAGGGTTGATTACAATTAAAGATATTGAAAAAGCTATTTTATATCCGGATTCAGCCAAAGATGACCAAGGACGTCTTCGTGTTGCAGCTGCGGTTGGAATTACTGGCAATATGATGGAACGCATCGAAGCGCTAAAAAATGCTCGTGTAGATGCCATTGTTCTTGATACGGCACACGGACATTCAGAAGGCGTTATTGAGGCCGTTCGAAAAGTCAAAGAAATATATCCTGACTTACAAGTTGTTGCAGGTAATGTAGCAACAGGTTCTGCAACTAAAGCATTGATTGAAGCCGGAGCAGATGCAGTAAAAGTTGGAATCGGTCCAGGATCTATCTGTACAACACGTGTTGTAGCAGGTGTGGGAGTTCCACAAATCACAGCAATTAGTGACTGTGCAGAAGTTGCAGCTCAATATGGCGTTCCAATCATTGCGGATGGTGGAATCAAATATTCAGGGGATGTTGTCAAGGCAATTGCAGCAGGTGGATATATCTGTATGATGGGAAGCTTATTTGCCGGATCAGAAGAATCACCTGGTGAGACTGAATTATATCAAGGAAGAAAATACAAAGTATACCGTGGTATGGGCTCTTTAGCAGCGATGGAAAAAGGAAGTAAAGATCGCTATTTCCAAGAAGATGCGAAAAAACTTGTTCCAGAAGGTGTTGAAGGTCGTGTGCCATATAAAGGACTTGTTGAAGATACAATCTATCAAATGATTGGTGGATTACGTTCAGGTATGGGATATGCCGGAACACGAACTATTGAAGAATTAAGAACAAGAGGGCAGTTTGTTAAAATTACTGCGGCTTCTTTAAAAGAAAGCCATCCTCATGATATTCAAATAACAAAGGAAGCACCGAACTATTCAGTCGGACAATAAGCACAGGAGAAAAGGAGAAGATTATGGGAATACCAACACCACATATTGAGGTAACGAACAAAGAGGACTTTGCCAAAACAGTACTTATGCCAGGTGACCCTTTACGCGCTAAGTTTATTGCTGAGACTTTTTTAGAAGATGTTGTACAAGTCAATAGCGTTAGAAATGCATTGGCTTTTACAGGAACATACAAAGGACGGAGAATATCTGTCTTTGGTTCAGGGATGGGGATGCCAAGTATAGGAATCTATTCTTATGAACTGTATAAGTTTTATGATGTGGAAAAAATCATTCGTATTGGCTCATGCGGAGCTTATTCAGACAAATTACATGTATATGATGTATTGCTTGCTCAAGACGTATGGTCAGAATCAACATATGCAAAAGTTCAAAGTGGGTATTTAGAACCAACAATAGAAGCGGATAAAGAGTTAAATAGCCAATTGGAAACGTATGCCAAAGAACTTAATATTCCACTTACACGTACACGTATTCATTCTTCGGATGTGTTTTATCGAGAAAATCATAAAGAATTTGAACGCATTCGTGATGAAGAAGGATGTACAGCCGTTGAGATGGAAGCCTTTGCATTATTTGCAAATGCTAAAATCCTTGGAAAAAAAGCTGCGTGTTTACTAACAGTATCGGATTCATTGGTTAATGGAGAGATAACGACAAGTGAAGAGCGACAAAACGCATTTACAAAAATGATGGAAATTGCGCTGGAAGCAGCAGAATAAATAAAATCATAGTTAAACTTAACATACTAAGGCATTGCTCAAATGAGCAATGCCTTTTTGTGAGCTGACTTTACACAAACTTAACATGAGGCGTATATGGACTTAACCAAAAAATGATATAGTTTTCATAGAAAATACAATTAAGAGGTGTAATAATGGCGAATCAGACAAAGTTTAAAGTAGAAGATCTTGATTTATATTACGGTGATTTTCAAGCGCTAAAAAAAGTGAATCTAGAAATTAAAGCCAATGAGATAACAGCATTTATCGGACCATCCGGTTGTGGTAAATCAACTTTTTTGCGGACATTAAATCGTATGAACGATTTGATTGAAGGCGTTAGAGTTGATGGCAAGGTACTCTTAGACAATCAGGACATATATGGCAATATTGACGTTATTAGCTTGCGCTCAAGAGTTGGCATGGTTTTTCAAAAGCCAAATCCTTTTCCTATGAGCATCTATGACAATGTAGCGTATGGACCCAGAATGCACGGTATAAAAAGAAAGTCTCAGTTAGATGACATTGTAGAGCGTAGCCTTCGTCAAGCAGCTATTTGGGATGAAGTCAAAGATCGCGTAAAAAAAAGTGCGTTAGGTGTCTCAGGTGGTCAGCAACAAAGAATATGTATTGCAAGGGCATTGGCGGTAGAACCAGATGTTTTATTAATGGATGAGCCAACGTCTGCACTGGACCCTATATCAACATTGAAGATAGAAGATTTGGCGTCAGAACTTAAAGAAAAATATACAATTATAATGGTAACCCATAATATGCAACAAGCCGCAAGGATATCTGATCGAACTGCTTTTTTCCTACTAGGTGAACTGCTGGAATTTGGAAAAACAGAAAAAATCTTTAGAGATCCTCAAAATAAGAAGACAGAAGATTATATTACCGGTCGTTTTGGATGATACGATTGCAATGATGGTGTATTTAGCGTAAAATAAAAAGTGTTGTGGAGGAAATATTATGCCAGTAAGGTATGAATTTGAAAAGGAATTAAACCGTTTACATAAAGATATTATTAAAATGGGCGCATTTATCGAAGAGTCGATTCAAGACATGATAAAAGCGCTAAAAACGCGTGACAAAGAACTTGCCATGCATGTTATCAAAAAAGATGATTTGATTGATGAAATGGAACGAAAGATTGAGCGTGAATGTTTGATTATTGTAGCAAGACAGCAGCCCATAGCTACGGATTTACGTGATATCGTATCCATATTAAAAATTGTTACGGATTTAGAGCGTATTGCTGACCATTGTGAAGACATTAGTGAATATGTTGTTCGACTCACAGAAAAACAACCGTTTTTAAAGTTGGAAATATTACCGGCAATGGCAGATGCTGTAAGTTTAATGATTTCTGATACGATTAATGCATATATACGTAAAGACCTTGACTTGGCTAGGGAAATCATTCAACGTGATGATGTGATTGATAATTATTTTAATCAACTCATGGAAAAACTGATTCAACTGATGCAAGAAGACAGCGAGTTGATTCAAGATTCGACAAATTATATATTAATTAATAAATACCTTGAACGCATGGCAGATCATGCGACCAATATTGCAGAGTGGATTATCTATTACGGAACCGGAAAATTGCAATAGCAAGCGGAGGATATCATGGCAACAAATACTATTTTGACAATTGATGATGAAGAACATATTCTTGAACTCATCCGATATAATCTTGAAAAAAATGGATACCATGTGCTACAGGCACTTGATGGAGAAACCGGACTTGACCTTCTTGAAAAAAATGCTGTGGATTTGGTTTTACTGGATTTGATGTTGCCTGGAATCGATGGCTTAGAAGTTTTGCGCAAAATTCGTACGGATGAACGTTTTAAACAGATACCCGTAATTATGTTGACGGCAAAAAGCGAAGAGATCGATACAGTCTTAGGTTTGGAGATGGGGGCAGATGACTATATTGGTAAGCCCTTTGGCAATCATGAGCTCATTGCACGCATGAAAGCTGTTTTTCGAAGAACAAGCGAACTCAATAAAATGCGTCAACAAAAGATAGACTCTACAGATGAAGTCATCAGTGTGGAAGGCATCGAGATCAACAGATCGACCCATGAGATTATTGTTCGTGGAGAACGCATTGAACTTCCGCTTAAAGAGTTTGAACTTTTATACTTGTTGGCAAAGAATAAAGGGCGTGTGTTTGACCGAGAATACTTGCTCGAGAAAATATGGGGTTATGAGTATTATGGAGAAACCAGAACGGTAGATGTACATATTCGCAACCTTAGAAAAAAAATAGAATTGGATGATAAAAATCCCCAGTTTATAAAAACAGTTCGCGGAGTGGGGTATAAGTTTAAGTAGAGGTGGATTATGGGTAAAAAATTAGTCATAACATATATATCTATTGTAGCAATTACAATGCTCGTGACGGTTTTGTTTTCATGGCAAAAGGTAAACCGTCATTTTTTTGAACAAACATCACAAGAATCTCAAGAAAAAATAGTTCTTATTGACCGTCTCATCAAGTATGAACTGATGACGTCGAACCAAACACTGCAAGAGATTGTCATAGCTTACGGAGAACAAACCAATGTACGTATTACATTGATTAATGATGATGGTGTGGTATTGGCAGATTCACTTAACGACCCAAAAACGATGGAAAACCATCGAAACCGCACTGAGTTTAAGAATGCGCTACGTGGGATTTTAGAGCCTGAGCTTCGTTATAGTAGCACCATGGAAGCCTATCTATATTATTTTACCAAAACATTTGAGTATGAAGATATGGAGGGGGTCCTTAGAATATCTGTTCCGGCAGATAATATTCAAGACCTTGTCAAAGATTTACTTCAATCTGTGGTCATTGGGTTATTTTTAGGATTAATCCTCTCGTCGATTGCAGCTTATTTTTTCATACGACGTCTAATGCAGCCGATTAATGAATTGACTCAAGTTGCAGAAAAAATCACATCCGGAGATTATGATCACAAAGTCTATGTGGATGATCGACATCAATTGGGAAAACTTGCAGATGCATTTAATCTGATGACGTTTACCATGCGCAAAAACATGTGGCAGATTGAACAAAAAAATGCCGAGCTAGAATCTATTTTAGTCAGCATGGACTTGGGATTAGCAGCTATTGATGAATCCTATAAAATCGTATTTTCCAACCAACCGTTTAGTGAAATACTTGGGATTAATCCAGAAATTGAAGGCAAGCTTTTCTATGAAGTCATTCGTAACACCCATATGTTTAAAGTCATAGAGCAGTCTATTGAAGAGGGTGAATACATCGAAGAAGAAACGACAATTAGTCAAGGGGCAGATACGATTGTGTTAAAAATCTCTGCTTCGCCTATTAAAAGTCGTACAAGCCAAAACACCTTACATGGAATTTTGATTATTATAGAAGATGTGACGAAAATGCGTAAGCTGGAGCTTATCCGCCAGGAATTTGTATCAAATGTCACCCACGAACTTAAGACACCTCTAACATCCATTAAGGGATTTGTAGATACATTAAAACATGGTGCGATGCAAGACCCTGAAGTAGCTGAACGCTTTTTAGACATCATTGATATTGAGGCCGAACGTTTGGCCCTACTTATCGAAGACATTCTTTTATTATCTGAAATCGAAAGTATGAAAATTGACCGACAAGTGGACACATATTCTGTGGCAACCATTGTTGACGAAGTCGTTGACATTCTATCGATGAAAGCACAAAAAAAAGGATTGAAGTTAGAGGTTAATGTTCAAGAAGATTTGCCGAACTTGGAGTGTAATAAAAATCGAATGAAGCAATTGTTGATTAATCTTATAGACAATAGTATTAAATATACGGAAGAAGGTTCAGTTCATATAGCATGCACTAGCTCAAGGGATTATCAACATCTAAATATTGAGATTACCGATACAGGTATAGGAATTGAACAAGAACATCTGGAGCGTCTATTTGAGCGGTTTTATCGTGTGGACAAAGGACGGTCTAGAAAACAAGGCGGTACCGGGCTTGGGCTATCGATTGTTAAGCATATCGTTGAGCTTTACCATGGTAAAATAAGTGTGAAGAGCCAAGTGGGACATGGCACAACAATGAAAGTCAAGTTACCGTTTAAACTCTAGATGAAAAAGATGGCTTTCTTAGTTTAAAGTGGTATAGTAACAAAGGGTTGACAAATTCTTTTTTCTCATATAAAGTATAGACAGTATAAAATGGAGGAAAAGAAATGAGTTTAGATTATATTATAGAACTTCCAAGTCCAAAAGAAATTATGGAAGAATTACCAGTATCTGATGCAATTAAGGCTAAAAAAGCTGAGCGAGATCAAGCAATTAAAGATGTATTTGTCGGAGATAGTGACAAGTTTATCTTGATTGTTGGACCTTGTTCTGCAGATAATGAAAGTGCAGTGCTTGACTATATTGAACGTTTAACGACGCTTCAAGAAAAAGTTGAGGATAAGGTTATTATTATTCCGAGAATATATACCAATAAGCCAAGAACGACAGGAGAAGGCTATAAAGGGATGCTACATCAGCCAAATCCGTTAAAAGGTTCAGATATGGTTGGCGGAATCAAAGCAATTCGTCATCTCCACATCAAAGCAGCTGAGATATCGGGCATGACCAGTGCAGATGAGATGCTGTATCCGGAAAACTATGCATATCTGGATGATATACTAAGTTATGTAGCTATTGGGGCTAGAAGTGTTGAAAACCAACAGCATCGTCTGACTGTAAGTGGATTAGATATCCCCGTAGGGATGAAAAATCCAACAGGAGGCGATATCACGGTGATGCTTAATGCCATTCGAGCAGCACAAATCGAGCATAATTTTATTTTTAGAGGATATGAAGTCAAGACGTCAGGCAATCCGCTGACACATTCGATTTTACGTGGATTTGTTGATCAATACGGACGTAACTTTCCTAATTATCATTATGAAGATATTCGTTTTTTAATTGATCAGTATGAAGAACGTGAATTACAATTTCCTGCAGTTATTATTGATACCAATCATGCCAATTCCAATAAACAATACGATGAACAACCGCGTATCGCCAATGAGATTATTCGTAATCGTAATTATGACCCACGTATCAAAAATTTTGTCAAAGGTCTTATGATTGAAAGTTATATCGAAGGCGGAAGTCAAAGTGTTGATGGCGGGTGTTATGGAAAATCGATTACAGACCCTTGTCTATCCTATGATGAAACATATAGGATGATTATGAATATCGCAGAAAAATTATGATAGGCACATTGGTCAATGTGGCTACAGTTATCATTGGTGGAACGATTGGTGTATTATTTCATTCAAAGGTACCGAAACGGTTTATTGATATTGCCTTTACAGGCATAGGTATTTTTACCTTGATATTAGGTGTCTCAATGGCTATACAATCGAATCAACAGCTGTTTATGGTCTTTAGTATTATTATTGGAAGTATCATAGGCGAAGGCTTTGATTTGGACCGACAGTTAAATCGTCTAAGTGAACGGTTTAAGGAGCGAATCAATTCAAAAGATTCTAACTTTTCAACAGGATTAATTACATCTTTTTTGCTTTTTTGTATGGGGTCGATGACCATATTGGGAGCCATTCAAGAAGGGGTGAGCCAATCACCGGACTTATTACTCACAAAAGCGACTATGGATGGATTTGCTGCATTAGCACTTGCTTCAACCCTTGGTATCGGTGTGATTTTTAGTGTGATCCCTTTGTTTATCTTTCAGGGAGGGTTGACGCTACTTGCCGGATATCTGCAACACTACCTTACAGAGGCTATGATTACAGAACTGAGTGCTGTGGGAGGTCTACTTTTGATCGCCCTCGCTTTGAATATTCTTGAAATCAAGACAATTAAGGTGATGAATATGTTGCCGTCTCTTCTTGTCATTATTATTTTTATGGTTATCCATCAATTTTTATAAAAAGCTTGACAAAGGTATAGAGATAGTGTACTATTCTTTAAAACTGAATGGAACAAAAACTGTGAAAAGGAGCAGTAGTTTTCTTGAATTTTTCAGAGAGTTGTTGGTAGGTGTGAAACAACATTGGATAGATAATGAACTAGCCTTGGAGTTGCGTGTTGAAGCTGAGTAGACATAGCCGGGATTGACCGTTATATCAAGAAGATATGTTGGTATCTAGTGAGTGCATTCTGAGGAATGAATTTGAGTGGTAACGCGGAAGTTAACCTTTCGTCTCTATAGTTTATAGAGATGAGAGGTTTTTTTGATTTTATTAGGAGGATAAGGATATGAAAATGAACAAGAACATTGGAAAGTACAAGCAATACCCAGTATTTAAATACGTTGACAGAACATGGCCAAATAATGAGCTAACCAAGGCGCCGCTGTTTTGTAGTGTTGACCTTCGCGATGGAAATCAATCTCTGCCAAACCCTATGGGCATTGAGGCGAAGATGAAGTTTTTTCAAATGCTTGTTGATATGGGATTCAAAGAGATTGAGATTGGATTTCCTTCAGCTTCAGATACAGAATATAAATTTTTACGTCGCTTAATTGAAGAAAACCGTATCCCAGAAGATGTTAAGGTTCAGGTTCTTGTTCAGGCGAGAGAGCACTTGATAGCCAAAACTTTTGAAGCCTTAGAAGGTGTTCATGCAGCAGTTGTTCATGTATATAATTCTACGTCAACAGCTCAACGCGAGATGGTGTTTAAGAAAACCAAAGAAGAGATTAAAGCGATTGCTGTGGAAGGCGCGCAGTTGTTGCAAAAATACGCGACGCAGTACCCAGATACGGATTTTACCTTTGAATACTCACCGGAAAGTTTTACAGGTACAGAAATGGAGTATGCACTAGAAGTAGTTCAAGCCGTTATTGATACATGGCAACCGACACCGGATCATAAAGCAATTATCAATCTTCCTGCAACAGTTGAGATGACAACACCTAATGTATTTGCAGATGAGATTGAGTGGTTTTGCAAGAACTTGAATAACCGTGAGTCTGTACTTATTAGTTTGCATACCCATAATGATCGAGGAACGGGCGTAGCGGCAACAGAGCTTGGGATATTAGCAGGTGCAGACCGTGTTGAAGGAACATTGTTTGGCAATGGGGAACGAACAGGAAACCTTGATATATTGACAATGGCTATGAATATGTATTCTCAAGGGATTGAACCTGGATTATATATGGAAGATATTAACCGAGTGATTGATACCTATGAAACCTGTACAGGAATGCATGTCCATGAACGTCACCCATATGCAGGTAAGCTCGTCTATACTGCGTTTTCAGGCTCCCATCAAGATGCGATTCGAAAAGGGCTTCAAGTGTATAAAGAGCGTGAAGAAAAAGTATGGGATGTACCATATCTTCCCATTGATCCAGCAGATATCGGGCGTATGTACGAACCGATTATACGTATTAACAGCCAATCAGGAAAAGGCGGAGTTGCTTACATCCTTGAAGCAGATTATGGTTATCAATGTCCTAAGGCGATGCATCCTGAGATTAGCTATCATGTACAAAAAGAAGCTGATCGCTTAAGTAGGGAATTGACGAATCAGGAAATATTTGATATTTTTAATAAGACGTTTATTAATGTAGTTGAACCCAATGCATTAGTACATTTTTCATATGCGTATGATAACAAAGAAAATGGACATATGTCTGTAAAAGCATCGGTGATTATCAATGGTATCAAAAAAGAAGTGTCAGGCGAGGGCAATGGTCCGGTATCAGCCTTCTTTAATGCCATTGCACCAATGCTAGAAGGAACATATTCCTTGGTCAATTATAATGAGCATGCCTTAAGCGAGACGGCAACAGCAGATGCGGCTGCATATATCCAGTTGAAAAATCAAGATGGTGTGCTACATTATGGTATCGGCCAAGATTCCAATATTGACAACGCATCCATACGAGCAATTATGAGTGCACTTAATGGGTTTGATCACTAGTTTTTTACATAACCGGAAAGGGTAACAATGGATATTCAAAATGTATTATTAAAACTTGCACAACTATTTATTCTGCTTTTTGCAGGATATATCCTTGTGGGAGTTAAAGGAATCAAACAAGAAGCAGCAAAACATATTTCAAACCTTATTTTTTCATTTACATTACCGGCGATGTTGATCTCGAGTATGGTCAACACGGTAGAGATTACACGCGAAGATGTCCTGCGCGTGATGCTGATTGCCATCGTGCAATACGGATTTTTAATCATAGCAGCCATCGTATTGACAAAACTGCTACGAGTTCCTTATGAGGATGTTGGTCTCTATCGATTCATGATTTTATTTGGCAATGTCGCCTTTGTTGGATATCCTGTATTAAGTGCCGTACTTGGCAATGACGCACTCTTTTTTGCAGCTATTTTAAACTTGCCATTTAATATCCTGGTCTTTACTTTGGGGATTACATTTATCACCCATGGAACGGACCAGCATCAAAAACTTGAACTTAAGGTGTTTTTAAATCCTGGCCTGATAGCCACGGTGATTGGTCTGATTTTATTTTTTGCATCGATTCAGTTACCAACTTTTGTCAACGAACTTCTTGCAGATGTTGGAGATATGACAACCCCACTATCACTTCTTGTAATAGGTGCATCTCTATATGGTGTGGATATTCGTTCAATCTTTAAGAAGCGGATGATTTTTATATTTAGCTTTATCAAATTGATTGTTATACCGACCTTATTAGCCATCATCTTATGGCTTGCAGGTGTGGATACAATGATTGCCTCGGTTGTTATCATCCTAAGTGGAATGCCGATGGCAGCCAATGCAGTGATTCTTTGTCAAGAGTATGACACCCATGTTATGGAATCATCAGAAGCGGTTTTTGTGTCTACATTACTCCTTGGGGTGTCCTTACCCTATATGATTTTTCTTATTCGCTTTTTGTTCTAGGTATAAGGGTTAAAACCCCTAATGCGAACATTTTGTTAAGAATGAAGAAAATAGTTTGACTTTTGATTTCGCCTAGGATATAGTAGAGTACAAATGTTTTATAATTTAGGAGGTTGATCCATGAATCATGAGTTAGTCATTGTTTTAGACTTTGGTGGACAATATAATCAGTTAATTGCTAGACGTGTACGTGAAGCAAATGTGTATGCAGAAGTTATGCATTATGAGACACCTATTGAAGAAATTGTAGCGCGCAATCCGAAGGGGATTATTTTTACCGGAGGACCTAGCGTGGTATATGAAGAAAGCGCACCTAAGATTGACCCTAAGATCTTTGACTTAGGAATTCCAATCCTTGGTATCTGCTATGGATCTCAATTGATGGGATATACATTGGGAGCGGAAGTAGCCAAAGCTCCACAACGTGAATACGGTAAAATAGATATGGAAGTGGATACCAACCATATACTTTTCAAAAACGTATCTAAGGAAACGACATCTTGGATGAGCCATACATACTTTGTAAGCAACCCACCAGAAGGCTTTGTTGTTACTGCTAAGACTGATACATGTCCGGTAGCAGCGATGGCTAATGAAGAGAAAAAGCTTTATGGAGTTCAATTCCATCCAGAAGTTAACCACACGCCAGAAGGGCAAAAGATGCTTGTGAACTTCTTGGTAGATGTCTGCGGATGTAGCCAGGACTGGATCATGAGCGATTTTGCAGAAGAACAAGTTGCAAAGCTACGTGAAAAAATCGGCGATAAAAAAGTCTTATTGGCACTTTCAGGCGGGGTAGACTCCTCCGTAGCAGCTGTACTTATTCATCGAGCCGTTGGAAAACAATTAACTTGTATCTTTGTTGACCACGGATTACTTCGTAAAAATGAAGGAGATGATGTGGAACGTGTCTTTGGCGAAGAATTTGACATGAACATCATCCGTGTTAACTGCGAAGACCAATTCTTAGGCAAGTTAGCTGGTGTTGATGACCCAGAGAAAAAACGTAAGATTATCGGTGAAGAATTCATCCGTGTCTTTGAAGCAGAAGCGAAAAAAATAGGAACAGTAGACTTCCTTGTCCAAGGAACTATCTATCCGGACGTAATCGAAAGCGGAACCAAAGACGCTGCCGTTATCAAGAGCCACCACAATGTGGGTGGACTACCTGAGCACGTTGATTTTAAAGAAATCATTGAGCCTTTACGTGACCTTTTCAAAGATGAAGTCCGTAATGTCGGTCGTGCCCTTGGTATTCCTGAATTCCTAGTTGCACGTCAGCCGTTCCCAGGTCCGGGACTTGCGATTCGTGTCATCGGTCCTGTGAGTAAAGATAAGCTTGATATTCTTCGTGAAGCGGACTATATCTTTAGAGAAGAAGTTAAAAAAGCAGGCATCGCATCCGGTTTAGGCCAATACTTTGCCGTATTAACCAACCTTCGAAGCGTTGGAGTTATGGGGGATGAACGTACATATAGCTATACTGTAGCCTTACGTTCCGTTGATACCTCAGACTTTATGACAGCAGACTGGTCCAGAATACCTTACGACATCCTTGCGAAAGTAAGTAATCGTATCGTTAATGAAGTCGACCATGTCAACCGAATCTGCTATGATATTACGAGTAAACCACCAGCAACGATTGAGTGGGAATAATCGCTGATTTCTGGAAAATGTTATAATACAGGGCTTCAGCGGCATGTTGAAAAGCAGCATATAAAAAATGTTCAAATGAACTAAAAAATATTAAATTAAGATATAAAAGTATAGTCGCAACTCAAATGTTTGAGTTGCGATTATTATTTTTTACGATTTAATTTGATTTATATAATCATTTTTTATAATTTCAGATGCAGAAATATAACATTCTGTTCTATGACCTGACCTCAATCTAAATAACAATATATAGCTAGGTTTTTTGATATTAGATTAGGGTTACTGTATCTTAGTTCTTGGAATAACTTGTAAATTGTACTTAATATAAAGTCCTGTTGCGATACGGCGTTGTTCTAATGAATACATGGAACAATTCTTTCTTAAGGTCCAAGATTTTGTCCGCATCCCCGTATGACAATTTTGCTTAACTAGAACACCTTGCCTTGTAATTATTTCAAACTGGTAATATAATGAAATGTGTATATTAAAATTATGTTTGAGAGGGTTGCAAATGAAATCATCAGTATTAAAAATATTAAATGATTTAAAGAATGAAGTTAATGATAATATTTCGTTCTGGGACGGTATGAAAAAGTGGGATGAATTTGAAGAATTTGTTGCTAATTATTTCATTGAAAAATGTAAATTAGAGCAAACCCAAATTATAAAACAAGTTGTGTATAACAAAGGTTCTAATTTGTTTCCTGATATAATAATAATCGGGCAAAATGATGAAAAAATTGGTGTAGAAGTAAAGCTGAAATCATCAAAAAGTTCAGGGTGGAAAACACTCGGTGGAAGTGTTTATGAAACTTCAAAACGTAGTGACTTTAAAGTGATTTTTTTGGTTTTTGGACATAAAGAATTATTAGAGATTAAAACTGCTGATTTTTATGAATCAATAGTTGATATTAAGGTTACTCATTCCCCACGATATTATCTAGACATAGAGAATGAAAATACACCGTTACTTGAGGAATTGAACTTAGAAAGTGATGATGGTGAGTCAATAATCAAAGCCTTTAAACAAAAAACGATAGAAGAATTAAAAGATGGGCAATCACTTTGGTGGGTAGATAGTTATAATAATCTTGATAAAGATGCTTATTTAAGTTCAAGTTTAAAACCTTGGAGTACGTTAGATAAAATAGACAGAACGGAAAAATTAGTTGAAATGATGGTATTTTTTCCAGAGGTATTTGACGTTATTTCAGCAAAAAATTATAAAAAAATTCCAGAGTTCTTAATAAAGAAATATGGTGTTTATACTCCTTCGTTACGAGATATTTTTTCGGCAGGTGGTAAGGTTGAATTTCTACTTCCTTCGAGTGAGGTGATTGAATTACCGGCAGTGCATGGGAGAATGTATCAAAATGCCAAAGAAATAAGCAGTTTTCTTAATATGGAGAGTTTAAGTGAATATGAAAAACAATCCATATACGAAGATATCTTAAATTATTGGCAAGAAAGTAAGGAAGATATTTCAATTGATGACTTAGAATCTATTTGGTTGAGTAAAATTGAAAATAACTCTAGAGAAACTTTTGAAAAGAGAGGGATACCTATTAGTGCGAGAGAGATATATCTTTCAGAGTTGCTCTAGAGTATGATTTACTTGCGTTTTCTATCAAAGTAATTCTTTACTTGTTTGGACAAATGCCATGCAAGAAGTGGAGGGACAGCATTACCGACCTGTACATATGCTTTACTTGCTGAACCAATTAGTTCGAAATCATCAGGAAATGATTGGATTCGTAGACATTCACGTACAGTAAGTCTTCTGTGCTCGTTGTAGTGAAATTCAATATTTCCGTGATGTTGTGCTCGAATCGTAGGGCTCGGAAAATCCCTTTTTATTGGTTTATTGCCTTGTAAATGACTTCCGTAATTTTTAGCTTTACTATACTGCGTGTGATTAGGAATATCCGTTTTAAGTTTACCGTTGATTTCTAATAAATCATTAATTGCATCAAATGATGTTACCCATTGCTCACGATCGTCGCTTCCATCCGCTGCGTGTGTTGGGATTGGCTCATGAAATGAAACTTTAGAATCTTGGCGTGTGCCTATAATAAAAACTCTTTCTCGTGTTTGTGGTACACCATAATCTGCGGCCATTAATAGGTGATGGGTAATATTATATCTAGGCTCGATTGATGCAAAGTCTTTTTTTATTATATCAAGAGCATTTCCTAGATTAGTTAATCCTTTTACGTTTTCGGCGATAAAAAGCTCGGGTTGAGTCATTTCAATTACGCGTTTCATTTGTAAATATAGTTGTCCGCGTTCGCTTGATAAACCTTTTCTCTTGCCTGACATAGAAAAATCTTGACAAGGGAATCCACCAATAACTACATCGCAATGAGGAATAACGTTACCTTGATCTAGGTATTCTTTGATATCGTGACATACTGGCGCATGATTAAAATAGTTTTCATATGTGAGACAAGCTTCATTAAAAATATCATTAGCGAATACAATGTCAAAACCGTTGTTGGGATAGAATTTACCTAAATAAGTAAAATCTCCTTTGAATCCTAAATCCATTCCACCGCATCCAGAAAAAAGCGAAACGACTCTTAATTTTCTATTAGTTTCATCTTCTGATTTTATTAAATATGATTCAAGAGCTTCGTTGATTATTTCTGATTTTTTTTTCTTAGGGTTATCAGTGACATGTTTCTCAAGTAGCCCTAGAACATCATCTTTAATATAAAAAGTTTTGCGTTCACCTTGATTTGAAATTGATTTTGATTTTTTTGCTGGTCCTTTTTTCATTACTTCAACCTCCTTCGTGTTTACAAGGTAATCTTACTATGTAAACATCCCTTTGTCAAGGTTGAAAATATAGGGTTTCTTCAAACGTGAGAGGAGAACATCTCATATGAAAATGGAAGTAGTATTTAACAATAATTTTATAGAATATAGTAATTACAGTGTTGACGAAATATATAGAGCTATAAAAAAGGCGTTTTTTAAACATGATTTACCTAGTATCTTAGATAATGAAATTTTAACCTTTCGGGACAGAAGAAGAGAAGATGATTTCGCAAATATGTGGAATGCTATAACTAGCCTGATGAAATCACAATGGTTTCTTAAATGTGCTTCATCATGTGTTTTCTATGATGATGAAGGAACGGTTGAAGATGTATTATCTCAAGCATGGAAGTTTAAATGAATTGAAAAACTAGCATTGTATTCTGACTCCATTTTGACTCCAAAAAGTTTGACAGTCAATTTTTTCACTGAAAATAGTGATAATATGAACATGTGATACCGCTATTTATCAACAAAAAACACGACATACAAACTAATTGGTATTGAGTGGGAATAATCGCTGGTTTCCGAAAAAATTTATAATACAGGGCTTCAGCGGCATGTTGAAAAGCAGCATATAAAAAATGTTCAAATGAACTAAAAAATATTAAATTAAGATATAAAAGTATAGTCGCAACTCAAATGTTTGAGTTGCGATTATTATTTTTTACGATTTAATTTGATTTATATAATCATTTTTTATAATTTCAGATGCAGAAATATAACATTCTGTTCTATGACCTGCCTCAATCTAAATAACAATATATAGGTAGGTTTTTTGATATTAGATTAGGGTTACTGTATCTTAGTTCTTGGAATAACTTGTAAATTGTACTTAATATAAAGTCCTGTTGCGATACGGCGTTGTTCTAATGAATACATGGAACAATTCTTTCTTAAGGTCCAAGATTTTGTCCGCACCCCCGGATATACATTAATTACTGCTAAGTACGAAAAATAATCTGCTCAAATATCACGGCAGAGATCTAAGTGCTTGAATAACACTTCTCGTTTATTCGGCAAAGAAAATATATTGATTATGTATAAGCACACCATAAATAAAATATTTCGATGTAATTTTTGTATTGGAATTAGCAAGAAGTGCACACGGTGATACATGACTGATAGGGCTATATATAGATTTTATCCAGGCCTAAACTTAAGTAAATTTGGACATGTAGAATATCTCTATTCGTATAGGCTTCGCAAGTTAGATATCAATAAGTTTGTTTACACTAGAAAGTATATACTATGCCGGAATCTACAAAAGAGGGGTAGTGGAAAATCGCATCTTGACTTTATGAAGAAAATTAGTACGTGTGATTTTTTTACCTGAACTTGTCATCCCACTATTGAGCCATTTAACTTTCTTAAGACCAATACCACGTAAAGTGGATCGTATAAAGGTACCTTTAATTGGGTTACCTGAGAATAAGATGAGGTACCATGTAGGTAGTTCAGATGTGGTGATGACGGTAGTTCGCTTAATATGGGTCAATAAACCTTTTAGTCCTGTTTTTCCTTCTATATAAGCGAAGTCTTTTAACATAACTTTATCGAAAAAGCCTTTCAAGATGGCTGGAATGCCAAACCACCAGACTGGAAAGATAAAGACAAGTTCATCAGTTTCCATAAGCATATGTTGGTATTTTTGAACCATAGGGTCTGTTGTTTCACCTTTTGAGAATAATGCTAGGTCCTTTTCTTCAAGCACTGGATTAAAGGCTACTTTATTTAGGTCAATCACTTGATAGGCTTTTTTTGCTTGTTCTAATTGGTTGACAACACTATCCATAATAGCCTTGTTAAAACTGCCATGCCATGGATGGGATAATATTATAGTTGTTTTCATTTGAGGCTCCTTTCTGCAATCAATTTAAAACATACGTTTGCTTAAATTTAAGCATTTGCTCAATTAAGATAGACGTAGTATAATATGGAAAAATAAATGCGTCAATACAATTAGAAGTATTTACACAGATTCACAAGAATGTGTAAATTCTCACATTTTAACAGATTTGTCTAATAAGGAGTGCTTATGTTAAAACAAAAACCGGTTAATATGAACGGAAAAAGGTCGATTGATTTACTTGTTGAAGCGATGTTCAAATTAATGGAAGAAAAACCTTTTCAAAGTATTACAATATCAGAACTTACACGAAGTGCAGGCGTTGTACGCAACACCTTTTATGCGCATTTTAATACGAAGACAGATGTGTTGACGTATTATATATTTTCAGTGTTTGAGAATGGATTACAGGCCTATGATGAAGACAGGAGTTTAGATTACAAGACAATGGGAGCATTTTATTTTGATGTATGGTCTGAGAATATGTCTTTTTTGAAACTTTTGGAACAAAACGATATACTAAGTGTACTTAATGATTTTGAAAATCAGTTGGACGCACTTGGGTTAACTGAAAAGCTGAATGCGTCTTGTCCGGTTTCAGATAAGGCATATAGCTATCTTGGCACATTCTATGCATCGGCTTTAGTTAGTGTGATTAAACGCTGGGTAAAGACAGGGATGCAAGAGACACCTAAAGAGCTTAATGAAATATATATGGAGTTGACAGGAGTAGAGCTTTTTACATGTTAAGGATCATCTAGAGGTAGATATAATATAAGCGGATTTGAGGAACATAATAGCTTCAAAAAAATATGCCTAAGATGCAATAAAAAAATTGCCAACTTTAAATAATGCTGATAAACTATATCCGGGGTGTTTATAAATAACATAAAACGATATACTACAAGGAGGATTTTATGGACACAACGTTATTTTTATTAGGTTTACTAGGATTATTAGGAGGGGTTATTTCTCTAATTATTAAGCTGATTTTTAAAAAAGGCATGCCAAAAAAAGTATCGGGATTAGTTATTCTTGCTTCGATTGTGTTAATCGTAAGTATTTCAAGTGTTATTGGAACAGATTATCAAGAAAAGATGGATACGATTACGTCACAAGATTTACAGGTGCTCGCTGAAAATGGGGAGTACGAAAAGATTATTAAATTTATTGATTACTATGAAGATACACAAGAGAATGAAAAAAAAGAGTTAGTAGCTACAGCTGTTAAGATTATAATGAATCAGACAAGTCAAGATGAAGTGCATGCCTTAGAAGAATATGTTTTTAATCCAGACACAGAAGGGTCTGAATTTATCAAGACGACGATCCTTCACAATCTTGAGGAGTCTAAGACTAAAAATATCTCTGTTGAAAAAGTCTTAGAATTATTTGCTAAGTCCCCGGAAAAAAGCTCAATTAAAAAATCGCTCGCAACGTATTTATCTGTTTTTGATGAGCAGGAAATTAATGCGCATTTTTTTGATAAAATAAGACAAGCTGCAGAAGCACAAGAGCTGGCAACAGTATATGAGATCATATCGGAATACAGTCTACTTGAACAAGCGGATCAAGAGAAGCTTAAGGAATTGACTGTGCAATTAGATTCCCTAGAAGGAAAAAAAGAAGAGATTCAAGAGTTTAATGATTTGATAAAGGCTAAGGAAACGGAGATTGACGAGATTAAATCTCAAGTGCCTTCAAAAGAAGTGTTTGTATTAAATGCTTATGTGGTACAGGATTTGAGAACAAGTTATGATGGTTTATTGGAAATGCTTGAAGTCAAAGATGCAGATACAAATTATTATGAAATAGCATTCACGGAATATGTACCTTTTCTTGGGGATATACCAAGTGACCAAAGAGCGATACTTGAGACGACAGTAACGCAATTTAGCCAACAAGGTTTGTTTTCCGCATATGTCATTGAAGCTGGAGAGCAAGAAGTAACCCTTGCACCAGAGCAAGGCGGCTTTACACAGACAATTAAGGTGTTTAGAGAAATCCCTGAGACAGCCATCGAAAATATTGCCAAACTTGATGCATTAGTCAATGAACGTGATTCTTATGCGATTCAGCTTGAAGAACGTCATGTTAACTTGGATTACATAAAAAATCAGATCCAAATGCAGATCAATGCATTAGATGGTAATAGCGAACCAATGGCAATAGAAGATGTGGATGAAGCTGCGATTGAGCCGCAGACAGATAGCTTGCTAGAGTACATCGCAAGCTCGAAGGATCAAATCCTAGAATTCTTTGGCGATGCATATGTTTCAGGTGATTTCCAAGGAAGTGAATTTTGGCGATATGAAGATCACTTAATTGCATTTTCGTTTGATCCAGAGACAGAGCAAGTCAATGCCATTTTCCTTGGCGAGGGAGCAGTGGTTGGCGAGGTAACCGTTGGTATGACAATCGAAGAAGTGATTTCGGCTATGGGTACACCACAATCATCAGGAGTTGATGAGGAAAATGGCGAGTATTATATATCGTATACGATTGAGGATAATCTACTAGTGTTCAATGCAGAAAGTGAAACGGCAAAGACCAGTAGTGCTACGTTATACCATAAATAACGGTAGCGCATTATTTTTCTACTAAAATAGCTAAACTTAAAAAACTGAAGTGATTTTATAGCAAATGCCGAAAAAACGGGGAAGCTATTGAAAAAAAGCACATTACGTAGTAGAATTATACGCAGAGTATGATAGAAAAAAGCATATGAATTTATAAAATTCATGAGCAAAAAATATAAAATCACAAAGTGATTTAAATGAGGTGAATATAATATGGCAATTGTTGATGTTATTAAGTATGATGGGAATCCAGATGTGTTTGCATGGAAATATCCAAATAGTGAATTGGGAACGTGGTCGCAATTAATTGTACATGAATCACAGGAAGCTATTTTATTTAAAGGTGGTAAGGTGTGTGATGTCTTTCAAGCGGGGAGGCATACGCTAAGCACAGAAAATATTCCGGTATTGAATAAATTGGTTAATCTTCCATTTGGTAAACGGTCTCCTTTTAGTGCAGAAGTATGGTTTGTTAACAAAGTTTTTTCTTTGGATGTTAAGTGGGGGACATCTACACCTATTCAATTACAAGATCCAAAATATAATATTTTCATTCCGGTTAGGGCATTTGGGCAATTTGGTATTCGCATAGAGGATTCACACAAGTTTTTGGTTAAATTAATGGGGAATCTTCCGCAACTGGATAAAAGCCACTTAGTAAAATATTTTAGAGGTGTGTATTTAACACGGGCTAAGGATGCAATTTCTTCTTATTTAATTCATGAAAATATTAGTATACTTGAAATAAATGCATATCTGGATGAAATATCAAGCTTTTTATTGGAACGTATCCGTCCAACATTTGAGGAATATGGAATACGTCTTGTTTCATTTTATGTAAATGACATCAACGTTCCAGAAGAAGATCAAGCAGTCAAGAAACTTAAGCAAGCGTTGGCAAAAAAAGCTGAGATGGATATTGTGGGATATAACTATCAACAAGAACGCTCTTTTGATACACTTGAAGGTGCAGCAACCAATCCCGGCTCTATGCAAAGTGGTTTGATGGGCGCGGGTATCGGTTTAGGCGTAGGCGCAGGTGTTGGAAGTATGGTTGGACAACAGTTTGGTGGACTGAGTAATACGATTAATACGTCCAGACAAAAACAATGCCCAAAGTGTCATGCTTCTATCGAACAAGATGTGCGTTTTTGCAAGCATTGTGGACATGATACAACACTTGTAGAACAAGCAAAAGATATGATGAAATGTGTGGAATGTGGTGCGAAGATAAATGAAAACTCAAAGTTTTGTATTGAGTGTGGGACACCTGTAGGCAAACAATGTGAAAAGTGTGGAGTGACTCTACCCAAAAACAGCAAGTTTTGCCCAGAATGTGGACAAAGTGTGGTGAATCAATGCCCGAACTGCCAAGCAACACTTGATGCGAATGCTAAGTTCTGTCCAGAATGCGGAACATCGACAAGATAAGGGGGAGACAATGAAAAATAACCGTGGAGTAATTACGTTAATTTGTGGTGGCATTATTATAGGGGTTACAATTATATTTTACCTGTTAACTTTTGATCATATCTTTACTTTACCTATGCGATGGTTATCCTTACTGTTTTTATTAGTAGTGGAAGTAATGGGTACAGTCAAAGTATTGAAGTTTGGGGAAAGTATTCTCGGTGCAGCACATATTACCCTGTCAGCAATACACTTGGCAGTGGTGCTTATTCTATCTATTCTTTTTGTAAATATTGGACCTGTATTCATTAAGCAATATATCTTAATTAATCTCCTTATGATAGCAATCGTTGCAATTATTGATGTGTGGTTGTTGTACTTTGATACGAGAGCTAAAAAAAGCAATCAGGATTATATGGATAGTTCTTTATCAATAAAAAAGAGTCTTCATAAGGCGCAAGAAATAATGGTAAAATATGAAAACTCCGAATATGCATCTGAATTAAATCGGTTAATGGAAGGTCTTGAGTATAGTAATCGAAGTAAGTTAAACGGCACCGAGGATGAGATTTTATCGGGACTAGAAGAATTGATGACTTTGTTGGAGTCAAGTGAGGAAGCTATAATAAAACAAAAAATAAATGAAGTCCAAAATCTGATAGAGCTTCGTTCAAGACAAATGAAAAAAAGTGGAAGTTTTTAACAGAAAGGAAAATTAATATGTATGATCAAAAAATAGCATGGCCATATTCTTGGCCATTCATAATATTTACAATGATAGTTTTTTTTCCAATTGGTATTGCTCTTCTCGTAAAACGGGAGATGATTATAAAAAAGTCAAATAGGATTTTGATTGATGTGATGTTTGTAGTTTCAATAATTCTATATGTTTTTGGCGTGAGTTTATTTTCCTTATCCATATCTCTTGAAGGTGGTTTCGCGGGTGGTTTTTGGGCATTGATTTTTATAGTTGCAGGCTTTTTGACACATAGATTTTCAAAGAAACTTCGAAGACAATCGCAAGGTGTACATGTGCATCAAAACGCTCAATCGATTAAGGAAACGCAACAAAATGTGCATCAAAACGCTCAATCGATTAAAGAAACACAACGAAATGTGCAGATAAACAGCAAGGAAGAACAAATTGAATGGGAAACGATGACCACTAATTTTTTTGATGACGAATTTATGGATGGAATACTTAACAGTGCGCTAAAAAGTGTCGATGCTACGAAAAAAACGCCTGAGAAAAGAGTGGTGGCTTGTACAAGTTGTGGGGCAAACAATACAATAACTGAAGCAACAGGCGAATGTGAATACTGTGGATCGCCAATTGAATAAATATGTAGAAAGGAAAATAACATGAAAAAAAATAAGCGCATAGCAAAACAACATCATTGGGGGGCTATTATTGCATCATTTATTTTCTTTTTTCCCCTTGGATTTTTTTTGCTTAGTGAAAGAGCGACTCGATGGGAAAAACTTAGACAAGTTGTAAGTGTACTTCTCTTTATTTTGGCGATTTTGTTTTATCTTATGTCATTAACTGGATTCGTCCTTATCAAGGAGACAGGATTTGATGGGTCAATATTAGTACTTTTTGGATATACTTTGGGCGGAGGCTTGCTATTACAGAAAGCATCCAAAAACTTTAGAGAAGGAAAAATCCTTGTCCAAGAAGAATACACTGAGACACATATTAATGTTCAGGTAAAGAGTTATGACAAATCGGTTAAAGCTTCTCCTACAACAAACCCAACGACAAAAGTTATTGCTTGTAAGAGCTGTGGAGCGAACAATACGATTGTTGGCGAAGCAGGCGAATGTGAATATTGCGGATCGTCGATACAGTAATTACATAGTATTAATACTGCGAAAGGGATGATAAGATGGTAAATGATAAGAACTGCATCGTGGACTATATTGAAAAACAAGATGATCAGATACGTCCTTTGTTGTATCAAGTGAGGGATGCTATTATACAAGTGATTCCAGAGGCACAAGAGCGCATTGCATGGGGGATGCCAACCTATTGGCAACACCATAATATCATTCATTTTGCAGCATTTAAAAAACATATTGGTCTTTATCCTGGACCGGAGGCGATTATTCACTTTTCAGAGGTGCTAAAAGCTTATAAGACAAGCAAAGGTGCGATTCAATTCCCTTATACAGAACCGATACCGATAGACTTAATCGAAAAAATTACCCGTTGGTGTTACCAAACAGGGCAACATCACTAAGGAATAAAGGAGAGATTTGTATGGGAAAACACAAAATTCATACGATGCCTTTTTCGAAAATATATCCATTATATATAGCTAAAGCAGAAAAAAAGGGGCGTACGAAAGAAGAAGTGCAAGAACCGATCATACGAAGAATACGCTATCTAGATAAGTTGATTGATGAATTAGCCAAAGGAAAACCAATGGAGAAAATCATTAAACCGATTTAATGGTTGACAAATATGAAGAAAATGTATATAATGCACATATAAATCATTAAAACGTTTTAACAAAGGTGAATTATGAACAATAAAAATATAGCGAAAAAATCGACGATGGCAGATGTTGCCAAAAAAGCTGGAGTCACAAAAGGAACAGTGTCACATGTGATTAACGATACTGCGCCAATTTCAGAGAAAACAAAGAATAAAGTTTTTAAGGCAATAAAAGAATTAAATTATACCCCAAATGCAATGGCTAGAGGGCTTAGACGAAGTGAATCTAAAATGATAGGTTTGCTTGTTCCAGATATCACCAATGAATACTATTCTCAAATTGCACGTAGTTTTATTGATATGGCCTATGAAGATGGGTATACAGTTATGCTATGCAGTTTTCAATATGACTTGGAGCGTGAACGTATTGAATTAGACGTATTAGTTAATAAAAGTGTGGATGCCATTGTTATCATAGGTGGAAGTAATGACGACAAAGCACTCCTATCTAACATAAAAAAAATGGGTATTCCGATAATATTAGGTGATAGAAGCTACGAAAATGGAAAAAATATTTTCCCATCGGTAGAGTTTGATAATCGTTCTATGGTTAAGCAAGTGATTAATTATTTGACGAAAAAAAATTATACACGTATTGGCTTTGTAACAGAAACCTTAACAATGACAAACTTAAAAGATCGATACGATGGTTACATGGAAGGAATGCGTGAGCATCACCTTGAGATAAAAAAAGACTACATTTTTGTTGAAAAAAACCTTCAGTTAAACAAAACAACGGCAGGTTACAATTTGATGAAACAATTATTAGCAACAAAAACAATTAATGAACTACCAGAGGTGTTTATTACAACATCAGATTTAGTTGCTATCGGCATGATTGGTGCGATAAAAGATGAAGGATATTCAGTACCGGATGATTTTGGTGTAGTAGGATATGATAATTTGTCGATTTCTGCTTTTTTAGAACCGGCACTTACAACCATTGCACAAGATGCAAATCAAATAGGAAGCGCAGCATGGGACATCGTTACACAGCTGTTGACGAAAAAAAATGTATACATGCCACATCTTTTGTTACAGCAAGAATTTGTTATACGCAAATCGATATAATTTTTTTACATAATCATTAAATCGATTTAACGATTGTGAAGCGGTTTGGTTAAGAGAATATATGAGAAAGTAAGTTCATAAAAGTGTGACGAGATAAACGCTTGTGATAAGAGGGCTTTGAGTTAGATAACACAAAAGAAGAGATTAATTTTTTTTGATAAATCATTAAACCGATTTAATGATTTGAATTTAATGCATTTGATTTTTTTAGGGGGTTTCACCTAATCAAATAAATAAAAAAATAGGAGGAAGATATGAAAAAATTAGTTGCAATGTTTTTAGTAATGGTGATGGTTTTATCACTGGGGGCATGTTCACCAAAAGGTGACCAAACGGATCAACAGGCAAAGTCAGGGGATTCTCAAGCATCATCCTCAGAGGGAAGTAGCGATGTTACAGCAAGCGATTCGGATGAATCTGAATGGGAAATCGTAGTGGTACCCAAGGATGCTACAAACCCATGGTTTGTGCGGATGGAAGAAGGTGTAAAAGAATTTCAAAGTGAAACAGGGTTAAATATCTATCAAAGAGGAACACCTGAAATTGATGCAACACTCCAGTCACAACTTATCGCTGACTTGATTGCCGCTGATGTTGATGCAATTTGTGTTGTTCCGGTTGATCCACAAAGTTTAGAACCTGTATTAAAGCAAGCAAGAGAAGCTGGAATAATTGTGGTATCCCATGAAGGGGCTTCAATCGAAAATACCGATTATAACATTGAAGCGTTTTCAAACGACAAATACGGAGCGTTTATTATGGATAACCTTGCAAAAGCAATGGGAGAAGAGGGAATATACACAACTATGGTGGGACATGTTACTAATGCGTCTCACAATGAATGGGCAGATGGAGGCGTATTGCATCAACAAGAAGCGTATCCGAATATGACATTACTTGAAGATGAACCACGTGTTGAATCAGAAGATAATGGAGATGTAGCATACCAAAAAGCAAAAGAACTTCTAAAAAAATATCCGGATTTAAAAGGGATTATGGGAACATCATCTTTTGATTCGCCAGGTATAGCCAGAGCAATAGAAGAGTTAGGGCTTACTGGAAAAGTCTTTACTGCAGGAACAGGATTACCGGCAGCAAATGCACAAATCCTAAAGGGAGGTTCAGTAGATGCCTTAACTCTTTGGGACCCGGCGTTAGCAGGAAAAGCAATGGCTTCTATCGCGGTAAAAATGTTGCGAGGAGAAGAGATAACAAATCATATGGACCTTGGGGTTGAAGGATATGAAGATGTTGTATTTAAAGAAGGTAGCGATAAGGTTCTTGAAGGTCAAGGCTGGATTGTAATCAATAAAGATAATGTAGATAGCTTTGGATTTTAAATTCAACATGATATAGGGTCTATGCTATGTCTGATTGTTTAGCAGACATAGCATAGAATGCCAATAACTAATAATGTGATCATAAACAGTTGATTTTGGAAGGAAATGAAACGATGACAAAGAGTGTATTAAAAGTTTCAGAAATAGAGAAATCTTTTACCGGGGTTCAAGCACTTAAAGGGGTTTCACTAGAAATTGCGCCAGGTGAGATACATTGTTTAGCAGGTGAAAATGGGAGCGGAAAATCGACCTTAATTAAAGTGATAGCAGGTGTACATACAGCCGATGGTGGGCAGATAGAATTTAGCGGAAAAAATTTTAAGAAAATCACTCCGATTGATGCGATTCGCAATGGGGTACAGGTCATATATCAAGATTTTTCAATCTTCCCTAACCTGTCAGTTATGGAAAATCTAGCCTTTAACACTGAACTTGCGAATAATCGTAAAATAGCAAATAAAAAGAACATGCGAAAGATTGCACAAGAAGCGATAGCAAAAATCAACTTTAATGTTGACCTTGATGCAAAAGTAGGCGACTTACCTGTTGCAAGTAAGCAATTGATTGCTATATGTCGAGCCCTTATGTTTAATGCGAAGTTAATCATCATGGATGAGCCGACAACAGCGTTGACAAGAAAAGAAGTCAATGCCTTATTCAAAATAATTTTTGATTTAAAAAAACAAGGCATTGCAATTTTATTTGTGAGTCATAAATTAGATGAGATGTTTGAAATATGTGAAAAATTTTCAATTCTTCGCAATGGAGAGTTGGTATTTACCGGAAAAACAAAAGAATTAGATAATGAAAAATTCTCGTATTATATGACAGGTAGAAATTTTGTAGAAAAAGCATTTGTCCCTAAAAAAATCGAAGACAAGCCCATACTTGAAGTGAAAAATCTTACATTAAGCGAATGTTATGAGGATGTCTCGTTTACACTTGCAAAAGGGCAGATCTTGGGAATAACAGGGATTTTAGGCTCAGGAAGAACAGAGCTTGCCTTATCTTTATTTGGAATAAAAAAAGCGGATTCAGGGACGGTTATCATAAATGGGAAAAAAGTTGTACTTGACAGCCCATCTGTAGCCATGGCCAATAAGATTGGATATGTACCCGAAGATCGACTTACAGAAGGGCTATTTCTCCAACGTAGTATTGGTGATAATATCGTTATATCAGAAATCGATAATATGGTTAACCAATTTAAGATTTTGGATAAAAAGAAGGTCGATGATGAGATTGCAAAGTGGGTCGAAGAATTATCTATTGCAACGCCAAATCCTGATAACGCATGCAATACATTGTCAGGGGGGAATCAGCAGCGTATTGTTTTAGCAAAATGGTTAGCAAGAGATTTGGATATATTGATCTTGAATGGACCTTCAGTGGGGGTAGATATTGGATCAAAGTATGATATTCATCAAGTGCTTAAAAAACTTGCCAATCAAGGACTAGCTATCATTATCATTTCGGATGATATTCCGGAAGTTCTTTCATTGTCCTCAGATGTATTAATCATGAGAGACGGTCAGATTATGGCAACAATGAAAACTTCAGAAACGAATGTAGAAGAACTGACAGCAAAGATGATGTGAAAGGAGAAAGGAGATGCAGAATAAAATAAAAAAAATAGTACAGCATAATGAATTTTATATTTTTCTGGTTATTCTTTTAATAAGTATATTAATACAAATACAATCAGGTCAATTTTTTACACCGAACAACTTGGTGGACTTAACTTCAGCACTCATTGTTCCGGGATTATTTGCAATTGGGGCATTTATGATTTTACTCTCAGGCGGGATTGATGTGTCTTTTCCTGCATTGGCGTCATTAAGTGTATATGCAACGACACAGATATTAATCAATATGGATTATCAAGGTGGGATGGCTTTGCCTGTAATTGTTTGCTTGATTTTTGGTGGAGCCTTTGGTGCGGTAAATGGCATATTGATATCTCGGTTTAAACTACAGCCTTTAATTGTAACCTTAGGTGCAGCAAGTTTATTTAAAGGGATTATGCAAGGGGTTCTTGAAAGTGTACAGATTTCTGTCTTACCAAAAGTTATGGAAGCATTTGGCGAAGCGTCTCTTTTTGTTGCAAAAAATCCCGAGTCTGGATTGACTTCAAGAATGCCAAGTGCAATTCTTGTCCTAGTGGTCGTCTTGATTATTGTATATTTTATATTAAATCATACAATGTATGGGCGAGGAATTTATGCAATCGGAGGCAATGAAATCAGCGCAGAACGCGCAGGATTTAATGTAAAAAGAATTAAGCTCACCTTATATATTGCGGTTGGAATGATTTCAAGTCTTGCAGGACTTATTCGTGTCTGTATGATGGGACAATTGCATCCGACGAACATGCTTGGCATGGAGATGATGATTATTGCTGGCGTTGTCCTAGGTGGCGTTGCTATTACAGGTGGAGCCGGAACGCTATTAGGGTGTATTTTAGGGACCATGTTAATCGTTCTCGTACAAAACTCCTTGATTTTATTAGGAATTCCAACATTTTGGCAAGGGTTATTCTTAGGTGTATTAATTATTGTAGGAACGGGAATCAGTGCTCTAAAGATACAAAAGAAAAGAAAGATAAAAAAACAAAGCAAAAATGGACGGAGGATAGGCAATGAAACAGTATAAAAATTATCTAAGATCTATCTTTAAGAATGATGTCTACATCACACGTCTTGTGACATTGATGATCGTTTGGATGTTGTTTATGGCTATATTTAAGTTTGACAAATTTTATTCATTAATAAATTTTCAAACCATGGCATCACAATTTCCTGAATTTGGTCTTATGGCCTTGGGCGTTATGCTATGTATGATTCTTGGAGGAATTGATTTGTCTGTTGTTGGGGTAGCCAACTTCACGGCTATTTTTTCTGCAATCGTGTTAAAGCAACTCGTTAATTCAGACGGTAGTTTAATGTCAGTAGCTATTCCATTGATTTTTATGCTTGCAATTTTATTGGGTGCATTAGCAGGAGCATTTAATGGTTTTTTGGTTTCAGTTATTCGTATACCGCCGATTTTAGCTACATTAGGTTCCTTTGAACTGTTTAGCGGTATTGCAATTATTTTGACAAAAGGCAAGGCTATTAGCGGCATTCCCTTGGAGTTTTCCGAGTTGATTACCAGTAAGCTTTTTGGCATTATTCCCAATCAGCTTATCATTTTTGTTGTCATGGTCATTCTCGTAGCTTTTTTAGTAAACAACACAACGTATGGAAAAAAACTGTATCTGACGGGAACTAATATAACGGCAGCAAAATTTTCTGGAATTAAAACAACACGTGTACTTATCAAAACTTATATGATCTCAGGAATTTCAGCGGCGTTATCGGGGCTTATAATGATGGCAAACTACAACTCTGCCCGAGCAGATTATGGAAAAGTATATACACTTCAATGTGTGCTTATTGTCGTGTTAGGTGGGGTTAATCCAGACGGTGGAAAAGGAAAAATCAGTGGCATTGTTCTTGCTATTTTGGTGCTTCAGATGCTAGCGTCCGGGTTAAATCGTTTTCCGCAGATCAGTAGCTTTTATATTCCGCTGATCTGGGGTGGTGTATTGATTGCAGTAATGGTTATGAACTATTTTACAGAAAACAGTAGAGTAAGGAGGAGATAAGATGCTAAAGAATGTACCTAAAATACTTACACCAGACTTATTAAAGTATCTTGATGAAATGGGACATAATGATGTGCTTGTCATTGGTGATGGTAACTTTCCGGGAGTATCTCTTGCAAAAGCGAATAATGGAAACTTGGTAAGGTATGATGCAACAGGAACCCTAGAGATTATGAAAGCCATATTAGAGATGATTCCTTTAGACAGCTATGTAAAAACGCCTGTAGTACTTATGGAAAAAGAACCCTGTGATGAAACTCTAGATATTCCAATATGGCGTGAGATTAAAGACCTTGTGAAAGAGCATGATTCACGTGGAGAACAAGCCATTGGATATATGAATCGATTTGATTTTTATGAAAGCACGAAAAAGGCTTCAGTCGTTGTTCAAACAGGTGAAGAAGCAACTTATGCTTGTGTTCTTATTCGAAAAGGCGTGATTAAGTAAAATACAATCAATGACTTGGAATGTACAAAAAGAAAATGGAGGAAGAAAACGTCATGAAAACAGTAAAAGAAAAACATGTATTAGTAGGAGCAGATTTTGCAGGATTTCCTTTAAAAGAAGCCGTTGTTGCAGATTTAAAAGAACGGGGATGGAAGGTGACAGATATAGGCGTAAAATCAGCTGACGAGTCTGACCCGGAGATGTTTCATCGTATAGGCTTAAAAGTCGGTGCCAAAATTTCGGAACGTGAGTTTGAACGCGCACTACTTTTTTGCGGAACAGGTACAGGGATACATATAGCTGCAAGCAAATGCCCACATGTACATGCAACGGTAGTTGAAAGCGTTGCAGCGGCAAAACGGGCAATTACTGGCAATAATGTCAATATTCTTGCCATGGGTGCATTTTATGTGGCACCGCAAATGGGAATTGACTGCGCCCGTGCATTTTTGGAGAATGACTTAGGTAGTGGATGGGAATATTGGAAAAACTTTTATGAATTTCATAAACTTGCTTATGATGAGTTGGAAGCTTTTGACTATGAAAAGTTCAAAGCCAATGGGTTTGAGGTAGAGCGTCTAGGAGATTATCCCCTTGAATTGGAATTATAGGAAGAGGTTAGTTTATGTATAGAGAAGGATATATAGCTTTTGATTTTGGTGCGTTAAGTGGACGGATGATGTTTGGCTGGATGCAAGATAATAAAATCCATCTCGAAGAATTGCATCGGTTTGAAAATGTACCTGTGCTTTTGGGGAAAACCTTGTATTGGGACTTTTTAAAGCTGTTTCACGAGATGAAGCAAGGTTTAAAAATAGCTGCAACAAAAGCCATAACCATAAAAGGAATTGCTATAGATACTTGGGGCGTTGATATTGGATGGATTGATAAACAAGGGCAACTCGTTGGCAATCCAATTCACTATCGAGACCAGCGAACAACAAAGATTATCGATGAAGTTGAAGAAAAAATATCAGAAGAAAGTATGTACAAGATAACCGGCATAGGGAAGATGCCTTTTAATACAATCTATCAACTCTATTATGACCTGCATAAAAAACCATGCATTCAAGAATATGCAGATTCGATGCTATATATGCCTGATCTATTTGGCTATTATCTGTGTGGTGAAAAGTATAATGAGTACACGATTGCCTCAACCAGTGGACTACTAAATGCACACACAAAAACATATGAGCAAGTTTTTTTTGAGCAACTCAACATGCATCAACACTGTCTTCCCAAAATCGTGCTTCCCGGGACAACTGTTGGAAAATTGACACAAGAGATTCAAGAAGAGACGGGGCTTGGTGCGATTCCGGTAATTGCTGTAGCAAGTCATGATACCGCGTGTGCCGTCGCAGCAGCACCGATAAGAGATGACAATACTGCATTTTTGATTTGTGGTACGTGGTCTCTGATGGGTATGGAACTAACAGAGAGTATTACAACAGAACATGCGCGTCTTGCTGGCTTTACCAATGAAGGCGGAGTCAATGGTACGGTTCGCTTTTTAAAAAATATTAATGGCTTATTTTTTATTCAGAAGTTGAAAAAAGATTTTGAACAAACAGATCCACAAATTGGATATCCCAAAATCAGTCGACTTGCCAGCCAATCCAAGCATCAATACATGATAGATGTTCGTGACCAACGCTTTATGAATCCGTTAAGTATGAAAAAAGAGATTCAAAAAAGTGTCATGCAAAACTATGGTGTCGAACTTACATCCATAGGAGACATCGCTCGTGTTGCTTACAACGGTCTTGTGAAGGAATATCAGCGGACATTGGACGAACTGGAAACCATTACAGACAAGAAAGTGCATACATTATGCATGGTTGGTGGTGGTATCCAAGACGCATTTTTATGTGAACATGTAACAAACACACTAGGGATTAACGTGGTAAAAGGTCCTGTTGAGGCTTCGGTGATGGGAAATATTTTGATGCAGATGCAAGCGGTTGGTGAGATTAAGCATATAGAACAGGGAAGAAAATTAGTTATAAACGATTGATAATGAAGGTTGCTTACATATAGCGTAAGTAGCCTTTTTTAATGTTATCAAGTATACTATATATAGAAAGTAGTACAGAAAAAAGTCGAAGGAAGTGCATGTGCATGAGTTTCATACTGCCTAACAATGATAATAATTTTATGTATTTTCAACCACACGTAGCACTACAACCATATATTGCTTATTACTCAATAACAACATCTTCAGCAGATATTGCACATATATCACCTGTGTTTATCCCGGATTTAGGTGGGGCAATTATCATAAGCCAATATGATGACCGATTTGACGTACGTATATGGGGACCGTTTAATCGAATATCGCATATCGAGCCAGGGGCGCCGGTAGCACAAAAAAAGTACTTTATTGAATTTCACCCAGGTGGATTATCACGATTGATATATAACAATAGCCAAGAACTTTTAAATCAGAAGTTACATATGGAGGATGTGAATATAGCTATAAAGCATTCGCTAATCGCATTAGTAGAGCAACATGCCCTTTGCCAGAATCAACTTATTAGTCAGTTCGATATGTATTTTTTAGACCTTTTAGTTACAAGAACAGATACACTTATTCGTGGACGCCATATCTTAAAGATACTGCAATGTGTGAGCAAAGAAGATACGCTTACAGCTATAGAAAAAGAAGTGCACTATTCTCAGCGACAGATGAATAGATATTTGAATACAGTTGTTGGCGTATCCAGTAAAAATTATCTGAGAGTTAAGCGCATCAATCTTGCGGTACAGATGCTTAAACAAAGGCAATGTTCGATTGAAGAAGTGGCTTTTGAGCTAGGCTATTATGACAGTGCACATTTTATTCACGACTTTACAAAGATCATGAATAAAATACCGACAATGTATCGGGAGAATATGTCCGATTTTTACAGTGAGACAACGAAGCGACTTTGATATAATAAAGGCATCAACATGAAGTTTATGAAAAAAAAAGGAGTGATTGCATGAAATTTCATAGCCCTATGATTATTGTATCAGACATTGAAAAAAGCAAAAAATTCTATACGGATATTTTACATCAAACCATCAGCGTAGACTTGGGAACATATGTTATCTTGGAAGGGTTTTCTATGATGACGCGTGAAGCCTGGAAAAGTGATACCCAGGATGCATTAGTGTATGATGAACAATGTGGACACGGTTTTGAACTGTATTTTGAAGAAAGTCAGTTTGATACGTTCATCAATTTGTTGAATCAGCACGAATCCATAAAAAGTTTTCAACCCCTTACCCAAGCCCCTTGGGGACAAAGGACAGTGCGATTTCTTGACCCTGACAATCACGTCATTGAAGTAGCAGAGCCGATGGAAGAAGTTGTTTTAAAATTTTTACATCAAGGAATGACGGAACAAGAAGTATCAGAAAAAACAATGATGCCGATAGAATTTGTCCATAATTGTACTATTCAATGATTTAGAACGATAAAACAACAATAAGATACCTTCAACCCGACCTCCAAATCATAGTGGATTAGAGGTCGGGTTTTTTACGAAAAGTTCCAAGTATGAATTTTCAGACAACTTCACTAAAGCCTCACCAGTATGACTTGACAGGAGTTTTTATATATGCTTCAATATAAGAGTGAATTGCTTGGAAAAAAACATGAAGAACCTTAGAATATAAGGGCTAGGAAAGAATTTCGTTTTTCAAAAGCCTGTTTTTCTCTTGGTTGAACAGTAACATACG
>DGAD01000049.1 GCA_002382805.1 Clostridiales bacterium UBA4039
TTTGTCTACAGTCTGAGGTACAATATTGTACCTGTCTTTTGCATAAGCATTCTTAAAAATTATCGCAAAGAATTTCAAAATATTTTTGTGCATGCTGACATGCAGGACAGAGCTCAGGTGCAACTTTTCCAACATGAATATAACCGCAATTTCCACATTTCCATGCAATCGATTCATCTTTTTTAAAGACAACACCATTTGTGATGTTATCTGCTAATTTACGGTATCTTTCTTCATGATGCTTTTCTACTTCTGCAATTTTTCTAAATGTTGTTGCAATTGCTGGGAATCCTTCTTCTTCAGCAATATCTGCAAATGTTGGATATAGATCTTCCCATTCTTCTTGTTCGCCATCAGCTGCTGCTTTTAAGTTTTCCAATGTCTTACCTAATGCAATCGGATAGGACGCTCCATTAATCTCATTCATTTCTCCGTTTAGGTCTTCAATTAAAAACTTATAGAAGCGTTTAGCATGTTCTTTTTCGTTATCTGCTGTCTCTTGAAAAATGTTAGAAATCTGAACATATCCTTCTTTTTTTGCTTGACTGGCATAATACGTATAACGCATTCTTGCTTGTGACTCACCTGCAAATGCCTTCATTAAATTATCCGCTGTTTTTGTTCCTTTTAAAGATTTGCTCATAAATACCTCCATTTGTTATCTTTTTATTAACAATTATTATTACATGAAATTGTTTACAATTAAGATTCTATCATTTTCATATAGCTATGTCAATATCTACAGGCATATAACTACTTTTTGTGATATAATGACTGTATATTTTTAAAAAAGGAGTTATATTATGAACAACAGAAATTCAAACATACATTATGTTGCCATAAGCGGTATGATTGGCAATATATTTTTACTTATTATTAAACTTATTGTCGGATTGATGAGCCATAGTCAGGCAATGATTGCGGATGGTTTAAATAGTGCCGGTGATGTGTTTGCCTCTTTAATGACCTATATCGGTAACAAAATTTCATCACAGCCTTATGATGAAGAACATCCCTATGGTCATGGAAAAGCCGAATACATCTTCAGTATGCTTATCAGCATCTCTCTTTTTATTGTTGCTTTTAATATTGTCAAAAGTTCTATTGACTCATTAACGAATCACACTGCATTTTTATTTACTCCCTGGTTAATCGTTGTCGCTTTTTTAACAATAATAATCAAATTAAGCTTATATTTTTATTCCAACTATGTAGGACATAAATACAACTCTCTTTTGGCTTTTGCCAATGCTGAAGATCACCGTAACGATGTTTTTATAACTTCATTTACGTTGCTAAGTATCATTACTGCATATTTCGAGTTATATTTTATTGATAGTATCGTTGGTGTGGCTATCGGTATTTGGATTGCATATACCGGGTTGTCCATTTTTAGTAGTGCATATTATGTTCTTATGGACACAACGATAGATCAAGATATTAAGGACGAACTTTTTGACCTTATCGGCAATATCGACGGTGTTGATCATGTAGATACGATTACTTCAAAACCCATCGGATTAAACTTTTTACTTATTGTTAAAATATCCGTTGATGGTAATTTGAGTATAATAAAAGGCCACCAAATCGGTGACCAAGTCAAACAAAAACTGTTGAATTATAATTATGTGGATGAAGTAATCGTGCATCTAAATGCAACTCAAATCCATCCACAAAAAGAATATATTAAATAATTTTCTAATCAATACGATACGAACTTAAAATTTCACCATAAAAAATCATATGGTAATCTCCTTCAGGATAATATCGATCATTAATTGTCTGATCGATATATTCTGGAATAAGTTGATGCTTGGCAATTACGCGACATTCATAGTGCAATCCACATTCCTCAATGATAGGAACATCGACTTTATGCCCCTCTAATGCATGGATATTACAATTTTCAAATTTATCCACATCTCTTCCTGAATGGGTGCCGCAATAGGTGATTTCTTTTTTCATTTTTTGATTCATTGGAATACTCACCGTAAATTCTTTATCCATATCAATGCCTTCATAGCTATATCGGCTAGGACGCACGCCTATAACTAAAACCTGACGTCCCCACATAACACCTGACGTAGCCCATCCGATAGTCATTGTATTGATTTTATCTTGCGTTTTTACGGTTAAAAAGGCGCCTTTTGGAATCTGCTCGAGCAATTCTTTTAAGTGTCTCGTATAAAGTACTTCTTTTCGTTCAATCTTTTCTACTGACATCTAGTCTCCTCCAACATTTTGATTTTTTCTATTTTTTTTGCAAAAAATTTAATACAGTCTCTGCCATCGCTTCTTTTTTACATATCGTCGTATGTAAAATAGGACGCTTATCAATATCTTTGACCGCTTTGGGTATTTCTACATTTGAAATTGCATATAATTCATGGAGCAAGTCAAAATCATCCATCTTTTCATAACGTTGATCTAAAGCGGACAATGTACTTTTTGTGAATTTATATGGGCTTGCTGTAGATACAATGAGTGTTTTTGTTGCATCCTTTGTTGCATCTATATATGTGTCATATGCTGCCTTTGCCACTGCTGTATGCGGGTCTAGCATGTAGTTTGTCACTTCAAATTCTTCTTTGATAGCCTGCATCGTCATTGTCTGTGTCGCAAATGCCGGGAAGAAATCTGATAAGTTCGCTTTCATATCTTCAGTAATAGTATAATGTCCTTCCCCTAAAAGGTTGTCCATCAAATGCTGTACCGTTGCTGCATCTTCATCTGCAACTGCATAAAGTAGACGTTCTAAGTTACTAGAAATTAAAATATCCATTGACGGTGAAATCGTCAATAAAAATTCTCTTCGTCGATCATAGTTTCCTGTCGCAAAGAAATCATATAGAACTTTGTTGTCATTTGATGCGCAAATCAGTTTTTTGATAGGTACACCCATTTCTTTTGCATAATATGCTGCCAATATATTGCCAAAGTTCCCCGTTGGCACGACTACATTCATAGGCTCTCCCAAATCAAGTTCTCTGTCATTTAAAAGACGGCTATAGCTATATACATAATATACTACCTGAGGCAATAAACGTCCAATATTAATTGAATTTGCACTTGAAAGCTGTACACCTAGCGATTCTAAGTTTTGATTAAACACTTGATCATTAAAAATAGCTTTCACACCATTTTGTGCATCATCAAAATTACCGTCAATGCCGACAACGAATGTATTGTTGCCTTCGCTGGTGACCATTTGACGCTCTTGAATTTTTGACACACCATTTTTCGGATAAAAAACAATAATTTTTGTTCCTGCCACATCCTGAAAACCTGCTAAAGCAGCTTTTCCTGTATCTCCGGATGTTGCCGTTAAAATAGCAATCTCATTGGTTATTCCTTGCTTTTTTGCTGCAGTTGTCATTAAATAAGGTAAAATTGATAAGGCCATATCTTTAAATGCAATCGTTGATCCATGAAATAATTCCAAATAATAATATCCATCCTTCTTGACAATCGGTGCAATGTCTTTCGTATCAAATTTTTCATCATAGGCACTGTATACACAGTGGGAGACTTCTTCCTCCGTAAAATCTGTCAGAAATTCTCCTAACACATAGCATGCAATTTCTTGATAGGACATCGATTTTAATTCTTCAAAACTTTTTTGAAGTTTTGGAATCGCATTTGGAACAAATAATCCGCCATCATTCGCCAATCCTTTGACAATGGCATATGACGACTCAACATTTTTTTCATTTCCTCGAGTACTATTATATACTATTTTTTTCATCCTGTACCACCTTATATAATTTTAGTTAGAAAGTTTGGGGAAATTATAACATATTCTCCCTTCAAATACAATTGTTTTTCACGCAAAGACAAAAAGTACTGCCTTAGGCAATACTCATGTCTTTATGTTCTTATTTTGCTTTGAAGAATTCTACAACACCATATTTGGTGACAAATTGAAGTTTTGTGTCAAACCACCGCATGTTTTTGGCACTTGTTATATTACGGTTTACAAAGGATAATGCCCCACCGCTATTATCAATGCCTGCCATTGCAATTTCAACAGCTTTTTTAGTTTCACTGGTAATTTTGACATCATAGTAACGCCCATCTAAGATTGGCGAAAACTGATAAATTTTTCCATTGTTTTGAAACACCACGCCTTCAATCGTATCTGGATAAGACGTGTCATACATACGGTTAATAATCGCATTGGCGATAATTGTTCGGTTAAATAAATCTTCTGTTCCAACCTCTGCTTCAACAATACGTAATAATACATTATAATCTGTCTCTGATAGTTCCACAGGGTCACGGTATTCTATAATCGGTTCATAGCCAACATACGTCATTCCTTCTAGTAGCTCATCCTCTAAATCCTCAAGCGTTTTTTTATCACTCGTGATTGATTGTGTGGATAATTGCTCTTTTCCACTTTCTTCTTTCATAATAGACAACACTTTTTCATTGCTGGGTGCATCGATGCCTTGTATTGTCGAACGTGAATCTAAACTCATGATAGGATGGCTATAAAGGGTTCGATCTAGCAGCAGAACGATTTCATCCTCATTTTCAACATCCATTTCCAGTTCATCAAGTTCTTTTTCTTTAGAAATGTTTTCTTGTTCTTCTTGGTTTGTGGCACTGTATACATTAACCAGGTAACCATTGGACCCTAAAACGAAAACACTTACAATACAAGCCGTAACGATTACGCAGCCAAAAGTATATATCTTTTTTGATATCGTGTGATTTTTATGAAACAAAAAATCAAACAATTTTTTAAAAAAATTCATATATATCTCCTTTTGAATACTTTTTTACGACTTGGTCATTATACTGAGTTTCATTTTCTAAGTCAATGAAGCCCCTTGCTGTTTAGATGATTTTCTATTATTTTCAGAATATTCAGTCACCAACTGTAGCACAATGACTATATTTTTCTTTATTTCGTTCGATTTATTAGTTATTTTTTTATATACATTTATTCTTTCATAAAAATCACGAAGAAGAATTTGAGTAATATTTCATTCTAAAATTGTTCTTTTTTCGTGTTTCATGCTATACTTGTTCCTATCAACAGACTATTTTTCCCAAGATAAAGGATGATTATTATGCCAACCGGAGTATATATAACACACAAAAAAAATGGCCAAGAATATTACCGTGTTTCCATTACATATAAAAACAAACACATCAGCTTAGGTAGCTCCGATTCATACGAATTTGCACACAAACGCTATCTCTTAGCACAGCGAATCCTGCGTAATAGTCACTATCGAATTGATGATTATAATAAAACCAATCAATCGTTAAGCTATGAAAAATGGGTTATCTTGCATAACTTTAGGGATAACGGGTTCTACTTTAAGACCCCTATCTACCTTCACGAAAAGTATTTTACATATCATCTGTCTCAACACATCATCTTAACTTTTGATGTTGATGATTTGTTTTTTTATGGCTCCCATAAAATTTTTAAACGTGGCAATTATTTTTTCGTCAATGATTTTGGAATGCAATTTAACATTTTATCCCGATTTGGCATTCGCAACCATGCCTGTGAAGGAAAAGATTACCACTTTATCGACAAAAATCCCTATAACTTGAGATATGACAATATAAACATTATCAATCCATATCATGGCGTTGAAAAGATTCATAAAAATAATCAAATACTTTATCGTGCCAAAATCCATGTTAATGGATATATTATTATAGGGTATTTTCACTCTATACACAAAGCCGCTATTGCATATAATAAGGCTGTTGACTTTATGCAACGCTATGTAAGCGAACATAAGAATTATACAAAAAACTATATTGATGCAATTCATGAAGAAGAAATCGAATACTTGTATACCACCATCGTTCTTCCTAAAAATCTATTAAACCTCTCTCCTATATATCAAGAGCTTCAAAGCACTGCAAAAAAAGGCCAGAAACACTCATAAGAGCGCTTCTGGCCTTTGTCTATACTGCTTTAACAGTTATTTTTTCACCGTCGTAATCCACCAAAACACTGCTGCCTTCATCGATAATGCTTTTAATGTATAATTCTGCCATTTCATCTTCAATATGTTTTCCAATGGCTCTTCTAAGTGGTCTCGCACCATATTTTTCATCAAAGCCAATCTCCACCAAATGGTCTTTGGCTTCTTCGGTCACTGTCAGATTGATTTTTCTTTCATGAGCAGTAAGGTTAACATCTTTTATCATTACCTCAACAATTTCTCGCAAAACAGTTTTTGAAAGGGATTTAAATATAATGGTCTCATCAATACGATTAAGAAACTCAGGTCTAAAGAACTCTTTGAGTGCATTAAGTTCATGCAAGTCCATTGCCTGACTTGTATCACTATTAAAGCCAATCGTTGCTCCTTTATTCGTTGTTCCTGCATTGGACGTCATGATAATGACCGTGTTTTCAAAATTCACATTGCGCCCTTGACTATCGGTTAATCGACCGTCTTCAAGTATTTGCAACAATAAGTTATATACATCCGGATGTGCCTTTTCAATTTCATCTAGTAAAATGACACAATAGGGTCGTCGTCGAACTTTTTCAGTTAACTGTCCGGCTTGATCATATCCTACATATCCTGGAGGCGCTCCGATCAATTTAGATACCGTGTGTTTTTCCATAAATTCCGACATATCAAAGCGAATCATCGCTGTCTCATCGCCAAACAGTTCCTCTGCCAAGCTTTTTGTAAGTTCGGTCTTACCTACCCCTGTCGGTCCAACAAAAATAAATGAACTTGGTTTAAAGCGCTTCCTAAATCCAGAGCGATTACGACGTATTGTTCTTGCTAGAATATCTACGGCATGTTCTTGGCCTTTAACGCGTCGTCTTAATCGATTTTCCAAATTAAGTAATTTATATTTTTCTTCTTCTGTAATGCTTTGTACCGGAATTCTTGTCCATGCTTCAATGACATAAGCAATATCTTCTTGTGTAATGGATACACTCTCACACGTCACTTCCAATTGATGGATTTTGTCTGTAAGACGTAATTCTTCAACACGACAATCCGCTGCTTTTTCAAAGTCATCTTGATTTGCCGCCTCTTCTTTTTCGTTAATGACTTTTGTAAGTTGGTTTTTAAGGGCTTCAAGTTCAACGAGCCCTTTATTTTTAAGGTTGGCACGAGAACCCGCTTCATCAAGAACATCAATTGCCTTATCCGGTAAATAGCGGTCATGGATATAGCGCTTTGACATTTGTACCGCACTTTCGATTATTTCATCAGAAATATGGACTTTATGATAGTCCTCATAATAATCCTTAATACCGAGTATCATCTCAATTGCTTCTTCTTCTGAAGGCTCTTCTACAAGAACCGATTGAAAGCGCCGCTCAAGTGCGGTATCCTTCTCAATATGCTTACGATATTCTTCCAATGTTGTTGCACCGATAATTTGAACATCCCCGCGTGCAAGTGCCGGCTTTAAGATATTTGCAGCATTCATTGCACCACTTTCTGCTTCTCCAGCTCCAGTGATATTATGGACTTCATCGATAACAAGAATAATATTGCCACTTGTCTTTGCTTCATTGATAATCGCTTTCATACGCCCTTCAAATTGACCACGAAACTGAGTTCCTGCAACTAAAGCGGTTAAATCTAACAAGTAAATCTCTGCGTCCAGTAATTTTACCGGCACTTGTTTTTCAACAATACGTACCGCTAAACCTTCTGCAATAGCCGTTTTACCTACGCCTGGCTCTCCAATGAGTACCGGATTATTTTTTTGTCGTCGGTTTAAAATTTGAATCACCCGATCGATTTCACGATGCCGTCCAATAATACGATCCACTTCGCCAAGTTTTGCCTTCGCAGTTAAGTTAATACCAAAAGCATCCAAGTTTTTACGTTTGTTTTTGGATGTCTTTTCTTTAACTTTCGTCTGTTTTTTCCCAAATAAGTTGCCAAAATGTTTACTTTCATCAGCTTCTACATCCGAAGCTTCATCTTCTGAAAACTTCGCATCTTCAGAAAAATCTTCCCCTTCTTTAGGGTGCATATTTCCCGCAAATGCCCCTAACATCTGGGACATATCTTCTGGTGTTTGTCCATCCGCCATTTGACTCATAAAATTATTAATTGAATCACTAATGTCCGGGTCTTCAAACATCTGCATCATTTGTTGATTTATATTGTCAAATTCTTCCGAACTCATGCCGCTTTGCTGCATCATTTGCTCTATTGGACTAATGCCCTGTTTACTAGCACATGGCAAGCAAAGCCCTACACGTTCCGGTTTGTTTTCTGTCATTTTTGTTATAAATACAACAGCTGTATTTTCTTTACATACTGAGCATTTCATACTATCATCTCCATTTACTTTTCATTACAAGTGTATACCTTAAACTATCACACTCAACATGGCTTGTCTATGGGAAAACACTTAATATAATAAAGTTTTAATAATTCCTTTTCGATATGCTGTGAGCAGGAGTTTTAAATCTTTTATATCATTATAAAGCTGCTGACCGATATCTGTATCTCCAACCAGTATCCTCTCTTTAGACGCTTCTACAATAGATAGTGATGAAATCATATCGACTGAATTCTCAAAGGCATCTCTTGCCGAGGTAAACGGTTCATGCGCAGCTAAAAGCATTCCATGTGAATTATAGATTAACGTATAACCTGCAATCCCTGTTACTTCTTGATAAGCTTTAGCCAAGCCTCCATCAATTACTATCAATCGTCCCCCGGATTTTATGGGACTTTCGCCTTCACTCACTTTCACCGGAACATGTCCATTAATGATTCTTGAGTGTTCTGGCGAGAGACAAAAATCATCCAGTATTTTTTTGCACATGGTTTCACTTAATATATGTTCATAATATGGATTTTTCTTTTCAATGTGGGTACTTTTATCTGAGATAAAAAGACGCTCAAAGGTTTTCATCGCATCTTTTCCAAATAACGATGAATGCCTTCCGGACCAAAGATACCAAAAGATATCCGTCTCATCGTTATTCTCACTCTCAAAACGGTTCCCATAAGCTTCTCGTAGCATCAGTTCATACTGATCAAGCAACGCTCGGCCTTTATAGGCTATTCCATCAATCCATACACTGGTATAGCGCCCATCCTCATCTAACGGAATACATCCGTGGAATAATAGATTATTGTTATAAATCTTATAGATGCTTCCCTTTTCAAATAAAAAAGCAACATGTTCTTGAAGGCGAACATTGTTTAAAAAAGACTGTTGTAGTTTTCCCATAATTATTTCTTCATCTTCCGATAATCGGGAAGGATCTTCTTTATCCACGGTTCCAAAAGATTCAATATTAAGACGATATTCACTTCGACCTAGAACAATCGTTCTTTTATCAAAATCTACGGTAGAAAGCAGGCAGCGATTCATCATTTGATATTCCGGTCGTCTTTTGGCAATTTGTTCTTCAAGCTTTAAAAGCATAAATGTCGTTGCTTTATTTATTTGCGCTGCCAATATGACTTCGTCTTCCAACAACCCTTCTATATTTTTAGGAATAAACTGTTGCTCCACGTCAGGAAAATAATACATTGCATATTTGGCTAATGGAAGCAAATTAATTCCATAGGCTTCTTCAAGAAGGTCCAACTGTCCATAACGGGCACTCACCCGAATGACATTCAAGATGCATATCCATGAACCGGACGCTGCACCCATCCATACAATATCGTGGTTCCCCCATTGAATATCTAATGAATGGTAATTCATGAGTTTATCCATGATGATATCCGGTCTTGGACCCCGATCAAAAATATCGCCAAGAATATGCAAGTGGTCAACAGCCAGACGTTGAATCACCTCACTTATAGCGATAATAAACGCTTTTGCTCGTCCGATTTCAATAATACTTTTTATAATTTGCGAATAATAGTGTTCCTTATCCGGATCATTATCGCGATGATGCAGTAATTCTTCAATAATATATTCAAATTCCTTAGGCAACGCTTTACGAACTTTTGAGCGTGTATACTTCGAGGAGACTTCTTTTAACACTAGAACTAATCGATGAAGCGTTACTTCATACCAATCATAGCGTTCAGCTTCTGAGAGCTTTCCCAGCTCGCTATTTTTACTTAAAACTTCATGGGGATAATAAATTAAAATAGCAAGCTTTTTCTTACTATTATTTGTAATTGTTGATCCAAAAACATCCTCTACTTTTTTACGAATAATACCGGATCCACTTTTTAGGATATGCAAAAAAGCTTCATCTTCACCATGAATATCCGAAAGAAAATGCTCTGTTCCTTTTGGCAAATTCAATATCGCTTCCAAGTTAATAATCTCCGTAGATGCTTCGTACACCGTAGGAAACTGCTTACTCAACAGTTTAAGATACTTAAGGTTGTCTATTATTTTCTTTTCTTTCATAGCACCCTCCATGTTTAACCATCATAAAGGCTTGCTCATTAAGGAGCAAGCCTTGGGCTTATGCATATAGTGGATATTTGTCAGTTAAATCTTTAACCATATTCAATGCTTTTTCCTTTGAGTTGTCAAAATCCGTCAACGCAATGTGTATGATTTCAGCAATGGTTTCCATATCTTCTTCTTTCATTCCTCGGGTTGTCACTGCCGGAGTCCCTAAACGAATACCACTGGTAACAAATGGACTTTCTGGATCAAAAGGAATCGTATTTTTATTACAGGTAACGCGAACTTCATCCAACAATTTTTCTGCCACTTTACCCGTTAATCCTAAACTACGTAAGTCTAAAAGCATCAAATGATTATCTGTCCCACCGGACACGATATCAATGCCTCGACGTATCAGCGCATCGGATAGTGCTTGCGCATTTTTAACAATTTGCTGTTGATAGTCTTTAAACTCTTGACTTAGAACTTCTTTAAAGTTTACTGCTTTTGCAGCGATGATATGCATCAATGGTCCACCCTGGATTCCTGGAAACACTGCTTTATCGATAGCTTTGGCATATTTTTCCTTGCATAAGATCATTCCGCCTCTTGGACCACGTAATGTTTTATGTGTTGTAGTCGTTACAAAATCAGCATACTCTACTGGGTTTGGATGAAGACCCGCCGCAACAAGCCCTGCAATATGTGCCATATCAACCATCAAATACGCTTCGACCTTATCTGCAATCTCTTTAAAGCGCTTAAAGTCAATGGTTCGAGCATATGCACTTGCACCTGCAATAATCATCTTAGGTTTTTCTTCAAGCGCAATTTTTTCAAGCTCATCATAATCGATATAGCCTTCTTTTGACACGCCATATGGAATAATGTTAAAATATTTTCCAGAGATATTAACTGGACTTCCATGTGTTAAATGTCCACCATGTGAAAGATTCATACCCATAACTTTATCGCCCGGTTCTAAAACCGCAAAAAATACTGCCATATTTGCTTGTGCGCCTGAGTGTGGCTGTACATTCGCATGTTCTGCACCAAAGATTTCCTTTGCACGATCTCTTGCAAGGTTCTCAGCGATATCAACACATTCGCATCCTCCATAATATCGTCGTCCCGGATATCCTTCAGCGTACTTGTTTGTCAACGGTGTTCCCATGGCTGCGATAACTGCTTCGGACACAAAATTTTCGGATGCAATAAGTTCAATATTATTTTTTTGGCGATTAATTTCTGCCTCAATCGCGTCAGCCACTTCTGGATCAAACGCTTGTATTTTTTCAAATGAATACATTTTCTACCTCCGTATTTTAAATTGTATGATAATGCCATTATTATAGCACATACTCCAACACATGGAAAGACTTTACTTCGTTAACTCAAGAGAGTGCTTTGGCTTTTCAAAAGCCGTTTTTGTTTGTAATACAGTAAAAATTATTGTATAATCAAAGAACAAAAGATGATAACTGTTAGGAGTATACTATGGATAATTATATTGCACGACAGCCTATTTTTGACAGGCATTCACACACCATTGCTTATGAGTTATTATATCGTCACACTCATGTAAATTATTTTGACGGAACCGTTGACGATTCAGCCGCCACATCAATCGTTTTAGTTAACAGCTATTTGCATTTCGGGCTAAAATTAATTTCTGAACACAAACTGTGTTTTATTAATTTTAATGATGATTTAATATTGCAAGATATTCCTTTGCTACTTTCTCCAGACCAAACGGTCATTGAACTTCTTGAGACCGTTAAACCCTCTTCTGAAATTATTGAAAAACTCATCCTATTAAAATCCAAGGGATATTTGATTGCTTTAGATGATTATACCTTTGACTACCCGCATAGGGAAATTTTGGATTTATGTGATATTGTAAAAGTTGATTTTTTTCTAAATCCAAAGGACAAGCTTCCTGCATTGTGTCATTACTTAAGAAAAAACCACAAATTAATCTTAGCAGAAAAAGTCGAAACAAAAGAAGAATTTAATTATGCCTTGGAATTAGGCTTTGACTATTTTCAAGGCTATTATTTTAGTCATCCAATCATGCTGAAAAAAAAGAAAATAAATACTGTGTATCAAAACTACATGCTTATCCTTTCAGAAATGCAAAAAGATGAACCGAACTATAACACCGTTGTAAGTATTATTGAAACGGATGTTTCTTTGGCATATCGTTTGTTAAAACTTGTCAACTCTTCTTTTTCATTGGTAAACGACGTTAAGTCAATCAAACATGCTTTAGCTATTTTAGGTATCAATAATTTTAATAAATGGTTTACTTTAGCCACTATTAATCAATTAAGCCAAGATCAGCCGGATGAACTTGTAAAAATAAGCATCTTCCGAATGAAGTTTATGGAAAACTTAGGTAATGCTTCTTCTTTTTATAGCTATGTCAGCTCTTTACGTATGATTGGTGTCCTCTCCATGCTTGATGCCATATTAGAACAGCCGATGGATGTAGTTCTTAACGAACTCCCCATTCTCGAAGATATAAAAAACACCCTCCTTCTAAAAGAAACAAAGTTTTCAGATCTGTTTCAACTTATGGTTGCCTATGAAAAAGGGGACTTTGACATAGCTCAAAATCTATGCAAAAAAATAGATCTGGACTTTACTGCTTTTCCAGATCTATATCTTAACGCTATATCTTGGGCAGATGAGTTGTTTGATTATCTAAACCATGCGTAACATCAAACAGCTCTTGAGGAGTGTTTATCTCAATGCCAAGTGCATGAATAAGCACTTCTTCTATCTTTTCAACAAAAATAAATTCCATCTCTTCTCGCACCTGTTTTGGTACATCTTCTAAGTCTTTAGCATTGTCTTTTGGCATGAGAATTTTTTTGATTCCGGCGCGATGTGCTGCCAGAATCTTTTCTTTAATTCCACCCACAGCTAATACATAGCCACTCAGTGTTACTTCACCTGTCATCGCTAAGGAAGCATCGACTTTTTTCCCGGTTGCAAGTGAGGCTAGTGCCGTTAGAATTGTAACTCCAGCTGATGGACCATCCTTTGGCGTTGCCCCGGACGGAACATGCAGATGAATGTCCTTCTTATGAAAATCCAAAAAAGTCACTTGATGTGTCAACCGCGACTTAACAAGGGACAAAGCGATTTTGGCTGATTCTTTCATGACATCCCCAAGCTGACCAGTTAGCATCAATTGCCCTTTTCCTGGCATAAAAGTTCCTTCAACAAAGAGTATGTCACCTCCAACCGGTGTCCATGCTAAGCCTGTTACCACTCCAGCAGCACTTTCTTTGCGCATCGCTTCGTGCCTTGCCGTCTTTTGCCCTAACAACTCTTTCACGGCATTATTATCAACGATATATGCTTCGTTCACTTCTTCAAGAACAATTTTTTCAATAACATTACGTAAAACTTCATCAATATTTTTTTTGAGGGCACGCACACCTGCCTCGCGAGTATATTGGTCAATAATTGTTCGAATCGCCTCATCTTCAAACGCCACTTCGTTGGCTTTTAAGCCATATTCTTTAATAGCATTTGGAATTAGATGATTCTTTGCAATGTGAAACTTTTCATAATTTGTATAGCTACTAATCTGAATCACTTCCAAGCGATCAAGTAGCGGTTTAGGAATTCTATTGATATTATTCGCAGTCGCCACAAAAAATACGCTGGATAAATCATAAGGCACTTCTAGATAATGATCTGCAAAGGAGTTGTTTTGTTCCGGATCCAGCACCTCAAGAAGAGCACTTGAAGGGTCTCCACTATTGGACACAGATAGCTTATCGATTTCATCAAGGACGAACACCGGGTTTTGAGTCCCTGCTTTTCGCATACCTTGTATAATCCGTCCCGGAAGCGCACCTAAATATGTTCTACGGTGACCTCGAACTTCAGCTTCATCACGAACCCCACCTAGACTAATACGTATATATTCACGCTCTAATGCCTGCGCAATACTTTTACCAAGACTGGTTTTCCCTGTTCCCGGCGGCCCCACTAACAGTAAAATAGATCCCTGTTTGTCATTTTGAAGCTTCATCACAGCAATATGTTGCATAATACGTTTTTTAACCTGATCCATGCCGTAGTGATTTTCATCTAGAACTTCACGCGCTTTTTTAACATCCGTATCATGAAGCTTATTTTCCCAAGGCAACTCTAGAAGTGTATCTAGGTAATTTCTAATAATATGCCCTTCTGAGTTGTTGCTTCCCGAAGTTTCAAGCTTATTTAATTCCCTTTTCGCCGCTTTAATCGCTTCATCCGACATGTTTGCATTCTCAATACACTCGCGATAACTTTGCGCTGAGTTTGGATCACCATCTTGTTCACCTAACTCTTGCTGTATAGCTTTTAGTTGCTCTCGTAATAAATTCTGTCTATAATTTCGATTATTTTTCTTATTATACTTTTGAGCCATTTCAACTTGTAGCTCAACAACTTCACGCTGTTTTGCCAAATACTCTAAAAATAATAATCCTCTTTCTTTTATACTATCGGTTTCAAGCAATACATATTTTTTTGCTAAACTCGACGATAAAAACGGTAACAAATGGCCAACAAGTCCATTTAACGTTTTTTGTCGATCAATGACCTGCAAAAATTCATCATTTCCTTGGAAATGCTCACCAATATCATGAACACTTGCTTTAATATATTGAAGCATTTGTTGCTGTCCTTCTTCTGACAAATCATTTTGCTCTGGATATTCTTCATATGTTCCCAGTGCAATATCCCCGTCAATAAGTACTTGATCCACTTTAACTCTTTCTAAGCTTGATGCATAGACTAGATAGCCTTTACTTGCCTTTTCAACTTTTTCCAGTTTTAGAAGTGTACCTATAGAATAAAAACTATCTGAACGAATGGTATCTTTCACAACGCCTTCACGAATAGATAGCGCTAGTGCAAATCCTTGTGTTTGGCGCAGTTGATCGGATAGACTTTCACCCAACTGTTCATCAACAGACAATTTTGTCTCTGTAAAGGGCATAATAACCGTATCAACGATTGGAACTATATGTAAAGTATCTAATTTCATAATCATTCTCCTTCCTTAATATATACACTTATGTATATTGGAATATTATAATATATAATTATACGTTATTTGAGAATGATTGTCAATATTCCTCTAACTTATGGCATTACCGTTCTTGGGCTGTAATGAATCCGCACATTGATATCATGGTTATAGTTTCCAAAGGACTTGCCATAAATTGTTAATCCACCAACATGTTCCGCATCTTGGGGAACACTAAAGCGAAACTTTATCGGACTTTGATGGTCCATTTCAAAGGCATCAATTGTCACCTCTGACACTTTTAACCCATCAACAAACGTTCCCTTATTATTAATTGTAATTAGCTTTAACAGACCATATTGATTCCAATTTGGGAACCACCAATCCGGCGTAAAAATCCCTTTTATTTCACCAAAATCTCCAGGGCTTGTCCACATGCCAATCCACTGACCATTCAGATGAAAATGTATATTGGACGGCCATATCTCATTAATTCCCGGCGCTTCTGAACCTAGCTCGACGGATAATGATATTTGGTCGATTTTTTGATTCCTTGGCAGTAAGTTTGGAATAATATATTCTACATAGCCTTGGGTAAACCACAATATATCTGCATCAAAACGATCTGAGTGCCCAAAAAACCTTGCATCGTCAACTTCTCCCACCAAATGATTCGCTGTTGCTAACCCACATGTCGGGTAAATTTCATAATCCGAATATTGACCTATACGTATTTCAGTCTCATAGATATTCTTAGGATTTTCCCTATTATTGACTTCGACGAGAATTTTATCCAATTGTGTCACACATTTTTTGATATTTCCATGACCATGAGTTTCATTAACCACAGTAATCAAATGACTTTCTTCTAGTTTTTTAATGTGATTTGTCAACGCGCCATTTGTAATATTTAAATGTGTTGCAAGTTCATTCATACTCATGCCACCGCTTTCTGTCAGTAGCTTAATAATATCAATCCGTACTTTTGACCCTAATGCTTTAAATACATCTAAACTTTCTTCAATTGTTTTAATATGTAACATAAGAACCTCCCACGATAGTAACTTATTTTGAATTATAGCTTATGCAAAAATGCTTTTCAAGGAACTTTTCTATATAAGTATTTCTTTGTCATCTCAGCGAGATGTGGCGGTATGACCGCTGGAGCTGTTAAAGGCTAATTAAAAAGGTTCTATAATAAAT
>DGAD01000036.1:0-47539 GCA_002382805.1 Clostridiales bacterium UBA4039
TTTGTCTACAGTCTGAGCGCACTCCTCATTAGAGTGCGCTTTTTGTTATTTACATGTTAGAAGTTTGGAATATACTGGGGTTATTCTCGAATGATATGCAAATCTCTTACTTTTGGGGTTTTCCATACCCCGGTTAATGTGACAATAAAAGCGATGACGGATGCGATGGGATTACTTATACTTACAGCAATCCAAACCGATGTCGGTCCCAAAGATGTAAAATGTCCTAAGAGAAGAATCAAGGGGATACGAACAAGCCAGAGTCGACCTGCATCTAAGAACATCGCATGTAGCGTATGTCCAGATCCATTTAATAATCCAAGAGCACAATTAAAAAATGAAATACTCCAAGTGGTCATTGCAAGTGCACGTAGATAAAAAGTGCCGTGTTGGACCACTTCTTGTGTATTCGAAAAAATCGAAACAAGTTGAGGGGCAAAAAACCAAATAATAGAAGTGGTCATAAAGAGAAAAACCAAAGCTAGAGCAATGGAAATACGATAAGCTTTTTTGACGCGTTCCACCTGATTTGCTCCAAGGTTTTGTCCGGTTATAGTGGTTAATGCGGCGCCAACACCGACTGCAGGCATGAATGCCAGTGAGTTTAAGCGATTTCCAATACCAAGAGCTGCAACGGCGGAATCACCATATTGAACGACAAAACTAAAAAGAATGATAAATCCAAAAGCGACACCACTACTTCCCATGGAAGAGGGGATACCCATGCGAATCAGCATCTTCATCTTTTGATAGTTGATTTTTAGGTTGTATGGAAAAATTTTTATGTAATTTAGTCCATGGGTTAGTCGATAAATACCAAACAAAGAAAAGGGTACCATTGACATCACTGTTGCCCAAGCAGCCCCTTGGATGCCTAAGTCAAAAACAAAAATGAAAATAGGGTCCAAAATAATGTTTAAAATAGCACTCGAAGCATTTAAAATCATAGGGGTTATGCTATCGCCCTGTGCCTGATTGATAGCTAAGAAGATATTCATCATAAATAAAAAAGGCACTTGGATAAAAATAATTCTTAAATAAAGAGTCCCTTCGGACAAAAGCTCTCCCTTAGCACCCATGAGCTTTACAATGGCAGGAGTAAATATCATGCCAATCAGACAGGCTACAATCCCAAAGAAAAGAGCGAAGATATATAATTGCTGAGCCGTTTCATTGGCTTCTTTGATTTGATTAGCACCAATATATTGAGAAATCATAGCGGCACCGGCTACAGCTATCCCTGTTGCAAAAGAGATGGTTAAAAAGGTAACTGGCCAGACAAAGTTTACAGCAGCAACTTGGACATCTCCCATGCGGGATACCCAAAAGGCATCACCGATATTATATAAAGATTGAATAAGGTTATTTAGCATAATAGGAATTGCGAGGGTAAGAATAGCACGAACTAAATTACCTTCTAAAATCAAATTTCTGTTTTTTTCCATGGTTAATCCTCCGTTAGTTGGGGTGAACCCAAACCATTATATATGTCTATCTTGCAATATAGCATGTTTTTATTAAATAAACAATCGGCATATATCCAATTCAACACGTGGAGTTAGCTGATATGTGCAAAGGAACTATAAAAGAATATATAAAATATAAAAAACATACAAAAATGAAAAAATAAAGGGCAGAATAAACAAATTTTGCTTTTTTCCTTGTCAAAGTGACAACTTCTGTGTAAAATAGGATTGTCACCAAGAAACAACTTGGAAAAAATATAAAGTTGTCACAAGGAGGAAATATGAGAAAAATTATTGGAATAGCACTGAGCTTAATGATTGTTATGGCATTAGCAGGCTGTGCTGAAGAAACAAAAGAGATTAAAATTGGCGAAGGCGATTGGGATAGTAACGCATTTCATGATCAAATTGCAAAATTCATTATCGAGAATGGCTATGACACTCCAGTCAATGCTGTTATGGCAGATACTTCGGTAATGGTGTCTGGAATGAAAACAAAAGATATTGATGCCTCATTAGAATTGTGGTCAGATAATGTTCCGACGTATCAAGACGATATTGACAATGGACATTATGAAGAGTTAGCAGTTAACTTTGACGATAACCGACAAGGAATTTATGTTCCAACGTATATGGTTGAAGGTGAAGGTGCTATTGCACCAGACTTAAAAACAGTTGAAGATTTAAAAGATTATGTACATTTATTTCCGAATCCTGAAAATGAAGATGAAGGAATTATCTATGGAGGACCAGAAGGATGGTCAGCAACAGCAATGCTTCATAAAAAAATGGAAGCATATGGTTTAGACGAATTCTATAATTTCAAAACAATTGATTCAAATGCAACCTTATCAGCTACACTAGCATCAGCATATGCAAAGCAAGAACCATGGGTTGGATATAATTGGGAACCAACATGGATTATGGGGCTTTATGATATGACATTGCTTGAAGATAGTGAATATAATGTTGATGATTATGAAAAAGGGATTGGCGCATTCCCATCCGTAAAAGTTACAGTATGTGTGAATAGTGAATTTAAAGAAAATCATCCAGAAGTATATGAATTTTTGAGCAAATATGAGACTTCTTCAGCGGTAACCAGTGCAGGACTTGGCTATATGCAGGAAAATGAAGTCGAAGCAGAAGATGCAGCAATATGGTTCTTAAATACGTATGAAGATATGTGGAAGCCAATGGTAAGCGAAGAAGCTTATACTAAAATCATTGAAGCTTTAAATGAATAGGAGTGAAAAATTTGTTTGATTTTCCTGAGCAGTTAAGTTTTGAAATAACAGAGCCCATAGATAAAGCCGTCGAATGGATGTTGCTAAACTGGGGACTACTTTTTGATTTTATACAAGGATTTGTATTGACAGTCTTTAATGTCGTTGAAGCCGGACTAAACATAATTCCATGGTGGTTGATGATTTTAGGTGTATTTGTTGCCGGCGTGAAGCTATACAACTGGAAAACAGGGGCAATATTGTCGTTAATGCTTTTTTTAATCGGCTTGTTTGGTCTATGGGAATTAATGATTTATACATTAGTCATTGTTATTGTCGCAGTAATTGTATCCCTTTTGATTGGAATCCCTTTTGGAATTCTTATGGCAAAGTCGGATATAGCCAAGCGAATTATGCTTCCCATACTTGATGGGATGCAAACAATGCCAAGCTTTGTGTATTTATTGCCAGCGGTTATGTTTTTTGGTTTAGGTAAGGTGGCAGCACTTATTGCCACAACAACCTATGCGATACCGCCGCTTATTCGTTTGACTTACCTAGGTATTTCAAATGTAGACAAGGAAGTTGTTGAGGCGGGAAAATCCTTCGGATCAACAGCACGTCAGATGCTGGTTAAAATTGAGTTTCCACAAGCCTTATCTTCAATTATGACCGGTGTTAATCAGACCACAATGATGGCGATGGCGATGGTGGTTATCTCATCTATGATTGGTGCAGAAGGGATTGGGCAAGAAGTGCTCGTCGCAATACGACGAATGGAAGTTGGAAAAGGTTTTCAATCCGGTATTGCTATTGTATTCCTTGCGATTATATTAGACCGTTTGTTACAAGGAATGGCAAGTCGTTTAAAGAAAGGTAGTGAGTAAACTGGCTAATTATAAAGTAGAAATCAAAAATTTGACCTTAGTATTTGGTAAGAAAAAAGAACGTGCGTTAAAGATGCTAGATGAAGGGAAAACCATTCAGGAAATCCGTGAAAAAACAGGTTTAGCTGTTGGCGTTAATAATGTGAGTATTGATATAGAAGAAGGCGAGATGTTCGTCATTGTTGGTTTGTCAGGAAGTGGAAAGTCATCACTGATTCGATGTATGAATATGCTTAATGTCCCAACACGTGGACAATTACTTATTGACGGGGAGAATATTTGTGACTATAATAAGGAGCAGTTGCGTGAACTGCGACGAAAAAAAGTAGCGATGGTCTTTCAACATTTTGGCTTATTAAGTCATCGTACGGTTATTGATAATGTAGAATATGGTTTAGAGGTTCAAGACGTATCACCCTCGATTCGAAGAGAAAAAGCAGAAGAGGCGATTAAACTTGTTGGGCTAGAAGGATGGGAAAAATATTTTCCCCATCAATTAAGTGGTGGTATGAAACAACGGGTTGGGCTGGCTAGAGCTTTAACCAATGAACCGGAGATTCTATTGATGGATGAACCGTTTAGTGCACTTGATCCACTTATTCGTAGAGATATGCAAAAAGAATTACTCAGCATAGAAGATTATATGGATAAGACAGTTATCTTTATTACCCATGATATGAATGAAGCCTTTAAACTTGGGGATCGGGTAGCATTATTAAAAGATGGTGAATTAGTACAAGTAGGTAGACCGGATGAATTTTTTGAAAATCCGGCCAATGATTATGTCACAAGCTTTATTGAAGATGTCGACAAATCAAGAATATTAAAAGTACGAACGATTATGCGAGCACCGACAGTATTAGCCCATTTGGGAGATATGACAGAATCGATTAATAAGCAACTGTTAGAAAAAGATCGTGACTTTTGTTATGTCGTTAATAGCAACAATGAACTTGAAGGTTTTGTAGAACAAAAGACATTAGAAGAAAATCCTGGACAATCAATTGATGCATTTGTTATTGAAGAGCATGAAGCGATTAACCGTAACGCTTTTGTTTTCGATACCTTCGCTAAACTAAATGAAAGCGATTATGATATAGCTGTTGTTGATAAGAAAAAGCGTTTACGTGGTGTTATCAGTAATGAAGATGTTGTATCAGCTTTATCTCATTAGGAATTTTGAGGAGGCATGCAAATGGCAAGAAAAAATAGTGAGCCAATATATATGCGTGTAGCTATGGATGTAGCAGGGCGCATTATCAAAGGTGAACTAAAAGAGGGGCAAAAAATTAGTGGACGTACAACGTTTGCAGGAGAATACAATGTATCCCCAGAGACAATACGTAAGTCCATGGGACTATTGGAAGAAAAAAATATTGTGACTGTCGAACATGGTAACGGGATTTATGTTGCTTCTCGCCATAAAGCAGAAGAATTTATTAAAATTTATACTGTGCGTGCCAGCATTAATGAGCTAAAGGAAGAACTTGTTGATTTACGTGAGCAACGGGATAATATAGAAAAAAAGATGAATCAGACGGTGAATTCGATTGTAGATTTTTCAAGTCGTTTTAAAAATGTTGAGCAAGTATTTGTTCATGAATACCCCTTAGCATTTGATTGTGATACGTTTGAAAAAACCATTGAAGAACTCAAGATATGGGAGAATACAGGGGCAACATTGGTAGGCATCCGCAGAGAGGGACAGACCTTGTTATCACCTTCTCCAAAAGATACAATAAAATTGCACGATCGTCTTTTATATGTAGGTAATCCTCAGTCAAGCATACGCTTGGGAGAATATATGCGCATACAAATGGAAGGCGGAAAATAGTAAAATAGGACTAAAGAGCTTGAGTTATGGCTTTAGTCCTATTTTTGTATAGATAATTGTACTCATTGGCTAGGAAAAATGCTATAATGAATATGTATATTATTTAGGGTATAAAGGGTGAAAAAGGATGAATACAATCAACGCACATATTGAACAAGCAAAGCTGCATGCTTTAAGTCAGCCAAAAAAAGCCTATGAAAACGCAAAAAAAGCGTTAGAATACGCAACCGTTAAAAATTCAAAATACAGTCAAGGGCAAGCCTATTTTTATATGGCTTTTGCTTGCCGTGTGATGTCAGATTATGTGCACGGCTTATCCAATGCGCTAAAAGGGTTATCGATTTTTGAAGCACTAGGAGATAATCTAGGTATAATGAAAGCACGTAATATTACAGGAATAATATATTTTTATTATGGGGACTATGCCAGTGCATTAGAAAACTTTATGATTGCATTATCCCTTTCTGAAAAAGTAAATGACTTGAATATGTATTCGTCAGTAGTCAACAATATCGGGGAAGTTTACCGTGAAGCAAAAGACTATGAAAAAGCGTTAAGTTGCTATCTAGACGCACTTGAGATAACCGAGTCTCAAATAAAAGATCCACAGCTTGAACTCAATGGGGCATCGATTTATTTAAATATTGGTGAAATCTACTATATACAAAAAGAATTTTCGAATTCTTTGGAGTATATGCAAAAAGCTCTGGAGCTTGCGATCAAGCATAATAATATTATCTTGATTGGTGAAGCTGAGACGAAACTTGGGCGTGCAATGATAGAATTACATGACTATCAAAAAGCAAGTATGCACTACCAAAGGGCACGAGAGCATTACGATACAATTCATAATAAATTCTATAAGATTGAATTGCTTATCTATCAAGCAAAGTTATCCGACTTGCTGGGTAACGATTCCCTAGACTACCTCGAAGAGGCTTTAGCAGATGCGGCGTTACTAGGGCTTGATTCGAAAGTTAGTCAATTATATAAAATTTTGTCGAGTTACTACGAACAGCGGGAGAATTATCAAGAAGCGTTGAATTATTACAAATATTATTCGATGAAGGAAAAAGAGATAGAGGCATCAAACTTATCCCAAAAGCTTGAGATATTATCGATAGAATTAGAACATAATAAGAGTAAAAAAGATCGACGCCATATTCGTGAAATCACTCGAAAACTGCGTAATGATATCAATCACACAACGAAAGAGTTAGAGGATATTAAGCAAAAAAATATGCGCCTGATACAAGAAAGCATGATGGATGAATTGACCCAAACATATAATCGGCGGGGTATTCAACATCAATACAATAAGCTTATAGCTACTAATGAAAGCCAGCGGGACAATATCGCGGTGTATATGATTGATATTGATTTTTTCAAGGCATATAATGATTCGCTAGGTCATATTCAAGGAGATATATGCTTAGGAAAAGTAGCGACAATCCTTAAAAGCATTCCAACGAAGGATTACTTTGTAGGACGGTTTGGTGGAGAAGAGTTTGTGGTGATTGCCAAAGTAAAGACGGTGGATGAAGCAAAGGATTTAGCGGAGCATATGCGTCAGCAAATAGAGAAGATGCAGCTGTTGTACTATGTTGATGAAAAAGAAGTTAATTTGACGATTAGTATTGGTGCAAAATATGTAGAATCAACTAACCACGAGATGCTTCAAGTTATTGACTATGCAGATAAAGCGTTGTATAAAGCAAAGCAGAGTGGTAGAAACTGTGTGTGTTTTTATTGAAAGGAATATAAATGAGTACAAAATGTCGTTTGTGTGCAGGAGAGACAATCATGCTATGCCATCCAAAAATTGGAGATTATTTTTGGTGCCAGCAGTGTGACTATATATATAAAGATGAGAAAGATTATATATCCGACGAAGCAGAATTAGAGATTTATGACCAACACCATAATTCTATTGAAGACCCTAGGTATGTGGCGTACTTTCAAAAGTTTATTAAGTGCGCTATTGTAGAGTATGCATCGGATGGAAAAGTTGGTTTGGATTTTGGGAGTGGACCTTCCCCGGTGTTATCGATGATTCTAGAACAAGACTATGGGTATGTTATCGATATCTATGACAAGTATTATTCGCCACAACCTGTATATGAGAAAAAGCAGTATGACTTGATAACATCAACAGAGGTTGTAGAACATCTAAAAGATCCCCTTGATTATTTTAGGGTGTTTAAATCTTTACTTAAGCCCCAGGGGATTATAGCCATTATGACACAATTCCATCCCCAGGCAGAGGGGAAATTTATTAATTGGCATTATATGCGAGATCGAAGTCATGTTTCTTTTTTTACATTAACAACGATGGAATTTATTGCAGAAAAAGTGGGGTTACGTATTGTGTATACAGATAATAAGCGTTATATTACATTGACACATCGATAGGATTAGGTTAGAATCTAAGAAGTTAATTGAATAAGAGATACGCGATACGTAATGAGCAATTCGTTACATGGAAGAGGGTGTGAATCCCTCACAGGGCCGCTGCTGTAATAAACGAGCAAACCTTAGTCCAAAGAGACACCCACTGAAAAAAATCGGGAAGGGGAGGTAAGCGCTATAGTTTTAAGTCAGAAGACAGTCGCATATCATAAGCATGAAAACTCTTCGGATCCAAGAGAATGCAACGGGTACTTTGCTATTGGTATGAATGTGATGTATCAAAAAATAAGTTGCTGTATTATGAATTCGATAATACAGTTTTTTTTATTTCTCTAGAAAAGTTTGAGGTTCGCATTGACAATTAACAAAAACTATACAAACCAACAGGAAAGAGGAAATAATCATGAAAAGAAATCTAAAACAATATGTTGCAGTGCTACTTATCTTGATGTTTGCATTTACAGCATGTACATCACCAAGTACCACAGAGCAAACAGAGACTACAGCAAATACAGAAGCATCCACTAATACACAAGAACAGTCAAGTGCACAAGACACAGAAGATGCTACAAAATCAGATGAGACGACGGATACAGAACAAGTGAATGAAATGCCTGAAAACACACGACCGGATACAGATCGTGCAGGTAACTCTATTACCCTTCCGGATAATATTGAGCGTGTCATATCTTTTGCACCATCCATGACCCAGGTCATCGAAGAACTTGGACTCATGGATAAACTTGTGGCAGTAGATACCCAGTCACCTAAATATGTTGACGGCGTCGATGAGTTACCACAGTTTAACATGATGACACCGGATATCGAAGCATTAGCAGCGCTTGAACCGGACGTGATGTTTGTCTCCGGAATGAGCTTAGCCAAAGGAGATAATCCTTTTGAGCAATTAGTTGAATTGGGAATCTGTATTATTATGATTCCATCAAGCACAAGTATTGAAGGCGTAAAAGAAGATAATCAATTTATCGCCGATGTCATGGGAGCATCAGCAAAAGGCCAAGAAATTAATCGAAAAATGCAAGAGCGTATCGATGCCGTTGCCGCCATTGGAACTACTATCGAAGATAAAAAAACAGTCATGTTTGAAATTGCAGCATTGCCAAATATCTATAGTTTTGGACAAGAGACATTTTTGCATGAGATGATTGAACTTATAGGTGCAAAGAATGCGTTTGCGGATGAAGAAAGTTGGATTTCAGTTTCAGAAGAAGCGGCAGTTGCAAAAAATCCAGATGTAATTTTAACGAATGTCAGTTATATTGAAGACTCTGTAGGAGAAATTCTTGCAAGAACAGGCTGGGAAAATGTCAAAGCCGTCCAAGAAAAAAATGTGTATTATATTGATAACGGCAAGAGTAGTTTATCCAACCATCATATTGTAGAAGCTCTTGAAGAGATGGCAAAGGCAGTGTACCCTGATGAATATTCTGCACTTAGTGAATAAGTGTATACAAAAGATTGAAGTGATATTATATGAAAAAATTACAACTTAAGATAGGCATAACGTTATTGATATGTGTCATGGTATTGATTGTAGCGGTAGGGTTTGGAACCGTTAGGATAGAGCCTGCAAATATTTTTGCCATTTTTGGACATAAACTTTTTGCTTTGGAGCTTCCCAGTGAAATATCAGATAATATTGCTTCCATTTTTTGGACAATGCGATTACCTAGAGCGATTGCTGCATTTTTAGTTGGAGCCGCGCTTGCAGTAACAGGAACTGTGATGCAATCGGTACTTAGAAACCCTCTAGCCTCATCCTATACGCTGGGGGTATCTTCAGGTGCATCCCTTGGAGTAGCTCTCATGGTGGTGTTTGGAATCTCTTTGCCTTTTATAGGGAACTTCTCATTACCTATGATTGGGTTTGTCTTTGGGTTGGGAACCGTTCTACTTGCAATGGCTATGGCGATGCAACTGGATAAAAATTTAGAAAATCAGACGATTATTCTCATTGGTATGGTCCTTTCACTTTTTGTAAGTTCCATGCTGACGATTCTTATTGTCTTGTCAAAAGAACACATGGAGCAGATTATTTTTTGGCAGATGGGAAGTTTTTCTGCGATTAAGTGGAGCCATGTACAAGTTCTTTTAATGATTATCATTCCGGGGATTTTATTTCTCATGTATTTTGCCCAAGAGATGGATATTATGACCTTTGGAGAAGAACAGGCTATTTCTGTAGGCATTGACATGCGACGCATGAAGATTATTCTTATCACAGCATCGGCACTGCTAACAGGAACAGCGGTTGCTTTTGTTGGCATCATTGGGTTTATCGATTTAATTGCACCGCATGTGGTGCGAAAAATATATGGCGCCTCACACCGTATTGTTGTACCTATGTCCGCGCTATTTGGAGGAGCATTTATGACCCTAGCAGACATGGTGTCACGAACGATTATATCACCTTCTGAACTTCCTATTGGTGCGGTGACAACTCTTATTGGAGCGCCCTTTTTTGCATACGTATACTTTAGCAAGAGGGGAGTGAAAAGACATGCTTAAGCTTGAAAATGTTAGTGCTGGATATAATGGAACAGACGTGATTCATGATATCAGCTTTTGCTTGTCAGAAGGTGAAAGCTTATGTATTCTAGGTCCAAATAGTTGTGGAAAGACAACGCTACTTAGATCGATTGCCAAGTTAATTGAATCAAACGGAGTGTTGGAATTGGATGGGCAATCGGTACATGCCATGCGTCGAAAAGATATTGCCAAGCGTGTAGCTGTGATGAGTCAAATTTCAAGAGTGAACTTTCCATATTCAGTGTATGATACCATTATGATGGGGCGTTATCAGCACATCAAAAAGTCGATGTTTAAAACACCTGGAGAAAAAGATATTGCACTTGTTGAAGCGTGTATGAAAGAAGTCGAACTAACATCTATTCGAGATCAAATGATTGATTGTCTGTCAGGAGGACAACTACAACGGGTTTTTTTAGCCCATACACTTGTTCAAGAGCCGCGTTTGATTTTATTAGATGAACCGACCAATCATTTAGATATGAAACATCAAGTGAGCTTAGTGAAGTATCTAAAAAAGTGGTCAAAAATAGATGGACATCAAGTGATAGGTGTTTTTCATGATATTAACCTGGCGATGCAACTTTCGGATAATCTTATGTTTATGAAAGAAGGGCGCATTAAAGGAATCGGTCACAGTGATGATTTGATTACGACAGATTTTCTAAAAGATATCTATGATGTCGATATTGTTGATTACATGATTCAGTCATATAAACGGTGGGAAAAATTTAGCGGAAAATAAAGAGGTGAAAATATGAGTATTATTTATCGCAGTCCATTTGAAGCATATCCATTTTTATCAGACAAGGCAAGCGATCTCCGATGCGACTTTGAAATCTATACAGATAAAGTTGCTAGTATGACAGGGTTGCTTAGTGCACAGTGTCTTGAGCCGGAGATTCGAGATGAGCTGATTCAAATTGAAGAGCTTATATATCATAGCAATCCAACACTTCGAACGAAGCTTACCCTCACAGAAGACGAAGTGCTTTGGTTAAAAAATCGTGTGGACGATTGGCAAGCAAAAGTTCAAGGTCGCTGTCAGCAGTTTGTGCTACCTCGTGGGTCAAGACGAGCGGGACTTGCACATGTCTTGCGTGCAGAGGCAAAGGGCTTGGTACGTTTATTGTATCGTTATCAAGAACAAGGGCATTTCGTTGACCCGTTGTTGATTGATTTTATGAATCTGCTTTCCGGTTATTTTTTTGCATTGGCATTACAGCTTAATGCACTAGACGGTATAGAGGAGATTCCATATATCAGTCGTAACTACCCAAAGCGGTAGGTGGTTTTATGAAGAGCATTTGTATTGCCGGAACCCAAAGCGGTTGTGGAAAAACAACAGTGACAATGGCTGTCTTAGGAGCCTTATCAAAAAAAATGTCCGTGCAGCCTTTTAAAGTAGGACCAGACTATATTGATCCCATGTTTCATTCTTATATTACAGGGAAAAAGTGTCGTAATCTTGATTCTTACCTAATGGAACCTGTTCATATCAAGTATTTGTTTGAACATAATATGAAGGATGCAGACATCGGCGTTATCGAAGGTGTAATGGGATTATTTGATGGGGCTGACATCGGAAGCGATATTGGAACGACGGCATCTATAGCCAAACTGACAAAGACTCCGGTGATTCTTGTTGTTGATGGCAGCAAGGTGGCAGCATCTATTGCAGCGACGGTTCAAGGATTTCAAAATTTTGATCCGAAACTTTCCATTGCAGGGATCATATGTAACAAGGTCGGCGGAGAAGGACATTATCAACTGCTAAAGGAAGCAATTGAATATTATTGTGATATGGAAGTGTTAGGTTATCTAAGTAAAGAGGCAAAAATAAATCTTCCAGAGCGCCATCTTGGGTTGGTCCCGACGGATGAGTTGGAGAACTTAGAAGCGCGATTTGAACACTTGGCGGATATAGCAAGTCAAACTATTGACCTGGAACGGTTGATTCAATTGGCCAAAGGGCAAGCTGTGCATACACCTCATACCATGCATACACCTCATGCTAAGAAAAAGAAGATGCCTAAACTACGTATCGCCTATGCCAAAGATGAAGCTTTTCATTTTTACTATGAAGATAATTTGGATTTTTTTCGAGAACAAGGCGTAGAACTTATCTCTTTTAGCCCGATACATGATCAGGAACTACCTAAGGACATTCATGGACTGATTATTGGAGGTGGCTTTCCGGAAATATTTGCAGAAAAGCTTGCAAAAAACAGCCAAATGAAACGTAGTTTACGTACGTTGCTACAATCGGGGCTACCTTATTATGCAGAATGTGGCGGATTGATGTATCTATGTGAAAAGCTCTATGATCTTGAAGGCAAGGAGCATTCAATGGTCGGATGGTTTTATGGAGAGACATCGATGCAATCGACTCTGCAAAATTTTGGCTATGCTACATTGACCTTGGCTCGTGATTGTATCTTTGGTGAAGCAGGTGATAGTATAGCAGTTCATGAGTTTCACCGATCCAAGGCAAGGATTCAAGAAGAGAAAATCTATGCACTTCATAAGGAAAAAAAGGGAGCAATAACTCGACAATGGTCCTGTGGTTATGGGAAGGGGAATGGTGTTGCAGCTTATGCGCATATGCACTTTTATGCAAATCTAGATTTTGCTGAAGCATTTATAAAAAGTTGCTTGCAATATAAAGAAAAAGTTTTATAATGAGTATACATTCTATTATGCGTAAAGACGCGGAGGTAAGATGAAAGGTATTATTCTTTATAAAGTGAATCAAAATGAACTCAATGAAACCCATTATGAGACCCATCGATTTATTGAAGAGGCCGAAAAAATGGGCATTGAAATTGACGTTATCAGTCCGGCACGTTTTGAGATTGTGGTTAACCAAGATGAGACGAATTCGATTTTCTTGGATGGACAACCGCTAAAACGTCCGGATTTTGTCATACCTAGAATGGGGTCGGGTACGACATATTTTGCGTTAGCACTCATTCGACAATTTGAGCGACTCCATATTCCCTGTATCAATGGAAGTACAGCGATTGAGCTGGTTAAGGATAAGCTTTTTTCCCAGCAGGTGCTGGCATATAGAAAGCTGCCCGTTCCAAAAACTATGCTCATGAAATTCCCGGTAGATATAGCGTTGATTGAAGGGCAGTTTGGCTTTCCTTTAGTTGTAAAAACACTATCAGGTTCTCTTGGTCGAGGCGTTTTTATGTTAGACACTCGAAAACAAATGGAGGATTGGACGCGTATTGTAGAACTAGCCAATGTCAATATGAATATAATTGTTCAAGAGATGATTACAGATAGTAAAGGCAGAGACTTGCGAGTTTTTGTTGTAGGTAATCGTGTAGTTGGATGTATGATTCGTCGGGCAAAAGAAGATGATTTTCGTGCGAATTACTCTGCAGGTGGGACAGTGGAAAGCTATCCGGTATCCCCATTAATTGAGCGAATAGCTCTTCAGGCGGCCAAGGTGCTAGGTCTTGATGTGGCAGGGGTTGATTTGTTGTTTGATGGTGATGGGTTTAAAATTTGTGAGGTCAATTCGTCGCCGATGTTTAAAGGACTTGAGTCATGTTCAGAGGTCAATATTCCGCAGGTGATTTTTGAGTATTTATTAAAGGAGCGCGTATGAAAATAGAATTGGAACGGCCGGCAAAATTAATGCAAGACTTGACCTTTAACATGGAAGAACATTATTACAATAAGGTGATTCATGCCCAAATTCATCAATCAGTCAAAGCTTTTTTTAATATGGATAAACAGCGGATTGTCGAACGGTTTTGCCATTTGAACCCAATGGTAGATAAAGAAGAGTTAATGCGCTGGCTCTTGTATCAGCCAAGACATATGCAATGGTCAGGAACGGATCTGTTTCATGTAGTTAATGAACAAGGTGCAAAGAAAATGGTGGTTATTGAAACAAATTCTTCACCTTCAGGTCAAAAATCCATGCCGCTTCTTAATGATACAGAGGAAAGAGGCGGATATTTAAGGTTAATGGAAAAATCGTTTTTGCCCTTTGTAAAAAGACAGAGGACGATTCCGGGAAGCTATGCGGTAATATATGATAAAAACGAGATGGAAGCTTCAGGATATGCCAAAGTATTAGCTCAATTGGTGGCAGAAAAAGTATACCTTGTCCAATACTTTACAGAAGATAAAAATCCTTCCGTACGATTGATAGATGAAGTGATGCAAGTGCGAGATGCATCTGGAAATTGGCATGATATTAAAGCGGCATTTCGTTATGTAACTCAAAAACCATGGAATCGTATTCCGGTTAAATCAAAGACAGTGATATATAATCCAATTGTTGCCTGTCTTGCTGGTGGACGCAATAAAAACATGGCGGCTAAAGCTTATGATGTGTTTAACGCTCAACTATCAGCTGCCCATTTGAAAGTATATAGTCCAGAGACCATTAATGATGTGAAACTTCGGGAAGTTCCCATTTGGGTGCATCGCTTTGGAGGTCATGCGGTCATCAAAAATCCGTATTCCAATGCAGGTCAAGGGGTGTACACGGTTACGTCAGAGCAAGAGTTAGAAGCATTTATGGCTGTTGAGCACGACTATGATGAATTTATTGTTCAGAGCCTTATTGGCAACTACCATTGGTCTACTGTTCATGGTGAGCAAAAGTATTATCATGTGGGTATGATGCCCAACAAGAAAAGTGAGATCTATGTAGCAGACCTTCGGATGATGATTGCATCCACCCAAGAAGGGTTTGAACCTATGGCGATTTATGCTCGCCGAGCAGAAAAGCCACTTAAAGAAATTTTAGAACCATTTGAAAATTCCTGGGAAATCTTAGGGACGAACCTATCGGTGCGTACCCAAGAAGGCTGGGACAGTGAGACGAAACGGCTCAAATTAATGGATAATAAAGACTTTAATACCCTGGGGTTATCGGTTGATAGTTTAGTCGAAGGATATATTCAGTCGGTGCTGTCTACAATTGCTATTGATCAAATGGCGATTCGTTTAATCAGCAGCAAAAAAATGCTACGCAAAAAACTCTTTAGTGATCTGAATCCAGATGCCGCGCTAATCAATGAAATTATTTGATATATCTGTTTTGCGATATTTGGAAGGCGTTAATCCCACCTTTTTTTTAAAGGAAGTGCAAAAAGAACTTTCACTTGAAAAGCCAATGTCAAAGGCAATAGATTTGACACTAAGCGTTGAGGTTTTTAAGAGGTATTTTGCCGTGTTGATACGTATATCAAGGATATATTCATGGGGCGTGTAGCCGGTTTCTTTTTTGAACAGACGGATAAAGTGATAGGGACTGATGAGTGCTTGACTTGCGAGGTGGTCAATGGATAAGGAGTGGTTAAAGTGTTCATGTATATAGACAACGATATCTTCAATACGTGATTGTTGAGGTATGGATTGAACTTGCGGGTGATTTAATAAAATAGACGTTAAGATATCAGAGAGCCATTTAGACATTAAGGGCTCTCTGATTTTTTCTTTTTTTAAAAAGGCTTGATATATACTTGTCACTCGCTTAAGGACGGTATAGGAATCAGAGAGACTAAGTACACAAGGATGGCTTTCGTGGATTAAATCATAATAATGGGCAGCCATGGGACCATCAAAATGAATCCAAGTACATTCACATCCGACAGAAGTTATATATCCATGGGGGTTGTAGCAATTTATAAAAATAAAATCTCCGCTTTTTGCACTAGAGCGTGTACCATCATATTCGACGACCAGTTCGCCGTCGTGGACAGCAATCAGCAAAAAGCTGTCATAGGCGTTGCGATACAATTGATATCCGGGTTCATAAATAAAATGCCCGGTGCATATCGGATAAAAAAAGGTTTGCGTAGCCGTAATACTAGGTGAATAGATAAAATAGTTAGATTTTTGTGCAACATAGGGTTCATGGGACTTCATAGTAGACCTCCAATACAATATAGAATCATGGTAGCAAGACTTTCAGGAAAAATCAATAGCAATTTTTTGAAATGATTTCGCAAGTTCAAGTAATGAAAAAGTCTCGCAATAGGTTTAATATATGGAGTATATTAATCAATGTGTATTGGAAATGGAGGCAAATATGGAGTCAATTAAAAGCAATTATGTGAATGTTTGGGAAGAACAAATTACGCTACCGACATATGAGATTGGGGAAGCGGAAAAGAATCCGATTTTTTTAGAAAAACGTGTGTACCAAGGAAGTACAGGAAAGGTATATCCTTACCCGGTTGTTGAAAAAATATCGGATGAGAAAGTAGACAAAGTCTATCAAGCAGTTTATTTAGAAAACCCATATTTAAAAGTAATGATTTTACCGGAGCTTGGTGGACGGATTCAACGTGCCTATGATAAAACCAATGATTATGATTTTGTCTATTATAATCATGTGATTAAACCGGCATTAGTAGGACTTGTCGGACCATGGATTTCTGGAGGGATTGAATTTAACTGGCCACAACATCATCGTCCGACAACATATATGCCTGTTGAGTATCAGCTTCAAGAGCATGAGGATGGCAGCAAGTCCGTGCTTGTGCATGATGTGGATCGAATGTATGGCACACAATCCATTGCGGCATTTACCTTGTATCCAGATAAAGCCTATATTGAAATTAGCGGACAGCTTTATAATCGAACAGCCCTTGCACAGACGTTCCTATGGTGGGCAAACCCTGCAGTTCCGGTCAATGATTATACCCAATCTATTTTTCCACCGGACGTTCATGCGGTTATGGACCATGGGAAAAGGGATGTCTCTAGATTCCCGATTGCAACAGGGGAATACTATAAAATGGACTATAGTGCAGGCGTTGATATATCTATGTATAAGAATATTTTGGTACCGACATCTTACATGGCACAAAAGTCCAAGTATGATTTTGTCGGAGGCTATGATTATCAAAAACAAGCGGGTATATTGCATGTGGCTGACCATCATATCTCACCAGGTAAAAAACAGTGGACATGGGGATGTGGAGATTTTGGACAAGCTTGGGATGATAATCTGACGGATACAGATGGACCTTATGTTGAATTGATGACAGGTGTCTATACGGATAATCAGCCGGACTTTACATGGCTAAAACCTTTTGAAGAGAAAACTTTCAAGCAGTATTTTATGCCGTATAAAGCCGTAGGGCAAGTTAAAAATGCAACTATTGATGTTGTTATGAATATGGAAAAAAACCAGGATACAGTGGATTTGGTGGTATATGCATCCAGTGAAAAAAACCTTGACATAATCATTGAATATAAAGACGATGTTATCTATGTAGCATCTATTGCGGTCTCTCCAGTTAAGACCTATGCAAAAGAAATAGCGTTTTGCTGTGAATCTGAAGTTGGACTGAAAGCTTCAATATTTGAGCAAGGGAAGCTACTTTTATCCTATGCACCTGAAAGCCAAGAGATTGAACCAATTCCAGATGCGGCTAAAGCAGTGGAAGCTCCCCAGATGATTCAAACCAACGAAGAACTTCTGCTGGCAGGAATGCATATCGAACAATATCGACATGCGACGTATCTGCCGGACCCATATTATTTGGAAGGTTTAAAGCGGGATGCTGGGGACATACGTATCAACAACGCTTATGGAACACTTTTGCTGCGTCGAGGAGACCTTGATAGGGCGCTTGAACACTTTAACAAGGCGATTGAACGCTTGACACGTTTAAATCCCAATCCTTATGATAGTGAAACCTACTACAACCTAGGATTAACGCTTTTTTACCTTCATGACATGGATGGGGCGTATGATGCATTTTATAAGGCGACATGGACCAATGAACAGCAAGAGATGGCTTTTTATTATCTGGCAACCATTGATTGTCGAAAAAAACGCTATGAGCATGCTTTGGAGATGATTGATAAAGCGCTGACCAAAAATACTAAGAACATCAAAGCTCGAGGATTAAAAGCCTATGTACTTCGAAAGTTAAAACGAATCCAAGCGCATCGAAAATGGTGTGAAGAAAGCTTGACGGTTGATTCTTTTCATGGCGTATTACTTTTTGAAGAAGGTATCTTAAAAAATGAAACGCGTGAAAAAATGCTCAAAAAATCCGTTGACAACATGTTACTTGTTGCTAGAGATTATGCAGAGTTTGGTGCATATGAAGAGGCAATCATGGTACTTAAAACAGTCAAAGATTTTTCACCGTTAGTAGGCTATTATTTAGGATATTACGCGCATCAATTAGGAAAAGATGATGTGGCAAACCAATATATTCAAGCAGCAGAACAAGCGGCGTCGGATTATTGTTTTCCAAATCAATTGGAGGATATTGAAGTCCTTCGTTATGCCATTAATCAGTATCAAGCAACAATGGCAGCGTATTATTTAGGGAATGTCTATTATGATAAGCTGCAGTGGGAAAAAGCGACTGAACTTTGGGAAGCGTGTGCCAAAGCCCATGATGATTTTCCGATTGTTTATCGCAACTTAAGTTTGGCTTACTATAATAAATTCAACAATCCCAAAAAGGCAAAGATGGCTATGGAAAAAGCGTGGTCTATCAATGAAAGCGATCCACGGGTTTTCTTGGAATTAGATCAGCTTTATAAAAAACTAGATATGTCTTTTGAAGAGCGTCTGCAACGCTATGAGAGCTATATAGACGTGGTCGAATGTCGTGATGATTTATACGTAGAGTATGTGACGCTGTTAAATATGACGGGTTCAAGTAAAAAAGCATATGAAAAAATGATGCAAAGACAGTTTCATCCATGGGAAGGGGGAGAAGGAAAAATTACCGGGCAGTATAAGTTTGCTTTAATGACGATGGCTAACGACGCATTAGCCAACAACAGATTAGAACAAGCGAAAGCCTATCTAAATCAGGCATTGACGTACCCTAGAAATCTAGGCGAAGGTAAACTTGAAGGTGATAAAGATAATGATGTGTATTACTTATTAGGAAAGGTTAACCAGGAACTTGATAATATGGAGCATGAAGCGACAGAGTGCTTTAGACGAGCGACAGTTGGGACGAATGAACCGGCAGGCATGATGTATTATAATGATCAGCCGGCAGATATGATAATGTACCAAGGGCTGGCACACCGACAGCTTGGAGAGGAGACACAAGCAAAGGCGCGTTTTTATCGATTAATTGATTATGGAGAAAAACACCTTTTTGATGATTTTAAAATCGATTATTTTGCCGTATCTTTACCGGATTTTCTGATTTTTGAGACGGATTATAATCAGATGAATAAAGCCCATTGCTATTATTTGATGGGACTTGGACATCTGGGATTAGGCGATGATAAGAAGGCGACAACCTACTTTGAAGAAGCACTTAAAATAGAACCATCACATATGCACAGTCACATATACCGATACTTGTATACTAATGTGACACAATAAGCAAAACATAAAATAATAGTTGACGTGACAACCAATTGTCGTTATAATGGTTGTTCCGTCAACTATTTTATTTGATTTGGAGGGCATTTATGCAAAGAAGTATAGGACGTTTAGTGTCAATACTGTATCGGAAAAATCAAGTGTATCTTAATCTTGTGCTTAAACCTATAAATATTACAGCGGCTGAGTTACCTATTTTGCTTCATCTTTATGAGGATGATCATGTGTCTCAGGAAGAGCTATCTACTTTTTTAATGATTGATAAAGGGGCGACGGCTCGAGCGGTACAATCACTGATTAAAAAAGGGATTTTAACTAAGGAAAAAGATATACACGATCGACGGGCATTTCAGGTATATGTCACTGAGCAAGGCACAAACATTAAAGAGAAGCTATACGAACAGCTAAATGGTTGGACACACTATTTGACCCAGGACATTGATGCACACGAAGTTGACATTATGTTTGATGTATTGGAGGCAATGGTTAAAAAAGTTGAAAAAGCAGATTTTAGAGAAATAGAGAGGAAGTTTTAATGGCACAAAACAATGTTTTAGGTACGGAAAAAATATCGAGTTTATTGATTAAATTTTCTGTGCCAGCAATTATTGGCATGATTGTTAACGCATTATATAATGTTGTTGACCGTATTTTTATAGGAAATGCTCCGGATCTTGGTTCGGATGGGTTAGCCGGAATTACCATCGGTTTTCCAATTATGATTATATTATTATCGATTGGTCTATTATTTGGTGTAGGTGGGGCAACGTTATTTTCAATTAAGTTAGGGCAAGGAAAGCATGAAGAGGCGGGACAAGTCCTTGGAAATGCTTTTTCATTATTAGTTATCAGTGGAGCCTTATTCTTAATTCTTGGACAAATATTTTTGGCACCGCTACTAACGATCTTTGGTGCCAGCGCAAAGGTTTTACCCTACGCTACCGAATATATGCGGGTGATCTTTTTTGGCGCGATTTTTCAGGTATTAAGTATTGGTATGAATAACTTTTTACGTGCAGATGGCAAACCGAAGTTGGCAATGATTACTATGTTTGTTGGAGCGGGGATTAATATTTTGTTGGACCCGGTGTTCATTTTTGTCTTTAAGATGGGGATGACAGGAGCTGCACTCGCAACGATTATCTCTCAGGCAATATCGGTGTGGTGGATTATGGCTTACTTTTTATCAAAAAAAAGACAACAGCGTATTACTCTGCATAACATGAAGCTAAGATTTGATGTAACTGCTCAAATTATTTCTCTAGGAATGCCTGGTTTTTTGATGCAGCTAAGCAATAGCTTGCTTAATGTTATCTTAAATCGAAGCTTACTCGCTTATGGCGGAGATGTTGCGGTATCAGGCATGGGAATTATTAATAGTATTCAAACTATTTTGTTGATGCCGATTATTGGATTAAATCAAGGCGTACAGCCAATTATTAGTTTTAACTATGGAGCAAAAAAATATCAAAGAATTAAAGAAGCGCAGATGCTAGCTATTATAGCAGCAACGGTGATTGTTGTTATTGGTTGGATTGTTACGCGTATGTTTCCGGAACAAATAGTAACGGTGTTTAATCAGGAACCAGAGCTTATTGCATTTGGAAAGCTGGCGATGGGAATATGGTTTGGATTTTTGCCTGTTATTGGTTTCCAAGCTTTAGGTGCCAATTTTTTTCAAGCGGTCGGACGACCAAAGGCATCAATGGTGCTTACCTTAACACGACAGGTTATTTTATTGATTCCTGCTATTATAGTGTTCTCAAATTTATGGGGACTTAAGGGGCTTTTATATGCTGCGCCATTTGCAGATGGAGTCTCTGCTGTAATTACAGGTATCGCATTTTACTTTGGAATGCATGCATTGGCAAAAGAATTGTAATGTAGAAGGAGGCAAAGGATGTATACGAAGGCAGATTTAATCAAAGCAATAAAAAAGATGGGGATTAAACCAACAGATACCTTGTTTATCCATTCTTCAATGAAAGCAGTTGGCGAGGTTGAAGGTGGCGCAGATACAGTTTTGGACGCCTTTATGGATTATCTGTCAGAAGGGCTATTAATTCTTCCGACACATACATGGGCGCAGATGAGTGCAACGTACAATGTATTTGACCCAAGGAAGGAACCATCTTGTGTAGGGATATTGACGAATCTTTTTATGAAGCGCCAAGGTGTTTATCGGTCGTTACATCCGACGCATAGTGTGGCAGCATATGGAGAGGATGCAGAAGAATTTGTCAAAGGTGAAGAAAACATGACTACGTCTTGTCAAAGGGGAGGCTGTTATGATCGTCTGAGAGACAGACAGGCAAAGATCCTTTTGCTAGGCGTAAACCATGCACGCAACACGTTTATTCACGGCGTAGAAGAATGGCTAGACGTTCCGGAACGTTTTACAGAAAAGCCGGTTCTTTTTAAGATTGTCATGCCTGACGGTACGTTAAGAGAGAGTCATGTGTATCGCCACTATAATTCTACAACAGCACATATCTCTGAAGCATATACAAAACTGGAACAGGCGTTTTATGATAACAACGCAGCAGAAGCTACAATTTTTGGAGATGCAGACTGTATTTTATGTGATGCCAATAAAATTTTTGAAGTGACAAAGAAAGTTTTGTCCCATCAACGCAATTGTTTGATGGAGCTGGAAGAGATTCCAAAGGCATGGTGGACATAGAATTAATATGATTCTAAAAGAAAATAAAAGATAGTATAAGTTTACATAGCATAACTAAAAACATAACACAAATATAACATTCTGTTAACTTTTTGTTAATAATAATTCTCTTTACATAATGATAATCCTCGCATATAATAGGTCTATACTACTAGTTTTCAATTTGTGATTAGGCGTTTAGACCTAATCAATGGGAGGTTTTTCTATGGATTTAGCAAATAAAAAAAAGAAGGTTCAAAAAAAAAGAACATTCACATTAAATTTACGTATATTTAATAACATGAAAATACAGTCAAAGCTTTTGGGGGCGTTTTCACTCTTAGTTATACTTATTTTAATTTTGACAGGAACAACAATGGGGAATTATGCAGATATTTCAAAACAGAATCACATATTATTTCAAACAAATAAGGCCATCGATTTTTTGGCGTTGGCGCGTGTTGAACAAGTACGGTTTGAAAAAGATCTAAGCCAAGAGTCGGCAGACTTAGTTGAACAGTATCTGGATGAAAGTGCAAAGTATATCAATAGTGTTCTTGATGTCATGGTTTTAGAAGAAAACCGTGTGAGTTCGAAGCAAATGCTTGAAAGCATTGAGAATTATCGAAGTGCTTTTCGAACTTATGTAGACTTAAACCAACAAAAAGAAGAATTATCAACATCGAGAAATACAATTGGAAATGCAACATTAAGTCGTATTGAGAGATTGATATCCTCGCAAAATGAGTACATTATGAGTTCCGATTCTATTGAACAGATGAATAGTGGACTCGACCGTTTGGTTGTCATGCAATCAGCATTTGATGCATATTCACAAGTACGTATTGCTTCATTGATGTATGCAAATACGGAGGAACAAATGTATGCTGATGAATTTATGGCTAAGATCGAATTAACACAAACAGCCCTTAATAAAGCAAAGGAAGGCATTGATAATTCAGAGGTTATCGCATCCATTAATGAATCAGTTGATAATATCAATAATTATAAAACGACATTTATATCTTATCAGAAATTAGTCGAAGATCAAACATCAGCACGACAAAATATGCGCGAATACGCTGCAGGCACATCTGATATTGTCAATGATATCATTTCAAATGTGTCCGAGTACTTAAATAGTATTCAAACCATTGCCAATAGAAATAACATCATTATATCAATCGTTGCGATAATCATAAGCATCTTTTTAGGAATCATACTTAATGCAATTATTTCTAATCCGATCCATCAAGTTATCCAAAACATTCAAAGCCTATCTGAATATGACTTAACCCACACAATTGATAAACAAATGGTTGAAAGAAAAGACGAAGTTGGTTTACTTGCTAAAGCTGTTAGCCAAATTGAGACAAGCTTAAAAGAGATTGTCACCAATATGGATAATAGTTCAAAGCTTATGGGAGATACATCAAAGAACTTATCAATAATCTCTCAATCGACTTCGACAGCATCAACAGAAATAGCTAGTACAATTGAGGAAATTGCAAATGGTGCATCTTCACAAGCACAAGACACAGAAAATGGTGTTGAAGGCATAATACACTTAGGTGCACTCATTGAATCTGAACAAGAAAATGTTGGGAAAATTATCGAAGCAGCCGATCATGTAGAGACGCTAAAAAATGAAGGGGTAGATTTGATTGATACCCTTGTTGAAGAAACAGAAAAAAATCAAAAGGCAACAGGACTTGTTGATAAAATTGTTCGTGAGACAAATGAACGTGCAGAATATATTGGACAAGCCAGTGACATGATAGAAAATATTTCCAGACAAACCAATTTACTTGCGCTAAATGCAGCGATTGAAGCGGCTAGAGCGGGAGAAGCTGGAAAAGGTTTTGCTGTAGTTGCAGAAGAGATACGTAAACTAGCAGAACAGTCAAAAAGTTTTTCGGATGAGATTTCCCTGACTATTCAAGAATTAAAAGTTAAGGCAAATGAAGCTGTAAAACAGATGGAAATATCAAAAGAAATCGGAAAGTCTCAAGAAAATCGGGTACAAATGACCCAGCATAAATTTGAGGGTATTGATGAGGCGATTGAGACGATGCGTAGTTATATTGATGAGCTTAAAGCATCTGGCGCACAAATGGGCAATACAAAAGTTAAAATGACCGATATAATGAGCAATCTTTCAGCATTAGCTGAAGAAAATGCGGCAAGTACAGAAGAAGCAGCGGCAGCTGTGGAAGAACAAACTGCATCCATTCAAGAAGTCTCTGCATCTTGTGTAGAAATCGAAGGCATTATTGAAGACTTTGAGCAAATCATTCGACGCTTTACATTATAATTTATTGTAATCGTTAAGAACTTAATACGTAAAAACCCTGTGATTATGCATATAAAAAGATGCTGGTCATGGGGTTTTTTGTGTGTTATTTGAAAAAGGTTATGATATACTATAAGAAGATGCATGATGACAGACATTTTATTTGCATAATATGTAAACGTAATAAATTCGAATAAATGTAGCTGAGGCTACATAAGTGAGGGGGCGTTTATGATATTATAATTTCAATGATTCATGAGCCAAGACATTACTGATTAACGTGGTAAGAATCATGTAACATTCAATAGCAATGTCTACTGTCAAGAGGCGGAGGCAGGAAAAGGAGTAGTGATATTAAATGTTTTGTTATCAATGTCAAGAAGCAGCAAAAGGAACAGGATGCGAAGTTAAAGGGGTATGTGGAAAGTCACCGGAAGTAGCAAATTTACAAGATTTACTTATCTATACAGTTAAAGGAATCTCGGATATTGTTGTCAAAGGCTCTATGAAAGCACAAGATCTTGGCGACATTAATGAAGTCGTGCTAGATAGCTTATTCAAAACGATTACAAATGCAAACTTTGATGAAGAAGCGATTAAGCGCCAGATTCGTAAAAATATTGAAATTCGTGACGCGTTGGCTAAAAAAGTTGTTGCCAACTTACACGATGCAGCCACATTTACAGTAACAACAGATGCTGAGATGGAAGCAAAAGCACAAGTATGCGGTGTGCTTGCAACAGAAAATGAAGATGTACGTTCTCTTAGAGAACTGATTACATATGGAATGAAAGGCTTAGCGGCATATACGCACCACGCCCTAAACTTGGGCAAACAAGACAATGATATCTATGGGTTTGTCTATGAAGGTATGGCAGCGACTTTAGATGATTCTTTATCAGCCGATGATCTTGTTGCCTTAACCTTAAAGACCGGTGAATATGGAGTCAAAGCAATGGCACTTCTTGATTCTGCAAATACTACAGCTTATGGTAATCCGGAGTTAACTAAAGTCAATATTGGTGTCAAAAATAATCCGGCAATCCTTATCTCAGGACACGACCTAAATGACCTTGAGATGCTTTTAGAGCAAACCAAAGGTAGCGGAGTTGATGTCTACACTCATAGCGAAATGTTGCCAGCAAATTACTATCCAAAATTCAAAGAATACGATAACTTAGTTGGAAACTATGGTAATGCTTGGTGGAAGCAAAAAGAAGAATTTGCAACATTTAATGGACCGATTCTTTTTACAACAAACTGTATCGTTCCACCAACAGATGGATCAGAAAAGCGTATCTTTACTTCCGGTTCTGCAGGATATCCAGGATCCATGCATATCGAAGCCGATGAAAAAGGATGGAAAGACTTTAGCCCAGTTATTGAAATGGCAAAAACATTACCTTCTCCAACAGAAATTGAATCCGGAGAGATTATCGGTGGATTTGCTCATGAGCAAGTATTTGCTTTGGCAGATAAAGTGGTTGACGCTGTAAAATCTGGGGCAATTAAGAAATTCTTTGTTATGGCCGGATGTGATGGACGTATGAAATCTAGAGATTATTATACAGAGTTTGCTCAAAACTTACCTGCAGATACCGTTATATTAACGGCAGGATGTGCAAAATATCGTTACAATAAATTACCACTTGGTGATATAGGCGGTATTCCACGGGTACTAGATGCAGGACAATGTAACGACTCCTATTCTTTAGCCGTTATTGCGCTTAAGCTAAAAGAAATCTTTGAATTAAATGATATTAATGAACTTCCGATTGCTTATAATATAGCATGGTATGAGCAAAAGGCCGTTATTGTTCTTTTGGCGCTATTATTCTTAGGTGTCAAAAATATTAAGTTGGGACCAACACTTCCAGCATTCTTGTCACCAAATGTAGCCAATGTATTGGTTGAAACGTTTGGAATCAATGGAATTAACAATGTACAAGATGATATGGAGCAATTATTAGCATAAAAAATTAAAACGTATTTGACTTAACACCTCCCTAAATTGAGCCTTAGTGGTTTTAATTGGGAGGTGTTTTTTTGTGAATACATATATAAAGCATTTTAAATATAAGCCAAAGTGTTGAGACGAAGCGATAATAATTATCGGTTGACAATAAGAAGTATGTATGTTAATGTTAAGCTAATAAAAATATTAAGGTTAACCATAAAAATTAAGGAGGAATTATGAATAGAGCGGAAGAAGATTATATTAAAATAATATTTGAACTTGAGTTAAGAAGTGATTCTATCGAACATGTATCAAACAATTTATTGACGAATTATTTTAGGCATACGCCGCAAACAGTTAATGAAATGATAAAAAAATTAGTCAAGAAAGATTTGGTAGACTATGTTCCGTATAAAGGATCGAGCTTGACAGAAGATGGACGTAAAATTGCAAGCTCTCTTATCCGTAAACATAGGTTGTGGGAACGTTTTCTGGTAGATAAACTAGCGTATGGATGGGATGAGGTTCATGAGGAAGCAGAAAAATTAGAGCATGCTACATCAGACCGACTGGCAGATGCGTTGTTTCATTTTTTGGGAGAACCTAAAAAATGTCCCCATGGAAATAATATTCCACAAGCGGATCAAATGCTTATGCGATCAAAATATAGTAATTTAAGAGATAGTCAAGAAAACCAAGTATATATAGTGAAAAGAGTGTTGGATAATAATGCGCTATTAAAGTATTTAAATCAACAAAATATTTACTTAGACGCAGAAATAAGAATATTACAAATAGATAACATAAGTGAAAATATAATTATTGAGTCTGGAGAGCAAAAGGTAGCTATTGGATTTAATATTGCAAAAAATGTTGACGTCATAAAAAAAGATAACTAAAAACACATAGACAAATAAAGAAAAATACGAACATAAGAAGAAAGATAAGAGGTGACAATATGAAAGTAAAAGTTTTAAGTAAGACAAACAAAGGTATTGGAGTATTCTTAGTAGTGATGTTAATTCTCGTGTTAACTGGGTGTAAAACGACTTCAACACAAGATGGTGACGACAGATTAAATGTTGTTGCAACCACGACGATGCTTGCAGATATGGCAAGGACTATAGGTGGAGAGCATGTAAAAGTTGAAGGGTTGATGGGACCTGGAATTGATCCCCATTTATATAAGGCTAGTGCAGGGGATGTTACCCTTATGCAAAACGCAGAATTAGTTGTGTACAATGGATTGCACTTAGAAGGAAAAATGGGAGAAATATTTGAAAATCTTGAAAGTACAGATCAACATATTGTGATGATTTCGGAAGGGGTTGCAAAAGATAAATTAATAACAGATTCATCAATAGGAGCGTATGACCCTCATATATGGTTTGATGTTAATTTATGGAAAGATCTATCGCATAATCTGTTGGAAGGACTGATAACAGTTGATCCGGAGCATAAAAGTGCATATACGCAAAATCATCAACAGTTTTTAGTAGAGTTAGAACAATTGGATAAATATATTCATGAGCAAATTGACACCATACCTAAAGAGTCAAGAATTTTAGTGACTGCCCATGATGCGTTTGAATATTTTGGAAGAGCGTATGGTATGGAAGTATTAGGATTACAAGGGATATCAACTGTTTCAGAAGCTGGGACTGGAGATGTTACAAAACTTGCCAATTATATTATTGAACACCAGATAAAAGCAATTTTTGTCGAAACAAGCGTTCCTAAAAAAAATATAGAAGCATTGCAAGAAGCGGTGAAAGCTCAGGGATTTGAAGTGGAAATTGGTGGAGAACTTTTTTCGGATTCGTTAGGAACCAAAGGAACAGAGGCAGAAACATACATAGGAACAGTAACTTCGAATGTTGACACCATTGTTGGTGCGCTTAAGTAAAGATAGGAGGAGTAAAGATGTCAAATAATGCAGATTATGTTATTGAAGTTGAAGATATGACGGTGGCGTATCATATTAAGCCGGTTTTATGGGATATAGATTTAAAAGTACCAAAAGGAATTTTAATGGCAATTGTTGGACCAAATGGTGCGGGAAAATCAACGCTTTTAAAGGCGATGCTCAATCTTATAAAGCCAATCTCAGGAAATGTACTTTTTAATGGACAACCATATGAAAAGCAACGACGTCACATAGGATATGTTCCGCAACGAGGGAGTGTCGATTGGGAATTTCCGACGACGGTTCTAGATGTTGTATTAATGGGGCGCTATAGCCATATTGGTTGGATTAAGCGTCCGAGACAGGTAGATAAGAAATATGCTATGGAAGCGTTAGAAAAAGTGGCAATGCAAGGTTTTGCCAATCGACAAATAAGTCAGTTAAGTGGTGGACAGCAACAAAGAGTTTTCTTGGCAAGAGCACTTGTACAAGACGCAGACATCTATTTTATGGATGAACCTTTTCAAGGAGTGGATGCGATGACTGAAAAAGCAGTTATCAACATCTTAAAAGAACTTCGAAGTCAAGGAAAGACAGTTGTTGTGGTTCATCATGATTTACAAACCGTCACAGAATATTTTGACTGGGTTACGCTAATCAACACACAATTAATTGCAAGTGGACCAGTAGATGAAGTGTTTCATGATGAGAATTTAAGAAAAGCATATAGAAGTACTGGAAAACTGTTGAAAAGATGAGGTGCTATATGAATATTTATGAATTGTTTATGAGTGACTATACATTAAGAATCGTAGCTTTTGGGTCAGCACTTTTAGGTCTAGTTAGTGGTGTAATAGGTAGTTTTGCAGTAATAAAAAAGCAAGGATTGTTAGGTGATGCGGTGTCGCATGCCTCTTTACCAGGAATTGCAATCGCATTTTTATTAATTCAACATAAAAACATAGGTGTTTTTATGCTAGGTGCACTCGTTTTTGGGTTGATAGCAACAGCTGTTATTGTTGCTATAGACAAGTATACACGAATTCAGATGGATAGCTCTATGGCCCTTGTACTATCCACATTTTTTGGATTTGGTCTTGTGCTTTTAACATATATACAAAAAATTCCAAATGCAAATCAGGCGGGATTAGATAAATTTATTTTTGGACAGGCTTCAACACTGCTAAAAGCGGATATTTACGTCATTGTAGCTGTTGGAATCTTGCTGCTAGTGCTGGTTGTAATGTTTTGGAAAGAACTGAAAATAACCTGTTTTGATCCTATTTTTGCAGATAGTATAGGGGTTTCAAGTAAGACAGTATCGTATATTTTATCTACAATGATTGTTCTATCCATTATTATTGGTTTGCAAACTGTGGGGGTTATCCTAATGAGTGCTATGTTAGTTGCACCTGGTGTAGCCGCAAGGCAGTGGACCAACAAATTGTCAATTATGGTGGTTTTAGGAGGGATATTTGGAGCGATTAGTGGTTTAATAGGAACGCTAATCAGTTCCGTTGTCCCCAAAATGCCAACCGGACCAAGTATTGTTATGATCATAAGTGTTATTGTTGTAATTAGCATTACACTTGCGCCCAACCGTGGATTACTATGGCGATATTTACGTAACAGAACTAATGCTGGAAATATTAATGATGATCAGGTGCTTATGAACTTATATGATTTAGCTATTAATCATCAAAATGTGTATCATAGTCATCACATTCGTGCTATAAGGCCGACAACCACTGCAAACAAAAAAGGGTTGCATGCATTAGCGATAACTCTTGAAAGTCTTAGAATGAAAAAGTACGTAAAAAAAGAGCCTTTTGATGAATGGGCGATAACAGATAAAGGGATTGAATATGTTTTAAATCACCCTATGCGAAAGGAGGAAGCATATGTCAGCTCAAATTGAAATTCAAATTATTGCAATTATTGTAGCCGTTGCATGTAGTATTCCAGGTGTTTTTTTGGTTTTAAGAAAAATGGCTATGATGTCAGATGCGATTACGCATACAATTCTTTTAGGGATTGTCTTAGGATTTTTTGTAGTAAAAAACCTGGATTCACCACTTCTTATTATTGGAGCTACATTGGTGGGATTACTAACGGTATACCTTGTAGAACTTCTAGGAAAAACAAAACTTGTATCTGAAGATTCGGCAATTGGGATTGTTTTTCCTCTATTATTTAGTGTGGCAATTATTCTTATAAGCCGTTACGCAGGTAATGTACATTTGGATACAGATTCAGTTTTGTTGGGAGAATTAGCATTTGCACCGTTTAATCGTCTGAAAATATTTGGAGTTGATATCGGTGCGAAAGCAATCTATACCATGGGAGTTATTTTAATACTCAATATTGGTTTGATGGTTGTTTTTTTCAAAGAGATAAAAATAGCCATATTTGACGAACAACTAGCAGCGGTGTTGGGGTTTTCGCCTGTGATTATTCAATATGGTATTATGACAAGCGTTTCTATTACAACTGTTGGAGCGTTTGAAGCCGTTGGATCTATCCTTGTCATAGCTTTTATGATTGGACCGCCTATATCAGCCTATCTGATGACCGACAGCCTTAAGCGAATGATTGGAATTAGTGCGTTTATTGGAGCGTTTAATGCAGTAATTGGATATCAATTCGCAGCTCTTTTTGATGTATCGATTGCTGGGATGATGGCAACGGTTACAGGGGCAACATTTTTTGTTATACTAATCATTGCACCACAAAGAGGTATCATCAGTGTGTTGATTAGAAGGAAAAAGCAAAGAATAGATTTTGCAAAAAAATCAATGCTTTTTCATATTCTTCATCATGAAGGAAAACCCAATGAATCCATAGAAAATGGTGTGGAAACAATTTATCATCATTTAAATTATAGCAAAGATTTTTTGCAAAAAATTATTGACATAGTTCGGAATGAAGGAATTCTTATTGAAGAAAATAATGTGTTCAAATTGACGCAAATGGGTAAAAAATACACTATCAATAGTTATGAAGAAATTGTTCAATCATTTAATGCAGAATACGAAGGGGAATAAAGACTTCGACAAGTTGGTTTTTGTGGTTTTTTCTTTGAAAATGTGGTTTTTTCTTGAAAAATCTGTATAGGAGTGGTAGTATAGGAGTTAAAGACAATGCACTAGGTTATTAAATCAAAGATTTGATATGAAAAGGGAAGGGAGTGAAAAGCTTCCACAGCCCCCGCTACTGTAATTGGGATGAAAGCCGTAATCCACTGTCGTTTAGGATGGGAAGGGCGGTAAGTAGGGTGAACAAAAAGTCAGGAGACCTGCCTAGCACATAACTGAACTTCGGAGGGAAGAATGATGAAAGATTTTAGCATTAAAAAAAGTGAACGTATCGATCGACTTATTAAAGATCTATATGCAACAATGCCACGCATTGAAAAAGAACGTGCGCATATTTTAACAAAGGTATATCAAGAGACAGAAGGTGAACCGATCATTCGAAGACGTGCAAAAGCATTTTATGCCATATGCTGCGAATTGCCTATTGTTATCCGCCCGGATGAACTTATTGTCGGTAGTAATGCCTTAGCACCTAGGAGCTGCCAGACATTTCCGGAATACTCTCACGAATGGCTAACCAAAGAATTTGATACAATTGAACAAAGAAGTGCAGATCCATTTTCCATAACAGAAGATGTAAAAACTTCGCTTAAAGAGATTCATACATATTGGGAAGGCAAGACGACCAGTGATTTAGCCCATGCGTATATGTCAAAAGAAGCATTAAAAGCTATTGAACACAATGTGTTTACCGTTGGCAATTATTATTATAACGGAATTGGACATGTCTCGGTTCAATACGATAAGGTGCTAAAAAAAGGCTTTGGTGGAGTGATTCAAGAAGCCAAAGATGCCCTTGGTACGTTAAAGATAAGTGATGGAGATTATGTAAAAAAAGCAGATTTTTTGCATGCCGTTATTCTTAGTTGTGAAGGGGCAATCATCTATGCCAAGCGATATGCGAAAATGGCCCAAGCTAAAGCCGATACGTGCCAAGATATGAAGAGAAGACAAGAACTGCTTCAAATTGCAAAAAACTGCACCCAAGTGCCGGAGTATGGTGCACAGAATTTTTATGAAGCTTGTCAAGCATTTTGGTTTGTTCAGATGTTATTACAGACGGAATCGAGTGGACATTCTATTTCTCCAGGTCGATTTGACCAATATATGTATCCATACCTTAAAAAAGACTTAGAACAGCAAACTATAACCGAAAGGTTTGCACAGGAACTTATCGATTGTATATGGATTAAGTTCAATGATTTAAATAAAGCCAGAGATGCGGCAAGCGCAGAAGGTTTTGCCGGATACAGCCTTTTTCAAAACTTGATCGTGGGAGGACAAACAGAGGATGGCTTAGATGGGACGAATATTCTTTCATATATGTGCTTGGAGGCAACATTGCATGTGATGTTGCCGGCGCCGTCACTATCGGTTCGGGTCTGGAATCGTTCACCCAATGATTTCTTGCTTAAAGCGGCAACCCTTGTAAGAACAGGCATAGGACTTCCGGCATATTATAATGATGAAGTGATTATTCCATCCCTTCAAAACAGAGGATTAACCCTAAAAGATGCTAGAGACTATTGTATTATCGGTTGTGTTGAACCGCAAAAAGGCGGTAAAACTGACGGATGGCATGATGCTGCATTTTTTAATATGTTAAAACCTTTGGAGATGGTCTTTTCAAACGGAATAATGAATGAAGAAGTGGTGGGCCTTCAAACCGGAAAAATAGAAGATATGAAGACGTTTGAACAATTTTTTAACGCTTACCAAAGACAAATGGAATATTTTATAGAACTTCTTGTTAATGCGTGTAATTCGATTGATGTTGCCCATAGTCAAAGGTGCCCATTGCCCTTTCAATCAAGCCTTATTGATGATTGTATCGGCAGAAAAACATCTCTTCAAGAAGGCGGGGCGATCTATAATTTTACAGGTCCTCAAGGTTTTGGTATTGCTAATATGGCCGATGCGATGATGGTCATTAAACGGTTAGTTTTTGAAGAAAAGAAACTATCGCTTACAGAACTCAAAGAAGCATTAGATCAAAACTTCGGAAAAACACCTACCCATCAAAATGCGCATGATCCAGTGGCGACAATCACCAAAACGATTATCAGTGAACTTGCGGCAAAAGGATATGTCATTGAAAAAGAAAAACTAGGAACTAAACGATTGGACGATATATATCATATGATTCAAGAAGTTCCAAAATATGGGAATGATTGTGATGCGGTTGACTTATTGGCGAGAGAAATAGCATATACCTATACGCGTCCTATTGAAAAGTATAAAAATCCGCGTAATGGAGTTTATCAGGCAGGGTTGTATCCGGTATCGGCCAACGTTCCATTGGGTGCTCAGACTGGTGCAACGCCCGATGGAAGATACGCAAATACACCGATTGCTGATGGTGTAGGGCCGGCTCAAGGAAGAGATGCGAAAGGACCAACTGCAGCAGCAAACTCAGTGGCAAAACTTGACCATATGATTGCTTCAAACGGCACCCTTTATAATCAAAAATTCCATCCATCAGCGCTAAGCGGAATCAATGGACTCCAAAACTTTACCCATCTGATTCGTGGATTTTTTGATCAAAAAGGCATGCACATGCAATTTAATGTGGTTAGCAAGGAAACTTTATTAGATGCTCAAGCACACCCCGAAAAGTATAAAGGGCTTGTTGTTCGAGTGGCAGGATATAGCGCCCACTTTACAACACTTTCAAAATCATTGCAAGATGATATTATTAGCCGGACAACACAAGGACTATAGATGATGAAAAGATATGAAGAACTTTTAAACACCAAAGGAAGAATCTTTGACATACAACGTTATTCCATCCATGATGGAGAAGGGATTCGAACGATTATTTTTCTAAAAGGATGCCATTTTCGCTGTCAGTGGTGCTGTAATCCTGAATCACAAAGCAAGCAAATACAAACCATGCAGACAAAAGATGCTGTAAAAGTTATCGGTAAAGATGTGTGTGTCAACGAGGTTATGGAAGAGGTCCTTCGTGACATGGCATACTATCGTCATTCAAAAGGCGGTATCACACTTTCGGGAGGCGAGGCCCTATTACAGCCTCAATTTGCTGGTGCATTATTAGAAATAGCTAAATACAATGGTCTCACGACAACCATTGAGTCGACGGGAGATGTAGACTTTTCGATTATAGAAAACGATATCTTGCCATATTTGGATGTTTTTTTGATGGATATTAAACATATCGACGGCAAAAAGCATGAAGAATTTACTGGGCGTTCCAATGCTCGCGTGTTGGAAAATGCAAAAAAAATTGCGCAGTCAGGGCAAAAATTAATTATTCGTGTTCCGGTTATTCCGACATTTAATGATACGCCGCAAGAAATAGATAAAATCGCAGCTTTTGCCAAGACCTTACCAGGGGTGGTGGAATTACATTTGCTGGCTTACCATCGATATGGCGTGGACAAATACAAAGGATTAGGTCGCACGTATTTGCTGGAGAATGTCAAGACCCCTGAACCAGAGCGGATGCAAGCCTTGAAAAAGGTTGTAGAAGGGTATGGTCTCAAAGTACATATCGGAGGCTAAGGGTGATATAGACAACAATGTGGAGCGTCACATCTAGTGATAAATACCTAGATGTGATGCTTTTTTCTTTTTTACGGCTATGGTATGATAAATATGAATAAATATATTGGAGGTGCCCGATGGATGCTCAGAATACTAGGCGTGTTGATGAGATTATTGAAGATATGCTTCAGACAGGGTCATGGACATGGAATCATTATCAACCCGAAGTGGTGAATGTCTCAAAAGGGTTTTGCGCTATTGTTGGAGAAGAAGAGACACAGGTGATGACGGTCAATCAAATGAAAGGTTTGGTTTTTAGCAGTGAATATGAAGAATTACATAAAAGGTTTTTGTACCATCTCGAACGTCAAGATGAAGAGATAGATTCCCATATTCACATAAGTACTGGCCCGGGAGATGTGGTGTTTGTTCATCAACGATTACGTATAGCCTATGATGCTAAGGGTAATGCCACACAGATTATTGGTGTAGTTATGAATCATACGGCGCATAATGAGCGGGATGGTGACACGCGCCTGAATGATGAAAAGTTTTATCGACTATTTGGAGATGCACCAATAGGTATTGCACTTATTCGTGTGGATGGGACATGTATATTGGCAAATAAAAGCCTTAGCGAAAATGTTCAGTACAAAGAATATGAATTGAAAAATCTACCCTTTCAAATGCTAATTGACGATGAAGATCAGCATGCTTTTATGAAAATGTATCATTCAGTGATTCAACAAAAAATTGCTTCATTTCGTAATGAGTACCGATTAGTTGCAAAAGATGGAACGCGTACGTGGACAAGTATAACCATTACTTCAGTTGAAGATGATAAACAGGTGCTAAAGTATTTAATCGTGATGATTCAACCAAGTCTTCGAACAGAGCAAACGACAGTACGCAACAACCTGATTCGATCCATCAAAAATGAATTATCCGATTTGTCCTTAAAGGATAACTTGTCAGGACTATATACACGTCAATATGTGTTGCGAAAAATGAAGGAATTTATTTTGGCTTTTTATGAACGGCATATGACCTTTTCCGTTCTTCTGATTGATGTTGATCATATTCATAAGATTAATCAAAAATATGGACATGAATGTGGAGATTATGTGATCTACACCCTATCAGAAGTGTTCAAATCACTTACAAGAGAAACGGATATCTGTGCACGATGGGGAGGAGAAGAGTTTATATTGTTATTTCCTGAAATCGAGCGTGACATAGCACAAACGCTTGCGCAACGCTTGCGTAATGATGTCAAGGACACAATCATCTTGTGGGAAGGCAAGGAGATTCAGATGACAGTAAGTATTTATGTTACATCGTATACCGAAGATGATACTTTAAAATCCTTTGTCAATAAAATTGACCATATTTTGTATGATACGATTAAACAAGAACGCGATGCAGTAAAAATTATTTAAAAATATTGTTTTTTTAAAAAGAGTATGATATACTCCCCCTAACTGACAAGACAGGTGACTTTACAGGGCTCGTTGTCGAGTTCAATAAGTGATGGAGGAATCATGGAATTAATTGAAAAAATACGTACATTAAAAGAAGAAAAGAATGCGTTGATTTTAGCGCACTACTACCAAATTCCTGAGATTCAAGATGTAGCTGATTTTGTAGGTGATTCATTGGCCTTGGCAAAAATAGGTGCGTCGGATTCTCGGGATTTAATTGTTTTATGTGGGGTGCGCTTTATGGGAGAAACTGCAAAAATTCTCTCAAGAAACAAAAAGGTGCTTATACCTTCGCCAGATGCAGGGTGTCCTATGGCAGATATGGTTATAGCCAAAGATCTAGAACGCTATAAAGCGTCCAATCCAGAAAGAACCATTGTGTCTTATGTCAATACGACAGCGCAAGTGAAGACACTGACAGATATTTGTGTTACATCGTCTAATGCATTAAGCATTATAAAACAGCTTGACGAGTCAAAGTTTCTATTTTTGCCCGATCGTAATTTGGGTGCATATATTCAAGAACAACTGCCAAAAAAAGACATCGAACTATGGCCGGGATTTTGTCTGACGCATCAGCGATTACGTGGCAAGGATATAGAAGGGATGCTGGACATACATAAGCATGCAAAAGTTCTTGTGCATCCTGAGTGTAGCCAAGATGTCCTAGGGTTTGCCGATTATATTGGTTCGACAAAGGGAATTATTGATTATGCGACTCAAAGTACGCATGATACATTTATCATTGCAACAGAAGAAGGTATATTACATCCGTTAAGACGTGAAAATCCGGACAAACATTTTATATTGGCTTCAGAACGACTTCAATGTAAGAACATGAAAAAAAATACACTTCAAAGTGTTTACGAGTGTTTGAAAAAAGAACAATACGAGATTTGTCTTGATGATCAAATTATTGAACGCGCTAAAAAACCTTTAGAGCGTATGTTAGATTTGAGTTAGAAGGTGCATATGGAGAGATTAAAAAAAGATGTCGTCATATTAGGTGCTGGATTATCAGGGTTGTACACAGCGCTGCATATCGATGAGAACAAGAGTGTTGCAGTCATATCAAAAAAAACAATGGAAAAGTCCAATTCTTTTTTAGCTCAAGGTGGAATTGCCGCAAGCTTATGCCCTACAGATTCATATCAAAGCCATTTACAGGATACATGTGTTGCCGGTGCTCATGTCAATGATATAAAGGCTACGACGCTATTAGTAAAAAATGCACCCGATGCCATACGTCAACTTATACAGCTTGGTGTTGCCTTTGATACGGATGAGCAGGGAAAACTTTTGGCTACACTTGAAGGGGGCCACTCACATCGACGTGTACTTCATGCTCATGGTGATGCGACAGGAAGAAGTGTGATGGAGGCAGTGACAGCACAAACTGTGGCTAAAAAAAATATCACCATTTTTGAAGAGGCAATGGCTACTCGAATTCTTAAGCAAACCGATGGAAGTTTTTATGGTATTATTGTACGATATAATCACCGGGATATTTGTATTCAGGCACCAATTCTTGTCATCGCTACAGGCGGTATTGGAGCCCTCTATGAAAACACGACAAATCAACCGTGTCTGACGGGAGACGGAATTGCGTTGGGGTTAAATGCAGGATGTCAGCTAGAACATATGCGCTATATTCAATTTCATCCTACGGCTTTTTATTCTAGAAAATGTCAGCAACGGTTCTTAATATCAGAAGCTGTACGCGGAGAAAGTGGGATTTTACGTAATAGCAAGGGTGAAGCATTTATGTCAAAGTATGACATAAGGAAAGACTTAGCACCAAGAGATATTGTTGCAAGAAGTATTGATCAAGAGATGCAATCGGCAAAGACAAAGCATGTATGGCTTGATATTACACATAAGGATAAGGCGTTTTTGATGAGGCGGTTCCCATCAATTTACACCTTTTTAGCGGACCAAGGTATATTCATGGAAAAAGATTATATACCGGTTGCACCGGTTGCCCATTACTTTGTGGGTGGCATAAAAACGGATATACATGGACAAACCAACATCAAAGGCATCTATGCATGTGGTGAAGTGGCATCTACAGGTGTTCATGGCGCCAATCGCTTGGCTAGCAATTCGCTATTAGAATGTATTGTTTTTGCTCATCAGATTGCTTACCATATGAATACCCATACAGAACCGGCGAGAGTTGAAAAAAATATACAATACCCAAGTGAGCAAAACAAGAAAAAGCGTTATGATGGAGTGATCGATCATAAACGTATCAAAGAGAACATTCAAAGACTGATGTCAACATATGTAGGGATTATTCGAACCCAAAGCGGATTAGACAAAGCGTATAAAAAGATGTATCATTTATGGTGTGTGCTGGATAATTTGAATCCGGTCTGTCAAAACGATTATGAAGTTCGTAATATGTGCCAAGTAGGCTTGGCAATTATTGAAGATGCAATGAAGCAAAAAAGTATAGGTTGTCATTATAAACAAGACGTTGATGCGGAGGTGTTTGCATGAATATTGGAGTAAATCAAATTGAGTTACAACGACACATATTGGAATGGTTAGAAGAAGATATGCCCTTTGGAGATGCAACAACAGATGCTATTATTGATAAAACCGTTTTAGGTGCAGGAGATTTAATTGCAAAAGAAGCAGGTATATTGTGCGGTATAGACGTCTTTGCCCAAATTTATAATTGTATAGACAGTCAGGTCAAGCTAGAGGTTTCTATACATGATGGAATGGCCATTGAGACAGGTGATGTCATCGCAAGAGTGCAGGGTCCGATTGGAAGCATACTTAAAGGGGAACGTTTAGGCTTAAATATCATGCAACGCTTAAGTGGTATCGCCTCTATGGCACATCAATATTTTGAGGCCGTTAAGCCATATGATACGGTAATCGTGGATACACGTAAAACAACACCGGGGTTTCGAAGTTTGGAAAAGTATGCGGTGCGTACCGGTGGATGCATGAATCATCGCTTTAGCTTAAGTGATGCGGTGATGATTAAAGATAATCATATTGCGGCGGCGGGCTCGATTACTGAAGCGGTCAAGCGGGCAAAAGCAAGTGTTGCACATACCATGAAAATCGAAGTGGAAGTTGAGACGTTTAATGAATTACGTGAAGTGATTCATACGGGGGTAGATATTATCATGCTCGATAATATGACAACAGACCAAATCCGACGTGCTGTACGATTTGTTAAAGAGCATGCAAAAAAGATGATTGCATTAGAAGCAAGTGGCAATATGACATTAGAACGTGTAGCAGAAGTTGCAGCAACTGGAGTTGACGTAATTAGTGTGGGAGCGTTGACTCATTCCGTTCACGCCCTTGATATTAGTTTGAAATTTGAAAAACCAGTAGTCAAATCATAAAAATTGTGGGATAATGGGCATATGAAGAATATAATATTAATTGGAATGTCAGGTGCAGGAAAATCAACACTAGGAGTTTTGTTGGCCAAGGCGTTGAATTATGATTTTGTCGATACAGACTTACTGATTCAACAGCAAGAAGGTCGATTACTTCAAGAGATTATACAAGAAAAAGGAATTGACTATTTTAAAAAAATAGAAGAAGACGTTATATCTCACATTCATCTCCAGCAGACGATAATAGCTACTGGAGGCAGTGTTGTTTATGCCACAGAGGGTATGAGGCACCTTAAGAGGATTGGCAAGGTTATCTATATTGCCGTTGATTTTCAAGAAATCCAAAAACGCATACAAAACATACATACCCGAGGAATTATTATGGAAGAACATCAAAGCTTGCAGGACGTCTACAATGAACGGATAAAGTTATATGAAAACTATGCGGATGTTATTGTAAATATAAAAGAACAAACGATTGAAGAAACCGTGTCCCTGCTGGTAGAACTGTTAGAAAAGAAGGAGAACAATGATTAAACTAGGTGAGTTTCAAACATTAACGATGGTACGACGTACAGATTTTGGAATCTATTTATCAGACAATCCGACAGAAGATCCGGAAGGAATTTTGTTGCCAAATAAAGAAGTGCCGGAAGATATTGAACAGGGTGATCAACTCGATGTATTTATTTACAAAGACTCAGAAGACCGTCTGATTAGTACATGTCATACACCTAAGATAACGATGGGAGAGATAAAAAAGTTACGTGTAGTTCAATTGACAAAAATAGGTGCCTTTTTAGATTGGGGACTGTTGAAAGATTTATTTTTGCCCTTTAAAGAGCAAATTGGACGCCTCCAAGAAGGAGAATCCTATTTAGTAGGGCTATATATTGATAAGTCTGAGCGATTGTGTGCAACAATGAAGTTGTCTAAATTATTATCAGCAGAATCACCCTATAAAGAAGGTGACCGAGTTACATCCACTATTTTTAGTATGAATAGAGATTATGGACTTTTTGTAGCTGTTGAAGGCAAGTATCATGGAATGTTACCACAAAAAGAAGTGACAAAGCATTATGCCATCGGAGACCAAATCAAGGCAAAGATTGCCAAGGTCAATGGAGATGGTAAATTAGTGCTGACCTTAAAAGAGGACGGCTTTGTGCAAATGGAAGCTGATGAAAAAGTGGTCTATGAAGCGCTTTTAAATAATGGAGGATTTTTACCTTTAAATGATAAATCAGATAAGGATATTATTAATAAGGAACTCCACCTGAGTAAAAGAGCTTTTAAACGTTCTGTTGGACGGTTAATGAAATCAGGTAAAATCATTCAGACAGAGCAAGGCATCGAAATAAAAAAATAAATATAATAATTTAGATTTGACAGATAAGCACATGCATGCTATAATAATCTTCGGATTACAGGAAGTAGAGTTTTGATCCACTCTCACCTAAGGGTAATTAAGCGCTTGGGTTAATAATCGGACTTATTATGCATGTGCATAGGATGAGTTATGTATTATTGTGAGTGGATAGGAAACTATCCATTTTTTATTGTAACTATATATTTTATTGATTCAGGAGGTGTCGGACAATTAGCGACTATATGATTAATGAGCAAATACGAGACAAAGAAGTACGTCTTGTAGGAGCGGACGGGGAACAATTAGGAGTTGTATCCGTAAAGGAAGCACAAGCAATGGCCAGGGAACAAGGACTTGACTTAGTAAAGGTTGCACCGAAAGCTAAACCACCGGTGTGTAAGATTATTGATTTTGGTAAGTTTAGATACGAGCAAACGAAACGAGAAAAAGAGGCTAAGAAGAAACAAAACATTATAAGTGTAAAAGAAGTGCGTTTGTCGCCGAATATTGAGGAACACGATATTAATACTAAGATGAAGCAAGCAAACAAGTTTTTGACCAAAGGTGATAAAGTGAAAGTTTCCGTTCGATTTAGAGGTCGTGAATTAGCTCACACATCCGTTGGTAGAACGATTTTATTAGAATTTGCAAAAGACTTGGAAGAAATTGCTGAAATTGAAAAAAGACCTAAAATGGAAGGTAGAAGCATGGTTATGTTTCTTACACCTAAAAAGGCAAAATAGTTAGTAATAATTACAATTTATAAGGAGGAAACATCATGCCAAAAATGAAAACACACCGCGGCGCTGCTAAGAGATTTAAAGCGACAGGTACAGGTAAATTAAAGAGAAGTAAAGCGTACAAACGCCATATTTTAACCAAAAAAAGTCCTAAGACAAAGAGAAATCTTAGACAAGCAACTATGATGGATTCATCAAATGAAAAGGTAATTAAGAAATTATTACCATATCTATAATAATCGATTGGAGGTTTAAACATGGCAAGAATTAAAGGTGCGATGCACACAAAGAAAAGACGTAATCGTGTATTAAAGTTAGCTAAAGGATATAGAGGCGCTAAGAGCAAACAATTTAGAACAGCTAAACAAGCCGTTATGAAGTCTGGTGTATATTCATATGTAGGTCGTCGTCTTAAGAAAAGAGACTTCCGTAAATTATGGATTGCTCGTATTAACGCAGCAACACGTGCTAACGGAATGAGCTATTCAACATTTATGCATGGATTAAAATTAGCAGGAATCGAAATTAACCGTAAGATGTTAGCAGAAATGGCTGTCAATGATCAAGCGGCATTTACATCTCTTGTTGAGACAGCAAAAGGAAAAGTTAACGCATAAGTTTATATAAAATGTGTCCTAAAAAAGGCAATTCTATGGTTAAGACTATAGAATTGCTTTTTTTGAAATTAATCAGGAAATTTGAAACTTTTTCACGTGATTATACGTCTTATAGTAGAAGGCTTTGATAAATTATTAAAAGTGGATTAAAAAATCACAAAGGCATATGAAAGAAGCCTATTATATGATAATATTATCAGAGGTTTGAGCATAAAAATATATAAATGTGTAAAGAAAAGAGGTAAGTGGTGTGAGAATTTTAAAACATGGGTTTTTAAGTTTAGTCAGAAAACCGGCAAAAGTATTAATGATTTTTGCAATATTATTTGTTGTATTTAGTCTGCTGTTTACAGGTGTCATCATTCAAAACAGTATTGATGAGTCAAAAGTGTTTATACGAAAACAGCTAGGTGCAGCAGTTGAATATAAGGCGGATTATCAGAAGGCATACAGTGAAGAACTTGAAGACGAAGAATATATGAAGTTGCAGCTATCTAAAACAGTTGCAGAAGATATTGCAAAAGATCCGGTTGTTCAGCAAGTCTATTATTCCAACTCCAACTCGCTCATGAGCAAAGAATTAAAAACGGCGGAATATTGGGAGCGTGACGGTCAAAAAGAATATTATGACAATACATACATTGATGAGGACGGTAATGAAATCAAAGACAATGTATACTTCCAATTAAATGGAGGAAATGTTGCTGAACCCCTTGAATTTTCAGAAGGCGATTATTACTTGGTGGATGGAGAGTTCCCGACCCAAGATCAAGTAAAAGAAGGCTATCCTTATGTTTTAATTACGCGTGAGCTTGCAGAACGTAATAATTTTGTGACAGGTGATCTTATAGAATTATTTGATTGGGAAGAAAATACATATGACCTTGAAATCGTGGGAATATATGACGGTATTCAAGAAGGACATATGGGTAATAACCTTTTTGTGTCTTATGAATTTATCCGTGAAATGAATATGAATATGTATCCTGATGATGAAGAGATGATGGAATACGTAAACCGTATTATTTTCATGTTAGCTGACCCACTAGAAGTTGATGGTTTTGTTGAACGTAACACGAGCAAATTACCATCAGAATATAACTATCTTGATGCGGCAACAACACAATTTGACACCTTGACAAAACCTTTGGATTTAATTTCTCTCATTGCATCCTTACTTATCTGGGTTGTCTTTGGCGCCGGAATTATCATTATTATAGCTATCGTTAGTATCTTTGTCCGTGACCGTAAGTTTGAAGTGGGACTATTGCTTTCAAGCGGTGAGTCAAAGCTACGTATTGTTATGCAGTTTATTTATGAGATTTTATGTATTGGACTGGTAGCCTTTGTATTAGCTATTTTGATGAGTAATATCTCCAGTGCATTTGTCAGTGATTGGATTGTAGAAAATCAGCTGGTTGAAGAAGAAGCAGCACCGGGAAGTAGAGATGATATGTATTATGGATATTATGATACGAATGTATTTGGTGATGTGGATATGAATAATATCGCAGAAGACTTTAATGTCTCTATGAACCAAGAAGTTATTTGGAAATTGTTTGTGATTAATATTGCATTACTAATCTTTGCAAGTTTAGTTCCGCTGTCGATTATAATGATGTTTAATCCAAGACAAGTACTGCAAGACTAAGGGGGATGAAGAAGATGGCACAAGAAAAAGAAATACAATTTGAATTAAAAGATATTAGTTATAGTTATATAGATGGTGGTAAAAAACGTGTTATTCTCAATGGTTTATCCTATGCTTTTGAAAAGGGAAAGTTCTACACGATTTTAGGTCCATCAGGTTCAGGAAAGAGTACACTTCTAGCGTTGGCCAGTGCTCTTGATAAGCCGGAATCCGGTCGTATTGAATACGAAGGACAAGATATTCAAAAGATTGGATTTACAAAATATCGACGAAACTGTATGGCGATTATTTTCCAAAAATATAACTTAACGGACTACCTTAATGGTGTTGAAAATGTTGAATCCAGTTTTTATATCACGGATAAAAAATCACCACCAAATAGAAAAGAGCTTTCATATAAGATATTAAGTAGCGTAGGAATTGTTCAATCTAAAGCGGATCGTCGGGTTAACAAGCTTTCCGGTGGAGAGCAGCAAAGGGTGGCTATAGCTAGAGCCTTAGCAAAAGACGTCTCCTTGGTTTTTGGTGATGAGCCGACGGGCGCACTAGATACCGCAACATCACATGAAGTTATTGAATTATTTAAGCGACTATCAAAAGAGTATGGCAAGACGATTATTCTTGTGACTCACTCGGATGAAGTTGCTGCATCTTCAGATATTGCATTACGTTTGCATGAGGGAAAACTGGAAGAGATGAAAGGAAACGCCTAATGTCAAAAGAACCTAAAAAAAAGAGTTTTTTAGATGAATTTTCTGAGCCGAAGCCTGAAAGCTTCGGCGAAGAAGTTTTTGTCGCCAATAAAAGAAATTATAAACCGATCATTATCGGAGGTTCCATTGGTATCGTCATTGTGATTATTCTTCTCTATTTCTTAGTACTTAGAGGTGTTGAGGTTCCAGATATGAGTGAATGGAACGTCGGTCAGGTTAAAGAATGGACCGAAAAAAACAAAATCACCTTAATCGCTAAACAGGCGTTTAATCTAGAAGTGGACAATGATTATGTCGTAGAACAAAGTGTGGCTCCAGGAGAGCGGATACGAAAAGGTAAAGAGCTTGAAGTTATTTTTTCAAAGGGAGCCGATCCGGAAGAAAAAATCCAAATGATTGACCTTGATAATGCTATGTATCCAGAAATTCAACAATGGATAGAAGAAAATCACTTAACCGGAGTCACCATCAAACGGGAAAATAGTGAAACCGTTGAAGCGGATGCTGTTATTGAATATAAAATTATTGATGGATCTGAAGACGACTTTTTACGTAAAAATCGTGTTCGTATTACTATTTCACGAGGGCCTGAAGAAGTCTCAGATGTTATAAAAATCAAAGATTTCTACCGCTCTACAATGAATGAAGTGAATAAATGGGCGGAAGAAAACGATATTCTTGTATCTTTTTCAGAAGAAGAGAGTGAATATGTTGAAGCAGGGCTTGTTATTCGCCAAAGTGTTAAGGGGGGAGAAGAGATGCCAAGAAAAGACACATTAGAAGTGGTCATTTCTCTTGGTGAATCAGTAGAACTCCCTGACTTTGTTGGATTGACATCTTCAGAAGCTTCTAGTTTAGCTGGACTTAAGAATATTCAGATTTTTGTTCGAGAGGTAGACAGTACACGTGATTCTGGGCTTGTAGTATCTCAAGATTTAGAACCTGGAACATCAATACTTAGTGATGAAATTGTTACGATTAAGGTGTCAAAGGGTAATGCCAGAGTTCCAAGTTTTGTGAACCTTGACAAGCAATCTGCAGAAGTTTTAGCCCAGTCAATGGATATCACTGTCATCTTTAAAGAGGTGGAAACTGTAGACAAAACCAACGAGACTATTTTATCCCAAAGCATAAAAAAAGGTACGATGGTTGATGAAAATGATACAATTATTCTTGAGGTCGCTAAGAACTCGGGTGTTCAAGTGATCGATATGACAGAGATGTCTAAGTTTGAAGCAGAACTTTGGGCGACACAAAATGAGATTTCATTGACTTTTATTGAACGTTATAGTGACCAGTATCCATTTGATACACTTTTTGGTCAAAGTGTGGTTGAGGGCATCATACCGGCAGGAGAGCAAATGTATGTCTATCAATCCTTAGGCAAAATCACTATTGATAATTTTAAAGGGAAAAGCCGTCTGGAACTTCTTGACTGGCAGAAAAATATTAATTCTAAAGGGGGCAATGTATTAGTAACCTATGAATACGTTGTCGATACGAACGAAACCCGAGGAACCATTTTAGAGCAATCCATCAAAGAAGACTATATTGCATTAAATGCTATTGTGCATGTTGAAGTCTCAGGAACAGATAATGGTGTAATTGTACCGAAGATGAGTTCATGGGACAAAGCTGAAATAGAAGCTTGGTGTGAACGTAACGATGTTCCTGTTCGCTTTGAAGAATACTATGATGAAGATGAACCAGCAGGTGAGATTATTTCACAAAACTACCGTGAAAAGCAAATTCCAAAGGATGAGCAACTTGTAATCCGTGTCTCACTCGGACCATTAGGAATTCCGGATTTCGTTGGAAAAGGACGCCTCTCTTTATTAGAATGGGTCAATGAGGTAAACTCAAAAGGCGCAGATATCGAAGTGGACTTTAGTACAGTGAAAAATACTACAGAGCCAAAAGGAACGATACTGTATCAGTCCGAGCGTGAAGAATATATTGATCTAGATGAAGAGATTGATGTGAAAATTTCCGGTTTTGACGGAGGAACTTTTGTCCGTGACCTGACAGATTTAACGCTTGATGAAGCTATTGCATGGTGTGCAGAAAATAAAATTGGCTTTGAAATTGATAAAGTTTATCACAGTACTGCAAATAAAGATATTGTAGTCGACCAAAGCTATAGCAATGATTATCTGCCTATCGGAAAGACTCTAGTCATTGAAATATCTCAGGGGAAAGTACCTGTAGAAGATTTCACAGGAGAAAAAGTAAGCAAAATTCTAGACTGGCAAAAAGAAGTTAACCGAGAAGGGGCAAAGATTGATTTGGACTTTAATCGTTCATATGATAAAGACGATATTATTGTAGATCAATCGCCAAGTGGAGGTTATGCAGATGTTGGTGATGACATAAGAGTAACGCTTGAAGCGTTGCCAGAACCAGAACCTGAGCCAACACCAGAACCAACACCAGGGCCTGAACCGGAAGTGACCCCA
>DGAD01000036.1:47586-92197 GCA_002382805.1 Clostridiales bacterium UBA4039
GACCCCAACACCTGAACCGGAGGTCACACCGGAACCAGAAACAACGCCTTAAATTAAAATATCAAGAATTACTGACAGACAATCTTAAAAAAATGTGAAAAAAGGTTGTCTGTCTTCCTTTTTTTAGCTATAATAAAGGTGTTGTGCATAAATAAAATTTTGTTCGTCAATTTATTGACGTCGAACCAACAATAAATAAAATAAGAAATAGGAGTATTGCCAATGAAAGTTTTAGTTATTAATTGTGGAAGTTCTTCACTCAAGTATCAGTTGTTAGACATGAAAGATCAATCTTTATTAGCGATCGGCCTTTGCGACCGTATCGGTTTGGATGGGTCAATGATTAAGCATGAGCCTATAGGAAAAGATAAAGTAAAATTATCAGTTCCAATGCCAACATACAAAGATGCAGTAGAAGCAGTTATTAGTGCATTATTGTCTAAAGAGCATGGTGTAATTGAATCAATGGATGAGATTTCAGCTGTTGGACACCGTGTCGTTCATGGTGCTGAATACTTTACGAATTCTGTACTTATTACAGATGAAGTTCTAGATACGTTACGTGAATGCTCAGAACTTGCACCATTACATAACCCAGCGAACATTTTGGGAATAGAACTTTTCCAAGAGATTCTTCCAAATGTACCGATGGTAGGTGTGTTTGATACAGCATTCCATCAAACAATGCCTGAAAAAGCATATTTATACGCAATACCATATGAATACTACAAAAAACATAAAATCCGTCGTTACGGTTTCCACGGAACATCACACAAATATGTGTCACAACGTGTAGCTGAGATCTTGGACAAAGACGTTAAAGATTTAAAGACAGTTGTTTGTCACTTAGGAAATGGTGCAAGTTTATGCGCTGTTGATGGTGGAAAATCAGTGGATACGACAATGGGATTAACACCACTTGAAGGACTTATGATGGGAACACGTAGTGGAGATATTGATCCTGCTATTATTCAATTTTTAGCTAAAAAAGAAAACATGGAACTTGACGAAGTTATTAATGTTTTAAACAAAAAATCAGGTGCGCTTGGTGTATATATGGAATCAAGTGACTTTAGAGTGATCGAAGATGCTATTGAAGAAGGAGACAAACAAGCACGTCTTACAATGGATATCTTTGAATACCGTGTTGCAAAATATATTGGATCCTATGCAGTTGCTATGGGTGGATTAGATGTTGTTGCATTTGCCGGTGGTCTTGGTGAGAACTACCCATTAATGCGTACAAATATCTGTAATTACTTAAAGTTCTTAGGATGTAAGATTAATGTCGAAGACAATCAATTCCGCAGCAAAGAGCGTGTGTTCTCAACAGATGACTCAAGTGTTGTTGCAATGGTTGTTCCTACCAATGAAGAATTGATGATTGCACGCGAAACATTTGAAATCGTTAGCGAATAAAATAAGTCAGAATACAAACATTATATAAAATATATAATACAATAAATATAAAGCAATATGCCCCGTCCTTCCAGAAGTTAGAGCTAAAAAAGCTGACTGTTGGAAGGACGGGGCATATGTTATATAAAAGGTTAAAGTGCTAAAATCTAGAAGTAGAGATCACGCTCACCATTGGCAATACGCTCAAGACGTGAAACCGTATTGGCACGCATTTTTTCACTAGGTATTTTTTCAATGTTTGCAGTGATAACTTGGTTGCCCAATGCTTTTAAATCTTCATCGCAATAATCTTCTAAGTATTCCTTGAGCGTCATCAGTGCGTTGGGGTGACATAGATTTTGGATAGCACCTGTTTTGGCAACTTGCATAAAACGATCACCTGTTCTACCGGCACGGTAACAAGCCGTACAATAACTAGGAAGATATCCTTTTTCAAGAAGGGATTTGATGATGACTTCATGTGGACGTTCATCAGCAAGTTCAAACTGATTTTCTATACGTGCTTCCTCATGATAACCGCCGACATCTGTTTTTGAACCGGCGCTAATTTGCGAGACACCAAGATTAATGACTTCTTCTCTAAAGCTGGCTTCTTCACGTGTAGATAGGATAATACCTGTATATGGAACGGCCAAACGTATTATGGCAACAAGTTTTTTAAATTCAGTATCCGTCACTGCATAAGGCATTTTATTTACGTCAACATTGTTGGCTTTTCGAATACGCGGAACACTAATGGTATGTGGACCTACACCAAAGGCTTCTTCAAGATGATCTTTATGCATCATCAAGGCTAAAACCTCAAAACGATAATCATATAGTCCAAAGAGTGCGCCGATACCTACATCATCAATACCGCCTTCCATAGCTCTGTCCATTGCAGTTAAATGATAAAGATAATTTGATTTGGCTCCATGGGGGTGATATTTTTTATAGGTATCTTCATGGTAGGTTTCTTGGAATAGTGTATAGGTTCCTATTTCAGCCTCTTTTAATCGACGGTAGTTTTCAACAGTCGTTGCAGCAATGTTGACATTGATACGACGAAGAGACGTACCATCTTGCTTGCTGTCATATAAAACTTTCATAGCGTTGACCACATAATCAACAGGACAGTTTTCATCGTCTTCACCTGCTTCAAGAACAATACGTTTATGTCCCATTTTAATAATTTCTTTTGCTTCTTGTGCAAGTTCTTGATCCGACAGTTTTTTGCGATGCAAGTTATTTGAACATTTATATCCGCAATAGAGACATCCATTTGTACAGTAGTTTGAGATATAGAGCGGAGCAAACATAACAATACGGTTTCCATAGATGCTTTGCTTGATTTTTTTTGCAGCATGATAGATTTCATCTAGATGATCTGGGTCAGTTACGCGAAGGAGCGTAGCAACTTCAGCCATATCTAAACCTTGAGATTTTAAAGCTTTTTGAATAATAGAAGTTACTTCCTCATATGTAGGGAGTGTGTGATTGCTTAAAAGTTCGTGGATCTTAGCTTCATCAATAAATTTTTTTTGTGTGTTCATAATATTCCTTTCCTATAACAATTTATTTTGATTCGTCCCAAATCATTTTGGCTTGAGTAAAAGGTTCTAAGGCACGGTCAAGAATGCCATGAACCTGTGCGATAAGAACACCATAATTTACAATCGGAACACCTTCTTCCTGTGAAGAATGTATTCGATAATTCATTGCCTTGGAATTGAGCATACATCCACCACAATGAATCACCAATTTGTAGCCGGACAAGTTGTCTTTAAAACCAACACCGGCGGTGTGTTCAAATTGAAGTTTTTTCCCTGTTGACTGTGTGAGCCAATGAGGAATTTTTACTGTTCCGATATCATCAGCCTGACGGTGATGCGTACATCCTTCTGCAATGAGAACTTTATCGCCATCTTCCAAACGATTGATCGCTGCAGCGCCTTCGATTAATGCGTTAAGATCTCCTTTGTGTCTGGCAAAAAGTATGGAAAACGATGTAAGTAATATATCATCGGGAGTTTCCTTGGAGACCTGCTCAAAAGCTTGGGAATCAGTAATGACAAGAGCAGGCTTTGTACCAAGTTGTGCTAATGTGGTGACTAATTCAGTTTCTTTTGTCACGATTGCGATAGCGCCGTGGTCTAAAATATCGCGAACAGTTTGCTGCTGGGGAAGTATAATTCTGCCTTTAGGAGCAGCAGAATCAATAGGAGTTACTAGAACAACAAAATCTCCAGGGTTAATTAAATCGCCGACCAGTTTATGCGAATGTATTTCTTGAGGACTATGTTTAATGATTAAATCCTTGATTGAATCTATGCCTTGATTTGATTGAGCAGAGGCAGTTATAAAAGGGATGTCAAATTTTTGGCTATAGTTATTACACTTTTCTTGTAATAACGTTGAAGAATTGTTGATGGCATCAACCTTATTTAAAATTCCGATACAGGCTATATTGCGTTGTTTTATGGAGTGTACAAGTTCGATATCAGATGGGTGAAGAGTTTGGTTAATATCAAACACGATTAATGCGACATCTGTTTTTTCAAGAACGTCCATTGTTTTTTTCTGACGGAGGACGCCAAGAGTACTTTCATCATTGATTCCGGCGGTATCAATAAGAACAACCGGGCCGATGGGAAGAATTTCCATAGCCTTGTATACCGGATCGGTGGTGGTGCCTTTAACCTTAGATACCAAGGCAATATCTTGTCCGGTTAGTGCATTAATGAGACTAGACTTACCGGCATTTGTCTGTCCAAAAAATGCAATATGTAATCGATTAGAACGAGGGGTAGTGTTCATAAACATCTCCTTTATCATGGATGGTTCATTACAAGATTTTTAAAAAAGGGTATAAAAAAAGCAACAATCTCATTGGTAGATTTAATCATCCAAAAAGATGGTTATATTAACAAGGTATCCAGGTTCTTAGAGGGTAAGTCTTTGAAATTGGATTTTGTTATAATTTTAACCATATTTTACATCATTTGTTAGGGACTCGTCAAGTGTATTTCGAAGGTTTCTTCATTCCTAGAGGAATAGTTACATTTTGTATAGTATATAGATAAAATACGTTCCTATATGTGGGATATTAAATCACTATTTGACACAGCTTCGGATTAGATATATTATTAGTTAATAGAAGAAACAGTTTGGAGGAATTATATGAGTGAACCAGTGTTACAAACAGCGGATCGGGCACTTCACGTTTTAGAGCTATTAGCAGAAGAAGGGATGACCGCATCAGAGATACAAAAAAAGTTAGAGTTAAATAAAAGTACGGTACATCGACTCATGATGACGCTCCTTAATCGGGGATTTGTTGAACGTAATGAAGCAACAGGGATATATCAGATTGGGCTGAAACTAGTAGAGATTAGTAGTATTCGTCTAAATCATGTAGAATTAAAGACCGAGGCAGTGCCATATTTGCATCATCTGGCCAATAAAGTGAACCAGTCAGTACAATTGGCTATTTTTGATGAAGGTGAAGCTGTGTTCATAGAAAAAGTTGAAAAGTACAAATCCTTTCATATGTATTGTCAAATAGGCAAGCGCATTCCAATTTATTGTTCTGCCGTTGGTAAGTCTTTGATGCTTGATCGTCCTGATCAAGAAATCATCAAAATACTAAAACAAACAGCTCTGGTTCCATTTACAAAACAAACAAAAACCTCAATTGAAGAAGTGATGCAAGATATATATCGTGGTCGAAAAGAAGGATATACACGAGATGAAGCGGAACATGAAGAAAATGTCTACTGTGTATCCATGCCGGTATATGATTATCGAAGTCGAATCGTTGCAGCTGTTAGTGTTACAGGTTTTTCAGATGAGGTCTTTCAAGATGAAGGAGAGTCTGTTCGCAACGCATTGGCAAATACATGCATGGAAATATCAAAGCGGTTAGGATATACGCCAAAATAGCAAAGTTGTCCCGATATATGAAACTGAGGTCCCATTATTGAGAAATGGATTGACGTTGCTTCCTAAAGATGCTATAATTACTTTGAAAATGAAACCTCGTTTCATATAATGAAACCAAAAAACATGCAGTAAAAGGAGAAAGATATGATTGTAAGAGAACCTTCAAATTCAAAAGATGCAAAACACTATACAACCGACAGATTACGTGATGAGTTTTTAATCCAAGACTTATTTATTCCAAATAAAATACAACGAGTATATAGCCATATTGACCGAATCATTACGATGGGATTCTGTCCGGAAAATGAAGCACTAGAATTAGGACAAGGTCTTGAGATTATGAAATCTCTAGGAACAGAGTATTTCTTGGAACGCCGTGAACTTGGAACGATTAATGTAGGTGGACCAGGTAAAGTGTCTGTTGATGGCGAAGTATATGAATTAAATAGCCGTGATGGATTATACGTAGGAATGGGCGCAAAAGAAGTTGTGTTTACTAGTGATGACCCAAAAAATCCAGCGAAGTTCTATACGCTTAGTGCTCCTGCACATAAAACATATCCTAACAAGCACATTGACATTACTAAAGCAAAAGCAGTTCCAATGGGTGATTCAAAAGCGTCCAACAAACGTACGATTTATCAATTCATTCATCCAGATGTGTTGCCAACATGTCAGTTAACAATGGGATTAACAAAACTTGAAGAAGGTAACGTTTGGAATACAATGCCATGCCACACACATGAGCGTCGTATGGAAGTGTATTTCTACTTTGACCTTCCAGAAGATGGCGTTGTTTTCCATTACATGGGTGAACCATCAGAGACACGTCACGTTGTTCTTCGTAATGAAGAAGCAATTATCTCTCCAAGTTGGTCAATCCATTCTGGCTGCGGTACACAAGCATACACATTTATCTGGGGTATGGTTGGCGAAAACCAAACATTTAATGATATGGACCATGTTGATATTAAAAACGAGTTACGATAAAGGAGATATAGTATGAGTATAATGAATACTTTTTCATTAGAAGGAAAAATTGCTTTAGTTACAGGAGCTTCTTATGGAATTGGCTTTGCTATGGCAAAGGCATATGCACAAGCAGGTGCAACAATTGTATTTAATGATCGCAACCAAGAAGCGGTAGATAAAGGATTAGCAGCATACAAAGAAGAGAATATTAAAGCTCACGGTTATGTATGTGATGTAACGGATGAAGCGGCAGTTGAAAAAATGGTTGCTCAAATTGAAAAAGAAGTAGGGATTATTGATATTCTTGTTAATAATGCTGGAATCATTAAGCGTATTCCAATGATTGAGATGTCAGCTGAAGACTTTAGACAAGTTATTGATGTTGACCTTAACGGACCATTTATCATGGCAAAATCCGTTATTCCAAGTATGATTAAAAAAGGCGGCGGAAAGATTATTAACATCTGCTCCATGATGAGTGAATTAGGACGTGAAACTGTATCTGCATATGCAGCTGCAAAAGGTGGTCTTAAGATGTTAACAAAGAATATTGCGTCTGAGTATGGTGAGTATAACATTCAATGTAACGGTATTGGACCAGGTTATATTGCTACACCTCAAACAGCACCTTTACGTGAAGATGGACATCCATTTAACAGCTTCATTATTGCAAAGACACCAGCAGCACGTTGGGGAACACCAGAAGACTTAATGGGTCCAGCTGTTTTCTTGGCGTCAAATGCATCAGATTTTGTTAATGGACATGTACTTTATGTCGATGGTGGTATCTTAGCTTATATTGGAAAACAACCAAAATAAATAATATACATTTGGAATAAACCTACTTATATATGTAGGTTTATTTCAATTAAGTAGATGTCTGACAACAGACAACAATAAGGAGGCTTTCATATGAAAAAGGATTTTGATGTAATAACATTTGGAGAATCGATGGTTTTGTTTAGTCCGGATGAAAAAGGACCTTTACGACATATTCACCATTTTAGTAAGGCAATAGCTGGGGCAGAGTCTAATGTTGCCATTGCCCTGGCTCGATTAGGGACTAAGGTAGGATGGTTTTCAAAAGTGGGTCATGATGAGTTTGGAAGCTACTTAGAATTTATGATTAGAGGTGAAGGGGTAGATGTCTCACGTCTTAAGCGTGATGAAGCACATGCGACCGGGTTGGTATTTAAAGAGGTTTTTGAGCATGTTAATCCTAATGTGTATTATTATAGAAAGAATTCGGCAGCAAGTTACCTATCTAAAGAAGATATTGACTTTGAATACATATGCTCGGCAAAAATCCTGCATATTACAGGTATTACAGCGGCGATATCGACATCCGCACGGGAAGCTTTGTTTGCAGCCATTGATGTGGCAAAAAAAGCAGGCGTATTGATATCCTTTGACCCCAACATTCGTCTTAAGCTATGGTCGGCTCAAGAAGCCAAAGCAACGCTACTTAAGATTTGTGAACAAACAGATATATTATTCCCGGGAATTGAAGAAAGTGAGATTCTTCTTGGAACAACAGATGTTGACCAGATTTTAACTCGGTTTCATGAGATGGGGATACAACAGGTCGCCTTAAAAATGGGGAAAAAAGGATGTGTGGTTTCCGATGGTCAACATCAAGAATTTGTTCCGGGATATGTAGTTGAGCAAATAGAAGATAGTGTCGGTGCAGGTGATGGATTTGCAGCAGGATATTTAAATAGTTACTTAAAAGGCTTATCTATTCAAGAGTGTGGCGACTTTGCCAATGGTGTAGGCGCGATGGCAACCTTAGTTCGTGGTGACAGTGAGGGCTTTCCAACATATGAGCAACTCTTGGCATTTACAAATAAAATCGAGCACATTGACAGATGATTTATAAGCAGTTAAACTAAAGATAAAGCTATAAGCAAAACCTATGATTGCTAGAAGGAGTAGTATGTGAAAACATTTGGTCGATTCTGGAATTCGCTGTCCATCAAAATTAAACTATTGTCATATTTCTTTACAATTCTAGCAATTGTAAGTTTATTTAGTTTGTACTTAAATCATAATAATTATCAAATTGTTGATCAGTTCAATGCGACAATGACGAATTATTATGAAATCAGTCAACTGCTGATGATGAATCAGGAAGGGAAAAAAGCCGTTGAAAGCTATATCAATGAACGAAGTCCATCCGAACGTCAATATTATGAAGAGAATCTGATTAAAATAGAAAGAGCAATCGATACACTGGATAAAAAATATAATTCGTTGGAAAGCCAGTTTGCCATCAATGCGATTCGAAATTCGGTTTTTTCATATAATCTGAAGTGGCAATTATCGATGAACCAAAGAGAAAATGGAATTGTGCTTTATTATAGAACTTTTTATGAAGGGGAACGTATTGAACAATATACGGAAAAATATATTGAGGAACTATTATATATTAGCCTGCGCGAGGGCGATGAACTATATAATAGGTTAGCGAATGAAGCAAATGTTATGCGACGTATTTCGTTAATATTAATTGCACTTTTTTTTCTAATCTCTTTATTTATCGGAGTTTTATTTGCAAACTATCTCATCAATCCTATAAAAAAATTAGCCAAAGCATCCATTCGCATCTCTTCAGGAGACTTAGATATTGAAGCGATACATATTGATTCCCACGATGAAGTCGGTGTCTTGGCGGATTCGTTTAATATTATGAGCCAAAGTATTAATTCTTTGGTGTCCGATTTAAAGCAAAAAGTAATTATTGAAAAGAGGCTGTATGAAGAAGAATTACACTTGTTACAAATGAAGCAGTTGCTAAAAGACTCGCAGTTTCAAGCGCTGCAGTCTCAAATTAATCCGCATTTTCTCTTTAATACGTTAAATACAATTTCTCGAACGGCAATGTTTGAAAGTGCTGAAGATACCCTTAAACTGACAGAAGCTCTAGCACAGTTGTTTCGCTATAAGCTGCGAAATGATAAATCCATGATTCCTATTAAAGAGGAATTGGATATTATTGATGAGTATGTGTATCTTCAACAAGTTCGCTTTAAAGAACGTTTAGAATACGAACGAATCGTAGAACCGTCGTGTGAAAAAATATTGGTCCCTATATTTACATTACAGCCTTTAATTGAGAATGCGATTATACACGGAATTGAACCAAAGATTAAAGGTGGAAAAATAAGGGTACGCATTTATCAACAAGAGCAGTACGATAGAGTGTATGTGGTAATTCGCATTATGGACAGTGGTATTGGAATGGATAAGGAGCGGTTAAAAGAAGTGTTGAAGTTTGATACCATGAACAATCGTAGTATTGGAGTTAATAATGTCTATCAACGCTTTAAGTTGACCTTTCAAAATAAATGCTCTTTTAAGATTTTAAGTAAGAAAAACATGGGGACATTTATTGAGATGAAGTTTGAAGTCGAAAATCAGGAGAGTGAACTATGATAAAAAAAAGAGTCGTATTTTATTCAAGTATCCTAATGCTCATTGTTTTTTTTAGTAGCTGTTCGTTTGTAAAAAAAGAAAGTGCGGTTGAGCCGGAACATATTCTGAGGATGGCAGAAGCTCATCCTGAGGGGTATCCTACAACTCGAGCAGATGAAGAATTTGCCCGTTTGGTTGAAGAGCTTTCCCAGGGACGGATTAAGATTGTTGTCTATCCAGACCAGGCGTTAGGCTCAGAGGCAGTTGTTATTGAGCAGATGCTGTTTGGCGGAGTCGATCTGGCGCGTGTAAGCTTGGCACCCATATCCGAAGAGGCAAACATATTGAATGTATTGTATCTACCTTATATCTATGAAGATAAGGAGCATATGCTTCGTGTCCTTCGAGGTGAGATCGGTGATGAAATTTTACAAGCCATTGAAAAGGATGGTTTCATTGGTTTTGGATGGTTTGAAGCCGGAGCGCGTAGCTTTTATAATACAAAAAAACCGATAAAAACCCTTGAAGATCTTCAAGGAATGAAGGTTCGGGTTCATGAAAGCCAATTAATGTCGGATATGGCGGAGGCTTTGGGTGCAAGTGGTGTCAAGATGCCATACGGTGAGGTCTATCGGGCACTTCAGCTTGGAGAGATTGACGGGGCAGAAAACAACCCACCAAGTTATCATACCTCAGAGCACTATAAGATTGCAAAATACTATTCCATTGATGAACATGTTCGTGTACCGGAACTTATTGTGGGAAGTAAAGTGTCATTAGCTAAGCTATCAAAAGAGGATTTAGGTATTATTCGTAAAGCTGCAATTCAAACCCAGATATATCAACAAAAGCTTTGGGAAGAAGGCGAACAAAGCTCATTAAAATTTCTTGAGGAACACGGAGTTCAGATTAATTATATTGAAGATAAGTCTGAATTTATCAAAGCGGTTCAACCTTTGTATGACAAGTATAAGGTACGGTATGGTGAACTTATTGAACGAATTCGTAAGGAATAGAAATTGTTGTTGACATTTGAACATAAAGATGATATTTTGAAAATCACAGCTTTAATGAAGTGTAATAGAGAAAGGGTGATATAATGAACCGCGTTGAAGTTTTAGGACGATGGAAAAAAGAAAAATCAGAAGAGCTTTATGGCATAAAAAATTGGGGTGGCGGATATTTTTCGATTTCAGATGAAGGTGAAGTTCGCATTAATATGCAAAAAGGATCTGAAAAAGGATCTGTAAGCCTTATGGAGATTGCAGCCGGAATTAAAGAGCGGGGACTGGATATGCCCGTTTTATTAAGAATAGAAAATTTACTCGATGCACAAATTACATACTTAAATGAGTCTTTTCGTCATGCCATGAATACGTTAAATTATAAAGGTGTGTATCAAGGGGTTTATCCAATTAAGGTAAATCAGCAGCAAGAAGTGGTAAGAGAAGTTGCAAAGTTTGGGCAGCGCTACCACCACGGCTTAGAGGTTGGAAGTAAACCGGAATTAATTGCGGCACTTTCAGAGCTAAAAGATAAAGATGCTTGTCTTATTTGTAATGGATACAAAGATGAAGAGTTCATTGATCTTGGACTCTATGCCAATAAAATGGGATATCGATGCTTTTTTGTCATCGAGATTCCGGGAGAACTTGACCTTATTCTTGAACGAGCAGAAGCTTTAAATATTCAACCAAACATTGGGGTACGTATCAAGTTATCCGCAAAAGCCGGTGGACATTGGACGGACTCAGGTGGAGACCAAAGTATTTTTGGACTTAATATGAACCAAGTTATTGAGATTGTTGATGAACTTAAAGCAAAGAATATGCTAAATAGTCTTAAGCTAATGCACTATCACCTAGGATCACAGATTCCTAATATCCGTGATATTCGTTCAGCAGTGCAAGAAGCTTCAAGAGTATATGCAGAGTTGGTAAAAGAAGGCGCACCGATGGGATACTTGGACTTAGGAGGCGGTTTGGCAGTCGATTATGACGGTTCAAATACGAATTTTGCTCACAGTCGAAACTATTCTGTAGAAGAATACTGTACAGATATTGTTGAGGCCGTAATGACAGTGATGGATAATGCCCAGATTGAACACCCAACGATTGTTACAGAATCCGGGCGAGCATTAGTTGCATACTATTCTGTGCTTTTATTCAATGTTCTGGATGTAGCTTCTTATCAAGAATATGATATTCCTGAGACTTTGGATGAATCCGTTCCGGAACAGATACGTAACCTTCATGAAGTGAATAAAGTTTTAAAAACAAAAAATCTTCAAGAATGTTATAATGATGCGCTATATTATCGCGATATTATTCGAGATATGTTTAACCATGGACGCTTAGGTCTTAGAGAGCGGGCGTTTGCAGAGAAGATTTTTTGGAATATTATTCAGAGAATAGCTAAAGATAAGTCGAAGTTAAAGTATATTCCACAAGAACTTGAAGATATTGATAGCGCGATTGCAGATATCTACTATTGTAATTTTTCAGTATTTCAATCCATTCCGGATAGTTGGGCAATTGACCAGCTCTTTCCGATTATGCCGATACACCGCTTATTGGAAATTCCTAAGCGTAATGCAGTCGTAGCAGATATTACCTGTGATTGTGATGGAAATATTGATAGTTTTATAGATATGCATGATGTAAAAAAAACATTGCCGCTACATGATCTAAACCCGAATGAAGACTATTATCTAGGGGTCTTTTTAGTGGGGGCATATCAAGAGACGCTCGGAGATTTACATAATTTATTCGGGGATACCAACGTGGTTAGTATTCGTCTTAATAAGGATGGTGGATATGAGTTCATCAGTGAGATTGAGGGCGATACAGTAGAAGATGTACTGACATATGTCGAATATGATGCCAAGGAGATGCGACGTAACTTTCGACAATCAGCGGAGGAAGCTGTGCGGGATGGGTTAATATCCCCTGCAGATCGACGCGATATTGTTGGAGCCTATGAAAATGGACTTCGTGGGTACACATATTATGAACGTTAATTTTTAAGTAGACAAGACAAAAATAGCATAAAATGTTATACTATAAATAATAATTTTTAGGAGGTTAGTAAAGTGGGAAAAGCTCTTATTATCGGTGCAGGTGGCGTAGCAAATGTTGTCGTTCACAAGTGCTGTCAAAATTCAGATGTATTTGAAGAAATATGTATTGCAAGTCGTACACAATCAAAGTGTATCGCAATAAAAGATTCGGTGAAAGACACAACCACCAAGATTCAAACGGCACAGGTGGATGCAGATAAAACAGAAGAAGTCGTTGCACTTATTCGCCAATTTGAACCAGATATTGTCATTAATGTGGCGCTACCGTACCAAGATTTAACGATTATGGATGCATGCCTAGAGACAGGTGTAGATTATCTGGATACAGCTAACTACGAGCCACCGGAAGTACCAAAATTTGAATATAAATGGCAATGGGCATATAGAGAAAAATTTGAAAAAGCTGGCTTAACAGCAGTTCTTGGAAGTGGATTTGATCCTGGGGTAACAGGTGTTTTTTCAGCATATGCGATGAAGCATTATTTTGATGAAATTCACTATATAGATATCGTTGATGCTAATGCAGGTGATCATGGATATCCATTTGCAACGAACTTTAATCCAGAGATTAATATTCGTGAAATCACGGCCAATGGTCGGTATTTTGAAGAAGGCGACTGGGTTGAGACCAAGCCGTTGGAAGTGAAAAAAGTCTACGATTTACCGGAGATTGGACCTAAGGACATATATTTGTTGTACCATGAGGAACTAGAATCTTTGGCACAAAACATTAAAGGGATTAAACGTATTCGTTTCTTTATGACATTCTCAGAAAAGTATATTAATCACTTAACGGTTTTACAAAACGTAGGCATGACATCCATTGAACCGGTAATGTTTGAAGGCAAAGAAATTCAACCGTTGCAGTTTTTAAAAGCGGTTCTTCCAGACCCTGCTTCATTAGGACCAAGAACAAAAGGAAAGACAAACATAGGATGTATTATTCAGGGAATAAAAGATGGTGAACCTAAGAGTTATTATGTCTATAATGTTTGTGACCATCAAGTATGCTACAAAGAAGTAGGTTCACAAGCCATTTCTTACACAACAGGTGTTCCTGCAATGATCGGAGCAAAGCTTGTTCTTGAAGGAAAATGGAAGAAGCCGGGAGTATATAATGTGGAAGAGTTTGATCCAGATCCATTTATGGAAGAATTAAATAAACAAGGTCTTCCTTGGAAAGAAGAATTCAATCCGACATTATTAGATGATTAAAGTAGGAAGATATAAAGGGTGAACTATGGATTACGGAATAAATGAAAACGATATCAAAAAAATACACAAGGCTATGACACCAGCATATGTTGTCGATGAGCGCTTACTGCGTAAAAACTTAGAAACCCTTGATTATGTACAACAGTCAACAGGATGTAAAATCCTGTTGGCTCTAAAAGGGTTTTCAATGTATTCGGTGTTTCCTTTGGTTGGAAATTACTTGGCGGGAATTACAAGTAGCTCATTATTTGAAGCGCGATTAGGTTTTGAAGAGATGGGCAAAGAAGTACACATTTATTCACCGGCATATCGTGAAGATGAGTTTGATGAAATCATGACTTATTGCGAGCATATTGTTTTTAATTCCATTGACCAATACAATCAATTTAAAGGTAAAATAGCCAGTACTGACAAACACATCGAATGTGGTCTTCGTGTGAATCCGGAGTATTCGGAAATTGAGACGACTATATATGATCCATGTGCGATTTATTCGCGTCTGGGAACAACAGCAGACCAGTTTAGTGAAGAAGATCTAGAAAGCATTGACGGCTTGCATTTTCATGCAATGTGTGAACAAAACTCAGATACTTTAGAACGTGTCATGGAAGTTGTTGAAGAAAAATTCGGAAAATATTTTTATCAAATGAAGTGGGTCAATTTTGGTGGAGGACACCATGTGACACGAGCAGATTATGATGTGGAACGATTGATTCAAATCATTCATCGTATTAAGACAAAATATGATGTGGAAGTATATCTTGAACCGGGAGAAGCGATTGCATTAAATACAGGTTTTTTGGTTACCAAAGTTCTTGATATTGTGCATAATGGGATGGATATAGCCATAACGGATGCTTCGGCAGCATGCCATATGCCAGATGTTATTGAAATGCCATACCGACCCATGATTATTGGTTCTGGTCTTCCAGATGAAAAGAAATACACCTATCGACTTGGTGGGACGACGTGTCTATCAGGAGATATTATAGGCGATTACTCTTTTGATGAGCCGCTAAAGATTGGTGATACTTTGATTTTTACAGATATGGCGCATTATACTATGGTTAAGAATAATATGTTTAATGGAGTGAATCTACCTTCTATTGCGTTGTTAAATGATCAAGACATACGTATTGTCAAAGAGTTTGGGTATGATGATTATAAACGAAGATTATAAATGAAGCCTATAAACGAAGTCTTTAGGTAATGAATGTGAAGGTGATCTTATGCGATTAACAGCAGATATAGCACAAGATAATATAGTACATTTGCCTGATAAGAGTGTGCCCGATAAAACCGTGACAGCGGGAAAGGCGACAATAGCAAACAATGAAAAATTACCTGCGAATAAAATTGTTGCGCCGCAGCAGCGTCTGGAAACATTAAAAAAACACTTTGATGAGAAAACATTAAAGCGCATGGGAGTTGTAGAATGTACAACGTGTGCGACGAGGACGTATCAAGATGAATCCGATGATTCTGGCGTTTCTTTTCAATCACCGACGCGATTAAGTCCTGAACGGGCAAGTAGCGCTGTACGCAATCATGAACAAGAACATGTTGTACGCGAACAAGCCAGTGCAGAAAAAGAAAACAAGGAAATCGTCAGCCAAAGTGTACAAATTTTCCGTTCGACATGTCCGGAATGCGGAACCAGCTATGTATCCGGAGGCGTTACTCGAACAACGACTTCAGAAAAAAAGCAGATGCAAGCAGAAGCTTATCAAGGGCCTATACAGGAAAAGACTATAGGCAACTTAGTTGACTATAGTCTTTGATTGATAAAACATATTATTGAAGATATTTGATTATATCTTTTGGTGATGCGACACGTCCTGAGAATTTAACTTCCTCATCGACCACAAGAGCCGGAGTGCTCATAACGCCATACGCCATAATTTTTTCAAAGTCTTCGACTTTTTCTACAGTTGCATCTAAATTAAGCTCTTTAAGAGCTTTTTTTGTGTTCATTTCTAATTTCTTACAATTTGGACAACCGGAACCTAAAATTTTTATAATCATATTAATCTCCTTTTGGTATGATAAAGTATTTGTTTATATAAATAGATAGCCCAGTGCATTGAATGCAAATCCAATAATGAGTATACCTATAGTAACAATAGTGGTAAAGATAACTAATAGTTTGGGTTTAACGACTTTTTTCAACATAATCAGTGAAGGAAGCGATAACGCAGTTACTGCCATCATGAAGCTTAGAGCAGTACCGATGCCAACACCTTTTGTGACAAGAGCTTCAGCGATGGGTAATGTTCCGAAAATATCTGCATACATGGGAATACCTACCAGTGTAGCTAAAAAGACAGAATACCACTTGTCTTGTCCAAGAAGGGCGCTAATAATATCTTGTGGAATCCAATTATGGATGAGCGCTCCAATTCCGACGCCTATTAGAATGTAGAGCCATACTTTTTTTATGATATCAAGGACCTGATCTTTTGCAAAACCAAGGCGCTCATTTCGTGTTAGAGATGCTTGAGACGCTTCCATAAGCTTGTTTTTAAATACAAAAGGTTCTACATATTTTTCCAGTTTTAATCGACTGATGAGACTTCCACCAATGACGGCAAGAATAAGTCCGACCAAAACATAGGCAAGAGCGATGCGCCAATTAAATATACTAGCTAAGAGTAGCACAGAGGCAAGATCAACTAAGGGAGAAGAAATTAAAAAAGAAAAAGTAACACCAATAGGAAGCCCCGCACTTGTAAAGCCGATAAATAAAGGGATAGAAGAGCAGGAACAAAAGGGCGTGATCGTTCCTAAAAGTGCAGCGAGGATATTGGCGCTTAACCCATTAAAACGCCCTAAGATTTTTCGGGTACGTTCAGGGGGAAAAAAACTTTGAATATATGAAATTGTAAAAATTAATACGGAAAGTAATATAAAGATTTTAATAACATCATAAATAAAAAAGTGAATACTACCACCAAGTTGTGTGTCGATATCTAGTCCAAGTATTTTCTCAACAAAGGATTGAACGCCACTTGAGAGCCAATCCATTTTTAAGAGCTGATTGTTAAGCCATTGAAAAACTTTCATGTTGTCTTCCTTTCATTTTGGATGAACTGCACTTTTATTGAATGTCACGTAAGGACTCGAGTGAACATTGATCAATGTATTTTTCTTTGTCGAGCAAGCGTTGACTATCTTGAAAAAGCACAGGATATTCCATGGTGTGTTTGAGCAAATAGTCTAGAGTGTGGTTTAATAAACGGTTTGTTTTTTTTAGACGATAAAAAACAAATTTTTCTTTGCGTTCGTCGGTGACAAGGTTCATATCACGTAACTTTGCAAGGACTTTTGACACCTTGGGTTGAGGTTGATCAAGAATTCCGCAAAGTTCACAGACGCATAATTCTTCTTGATAGATAAGCGTGATAACACGCATGCGTGTCTCATCAGACAATAATTTGAATATAGCAGTTAAGTCCATAGCAAACTCCTTTAAATAATCATATGCGCATATTGGAATATGAATATATTACCAAGAGTGCTTGCAACTGTCAAGTATTTTTTGTTTATCTGTTCAGTATAAGAAAATACTTGATAAAAAACTAACAAAGTTATTGAAATAGTCTTTACTTGTTGTGATATTGTGATATAATTAACAATGCAAAATAAATTGTGTAGTACACAGTGTTTAGGAGGTCATTATGATTGAAATATGTATTGGTAGTGCATGCCATTTAAAAGGATCTTATAATGTAATACAAGATATGAAACGACTGATTGCAGAACATCAATTGGAAGAAAAAGTAGAGCTTAAATCTTCTTTTTGTCTCGGTTCGTGTGGTTCAGGTGTCAGTATTCGTGTTGATGGAGAAAAAATCTATTCTATTCAAGCTGATGAAACGGAAGCTTTTTTTAACAAGTATATTGGAGGAGACTTGTTATGATGAAGTTCATTGAATTTGATAAGGAAAAATGCGATAGTTGTTATAAGTGTCTTCGTATTTGCCCGACAAAGGCGATTAGTTTTAATAAATCAGAACGCAAAATAATCGATTCATTGTGTATTAAATGTGGATTATGCCAAGCTTCATGTCCTCAAGAAGCATTAAAAATTACAAGCCAAGTGGATTATGTTCAATCCATGATTGATGCAAAAGAAACGGTCGTTGTTTCGATTGCCCCTTCTTTTGTGGGAGCATTTGGACTGAGTCAACCCGGAAAGATGGTGACAGCATTAAAAAAAGTTGGTTTTACCCATGTTGAGGAAACTGCATTTGGTGCAGAAATAATTGCAAATCATTATGACGCATGTATTGAGAAAAATACACAGAAAAATTACATCACGAGCTGTTGTCCTTCGGCGAATTATCTGATTGAGGAATACTATCCAATGCTTATTCCATATGTTATACCTGTTGTATCTCCTATGATTGCACATGGTCGAAGTATTAAAAAGCGTTATGGCGCCAATGTAAAAACTGTATTTATTGGTCCATGTTTAGCAAAGATGGCAGAGGCAGAAGAACTCCCAGATGCTATTGATGCAGTGGTTACCTTTGAAGAATTAGAGCTAGTGTTTAAATCGGAACATATTATTCTAAGTGAATGTGAAGTGGACACTTTCGATGCAGTTGGCAGTCAGCGGGGAAGGGCATTTCCTTTGGGAGGAAGTTTAAGAAATCCCAAGAATGAACGCCGTGAAGACCATGAACTTCGTTTTATTCATGTTGATGGTATTGATAATTGTAAGGAAGTCCTCAATGAACTTCGCTTAGGCAATATTGAACATTGCTGTATTGAAATGAATATTTGTGACGGAAGTTGTATCAACGGACCGGATATGCCTAAAAATTACCTGGGACGCTTTCAAAAAGAAATATATATGCGGGAATATGCAAAGCAAAAAGATGATGCATGGTTTGTAGAAAATAATACGATGCGCAACAATATTCATATAGATGAGCCATTAGATATCAAGCGAAGCTTTACGGATTTACAAAAAAATCAGCAAGAACCCAATTCGTTGATTGTTCGTGAAATTATGCGAAAGATGGGAAAATATACATCAAAAGATGAGTTAAACTGTGGAGCTTGCGGATATAAAGCGTGTTACGATAAAGCAAAAGCCGTCTATTTTGGATATTCAGATATTGAGACATGCTTGCCCTACTTAAGAGAAAAAGCAGAAAGCCTACAGAATGTTATGATAGAAAATAGCCCGAATGGTGTTCTGGTTATTGATAATAATTTAACAATAAGAGAGGTCAATCCTAGCTTCAATCAGTTGTTCAATCAGGAACAATTGCCGGTAAAGGATATGCCGATTCAATTGTTCTTAAATGATCAAGTGTTTATTGATAATATCAAGGAAAATCTGTATATAAAGAATAAAAAAATATACTTTGAAGAAACAAATCGTTATTTTATTATCAATATGGTGTGCTTAGAAGAAACGAATCAACGGATTATCTTTTTAACAGATATAACAGGCGATGAAAAGCGGAGAAAAGAGTTTCACGAGGCCAAAGAAAAGACATTATCAAAAACTCAGGAAGTTATCGACAAGCAAATGCGTGTTGCCCAAGAAATTGCGAGTCTACTCGGCGAGACAACAGCAGAGACAAAGATGAGTTTGAAAAGTCTTAATCAATTGTTTTTAGATGACGGAGGTGTATTTTAATGTCAATGACTCCCATGTTTGTGGAAGTTGGACATAATAGCTTAAATAAGAAAGATGAGGAACTATGTGGAGATAAGGTTGAAGTGTTTCAATCGGATGAACGTACGATTATCGTCCTTGCAGATGGATTAGGCAGTGGCGTCAAGGCCAATATTTTGGCAACACTAACGTCAAAGATTGCGATTACGATGTTGATTAAAGGGGCAGATATTGAAGAAGTTATTGACACAATCGCCCATACTTTACCGGTGTGTAAAGTGCGAGAAATCGCATACTCTACATTTTCAATTATTGAGATTGATCGGCAGTTAAAATGTAAGATTTTTGAATCTGAAAATCCACCGTTCTTTTTTTTACGAAAAGGAAAGCTATTAATTCCGGAAAAACGTGAAGTGAAAATTATGGATAAAACGATTGTCCTAACAGAATTGCAACTGCAAGAAGAGGATATTATCTATTTGTGTAGCGATGGAGTAATTCATGCAGGTGTTGGACAGACATTAAACTTTGGATGGCAATGGGAACATGTTGCAAGTTACATTACAAAAAATCAAAAAATGAATGCGGAACTATTAAGTCGGCGCCTGCTAAATGCATGCAATGATTTATATGAAGGGTTACCGGGAGATGATACGACGATTGTCACTGTCAAAATTCGAAAACCCATCCAATTGCTTTTGTTTACGGGACCGCCGGTTGATCAAAAAAGAGATGCACAAATTGTTCGTCAGTTCATGAAAAGTACGGGCAAAAAAGTTGTCTGTGGAGGAACGGCAGCAAATATTGTATCACGTGAGCTTGGGGAACCAATCCATACGTGTATGGACTATTTAGATCCGACGATTCCACCGATTGCACACATAAAAGGGTTAGACTTAGTAACAGAGGGTGTACTGACAATTCAAAGAACCATTGAACTGCTTGAGCAATTTGCAGAGCGCAAGATACGCTTGTCCGATCTTGGAAAAGATGGCGCAAGCCTCTTATGTAAAATATTTATTGAAGAAGCAACACATGTTGATTTATGGTTAGGCAAGGCTATTAATGGAGCACATCAAAATCCGGATTTTCCTAAAGAGTTGAGCTTGAAAATCAATCTTGTGCAAGAACTGGTCTGTGCGCTGGAAAAAATAGGAAAAAAAGCGAAGATTCGTTATATTTCGGAGGTTAAGCATGAGAAAATATGAAAATAGAGTACAGAAGATAAAAAATGAAGTATATGCAAAAGTGAGTGAGTACGCATTTGAAGACACCTTAACGAACCATGTATTGGCAATACCTGCAGAGTTAAATCAAGGGCCTAATGCTTCTTTACGCTGTTGTGTGTATCATGAACGTGCAGTAACTGCAGAGCGGGTGCAGATGAGTATGGGAGGCGATGCGCTAAACCCAAATATTATTGAAGTACTTGAATCGGCATGTGATCAATGTATGGAACATCGATTTGTCGTCACAGAAGCGTGTCGAGGATGTTTGGCCCATCGTTGTCAAGCGGCCTGTCCAAAGCATGCCATTAGCTTTATTAATAATCGCGCGATTATTGACTATGATAAATGTATTGAATGTGGCCGTTGCCATAGTGCCTGTCCATATAATGCAATCAGTGATGTATTAAGACCGTGTATACGTGTATGTCCAACCAAGGCCATCTCTATTGATGAAAACAAAAAAGCTGTCATCGATGAAAAAAAGTGTATTCGATGTGGTGCATGTGTCTATAGCTGTCCATTTGGAGCAATGCAAGATAAGTCAGAACTGCTAGAAGTGATTGACCATCTTAAGGAACAAAAAAAACCGATCTATGCAATGATTGCACCTGCTATTGCCACCCAATTTGAAGATGTATCCCTAGGACAAGTAGTTACAGCGTTAAAAAACTTAGGGTTTAAAGATGTTGTCGAGGTAGCTCTTGGAGCAGATATGGTCGCTATCCATGAGGCAGAGGAGTTTATTGAACATATTGAACAGGACAAAGGATTTATGACGACATCATGTTGTCCAGCGTTTGTTCGTTACGTCCATCAAGAATTTCCCGAGATTGTCAACCATATTTCAACGACAATATCTCCAATGGTGGCAACGGCACGTTTGATTAAATCGATTGACCCTGAGGCAGCAGTTGTCTTTGTAGGGCCTTGCATTGCCAAGAAAGAGGAAGAACTTTTCTGGGAAGGTGAGCGTTGTGTAGACTATGTATTGACTTTTGAAGAATTAATTGGAATTGTTCGCTCCAGACATATTGATGTTACGGCACTTGAAGCTTCACCATTAAACAATGCATCCTATTATGGAAGAAACTTTGCCACTTCAGGTGGTGTTGCAAAGGCGGTTTCCCAGATTCTTAAGACCAAAGATACAGAGTTATCCTATGATGTATTGGTGTGTAATGGTATTGCTGAATGTAAAAAAGCATTGACTCAGGCAAAGCTTGGGCGTTTAGGCAATGTTCTTATTGAAGGTATGGCGTGTGAAGGTGGCTGTATCAAGGGACCGGTAACGATGCAATATGGACCGATTGATCGGAAAAAATTGGAGAATTATTGTAAAGAAGCACTGGAAGAAAAGTCCGAAGAAGCGATTGATATTTTTTCAGACCACAAGATTTCTATGATACGGGAAGGTCAGTCTTGCTAAGCGAACAAAAAAATGCTAAACTTCAATAAGATAAAGGAGCTTAGTATGAAAAATAGTTATCGTTTTTTTAATAATTCAGCATGTGAGTATTTTCCATGCCATGCAACGACCCATCCCGAAGCATTTAACTGTCTGTTTTGTTTTTGCCCATTATATCTTCTAAAGGACTGTGGAGGTAATTTTCAGATGCGTGGACAGGTCAAAGATTGTTCAGCGTGTAAACTTCCCCATCACCCAAAAGGATATGACTATATCTTGAAAAAGCTAAAAGAAACTATGGGCAAGGGAAAGGGGACAGGTGAAGCGTTATGAGAGGATTAATGATACAAGGGACAAGTTCAGATGCAGGAAAAAGTTACTTGGTAACAGCCTTATGTCGAATCTTTGCAGATAAAGGCTATCAAGTTGCACCGTTTAAAAGCCAAAATATGTCCAATAACTCCTACGTGACTATTTTTGGCGAAGAAATCGGACGGGCACAAGGTGTACAATCGGAGGCAGCGCGTCAGATACCTAACGTCCATATGAATCCTATTTTGCTTAAGCCAAGAAAAGATACCAAAAGTGAAGTGGTTCTTCATGGAAAAGTATATAAAAGCTATTCGGGGATGGATTATGGAAAAGAGTTTACCCTTAGTAAAGGAATGGACGCAGTTTGCGAAAGTCTAAACTATATTCAGGACCATTATGACATGGTTATTATCGAAGGGGCGGGGTCGCCGGCAGAAGTTAATTTAAATGATCGGGAAATTGTCAATATGCGTATTGCAGAAGCGGCAGATGTGGATGTTATCTTAGTGACTGACATTGACCGAGGGGGTTCGTTTGCTAGCTTGATAGGGACGATTGAATTGGTTTTTGAACATCGTCACCGTATCAAAGGAGTCATCTTCAACAAATTCAGAGGTGACCTTCGCCTATTGCAAGATGGACTGGACTGGTTTGAAGCCTATACCCACATCCCGGTCATTGGTGTGATTCCTTTTATGCAAGACATCCATATTGAGACAGAAGATGCGCAAAGCAATGCGCTGGTTTTTTCGCGCCAAAAAGAAGAAAAAGATGTCGATGGAAAGCAAAAAACTTTGGATATTGGCATTATTCATATGGAACGGGTGAGCAACAATACAGATGTCGAGCCGTTTATGTACGAACCGGATTGTCGTTTAAGGATTATTCGTACAGCAGATGAATTTAAAGAACCTCATGCAATTATTATTCCTGGAACCAAGTCAACGATTGATGACTTGATCTGTTTAAAGGAAAATGGACTTTTTGATAAAATTCGAGCCTATCAACAAAGGGGTGGTTTTGTCTTTGGCTTGTGTGGTGGATTTCAAGTTTTGGGAGAAAAAATTGTTGACGAGGAAGGTGTAGACCATGATCATGTGCAAACGATTGATGGATTGGGACTTCTTCCGATAGAGACCATGTTTAATGATCAAAAAAGAGTCACTCAAGTCCAGGGTAAAGTTATTGCATCTATTTTTTCAAAAGAGAAGGTTTGTGTAGACGGCTATGAAATTCACCTTGGACAGACGCAATATAAAAAACAGGCGTGTCCATTCATTGAACTGGAGGGACAAGTCCTTGATGGGTGTATTGATTCAAGTGGACATGTCATTGGATCATATTTGCATCATATTTTTCATAATGATCACTTTCGTCAAATCTGGCTCAATCATATTCGACAACACTATGGATTTGAATTACAACCTATAGTAGATACAAGTCAGCATAAGGAAGCAGCGTATGACCTTTTGGCAAAAAGAGTTGCAGAGTCTCTTGATATGGAACGTGTCCAAAAAATCATTGACAAAGAGGATATACGGTTATGATTGCTCTTTTAATAGGATTAATCGTGGATATGATAATAGGAGATCCGGAGCATTGGACACATCCGGTGCGCTGGATTGGACGTGGCATACAAAAAACTGAAGAAATAGTATACCCCTTTCATAATAAGCGTTTTATGGGAGGGGTACTTGTCGTTGTTATTTTATCAGTGATTACTGGGGTTGTTCTTGGTATTGACAAGACGCTTGATAGGTTGGAGTGGACATGGGTAAGGTTCGGTTTTCATATATATGCTTTTTTTGCCGGAATTGCCTTTGGTTCTTTAGTGCGTATTGTAAAAAAAGTGATGATTCCTTTTGCGGCAGGTGACTTAGATAAGGCACGTTATGAGCTTGGCTTTTTTGTTAGCCGTGAGACCAAAGAGTTGACACAAGAGCAAGTGCTAAAAACAGTTATTGAAACATTGGCGGAAAATACAGTCGATGGTATTATTGCGCCTGTATTCTATGCCTTTTTGGGCGAACTTTTTTTTCAGCAAGGCATCTTGTGCATCTGGATCTATAAAGGCATTAACACCATGGATTCGATGATAGGCTATAAAAATGCACGCTATCAGGAGTTTGGTTACGTTGCAGCAAAATTAGATGATGTGGTTAACTTTATACCGGCACGTGTTGGCGCACTTTTGATTCTTGGTGCTGGAGGACTGTGTGGTTTTGATATGAAGCATGGATTTAAGATAGTACGCCGCGACCATCATAAAACGGAAAGCCCCAATGCAGGATACCCGGAAAGTGCCATGGCGGGTCTTTTAGGGGTGCAAATTGGTGGAACCTATACATACTTTGGAAAAGAAAAAGCCAAACCAACCTTAGGTGAAGCTCTAGAACCCATCCATATGAAGCATGTATATCAAACCAAAAAACTCATCTGGACAATGCAAGTATGTATGCTTATTCTTACTTGTATTGTCATTATGGAGGAGATATTATGATGCCGTTACATGGAGCAAATATTCAAGGAACCTATGCGGCTTATGATGTAGCATTACCAAAGGAAGAGATTATTGACTTTTCAACAAATACCAACTGCATTGCACTTACACCAGCATTACAAAAATATTGGAGTGAACTAACTCAGGATATTGACTGTATTTGTCAATATCCTGGAGCGGAACATGGGCAACTGATAGAGGCGATCGCACAGATGCATCAACTATCCCAAGAGCGATTATTGCTTGTTAATGGTACGAATGAAGCTATCTACCTTCTTGCGTCGCTCTTGAGCAAAAAACGTGTAGGCATTATAGAACCTACATATCCGGAATATGAATGCGCACTAAAGGCTTACAATGCTCATGTTGTTCATATCCAATATGAAGACTTTTGCAATGATGCACTAGATTATAGTCAAGTGGACGCTCTCATACTATGCAACCCAAATAATCCGACAGGTCAATACTTGTCCTATGGGGATTTAGAAGAAAAGGTTAAGCAAATGCAGGCGCATGGCGTGCTTTGCATTATGGATGAAGCCTATATGGATTTTCTGCCGTTAAAGACAGACACGATACATGCGCAGACAAAGCAATGGGCAAAAAAATATAGGCATGTACTTTTTTTACGAAGCCTCACAAAAATATTTCGTATACCAGGGATTCGTTTAGGCTATGTGATGGCTCATCCGGAATATATAAAAGCTCTGGAAAAAAGGCAACCCTCTTGGTCGGTTAATCGCTTAGCCATTGCCTTAGGGATACGTTTGATGGTAGAACAAAACTATATTCAAGAGACAAAAAACTACTATCATAAGGAGCGGGAGCGAGTTACGCAGCAACTAGCTGATCAAGGATGGAAGGTTCTTTTTTCAACAGTGAATTTTTTTGTGGTAGAGGTATCTAGAGCGGATGACTTGATTGTATGGTGCTTAAGGCATGGCGTTGTATTAAGGCATACCAAAAATCACAAAGGGCTTGATGGAAAATATATCCGTATTGGATTACAAAGACCAAAAGAAAATGATCGGTTACTTGAGGTTTTAAAAGCGTATCGACATCAAGAATAGAAAGGGAAAAAGATGAAGGATTTTGTATTTATTTCAGATTTTGATGGAACCATAACAAAAAAAGATTTTTATTGGATTTTACTGGATGAATATATTGGACAAAAAGGTATTGATTATTATTATGAATGGAAAAAAACACAAAAAATTGGAACGCAGTTTTTAAACACTGTCTTTACATGGCATACCTTTACGGAGCAAGAACGACTAGATGCATTAAATAAAGTTGAAATCGATAAAGACCTAAAGCTGGTCATTGAAGAAGTACACCAGCAAGGTGGAGATTTTGTTATATTAAGTGCAGGTTTTCGCTATTATATTGAATACGCGCTGTCGCAACAAGGTATTCAAGAAGTTGAAGTTTACACAAATGATGGAAGCTTCAAAAACAATACATTTATAATGGAACCGGATAAAACATCACCCTTTTATTCAAAACTTTATGGAATTGATAAAGAAAAAGTTGCAATCATGCATAGAGAAAAATATAAAACCATTATCTTTGCAGGAGATTCTGAACCGGACTATAAAGCGGCACTTCATGCCGACGTCATCTTTGCAAAAGATGAATTAGCTAGGCTTTTAGATGAAAATGGACATGCCTATAAACCTTATTCGTGTTTTCGAGATATTCTAAGCTACTTACAACAAAGAGCCAAATAAAAAGAATGGGAAAATAGCCTTGACAAAAAGATAAAGGGTTCTTATAATATAACATATGAATACTTGTTCATATGAACAAGTATAATAATAAAAATAAAAGGAGAGCTTATGTCAGATAAAAAGATAGATTTTGAGACGTGTCAGTGTAATGTATTTCATGAAGATATTATTCGAAGTGTTCATCAGAAGATGCCGGAAGACGAACAACTGTATGAGTTAGCAGATTTATTTAAAGTATTTGGTGATTCAACACGAATTAAGATTATATTTGCGCTATTTACTGAAGAAATGTGTGTATGTGACATTGCAGCGCTTCTTGGTATGTCTCAATCGGCGATATCACATCAGCTGCGTGTGCTTAAGCAGGCACGTTTGGTCAAGTACAGAAAAGAAGGCAAAGTTGTCTACTATGCACTTGATGATGATCACATTAAGAACATTTTTGACCAGGGACTAAATCACATTATGGAATAGCATAAGGAGGTACTTACAATGGAAAAGAACACAAAAAAAGAGTTTCGTATTACTGGGTTGGACTGTGCACACTGTGCAACCAAGATTGAACAAGGGATTCAAAATATTGACGGGGTCAGTGTTGCTTCGTTAAACTTTGCATCTCAAACATTAACACTGCATGTACAAGAGGGAAAGGATGCAGACCAAATTTATAAAGAGGCAGGAGCACTGGCAGATCGTATTGAAGCTGGTGTGGCACTAGTAGATAAAGGCGATACGACGGCTTCGTCTAAAGAAAGTCTTCTCAACATAAAAGAATTGAGTGTTTTGGGTGTAGGCGTTATTTTATTTGCCATGGCGATTATAGGCACCTTTTCACCGATGATTGAGTTTGGACTTTATTTTGCAGCCTATTTACTCATTGGTGGTGAAGTTCTCTTGCGTGCAGGGAAAAACATCCTGCGCGGACAAGTATTTGACGAGAATTTTCTAATGGCGATAGCAACGATTGGAGCTTTTGCGATTGGTGAATATCCAGAAGGTGTAGCTGTTATGCTATTTTACCAGGTCGGTGAACTATTCCAAGACCTTGCAATAAATCGCTCTAGGCGGTCCATTAAAGAATTGTTGGACATTAAGCCCGAATATGCAAACCTTCTTGAAGGCGAGCAAAGCCGACGGGTAAAACCGGATGAAGTTACTGTAGGAAGTCGAATTATAGTAAAACCAGGAGAAAAAGTACCTTTAGATGGTGTGGTGCTTGAAGGAAACTCCATGGTAGATACAATGGCGTTAACTGGAGAGTCGATGCCTAGAGATATCGAAAAAGGCGATACGATTTTATCTGGATTCATTAATCAAAATAGTGTATTAACGATAGAAGTTACCAAAGCTTATGCGGATTCAACAGTAGCCAAAATCATGGATTTGGTGGAAAACGCAAGTAGCAAAAAAGCCCAAACAGAAAATTTCATAACAACATTTGCGAAGTATTACACACCGGCAGTTGTATTTTCAGCATTAGCCTTAGCGATTATTCCGCCGATTGTGACGGGAGGCGATTTTTATGACTGGATTTATCGTGCGCTTATCTTCTTGGTCGTATCGTGCCCTTGTGCTCTAGTTATTTCTATACCTTTAGGCTTTTTTGGAGGTATCGGTGGAGCATCTAGACATGGTGTGTTGATTAAAGGGAGTAACTATCTTGAAGCGTTAAATAAAGTGGATACAGTGGTGTTTGATAAAACTGGGACGTTGACCCATGGGTTCTTTGAAGTAACACAGATGATTCCACATGCAAATACCTCCTTAAGTCAAGAAGAACTGCTTTATTATGCGGCTATTGGTGAAGTGCACTCTAATCATCCGATTGGTCTGTCGATACTAAAAGCCTATGGAAAAACCATAGACGAAAGTAGAATTGTTCATTATGAAGATTTTGCAGGCAAGGGTGCTAAGGTGGAGTATGACCAAGATGAAATTGTCGTCGGTAATGACAAGATGATGCGCCAGATGGGTGTGGAGTTTGAATCGGTGCAATCGTTGGGAACAATTGTATATGTGGCTCTTAATAATCAGTATGCAGGTTATATTGAAATAGAAGATACTATAAAAGAAGATGCAGCGTCAACGATTAAGCGATTAAAGAAAATCGGCGTACATAACATTGTCATGCTGACAGGAGACCGTAAAGAAGTCGGTCAGATGGTAGGCGCAAAACTCGGGATATCGGATGTTCGTGCAGAATTACTTCCAGGAGATAAAGTGACTCAGCTTGAAGCCATTGTGGAAGCAAAAGCACCTTCGAAACGCGTTGCCTTTGTAGGTGATGGAGTCAATGACGCACCTGTGCTTGCACGTGCAGATATTGGTGTGGCAATGGGAGGCTTGGGTTCAGATGCGGCTATTGAAGCAGCAGATATTGTCTTAATGACTGATGAACCGTCTAAGATCGTCTCGGCCATGCATATAGCAAAGCGTACACGAAGAATTGTTTGGCAGAATATAATTTTTGCATTAGGTGTAAAAGCTATCGTATTGCTTATGGGTGCGGGAGGAATTGCCACAATGTGGGAAGCTGTTTTTGCAGATGTTGGCGTTGCTTTTATTGCAGTGTTAAATGCTATGCGCGTCATGCGGATAAAAGATATTCATTAAATTTGTTCACGATATGTCTTGGGACTTTTCCCATAAGAGTTTTTAAACATTTTCGAAAAATTCAGTGGATTATTATACCCGGTCTCAAGTGCGATGTCTTTAATAGGCAGCTGAGTTGTTTCCAACAACTTGGCTGCTTTTCCAAGGCGGTAATTAATAAGATATTCTTGGGGTGAGACATTGAGTTCTTTTTTAAAAATGGTTGTTAAATACGATCGGTTGATACCGACATAGTCTGCGATGTCGCTGACTTTAATTTCTTGTTTATAATTAATCGCTATATATTGCAAAGCGTGTTCAACGTAAGTCTCGCTTGAGTAATCATAGCGATTTTTTTTATTTCTTTTTTCATTCTGTGCATCAATCAGCGTCGATATAATATCAAATAGATAACCTACACGCTTAATTTCGTTGGTAAAAGTCAATTCATTTGAATCTAGAATTTTTCGAATGAGAGGCAAGTATGAAGCAGTAGGTATTCCGGAAGCTGCAACCGGATGAGCAGCGGATAAGCCTGCGTGTTGAAGATAGTCTATCGCCATCTCTCCGTCAAAAGTTACCCACATATATTCCCAAGGATCATTCATATCCGCAGCATAGTCGATAGGAACCGATTTTGGAATTAAAAAAAGATCATCTTTTTTTAAAGCATAGGTAGTACCATTAATGGTAAGACTGCCCTTCCCGCTTAAAATGAAATGCAGATGATTTTCGTTAGGGGTTTTATGATTGTAGGTATATCCGGGAGTACAGTGCTGATGTCCGCAGTGAACAAGATATAGATCATTGGTTTGACGCTTTATGTTACGCAGACAACGAAAACCGACGCGCGAATTGTAAGTTGTGGGTTTGTCCATAAGAATCCTCCTATAGGATCAATAATTATGTTAAGTTCGCTGAAGTAGTTTTGACACTTTAATCAAGTATACGCCAAAAAGTATTGAAATGCAACATTATAACATATACATATAACATAGAGATATGGCCTGTATCTATTGGTGGATGTGCTTTAAAAAAGTGTGTTAAAAACCTATATGTGGTGTATAATATATAAAAATACACAAAAAAATAATGAATATATATACAAATATTACATTATGATATGTTTATGCAACATGAGTATATTTAACTTCGCATTTATTGTATGTATAATAGGAGCATAATCAACAAAGACTATCACAAGATAAAAGGAGGATTCATATGAAGCTAAAAAAAATGATGGCATTAATGTTAACATTAGTAATGGTATTAAGTTTGGCTGCGTGTAGCGGGGGAGACAATTCTAATGATGGAGGAACAGATTCAGGAGCATCAACCGATACAACCGATACTTCGTCAGAGAGCACCGATTCAGAAAGTTCTGATACATCAGGTTCTTCAGATGTCGAATTAACAGTGGCGATTTGGGATACCAATCAAGAACCTGGATTAACACAGATTATTAATGATTTTACAGAAAAAACAGGCATTAAGGCTCAAATACAAGTAACGCCATGGGAACAATATTGGACAATGCTTGAAGCAGGTGCAACGGGCGGATCATTACCGGATGTTTTTTGGATGCACTCAAACGAAATTGCAAGATATTCTGAGTATGAGATGCTTCTTGATTTAACTGAACGTATTAAGTCCAGTGACGTGTTAGACATGTCAAAATTCCCTCAAGAGATTATTGAAATCTATAACTGGGAAGGTACAACACAATATGCAGTACCAAAAGATATTGATACCATCGGATTGTGGTACAACAAGACCATGTTTGACGAAGCGGGTGTAGCATATCCAGATGATTCGTGGACATGGGAAGACTTTAGGGCGGCTGCTGAAAAACTTACAAAAGATGATGGAAGCCAATATGGACTTGCACTTCGTCCAAGCAATAACCAAGCAGGTTGGTACAATTTAGTTTATGGTAAAAATGGTTACATTATTTCGGATGATAAAAAATCTTCAGGCTTTGACTTGCCGGAAACTATTGAAGCGATTGACTTTTTTGCTTCTATGTCAAAAGACGGATTAATGCCACCTTATGAAGTGCTTGCAGAAAATGAAGAACATGCACTTTTTGAAGCAGGAAAAGTGGCGATGATTATGCAAGGTTCTTGGATGCTTGCAGAATTATGTAATAATGAATATGTTATAGAAAATGCTGACATTGCAGTTCTTCCAAAAGATGCAGAGACTGGACGACGACCTTCCATTTACAATGGTCTTGGATGGGCGGCAGCAGAAAATACAGAATATCCTGAAGAAGCATGGGCGTTGATTGAATACATGGGCTCAGAGGAAGCGCAGCAAAAACAATCAGACCTTGGTATTGTTATTTCAGCGTATGAAGGAACAATGGATAACTGGACAGGAGCATATCCAACATTTAACCTTCAAGCGTATCTGGATATGATGGATGATCTAGTGATTCGTCCATATTCAAAAACAACGGTTCGTTGGGAAAATATGGCCAATGACAAAATGATTATGGCATGGACCGGAGATAAGACAGCTGAAGAAGTTTGCCGAGAAATAGCGACAGAGATGAATGCATTATTAGCAGAAGAATAAAAATGGGGATATAGGCGCCAAAACACATCCGTTTTGGCGCTTATATACATCTGACGAGGAAGTAAGGAGATGATGACGTGTCAACAAGAACAAAAGTAAGGGGAACAAATCGTGCCCGCAGTGAGTTCATTTGGGGGTGGATGTTTATACTTCCGACGATGATTGGATTATTTATATTAAATATTATCCCTATTTTTCAGACAATATATCAAAGTTTTTTTAAAGCAGGAGCATTTGGAAAAGGGAATGTATTTGTTGGGCTGGACAATTATCGACGTATGTTTGCCGATGCCAGTGTTTGGCAAGCGCTGATTAATACATTTAAATATGCTGTTGTTGAAGTACCTTTTTCTATTGCAATCGCTTTGGTACTAGCGGTTTTACTTAATCGTCATATGCGCGGGCGATCACTTTATCGAACGATATATTTCTTGCCGATGGTGGCTGCACCGGCAGCCGTAGCCATGGTTTGGCGCTGGTTATATAATTCTGAATTCGGTTTATTGAATCATTTGTTAAATACCTTGGGATTTGATTCAGTAAATTGGATATCGAATCCAAATACGACATTTATATGGATTGCAGTTGTGGGTATTTGGTCAGTTATTGGATATAATATGGTCTTATTTCTTGCAGGACTACAAGAAATTCCGCAAGACTATTATGAAGCGGCGATGATTGATGGAGCAAGTGCGGTCAAACAATTTTTTTATATTACCATTCCGCTTATATCACCGATGATGTTTTTTGTATCCGTAACACGAATTATCGCGGCAATGCAAGTGTTTGATGTAATCTATATGATGATGGATCGCAACAATCCGGCATTTTTTAAGACACAGTCGCTGGTATATCTATTCTATCGATACTCTTTTGTTGAATCAGATAGAGGATATGGATCAGCCATTGTAATGCTGCTACTCCTGGTGATTATGGTCATTACGGTGATTCAAATACGCATGCAAAAAAAATGGGTAAACTACAATTAGGAAGGAGATTATTATGCAAAACAGAAAAATACTCAATTCGATTATCTTACATACGGTCTTAATTATTGGCTCAATTGTTATGCTTGTCCCTTTCCTATGGATGGTGTTAACTGCATTTAAGACAATATCAGAGTCAACGCAGATGAACCCATTTGTGATTTTTCCAACGCAATGGCGTACAGACGCATTCGAATCAGTAATGACAAAGATGAATTTTGGGCGCTTATACTGGAATACTTTTGTACTTATGCTGGGACGTGTGTTTTTTGCGGTCATTACAGCAACGTTGGCAGGCTATGCCTTTGGACGTCTTCGGTTTAAGGGGCGTGACCTGATGTTTAGCCTAGTGATTTTTCAAATGATGGTACCGGTGCAGATTTTTATTATTCCTCAATACGTGATTGTTAGCAAGTTAGGTATGCTTAACACAAATTTTGCACTGATATTTCCGGGACTTGTTACAGCCTTTGGTACATTCTTATTGCGACAATCCTATATGAGTTTGCCAAAAGACTTGGAGGAAGCGGCGCGACTTGACGGATGTAATATCGGGCAAACCTTTTTATATGTGATGGCACCGTTGACGCGTTCGGCAATGGTTGCTTTGGGAATATTTACAGCGCTCTTTGCCTTTAAAGACTTGATGTGGCCATTAGTTGTCAATACAGAACAAAGTACGATTCCGCTATCGGCAGCTTTAGCAAAAATACAAGGTCAATTTGCGGCGAATTATCCTGAACTTATGGCTGCATCTTTACTTGCAGTTATTCCGATGATTATCATCTATCTTTTCTTTCAAAAACAGTTTATTCAAGGTATTGCTACCAGTGGTGGTAAGTTGTAGGAAAAGGCATATACATACAAAACGAATACATAAGGAGAAAAAATATGGCAATTATTTTTCATGAACAATCAAGAGAGTTTCACCTCTATAATAATGCGTTAAGTTATATTATTGAAATTATGGATAATGGTCAGTTGGGAAATCTGTATTTTGGTAAAAAGATACATGACCGTGCCTGTTTTAATCATCTACATGAAGAACAAAAAAGAAGTATGGGTGCAAGTCATATGGAGTCATCTCCGCTACTTTTTTTAGAGTATACAAAGCAAGAATATCCTTCTTATGGCACAGGAGACTTTCGTTACCCGGCTTTTGAGATCAAGCAAGAAAATGGAAGCCGAATTAGTCATTTTACATATGTATCCCATAACATTTTTAATGGCAAGAAAAAAATAGAACCCCTCCCGGCAGTCTACGTTGAAGAGGAAGACGAAGCACAAACATTAGAAATCGAACTATGGGATGAAGTGATGCAGACGCGTTTGATTTTGTCCTATACCTTATTTATGAACTATCCGGTGCTAACACGCCACGCAAAGTTCGTTCATGAAGGTAAGGCGTCAATCTGCCTGACAAGTGCGTTGAGTGCGAGTGTGGATCTTGTGGATATGAACTATGAAATGTTGCATTTATCTGGAGCGTGGTCGAGAGAGCGCTACGTGAAGAAAAGAATGCTAGAACATGGAGTTCAAGCGGTACATAGCATGCGTGGTGCCAGTAGTCTAGAGCATAATCCGTTTTTGGCATTAAAACGACCGGAGGCTACAGAATTTGATGGAGAAGTGCTTGGGTTTAGTTTGGTTTATAGTGGAAGCTTCTTGGCGCAAGTGGAAGTGTCCACCCATGATATGACACGGGTATCAATGGGGATTCACCCAAACAATTTTGAGTGGAGCTTAAGTTGTGGCGAGGCTTTTCAAACGCCGGAGGTTGTTATGGTCTATTCGGACCAAGGTCTAAACAAAATGAGTCAGACCTATCATGAACTCTATCGGACACGCTTAGCACGCGGGCATTGGAGAGATAAAGAACGTCCGGTACTTCTAAATAACTGGGAAGCAACCTACATGGACTTTACGGAGGAAAAAATCTTAGATATAGCAAAAAAAGCCAAAGAAGTCGGTGTAGAGTTATTTGTTCTAGATGATGGTTGGTTTGGAACGCGGGATGACGACATGCAAGGCTTAGGCGATTGGTATGTCAATACAGATAAGTTGCCTAATGGTATTCGGGGGCTATCGGAAAAAGTGGAAGACTTAGGTATGAAGTTTGGTCTATGGATTGAGCCGGAGATGGTTAACAAAAATAGTGGGTTGTATCGTGCCCATCCGGAGTGGTTGATTTCAACACCTGATCGCTTAGACAGCTTTAGCCGTACACAACATGTGCTGGATTACTCCCGAAAAGAAGTGGTGGATTATATTCATGAGATGATATCAAAGATTATCCGTGAATCAAAGATCTCATATATAAAGTGGGATATGAACCGATATATAACAGAATGCTATTCTCATGGAGCATCACCAATGGAACAGGGAAAAGTCATGCATCGTTATATTTTAGGTGTCTATGATTTGTATACACGTTTAATTCAGGAGTTTCCGCAGATTTTATTTGAGTCTTGTTCAAGTGGTGGAGGACGATTTGACCCGGGGATGCTATATTTTGCACCTCAGACATGGACAAGTGATGATACGGATGCTATAGAACGATTAAAGATTCAATATGGGACGAGTGTTGTCTATCCGTTATCAAGTATAGGGGCGCACATATCTGCAGTACCCAATCATCAAATTAAACGGATGACACCGCTTAAAACCCGTGGTAAAGTTGCATTTTTGGGGGCGTTTGGATATGAGATGGACTTAAATACGCTATCGGATGATGAGCTAATGATTGTACGTGAACAAATCGCTTACTATAAGGAAAATAGAGCGTTAATTCATCAAGGCGTATTTTATCGGCTAAAAAGTCCTTTTGAAGGGCATGATACGGCATGGATGGTTGTGGCAAAAGATCAAAGTGAAGCTATTGCAGCTTATTATCAAAGTCTAAACCGGGTCAATGCTAGCTGGCTTCGCTTTAAACTTAAAGGGCTTCATCCCGATAAAAAATATCAGGTGACCAACCCATATATGTCCCATGAAGCATACGGAGATGAACTTATGGAGATAGGCCTTGTTCTTCGACGTAAATGGTTGAATCTAGAAGGTGGAGATTTTGCTTCGCTCATCTTTAACCTAAAAGAATGTTAAGATAAGCGTTGATTTTAAAGTAAAAGAGGCATTGCGCCAGCACATGATATGCTGGTGCAATGCCTCTTAAGCTTTTTTATTTATTGGGTTTATTTGCGTTATTGCCTTTATTATTTTTTTCGGGTTTTCTGGTTTTCTCCGGTTTGGCAGATTTTTCCGGTTTTTCCGGTTTGACTTTAGCGTTACTGGATGGGTTAGCTTTTAATTCTTCTTGAGCTTTCTTTTTGTTTTCAATACGCTCTTTTTGAATTTCGCGAATTGTTTTTTGAGCCCACTCATCAAGATCAATGGAATCATCTAAATCCGTTGCTTTTAATCGAGTAAGCAAATTTGCTTTTCCAGGGGAGATGGAATACTTCGTTGCCATTTCAAAACGTTCTTTGATAAAATCCGGCAATGGATTCTCGATAGAGATGGCTCCATCCGTTGTCTGTGAAGTATCGCCGTCAATCTCTACTCCTTCAATAACATCGGGAGTTTCGCCGGAACTTGTGGTGCTGTCTTCATTTGCAAAAAGAGTGAAGCTAAAAGCGATTAAAAAAACAGTAACCGTCATTCCAAGTTTTGCTAATACATTTTTTGTGTTCATCATAAATCCTCCTAAAAAAATATGTGTATAGTAGCGCGAATACTTTCTATCCGAAATAATGCGCAAAAAGAGAATACGATGAAGCATCTCTTCGGCAACTGGCTACCTTTCCATATAGGTTAAGGCCCTTAAGTTTTGCGTCCTTATTTTTCAATAAGTTTGCCTTTATCGGATAAAATAAGTATAAAGAAAAATGCATAAAAAATCAAGAGTTATATTGACAGGTGGTTAAAGTCATGCTAGGATAATGAAAGCTAAATATAGAAGTATATGGATTGTTACTTATTTTTAAGGCAAAACCAAAAACCAAGAGATAGCAAGGAGTCTCTAGTTTTTGGTTTTTTTTGTGAGTATGGAAAGGTGGTTGTTATGAAAACAATTTATGGGAAAGGTGTAGTTGATGGGATTACAAAAGGTAAGATCATGTACTACCAACCAGCAACAAATGAAGTGCCAACCCAGCTATGTAAAGAACACCAGCATGAATGGGAAAAATTCATTCAAGGACGTGCATTGGCCCAAGAAGAACTTGGTGCCTTGAAGCAAGCGATGGATGAAGAGACATCTAAAGAAGAAGTGGATATTCTAGAAGCGCATATGATGATGATGGATGATGTGACGTTTGAAGAAATGGTTAAGGAAAACATATGGACCCATTCAATGAATGCAGCCTATGCAGTGTCGAGTGCGTCTAAAGAGCTGGTAGAGATTTTTAATCATATGGAGAACGCATATATGCGTGAACGTGCTCTTGACTTAAAAGATGTGACAAGGCGTATAATAAATGCTATATTACATCCTCAATCAAATCTTAAGCGTGGTTTTAATCCAGAAGGAGAGATGATAATCCTGGCAGCGAAAGACTTGTTGCCAAGTGAAACGATTCAGATGGATAAAACAAAAATTTTGGCGTTGCTTACAGAAGAGGGGACTCCAAACTCTCATACGGTTATTATTGCGCGCTCCCTCAATATTCCTGCAATTATTTCGGTAGGAGAACAGCTAAATAGTTCCCTTGACGGAAAAGAGGCTATTGTAGATGGCGATCAAGGTAGAATTCATATTGAACCTGATGCCAAAACAATATCAAGCTTCCAAAAGCGTCAGAATATGATAGAAAAGCAAAGAGAAGAAGATGATGAACTGATTGGTTTGGATAATGTTACAAAGGATGGCAAGCGTATAAATGTATATGCAAATATTGGAAGTCCGGAGGAAGTTGAAGCGGTATGTCGATATGATGCAGGGGGGATCGGACTTTTTCGAAGTGAGTTTTTGTTTTTAGAAAAGACAGATTATCCAACAGAAGAAGAACAATTTCAAGCCTATAAAAAAGTGGCGGTTGCGATGAAGGATAAGCCGGTTATCGTAAGAACAATAGATATAGGTGCGGATAAACAAGCGAGTTACTTTAAGATTCCGCAAGAAGAAAACCCGGCAATGGGCTATCGGGCGATACGGATTTGCTTGGAAGAACCGAAAATTTTTAAAGTTCAGCTTAGAGCCCTATACCGTGCATCGGCGTTTGGACGCATTGCCATTATGTTTCCAATGATTACATCGGTTGAAGAAGTGTTAGAGATTAAACGAATTATTCGTGAAGTTAAGCAAGAGTTGACCCAAAAGGGGGTGGCGTATTCGGATAATGTTGAGCTAGGCATTATGATTGAGACACCTGCTGCGGTTATGATGAGTGATGCATTGGCAGAAATTGTGGATTTTTTTAGTATTGGGACGAATGATTTAACCCAGTATACGCTAGCGGTTGATCGGCAAAATCCACGCATAGAACGGTTTTATAATCCCCACCATCCAGCGGTTTTGCGTATGATTGAGTTTGTTGTTGAAAATGCACATAAAAAAGGGAAATGGGCAGGGGTTTGTGGTGAACTTGGTGGTGACCTAGAATTGCTTGAATTTTTCTTAAAAATAGGCTTAGATGAAGTGTCTATAGCGCCTGCGAAGGTTTTAAAAATGAGAAAAGCGATACGATCGATAGAATTTGAGTAGGCAATAAGCACAATCATAAAAAAAAAAGATATTGACTTTTAGATAAAGTGCTGGTATAGTGAATATAGTAAAAAGAATATTTTGGATTGTTACTGGTCGTGCAGGCATCACCAAATTTTGTTGAATTAAATAATGATTCAGCTTAGTTTGGTGTTTTTTAATGTGGGGTTTAATGGAGAGGTGTTATGAGAGTTATAAAAGCAATTAATAATAATGTGGTGAGCGCAAAAGACGACACTGGACGTGAATTTGTTGTTATGGGACGTGGAATCGGATTCAAAGTAAAAGAAAATATGGAGATTGATCAAGATCGTATTGAGAAAGTTTTTTATATGGACAACCAAAATACAATTGATCATTTTAAAGAACTGCTTTCGAACATTCCTATGCAACATTTTAAAGTTAGTAATGACATTATTACCTACGCTAAACAGATTCTCAACAAAAAACTCAACCAAAACATTTATATCACACTTACCGATCACATCAACTTTGCAGTAGAACGCTATAATCAAGGCATGATGTTCCAAAACCCTTTGTTATGGGAAGTGCAAAGTATCTATAAGAACGAGTTCCAAATTGGAGAGTACGCAATACGTCATATTAGTGACCAATTGGGGATCTTTTTCCCGGAAGATGAAGCAGCATCTATTGCGTTACATATTGTTAATGCAGAGTATAATACTGTGATGGCAGATGCTATGAATATGACAAAAATGGTACCTGTTATTGTGGATATCGTGAAGGAGTATTATCAAACAGATATTGCTGAAGATAGCTTACATTATGAACGGTTTGTTACCCATCTGAAGTTTTTAGCACAACGGATTATTAATAGAGAGCTGTTAGACAGCCAAGAAGCAGAATTACACAATGTAGTTACAAACTTATATCCAAAAGAATATGCGTGTGCACAAGAGATTGCCAAATACATTGAAAATATATATACATATAAAATCACGGAAGAGGAGTTAGTATATCTTACAGTTCATATACGTCGTGTTATCACGGTCGATTAAATTTAAAGGAGAAAATGATGATTTCAAAATTAAAAAGTTTATTTAGCAAGGACGATAAAGAATTGATTTATGCACCGATACCAGGAGATGTTATTCCGGTAACAAAAGTTAGCGACCCAACATTTGGTCAAGAGCTTGTAGGAAAAGGTGTGGCGATTATTCCCCGTGAAGGAAAAGTATATGCACCGGTCAATGGAAATGTTTCGACAATATTTCCGACGCTCCATGCTATTGCAATGGTGAGTGAAGATGGAGCAGAGATTCTTATGCATATCGGTCTAGAAACAGTTAAGCTCAAAGGGGAATTTTTTACAGCCCATGTTGAAAGTGGCGCCGATGTAAAAAAAGGTGATTTGCTTCTTGAGTTTGATGTAGAAGCGATTAAGAATGCGGGTTATGATATTGTCTCACCAGTGGTGGTGTGCAATGTTGATAACTATGCGGTGATTGACTCCAAAGTTGATCAAAATGCAGGAAATAAGGATGTTATTATTGCGTTGACAAAAAACGCTCAATAATATGGTGTGAACATCAGCCAAAATAAGTATCTGCGTGTGGTTGCATGAAGGCAGCAGCGCTACAAGAAAGGGGTAAATTGTATTATGATGAAGTATTTGCAAAAACTAGGAAAATCTTTGATGTTACCTGTTGCAGTATTGCCGGTAGCCGGGATCCTTATGGGGATTGGTTATTGGATTGACCCAACAGGTTGGGGAGCAAACAGTGTTTTAGCCGGATTCTTAATCAAAGCAGGTGGATCAGTCATAGATAATATGGCGATTTTGTTTGCGATTGGGGTTGCGGTAGGTATGTCGGATGACAATGATGGAACATCGGCATTGGCAGGTCTTGTGTCATGGTTGATGATTACAACATTATTATCAAGTGGTGCTGTTGAGATATTTACAGGGGAAGCAGCAGATCCGGCATTTGGAAAAATTAACAACCAGTTTATAGGAATTTTATCTGGTATTATTGGTGCAACATGTTATAATAAATTCAAGAATACAAAATTACCAAGTGCATTGGCATTCTTTAGTGGAAAACGAAGTGTTGCCATTGTCACTGCAGGGGTAACAATTGTTGTTTCAGGTATTTTATTTGTAGTTTGGCCGTTTTTATATGGTGGTCTTGTAAGTTTTGGTACAGCGATTTTAGGAACCGGAGCTGTTGGGGCTGGAATCTATGCTTTCTTAAATCGTCTATTGATTCCACTTGGCTTACACCATGCTTTAAACTCAGTATTCTGGTTTGATGTAGCTGGAATTAACGACTTGACAAACTTCTGGTCAGCAGAAGGTAATGGCGTATTGGGAACAACAGGTATGTATATGTCTGGTTTCTTCCCGGTAATGATGTTTGGATTGCCAGCGGCAGCCTTAGCAATGTATCATACAGCAAAAGATAGCAAGCGTAAAATCGCAGGTGGTCTTTTGGGTGCGGCAGCATTATGTTCATTCTTTACAGGTGTAACTGAGCCATTAGAATTTGCGTTTATGTTCTTAGCACCAGTACTTTATGTAGTACATGCTTTATTAGCCGGTGTTTCTTCATTTATCGTTGCATTATTGCCTGCACGTGCAGGATTTAACTTTAGCGCAGGTCTTATTGACTACGTCTTAAGTTTTAAAGCACCAATGGCACTTAATCCGTTATTATTACTTCCAGTAGGAGCAGGTTTCTTTGCATTATACTATGTTATCTTTAAAGCTGTTATCTTGAAGTTTGACTTAAAAACTCCAGGTAGAGAAGATGACACAGAAGATGAAGTCAATGTACAACTTAAAAACAATGACTATACAGCTGTTGCAGCTGCAATATTAGAAGGGGTAGGCGGTAAAGAAAATGTCGTTAGCGCAGATAACTGTATTACACGACTTCGTCTTGAAGTTAAAGACTATACAGTTGTCAATGATAAGAAAATCAAAGCTGCAGGCGTGGCAGGGGTTATTCGCCCAAGTAAAACAAGTGTACAAGTTATCGTTGGAACACAAGTACAGTTTGTAGCAGATGAATTTAAAAAAATGTTAAAATAGGAGATTGTTAGGAGATTGTATGGAATATAAAGTTTGCAAGATTGAGACATTACAAGAGATTGAAAAGGCACAGCGACTTGAAATTAATAATTTTAACTGGAATTGTGTATACAAACCGGTAGCATACGGGTACATGGCATATCTTGAAGGTGTCGGACTTGTTGTTCGGTTTGTGGTGGAAGAAGAAAATCCCCAGAGAACATACACGAAACCTCAGGATCCGGTATACCGTGATAGTGCGGTAGAGGTTTTTGTTTCCTTTCAAGAGACGCAACCTGATCAAGAATCCTTGTATATGAATTTTGAAATTAATTCAAATGGAGCCATGCTTGCAAACTATGGTTATGGACGCCATGACAGGAACGTACTTTCGCAAACAATGTATGAAAAATGTAATGTGCGTGCAGAAGTTCTTAAAGACCATTGGACGGTAGACTTAGTCATTCCGATGTCTTTAATTCAAGAATTGACAGGAATAGAAAGTTTAAAAACAGGGGAGTGTTTTTACTGCAACTTTTATAAAATTGCAGAAAGCAAAGAAATCGAGCATTATGCAAGTTATAATCCGATCGTAAGCGAAAATCCAAACTTTCATCTTCCGCAATTTTTTGCAAAAGCTATTGTACAATAGATGACATGTAAAAGCCGTTGTGCTCAACGTAGAGCACAACGGCTTTTTTATGTCATGATAGCTACATAACATTTATAATGTTTTTTGCATTTATACCCCGTTCATGATTCTGAACAATAAAAAAGAACATCTTATACTTAAGATATTCTCTATGCCTTGATACGACAATAATGCAGTTGGGGGGACTCGAACCCCCACGGGCCTAAGCCCACAAGATCCTTAGTCTTGCGCGTATACCAATTCCGCCACAACTGCATAATAAATTGTGTATATCACGTGACGCAAGAACAATAATAGCATACCTATATAGAGAATGTCAATAAAAAAAATGAAAAAGGTACCTAAAAAACCGTGGTTATACGAATTCTATAGTGAAAAAGTCAAAGTGTATTGCTTTTGGAAGGATTATGGTATAATAGAATTAATACGATAATCATAGTAGTCTGCCGAAAGTGGTGAACATATGACTGAGAGAGAGCGTAATCAAACAATACAGGAGAATTTTCCATTTATTGTTAAAACCGTGTCAACAATTACTAAAAAATATGTAGAAGTTGGTAATAGTGATGAGCTCAATATTGCCTTGGAAGCATTTAATGATTGTCTTGATCATTATGATGCGGATAAGGGCAAGTTTTATAGTTATGCAAAAACGGTGATTCATAATAAGATAGTAGACTACTATCGCCATATATCCAATCATCAAGAAACGCAAATCACAGAAACAGATATCGTCTCAGATAATATTGAAGAATTAATTATTATGCGTGATGAACTTTTAGTATATAAAGAACATCTCCATGTATTTGGGCTAAACTATGAAGTGCTTATCAGTGAGCATCCAAAACATGATGAGACACGTAGACATATTATCGAATTGGCTAAAAAGCTACAGTCGAATTCGGATATTATGCATGCCTTAATCGAGAAAAAAAGACTTCCTGTAACCTTAATTAGCCGCGAATATGATCAATCCCTTAAATTTGTAAAAAGCCATAAAAAAACGATTTCAGCAATTTTAATAGCGTATCATTATGAAATACAAAGTGTCATTGATTTTTTAGGTCAATGAGAGGTGATTATATGAAAAAAGCAGTTGTACTTGAGGTAAAAAGAAAATATGCGTTAGCAATGACAGAGGATAAAAAAATTGTCCGGTTAATAAGAAAGTCCAATATGGTGGAAAATCAGATGATTTATTATTTTACTGAGGACTTTTACGTTGGCGGGAGGCAAAAGCCACGGGAGAAAAAATACTTTTTTCGATTAGCAATCGCTTCTTTTGTGATGCTATTTTTTTGGATAGTTTCCATGGAGAGGTTAAGTGGACCGATGTATCAGCCCTATGCAATACTTACCTTTGATGTGAATCCAAGTCTTGAACTCTACATAAATAGTAAACAACAAATAGATTATATCGAACCGTTGAATGAAGAAGGGCAAAAAATCGTAGAAGGATATAATGAAAAGAGCCGGTCGTTAAGTGAAGTGCTTGAATACTTGACTACATCCTCAGTAAAACTTGGGTATCTCGTTGATCAAGGAACGGTTCTTGTCTCCTATGGTTTATTGGGTGAGGCTGAAGACACCTATACTGATAAGATAGATACAACAATCGATAGTTATAGAAAACGTTATGAAGAAAAGTATACATTTGCATATGTAGATGCATCCAGAGAAGAGATTAATCAAGCCAAAGAGCAAAAAATATCCGTAGGTAAATATGTATTGATGAAGCAGGCGCAACAGGCGACAGATTATGAGCAAGACCATGTTCAAGACATGGAAATCTCAGATTTAGTTGATACATTAAAAAAAGAGCAGAAAAACAATCAACAAAAAGAGCATCCGATTCGTATATATCCGGCAACAGAAATAGAAAGTATAGAAGAATCTCTAGATCAGCCGGAGCACCCGGATAAACCGGAGCACCCGAACAAACCGGAACAACCGAACAAACCGGAACAACCCGAGCAACCCGAAAAACCGGATAAACCGGAGCACCCGGATAAACCGGAGCAGCCGGAGCACCCGGACAAGCCGGACAAACCGGAACAACCCGAGCAACCCGAAAAACCGGATAAACCGGAGCAGCCGAACAAACCGGAGCACCCGGACAAACCGGATAAACCGGAGCAACCGGATAAACCGGAACATCCCGAGCAACCGGACAAACCGGATAAACCCGAGCAACCGGACAAACCGGAACAGCCCGAACAACCGGATAAACCGGAA
>DGAD01000036.1:92265-115164 GCA_002382805.1 Clostridiales bacterium UBA4039
ACCGGATAAACCGGAACAACCCAATAAACCGGACAAACCCGAGCAATCGAATAATATGGAGCAATCAAACAAACCGGATTCAACGGATGTAGCGCCCAATGCAATAGATGAAAAGAAAAAAGAAAAATCAGAGGCTTCTAGTCAGCTGGAAAAAGATAAGAAAAAAGAATAAAATCAAGAAAACAGAAAAAAGTTTATACTTTTTTCTGTTTTTTTTATAAAAAGGTACCCAAAATAATCTATACCCTCGAATTATATAGTAAAAGAAGGTGATAAGATGGTTGAACGCGTAAAACGTCTAGGAGAGATTCTGGTTGATAGTGAAATAATAACAGATGAACAATTATTAGAGGCATTACGTTTGCAGGGGGAACGCAAAGAGGTATTAGGTAAGATACTCATTGATGAAGGGTATGTAACCGAAAAGCAGATTATCGAAGTGCTGGAAGTTCAATATCAAATTCCTCGTGTTCAATTAAATACCTATGATGTGAATGAACGAGCGACAGCACTCATTAGTTCCAAGATGGCACGAAGATATATGCTCATACCTATAAATGTAGATAATAAAAATTTGGAAGTAGCAATGGCAGATCCACTGAATTTATTTGCGATTGATGATTTGAAACTTGCTACCGGATTAAATATAAAGCCATATTTGGCAACAGAAAAAGAGATTCTCTTAGCCATAGAGCAATATTATAAAAAACGCTCGGCTGAGGCAGCTGTAAGTGAATTTAGTCATAAATTCACAGGGAATATGGATGAAGAGCAATTGGATTTAGAATCTATATCGGATGTAAATAATGCTCCGGTTGTTAAACTCATTGATTCTATTATTTTACAAGCAGCTGAAAGCAATGTCAGTGATATCCATATTGAACCGGATGATCAAGCGGTACGTATTCGTTTTCGTGTAGACGGTGACTTGTATGAACATATGCAGCTTAATAAAAAATCCCATTCATCATTGATTACTCGGATTAAAATCATGGGATATATGGATATAGCAGAAAACAGAGTGCCACAAGATGGTCGGGTGGAAGTGGAATATAACGGACGTTCGATTGATTTACGAATCTCCGTGATGCCAACAATTTATGGAGAAAAAGCTGTCATACGTCTACTTGATCGCAGTGCCAAGCTCTTAACAATTAAAGAGCTGGGCATGACAGAGTTTAAATCCAATCGATATGAACATATGATTCATGTTCCTAACGGTATCATCCTAGTAACTGGACCGACGGGTAGTGGAAAATCGACAACCCTCTATGCAACCTTGATGGAGATAAATAATATCAAGCAAAACATCATAACAGTAGAAGATCCGGTAGAGTATAGGATTAAAGGTATCAATCAGACACAAGTCAATGTCAAGGCAGGATTAACATTTGCAAATAGTCTACGCGCCATATTACGCCAAGATCCAGATGTTATTATGATCGGTGAAATCCGTGATGGGGAAACAGCAGAGATTGCTGTTCGAGCAGCAATCACCGGACACCTTGTCTTATCGACTTTGCATACCAATGACACAGCATCTTCAATCCCACGACTGGTCAACATGGGAGTAGAACCCTATCTATTATCCAGTTCCATTAAAGGGATTGTGGCGCAGCGTTTGGTTAAGCGCATATGTACTAACTGTAAGCAACCTTATGAAGCTAGTGCACATGAGCTAAAAGTTATAAAAAATCAAACAAACACCCTATACCGTGGTGAAGGATGTAATTTGTGTAACCATACAGGATATAAAGGGCGCATTGCCGTCTATGAAATTATGCCAATAACCTATGGAATTCGTACCCTCATTGATGAGAATAAGAGTGCGGATATCTTGAAGAAAAAAGCGATGGAAGAAGGAATGACAACCCTTTACAGTAGTTGCTTAGACTTAGTTCTACAGGGAATAACCACAGTCGAAGAGTTGGTCAAGTTATCTAGCGGAACAGAATAAGGAGAGGAGGAGATCTCTTGGATATAATGGAGATACTACAAAAAGGTAAAGAAACGAAAGCATCAGATATTCATCTTAAGGCCGGAACAAAACCTATTTTGCGTATTGATGGGATTCTACATTCAATAGGGGATGAGCCTATATCCAATGAAGAAATCTATCAACTGTTAAAGACCATGTTATCTGTAGAACAGCTGGAAATGTTAGAAAAACAAGGTGAGTTTGACTTTTCCTATTCGGTTCCAGGAACGGGAAGATACCGTGTCAATGCTTATAGACAACGCAACACTTATTGTTTAGCGATGCGGATGGTGAACTTTGAGATTCCAACATTAGCTCAATTAAATATTCCGGACAGTTTGTTACGGCTAACAAGTTTAAAAAATGGTTTGGTTTTGGTAACCGGACCGACAGGAAGCGGAAAATCAACGACGCTGGCATCTTTAATTGAAGAAATCAACAAAACGCGACAGTGTCATATTATTACGTTAGAAGATCCGATTGAATACTTATTTTCTGACAAAAAAAGTGTCGTAGGTCAACGGGAGATAGGAACAGATTCCCAATCCTTTAACAAAGCGCTACGTGCAGCCTTACGACAAGACCCAGACGTTATTCTTGTCGGAGAGATGCGAGACTTAGAAACCATTGAGATTGCACTTACTGCAGCAGAGACGGGGCATCTTGTTTTTAGTACATTACATACGATTGGAAGTGCAAAAACCATTGACCGTATTATTGATGCCTTTCCAGAACATAGCAAATCGCAAATACGTATGCAGGTAGCATCTGTACTCCAAGGGGTTATTTCTCAACAGTTGCTTCCAACAAAAGAATTAAAAGGACGCGTTCCTGCTGTGGAGATACTGCTTCCGACGATGGCGGTGCGAAACTTAATACGTGAACAAAAAACTCATCAAATCCTTAATGAAATCCAGACCGGAAAAAATAGTGGGATGATTACAATGGATCAATACTTGGAGTCGCTATATAAAAAAGGAAAAATAACAAGTGAGGTAGCCGTTGAATATGCATTTGACCGAGAAGAGTTGTTAAAAGAAATCTCTTACTAGAGAAGGTGAATTATGGAATATCAATATAAAGCAATGAAGGCTAATGGAGAAATCGTTGAAGGTATTTTTGTAGCAGATCAACGCCGTGATGTTATCGAAATGCTCAAAAACAATAACAACTATCCTATCGATATTCAAGAAAAGCAACAGGTAGGAACTAAAGAGGTGGCTTTTTGGGCAGGAGTCAAAGCCAAAGATTTATCCTTTTTTTGTCGCCAGCTTCACGCCATGTTAAAGGCAGGAAGTACGATTTCCAAAAGTTTGGATATTATGAAGCGACAAATAAAAAAACGTAGGTTTCAAGAGGTGGTCAGTGACCTGCATCGCGACGTACAAAAAGGTACGGTGCTTTCGCTAAGCATGAAAAACCATCCGAAAGTTTTTCCGGAGCTCATGATATATATGGTTGAGTCGGGAGAGATGAGTGGAAATTTGGACACGATTTTCCTACGCTTAGCAGATTATTTTGAAAAAGAGAACAAGCTAAAAAGTAAAATTAAATCGGCAATGGTCTATCCAATCATTCTCATGATTATGTCGATACTTGTCGTTGCATTTTTGGTAACTTTTATACTTCCTACATTTGTATCCATGTTTGAAAAAAGCGATGTAGAATTACCCATGATGACACAGATGCTTCTAGGATTTAGCACCTTCGTTCGCACGCATAGTGTACTTATACTTATTGGCATTCTTACCGTGGTGATTGTTGTGCATCAATACATTCATTCAAAAATCGGTCGTCACCATATAGACTGGTTAAAGATTAAGATACCTGTTGTTAAAGATGTGAATACAAAAATCATCACTGCACGATTCACAAGAAATCTATCCACCATGCTTTCAAGTGGCGTACCCATGTTGACCGCATTAAAAAATCTGGCAGATGTGATTAGTAACCAAATATTTGCAGAAGCAATTCTATCCTTCCGTGAGGACATTCAAAAGGGTAATGACTTGCACGAAGTGGTTCGTGAGAGCCATTTGTTCCCGCCGATGGTTGACGGAATGATGGAAATCGGAAAGGAGTCGGGAACACTAGACGAGATCTTGGATAAGACAGCAGATTTTTTTGATGAAGAAGTTGAGACGGCATTAGCAAGATTGGTCACCATGTTTGAGCCACTGATGATTTTAGTGATGGCATTTATTGTCGGATTTATTGTTATTGCTATGGCACTACCCATGTTTGATATGTTTCAAACGATATCAAAGTAACTGGATAAGATTTTTAAAAAAAGAACATTGAGGAGGAATGAAGAATGAAAAAACTAACAAAACACATGAAAAAAAATGAAGGATTTACACTCATGGAGATTATTATCGTTATTGTTATCTTAGGTATATTGGCACTTATTGCTGTACCGCGTCTCATTGGATTTACCACGCAAGCTGAGATTGCAGCAGATAAAGAATATGCAGCTGTTGTAGCCAGAGCCGCAGAACTTTACTGGGCTGCAAATGATAAGACAGCCCCAGCGATTGCTGACTTAACAGGTGACGATATGGTTGAGGCTCCTGCTACAGCATTGCAAGATTATACGGCAGCAACAGTGACTATGGGAACAGGCACTTATGAAGGCGTTGCGTCAGTACAGCTTAGTGGTAGCGGAAGTGGTGCAGATCCTATTTTTTATAATAGCATTGATGGCTATACTGCAGCCGCATTTACGCCATAAGAACAGTTGCTTTTATACACCCATGCGCTGCCGGTCAGCGCATGATCCCTTTTTAAAGTGGCAAATGGCATGAAGGAGTTGAGCGGAATGCAAGCACAAAAAGATAAATTGAAAAAAATCAATAAAAATATTATCGCTTTAGAGATGGGTGGGCATTCCATGAAGATTGTCTATGGCGATGTTCATAAAAATCAACTCGTCATCAAAGATGTTATTACCCAATCCATACCGAGTGGTCTCTATAGTGATGGAGAAATAAAAGACATTGAATGGTTAAGCAAAAATCTAAAAAACACATTACGTCAGCATCATATTCACAGCCATCGATGCTTTTGCACAACAGATAGTGGGCAGATGATTATGCGTGATGTCAAAGTGCCAAGTATTAATAAAGAAAATTTACAAGAGATTGCAAAATTTGAAGTAGAACAGTTTTTGCCGGTAGATATGGAAAACTATAGTGTTCAATCTATTCTTATTGAAGAAACGCAGACGGGCAATAGTCCTTTTGCTGAGATGTTAGTTACAGCGGTGCCTAAGCGCATGATTAAGCAATATAAGACTTTTATTGATAAAGCCGGGTTAACTCCTATGGTTTTAGATACACAGGCTAATGCATTGGGAAAACTTATTGAAAACCAAGAACGTATTAATCGAAGCTCAGACTTTAAGCACATGACAGTAGCGTTTATTGATCTGGGATACGAAAAAGTACGTGTGAATATTTTTAAACATGGAAAGTTTCGCTTTCAACGGTTGCTAAACTTTGGAGCTAAAGATATCGATCAGGCCATTGTGGAATTTACAGAACTTTCTTTGGATGAAGCCAAAGTACGCAAGCAAGAGATACATGACATCAGCCAATATAGCATTGATGAATCTGTGGAAAGCGGTGTCGCACGAGCGATACAATTTGTCTTAGATCAATGGATGGATGAGATTACAAAAGTGTTTAGATATTATGTATCGCGCAGCAACAATGAAGAACAAATTGAGCATATCTATCTATATGGTGGCATATCCAAAATCAATGGGATTGAAGCATATATTGAAAATAGATATAATTTACCCGTTGAAAGAGTGCGAGAAATCAGTTCTGTGACCTTAAGCCAGAATGGACAATATGAACTTTCAGAAGTACTTAACGCACTTGGCGTTATGTATCGAAGGTAGGTGGAGAGATGTTTGATTATAATTTCTTTCAAGAAAATGAAGCAAAAAAACCGAAAAAACCGAGTATGATTATTGCGTCAATCATATGTGTAACACTGATACTTGGAATGGTTGGAATTGTTGCATGGACATATACGCAAAAGTCAGCGCTCCAGATGAATCTAAACATAACCAAAGATCGTATTCGAGAGATTCAGTCCAACGATGATATTACTCGTATTATGGAAAAAGAAGAGCTTCTTGTCCAATTGGAAAATATTCAGCAAAATATTGATGCAGCCAATCAAGTGATTCTATCGGAAAATCAAGTGTCAGAAAATATATTGGCACTACTTAGTGACAATATACCGATGGATGCTAATTTGGAAAAGCTTGAAATCATTGAAGGGCAAATGTTTATCGTCGGCCGAGCTGACAATCGACCTGCCATTGCTGAATTTGCACATAATCTACGCTTGACGGATACCATTGGAGACGTGTTTATTTCGAGTATTGAACAAGATGAAACCGAAATCCATGATTATCAATTCTCCATGCAAGCAGTGATTGGAGGTGACACTCAATGAGGATATCAACGCGTGAACATATTTTGCTAATTAGTTTAATTACCTTTATCATCCTGTGGGTGGCATTTGTATATATTTTAGAACCGCAATGGATTGAAATGGAAGCTATGCGCCAAGAACTTCGGGTTGAGACGGTAGAACTTGAACGTTTGGAAACGATGATAAAAAATGAAGAGATGCTCGATCAAAAGATAGAGACAAACTATGTTGCCATTGAACAAAAAGCGGCACAATATTTTAATACAACGCCTCAAGAAGAGTTAATACTTTTATTTAATGACTTTTTGAATATCCCATTCCTTGAAGGAACTTTGTTAAGTTTTAGAACACCTGAACAGGTGGAGATTGAAGGGATAACTTTTCAAAAAGACGTTATTGAAATCACAAGCGAAGGTCAATATGGATCTGTTGTGAATGTTTTTAAAAACATGTGGCAGTTTCAAAAACATGTCAATATGACATATGCCAATCTTAGCAAAAAATCGATTGATGAAGTAGTAGGTCAGATGGAGTTAGCCGTATATACACTTGTAGCCGATGTAAACATAAAAGATCAACTTTATGAATGGTATATTGATGATCTGTTTTATAAGGAAGATCCGTTTGCCCCTTATCAACCAAATCCAGAAGCTGTACGCTATATTTATACACAAGAAGATCAAGGACTATTTAATTATGATTTGAATTACGCATTTACAGATATTGAAGGCCATTATATGGAAGCTGAGATTAACGAGTTTTTACAAGCGGGATATTTGTTTTTAGACCCTTATATGACATTTAAACCGGATACACCTATAACCCGTGGTGAATTTATCGTTATGATGGATAAAGTATACGGATGGGAAAGTGTCAATGAAGAAGATACCATGGACTTAACATCCTTTGATGATTACGATGAGCTAGGAAGTCTTGAAAATGCCTTTGCAAAAGCTATATATCGCGGATATATCAGTGGAATCATTGAAGGATATACAGATAATACATTGCGCCCGAGAAATCCTATCACTTATGGTGAGATTGAATATATTATGAATAACATCAAAGGAACCCAAGATTATTCTTTTGCCAATATTGGTAATGCTTTAGTTGCAGATAAAGGTGTACCTGCCAAAAATTGGTCAAACCTTAATGGACAATTAACAAAAGCAGAAGCTGTCTACTTATTATACTATCATAAATAAGCTTGTGATTCGTGAAGAGTAGGTGAAGAAAATGAATGTGAAAATACGTGGGGAAAAAGGATCAACATTTGCATATATTCTCGTCGTGATGGTTGTCTCCTTTTTGTTAGTAGCAGGTCTTATTCAAATAACAACCAGTGAAAACAATCAGGTGCGCTATCAGACGAACGAGATGAAAGCGTATTATATCGCTCGTGCAGGTGCGGAATCTGTTGCAATGGAACTAGAACGAATGGATAATGCATATTATCAATACTTTTATAGCGGACAACAGATTACCCAGGCAAATAATATGCTAGATGGTGTAGGAGATGCCGTTGTTAGTGTTGAATGTGTTGACGAAGATGGATTCTACCGTATCATCTCCACAGGAACATATCAAGAGGCGCAAGCGACGGTTAAAATCATGATGGAATACCGTGAACGCTCGAATCTGGATTTTGGAGTCTATGCAAAAGAAACAATGGATGATGTGAGTATCAAGGACTTTGATGGTGACTTGGGCTCAGGAGGAGATATAGAATTTAAGCCCGCAGGAGATGAAGATGGAGTTACTGGGACGGTGACACGAAATACTGCAAATAATATTACTATTGCAGTACCTGAGATTTCAGATATCTATGATGCCTTGGATCAGTCAGGGACATTTATTGACCCAAGTCAGGCAGGTATAAAACTTGTTAAACAAACAGGTGGTGGACTTACACCGGCAGAGATGATGATGTTTGGCGAATATGATATAGATGTGGATATTCGAGAATCAATGATTATCAGCCGATGGGATGATGATTATACTGGAAGCATAGCCGTTAATACGGATTTTGCAAAGTACTATATGCAGCCCTATGAAGATCATGAAGATACGTTTGAGTTGTCAACATCCAATCCCGGCGGCGCAGAAAAATGGCTTATCCTTTATCTTGAAGGTGAGGCGAATTTTGGAAAAGATGCGACGTTGGACATATATGGGAACCATAACGTAATGGTTATCGTAGAAGATGGGATTGAAATTTCAGGAACTATTAATGTGCATAACGATAATCGGATATGGTTTTATATAATGGATATACCAGAAGATAATCAAGTAGATTTGACCATTGTCAAAAATACGCTTATTGGTGTCGCTGGACATCCGGAATTATTGACCTTTTATTTAAATCCGCTTACTTCGCGTCCGATCGTGGCAGAGATAGATAGTAATCCGGATTTTTACGGATTTATCATTGGTCCAGAGGCAATTGTAAACTTAAAGAACGGGGCGACAACAGTTTATGGAGGAATCTATGCCAAAGAAGTTAATATTGAGGCTTCATCGTCCTTTCATCAACTGAATCCGTCCGATCCAAATGTGATTTTATATAAAGAAATGGGAATTGCATATTGGGAATGAGAAGAGGTGGAAATGCTATGTCAATAAAAAGAAAAATCATGCATCAAGCTGGATTTACCCTACTTGAATTGATTTTGTCCATTGCATTATTATCGATTATTATGATTGCAGCTTTTAGTGGATTGCACTTTGCATATAACACGCTATTTGCTTCAAAAGAGTTGTCAAAGCAGGCGTATACTATACAAAAAGAATATGAAGGGGAACTGGCTAAAGTGCGACAATTGCCCACGGATACAACCGGCGCGACATATTTGGCTTTAGATGCATCGCGCGTAATTGATGATCAGCCGATTGTATTTGATTGGAGTAGTGGTACATTGGTTAACTTTAACGCTCAAGGCTTAACGATTATAAAAGAAGGTAAAGGTGGCGATTATCTTGAAGAGAGTATATATATGTTTATTCCGTTATATACAGAAGAAAGTCCATGACGAGGTTGGATTTACATTAATGGAAATTGTGACAGTCATTGCTATTATGGGGATTGTTATAGCCATGATTTTTGGTTTTTTGGTCTTTAATGTAGATGGAATCAACTATGGTTCCGGGCAAACCCAAGAACAGGCAAATCTAAGAATGGCAGCACTTCGTATTACGCAAGAGGTACGTAATAGTGTGGACATCGAGTTATCGGATACGTCTATGCTACCTGGCATGGACTATGAAATCTATGTAGACAATAATGTCGTCATGCTCGACGACGGAAGTTCGACGATTTCTTTATCGGCAGATGGAATGCAAAGCGCTGCGTTTGAACTGAAAGAGGATAATTCCAGGTACCTTCTGATTATTACCTTAGACACAAAAGGGAGTACATTAGAAACAGAAGTACTGTTAAATAATATATCAACTATTGATGCAGCAGCCACAACACTTGGTGAACGTGTAGGATTTACCCTTCCTCCGGTTGCGCCATAAGAGTATTTTTTAAAGTCAATATTCGCCTTAGTGAAAGGTCGATCCTCTCCTCTCTCATTCGACCGGAAGCTAGGGCGTTTATTATGCCTTCATAAGCCTCATAAAAATCATCAGGTAAGAGGATGAGATCACTGCCGGATTCAAGGACAAGGACACCAACCTCAGAAGCGGGATAAGTATCGCTTATAGCTTTCATACGAAGGGAATCGGTGACAACGACACCATCAAATCCCAGTTCGTTGCGTAGATAATCCGTGGTCATAACTTTCGAAAGAGAAGCTGGAAGGTTATCATCACTTACGTTGGGTGTATGGATATGCCCAGTCATTAGTACGGGAATACCATCGTTAATTGCTTGTTGAAAAGGAAGCCATTCGACACTGCGTAGACGGTCAAGAGAATGATCAATAGAGGTCACTTCAAGATGGGTATCTGTCTGTGTATCACCATGTCCCGGAAAATGCTTGCCGACAGGAAGTACATAGGATTCCATAAGCCCTTCCATAAACGCAGTTCCATAGTCTCCTACAATGCTAGGATCTGAACTAAAAGCACGTGTACCAATGACGGGATTGTCTGGATTGGTATTCACATCAAGAACTGGAGCAAAGTTCATATTAATGCCAATAGAAGCCAATTGCTGCCCTAACGTTTTTGCTAAGGCATGGACTTCGCCAATGTTATAGTCTGATGCTAGCTTAGCAGCGGTGGGAAGGTGAGTCACGCCGATATCCTTGGAGCCCATACGTGATACAAGTCCACCTTCTTCATCAACACTCATGAACAAAGGAATATCCGCAGTTGATTGCAAGTCAGTAATTAATTGTTGGGTTTGTGTAGCGGTACTAATATTTTCTCCAAAGAGAATAATACCTCCGACCGGATAAACGGATAAAAAATCTTCAATCTCAGTAGAAGTCGATAAAAGTCCGGGCGTATTATTCACTGTATATAGATCAATCATAAAAAGTTGCGCAACTTTGTCCTCAATTGTCATGGTAGCTAGCTTCTTATCTATCCAAGACATGGTATTAGAAGGTAAGTCGAGAGAAGTCGCTGTGGATTCATGGCTTAGATTTGTGGATAAACGCCAAGGAAATCTCGGTGAAGGCGCAAAACTTTTTGATGGACAAAACCAAAAGATAAATAAAGCAAAGGCTCCTACCAGTAAAAATAAAATAATTATAAGGAATATATTTTTTTTAGTCTTTAACATAATGAATCTCCTAAAATATAGTGTTCCACAATTATAACAAGTTTTTTGCAAAAGGTCTATTGACAATATTTTTTTCCTATGCTATAATTCTTCAAGTCGGTAGCGATAGAGCACAAGCCAGTAGCTTGAATTATCTATCAAGTCTACATAAACATGATTTACTATATGCGTGAGTGGCTCAGTGGTAGAGCATCGCCTTGCCAAGGCGAGGGTCGCGGGTTCGAATCCCGTCTCGCGCTCTCAGAAGTTCTAAGATTCTAGATAACTAGGGTTTTGGGGCTTTTTTTGTGCGTAAAAAAAGACATGCATCAACATTGAAAAAAATCATATCTTCTGCTACCATAAACATAGGTATACATCAGAAGATACAAGATCTATTAAGTGTTGAGCATGGCTTGTTTTTATCTAGGCTTTTGCTTTATAGACTTTGACATAGGTCAAGAGAGCAATTAGCTTTAAAGCAAATGCGACAATAAGCCCACCGACAAGTATAGAATTGTGTGGATAGATAATCAATAAGATGACCATTAACATAGAGAGTGCTGTGGCAGCTTTTCCCGGAAGGCTAGAAGCAATGACCATCCTTTCCTTACGGTACCACAGGATAGCTCCTGCCAAAATCATAAAAATCTCTTTGGCTAAGAAGAGGTAAAAGATTACAAAAGGAATGGCATAATCAATAGCTAAAGATCCTAATGCAGTTAAAAGCATCAGCTTGTCAGCTAAAGGATCTAATACAGTACCTATTTTACTGATGCTTTGGTATTTTCTTGCTAGATACCCATCTAGAAAATCAGTGAAGCTGGCAACGAGAAAGATTATTAGTGCAATCAAGTGCCCGCGGGAAGCACCGGAAAAATATACAATGGCAAACAATGGGACGAGTAACAGGCGGATGACGGTTAAAATGTTTGGAACGTATTTCATAAGCAACCCTCGCATTCGTCAGTTGATTTTAATTAATGTATGTTTCTATTATAGCGGAATTGTTATATAAGGACAAACAATAATCGCTACAAATACTAAAAAGGATGTGAAAGGATGTCAGAAAACCCCCAAGAAAGAGTTATTCAAATTCAAAAAAATGGTCCGATTAAGGTAATAAACCCTCCACGCCTTAAGATAAAAAAGGGTGTGGAAAAATTTAGCGACCCGTCAAAGATGATTCCCAAGGAAATCAACCTTTGCCGTTGTGGATACTCCAAAGACAAGCCCTTTTGTGATGGAAGCCACTTCGTTGAAGAATTTGACGAGGATAAAGGCAGTCAGTGGGAACCTGGAAAACGAAAGGATTATATAGGGGAACGGACTGAGATTACCATAACAGATAATCGACGTATTTGTGCTCATGTGGGATATTGTCTTAGCGATTTACCCTTGGTCTTTGATAAATATCGCCACCCGTGGATTATAACAGATAATGGGTCAGTAGAAGATATCATTCGTGCTATAAGGCGTTGTCCTTCAGGCGCATTGGCGTATCGACTAAACGGGATAGAGTATCAAGCATACCATGTAGAACCAGAGATTATCGTGATAAAAAACGGTCCTTATATTGTGCAAGGTGGCATTCGCTTGGAAGGTGAAAAAAAACCGGAAACGCAAGATCACTATACCCTATGTCGATGCGGACATTCAAAGAATAAGCCGTTTTGCGATGGTGAACATATTGATCAAAGTTTTAACGATGAAGGGGAAAACCTGGAAATATGAATATAATATCGAAGAGGTGGCAAAACACTCTGTGCATTATATGCTAGAGATACCCAAATTGGATTTATGATTATCTTTGGTAAAAACGAACGGACCAAGTTCGAATAAGAGCGAGATAAGTATTCAATAAAAGTACAGTTTATCTATGATGAAGCGAAAACATATCATGATGGAAAGTGGATGATGTTTGACCTTAAAAATAAAGAAGACATACCTGAGTTGATAAAATTATTGGCAATTAAGCGAAAACCGAATAAAAAATAACACAAGTCTAATTTGCTGTTTAATATTATTAAAAATATGGTATAATTTTAATAATATTATATCTTCGGTCAACAGAAGGGAGTATATCGTGAAATCAAAAAATGAAAAGTGGATACAACATTTTCTTATTATCGCATTAATTCTTATGGTAGTTTTTTTAGGTCAATCAGCGTTAGGTAAACTAACTGAAGCATACAAACGTGCATATGATACCAGTATTATGCAGATGTCGCTATTGTCGTTCCTGATTTTTGGAGGAATCGGTGTACTATTAGGTGTGGAACATCTTATCAGTGAATATAATAAAGTTGGAAAGTGGACGATAAGCCATTCTAAGCTTGTCTTTATGGGGATACCTTCGCTGTATTTTTCTTTGGCGATACCCTTAAGTTTTTTACCTATATTACATGATACCTTTTTGTTATACCCAATCAGCATTTTGATGCGTTATGACGGGGAAGGTTTTTTAACGATTTTTAAAGTCATCTTTGGATACACAATCATCACAAGTTTTTATAAAAAAGAATTTAGAGTATTAAATAGATAACGTAGTGCACAGAGGTGAAAAAGTGTGCTATAATTACACAGATGAGAACTTAACATATTTATTAGGGAGGATAAATGATGTTATTGGTAAGGGAACAAGTGGCTCGCTACAAGGGAAATACGTCAAAAATCAACTCAATACAGCAAATGAAAAATTACATGATAAGAAAAGGTTATAGCCCAAAGACTATCAAGTCGTACGTTAATCACATCAAGCATCTTGACCATGCTTTAAATGGTAAGATGTCACCTGAGAGTATAGAAGATTATCTGTTGACCCTACTTAATGAGCGACAGCTAAGTCATGCGTATGTCAATCAGATGATTAACGCAGTAAAAATATATTCACAGTTTCGCTTTAAGTTAAATAGTGAACGATTACATGGATATATACGCCCAAAATCTGTTCATAAGCTACCCAAGGTTATGAGTAAAGATGATGTCAAAAGATTGTTTGAAGTTACTGAAAATCTAAAGCATAAGACAGAACTGATGTTAGCCTACTCATGTGGTCTACGCGTCAGTGAAGTGGCAAATCTAAAAGTAACAGATATAGATAGCAAACGTATGGTGGTTGTCATTCATCAAGGAAAAGGACGAAAAGATCGAATTACTGGCCTTTCAACAAAAATGCTCGTACAACTTCGAGAATACTATAAGCAATATAAGCCTGGTGAGTGGCTCTTTGAGAACGCCACTAAGTCAGGTCCTATTAGTGTGCGCTCATTACAGAATGTCTTTCATCAAAACCGGGAAAAAGCAGGCATCAAGAAAATCTACTCTTTCCATGCCTTGCGTCACTCCTACGCAACACACTTACTCGAAAGTGGCGTCAGCCTGCGACACATACAGCAACTACTGGGACATAAAAGTTCACGGACAACAGAACGCTACACCCACGTATCCACACAAGAGATCCAGAAGATTATCAACCCCCTGGACCTAATGTGATTTATTGTTGCAATGCGTAAAGCCTACACATATATGTTGTATTGCCGCAATGCTACAATATAAAAGTTATACGCAACTGATCCCATGGATTCTTGCGGAGGATGAAGCAAATATATATTTTAGTATATCGATGTAAGAAGTGCTTGAAGAAGTAAGCTTTATCCGCAAGAATCAACGTACGCCTTATGAAGATTGCTGGAACTGACAATTTGTCGGAACATAAAGAAGTCGTTGATGAACAAGATAAAGCTTGTCGCGATGACGTACATCAAAGTTATAGCACCGTTCTTAACGAAGCACTGTAGTTTTAAGATTTATAATATAGCCGTTAAGAACTCAACGAAACGAATGGAACGACTTATTCATCAACTCGATTCCGTGAGCGTTCAAACCGATGATAGTTATTGGATGTTGACGCAATCGAGCTGAATGATGAAGAAAAAGACCGCCTGAAGAGAATAGGATAAGCGGCGTATAACACCCAGTTTATGCCAAACAGATTGCAAACCGAGTCGGAATCGCATAGGGCGTTCGCAAGCTCACAGCCATCAGCTCATCCTGTAAGCGCCCTGTCGTCGTAAACTGGCGGTCCGTTATGTGAAAGTTCAGACTAGATTGTCTAAAGAATAAATGGATCAATGGAGGTGATATTATGCTTAGTGTAGAAAAGAAATGGGAGAAGATTTCGAAAGAAGGCAAGTACAAATATGTGTATTTGTCAGTTCCGATTTTTAGAATCATTCCAGTAATATTGCTACTTTCAATAATATATAATTTTATTTATGAAAAAGATGCATTTGGAATCTTTGGTATTGGGCTAAGTGTTTTAGTGAAAGGTTCTGTAGGATATTGCTTGGGTGTTGTAATTGCTAAACTAGAATGGAATTTCTACAATGCTCTAATCTCTAGGGAATATAGTGAGATTAGGAATATACGTAATCAGTATATGTTGATTTACGGAATACTTACGGCTGGTTGTACAATATTGATATCAATGATTACATTTCCGTATACTAGCGGTTTTGAGGTGATTAAATTATTTACATGGCCTGTATTTGGAGTGATTTTTAGTTTTGGTATGTGGTTATCATTTTCTTCAGAAGCGAAAGGTTTTCTTGGTTAGTATACAAGGTATGATGTTTGAGTACTTCCGTCTGAACCTTCACATAACAGCATGTTGACAACATGTACAGGAAATTAGAAGGATGTCCACGTCGTCAACATGCGGAACGTTATCGGGCATCAATTTGCTCTGAAAGGAGGTCATAATGAAGAAAATTATCTTAACAATTTCATTTTTGATATTTGTTCTTACTTCATGTAGTTCGGTGAAAGATATTGATCATGTTGAACAATACAAGGAAGAGCTAGCAGAACTGAATCAGAAGTTAAATCAACTTGAGGAAGAAAACGAACTACAAAAGGTTTTGATATTAGAAATCGAAGAAAAAAATCAAGAGTTGTTAGAAAGAAATTTAGATCTTCAAAATGATATGGAAATTAGAACCGATTTTATTGAAGATACGTATCAAGAAATTACAGGTGTGAAAGTCTGTGATAAGTCAATACTTATGCTTACTCCATATACTGACTCAGTAGACCTAGGGAGAATTGAAGAAGATGAGGTCAAAGTTATTGCTACAGGGATGAATGATTATCAGGAAAATTGGGCACTTGTTGAGGTTTTAAGCAGGCTGGGAGAAATGAAATATGGATACATTAAGACAGAGGATTTGTCAGAAGGAGTTTCGGGTAAGCATGATTACGATTCAAAAAATGTAGATATTTCATTAGACACAATTTCTATAGGAGACAATATGGAAGCGGTTATTAATCGCTATGGTCATGATTATTATGTGGTTAAGGATAGTAATGCGTATCAAATTGGTTATAAAACAGATAATCAGGGAGGACATATTGTTTTTACAATTGATAGTAGAGTCTTACGAGTCAGGGGTATGAGGACTGTAAGTAGTGAGTATAAATTGGATAATGGAATAGGTGTGGGAATGCCCTTAGCTTCAATTTATGATGTTTATAATGAAGATGAAGTGATAAACAATGAAGGACATTATTTTATTGATGTTAGCGATGGTTTTCTTATTTCTATACAAGTGAATGATGATGAAACAGATGTAGCGACGATATCACGAATTGATGTAGAATATGATTGGGGTTATGTATTCAAATAAGTCGCTAATTGACGCCCTATAACATACGATTTCCAACACTCAATTCGCTAACCGAGTCGCACTTGCATTAGCCCACCCAAAGGGTCCCGGGCATGAGCAAGCACTGTAAGCTCATTGGCGTCGTAAACCGACGAACGTTAGGTACAATAAAAAGCTAGTTAATTATAGGGAGAAGATTATGGATATATTAGAATTGATAAAGAAGCAAGTTGAGCAGGCATTGTTAATTGATGAGTCAATAATGGGCTTAGAATCAGTTGTAACTCATATTGAAAGAGCTGAATACTTAATGGATTTAGCAAATACTGAAGATGATATTCATTTTTTCACAGATGTCATATATAGGACTAATCATGCATACGAAGGGATTCTTAAAGAAGCATATATTTGTCTAACCGGAAAGTCATCTAAGAATGTTACACCATATCAAATAGAAGACCATTTACTTAATAATGATATCTTGAAGGACAGAGTTATTGAGCTACTAAAGAATTATAGAACTAATTGGCGAAACACATCTACACACGACTACAACTTGTTTTTCGATTCCAGTGAAGCATTATTAGCAATCTCTTCTGTGTCTGCTTTTGTTTATATTTTGTTACAACAAATATTAGGTAACTTATATCTAATAAAACAACAAAAGAATTTTGAAAACTTGAATCAAATACTAAAAAGTGAATTAACAGGGAATTATAATACCCTAAGTATTGATGATAAAGTAATAGCAATATTAAAGATTTATAAGGGATATAAGGGAATTAGTACTAAAGAAGGTAACTCAATAATTGATAGCTTTAGAGAAGTTTTATATCAAGTTGGTGCATTTATAAGTTCAGTTGATGATACTTTGACAGTTCAAATAGAGCCTGAAGTGAGTATGAAAGAAAGACATTTTTCTCCAGATATGATTGTGATTGATTCAAATGGAGACAAAGTAGTAATAGAATTAAAGATTTTCAATAAAATACGGAGAACAAGGGCGTTCGAAGCACAAGTGTTAGCATATATTACTTATACAGGAGCTGTAAGTGGCATTGTATTGCAAATCCCCCAAAACTTGGATGAAGAATTGGACTTAAAGGAATACTCTAGCGTGTTGGAAACGAATAATGGTAAATATAAAATATATAATGTGTATCATCAATCAAAGTGATTTGTAAGTTTCCGCTTTTTACTGCACCTAACAGACTGTTCCCAACATGTACAGGAACAAGGAGGATGTACACGTCGGGAACAGCGGGAACGTTAGGCGACACTTAATCTGATTAATGGAGGATTGAAATGTATAAGATTGAAATTAAAGCGGGTAAATACAAAGAACATAAGGACGATGACTATACAGAAGAAATAAAGAGTGAACAATTTGAAGAGAACTCTGTAAAGATTATTATGACAACTGTGTTAAGAGAGCTTGATAATCAAAAATCTAGAAAGACTGGGTTTGAGAATCGAGCAGGAATTGCTTTGGCATTAGTTGGTGCTTTGTCTTTAGTAGTTATTGAGAAACTAAAGATTTCTGAGATAGTATCTAGAATGTATGTACCTTTCGATTTCTTTGATTTTATATACGTTTCTTCTGGAATATTATTTTATTTTACATTTATAACTTCGATTATATGTTTATTACTTGTGATTAATTCACGTAAATATAATACAGTTGATCCAAAGTATTTTGGTGACGAATATATTGCTGAAAGTGAGAATGTTACTGAATACTTCTTAGTTAGATATTATCGTGATCTTCTTTTAAATCATCAAGATTGTAACGATATTCTAGCTTTACAATACACTATTGGAATATTATCATTAATGATTTCAGTGGTTATGCTAATTATTAATTTAAATCTTTAGAGAGGAGGATAAACTATGGGAGATAATGATGTTAACAAGAAGAAAGTGAAGCCTTTGCCAACTTTAACAGAGAAACACGAAAGACCTACATATAAATCAAAGAATTTTTCACGTGATTCAGAAAGACGAGCGGAACTTAGTGAAAAGGAAATAGTAGAAAAACTAAATGGGCAAACTGACGATTAAGCATCGCCTAACATACGATTTCCAACACTGCGATCGCTAACCGAGTCAGGCCTGCATTAGGTGTTCGGCTGAAGCCTCACAACCATGAGCAGACCTTGTAAGCTCCTTGCGTCGTAAACCGAGGACGTTATGCGACACTAAAAGCTGTTTTACTGTCAATATAGGAGGTACATATGAATATATGGTCAACGATTGGTATAGCATCAATAATTTCCTTAACGATTAGTTTTTTATTTGACATGATTAAGGGTAGGTACTCATTAAGGTTTGAAAGAATTATGTTAGAGAAAGAGTCAAGATATCGGTCAATTTTAGTTTTCATGTCCGTAATTTTAGATGAATCGAATTTCAAGCATATATCCTCAGAATATAAGCCTAGTAAAGAAACTGACATTGTTAGCTACTATATTGAAGAAGTCCGCTTGCATGTTATGTTTTCAAGGATATATGCGAGCTCAGGCGTTATAAAGTCTATAGAAACCTTTCTTGACAAGCCGAATAAAAGCAATTTTTTGATAGTTGCCAATGAAATGCGGACTGATTTATGGGGAAAGAAAAGGATTCGATAAACTTCCGCTTTTAGCATCGCATAACATACGATTTCCAACACTGCGATCGCTAACCGAGACGGGGTCGCATTAGCGGTTCAGCTGAAGCTTCACACGCATGAGCTCGCCCTGTAAGCTCCTTGCGTCGTAAACCGAAGACCGTTAAGCGAAAGTTATTATTCGCGCATTGAAAGGAGAAGGTCATGGAAGAAACTAAAATAAAGTGGGCAGTATATTATGATGGTGAAACCACCCAAGAAGTTCACTATACTGAACTTGATGAAGATTTGTATTTGCAGAAGTATAAAGGAAATCTGACTTGCATTAATGGATGTGAGGCCAAGATGAAGTTTACAGAAAGAAAAGATGGCACAAAGTTTTTCAGTACTTGGAATGGTGAAGGTAAATTACATGAAGAGGGAGTTTGTCCATTTCATGTAAAGTATAAAGATAGTGTTGGAAGAAAGCAGTTAGAAGAAGTTCATGAGAAGTTGGCGTTATCGGATAAACAGATTGTGAGTTCAATACGAAGTAAATTTAGGGCACTAAAAGATAAGTCTACTGAAAAGAAAGACGAGAGAGGAACGACAAGGAACACTAAAGACAAGGGAAAAAGTAGTGTAAATGTATACTCTGATAGTGGCGAAACCACTTCAGAATATAATGGTAGGGTCAGAATTGGGAGCTTAGATGCGAATCTGATTACTGACGATTACATCAACCTTCGTAAATGTATATTTGGTAAGATTAATCATATACATATTGGAGAATCAAATGATAACAAGTCTAAGTATTTATACCTAAACCTTAGGTGTAAAGAAACTAATATAAGTGTTTATTTTCCAGCAGCATTTTATTATTCCGAGAATAATAGCGTAAACAAATTTGAAATGTTTTCGAGTAAGTTAGAAGCAATTCAAAACTCTGAAAAGTCTATGATATTTGTAGGTGTAGGCTTTATTAAACCTAAAAAGAATGGAAAAGGTTTGAATTTAGTCATTTTGGATAAATCTCACTTTATGATTAATGAAACATCATATGATTCAATAAGATTAAATGGTGCAATAAAAGATGATATATACAAATATAAGTAGGTGGTAAGAGGTCATAATAACCTTCGCTTAACAGAGAATTGACGATATGGACAAAAAATCGGAAGGATGTCCACGACGTCAATTCACGGAACGTTAGACAAAACATGAGACTTGGTTTCGAAAGGAGAGCACAATGAAGTACAAAATGAAGCGGTATGTCGAACGCATTAGGGAACTGATTGATGAAGCGGATGATGTTCTAGATTCAACAGTTCAGGATACATATGGTGATTATATAGGTGAGAAAGTGACCCTAAATGCATGGCTTACCAAAGTTAAGAATATAGTGCAAGTCGTTTTTGGAACTCATAGTATTCATAAGCGTGAGTTGAACAAGTTAACTGGGCAAGTTTCCAAAACTTCGCACGTCAAGGCTATAAAAGGCTTACTAATTGGAGCGCTTGATGATGTTGAGAACGGTTTTATAGAAGGTCAGGAGTTTGTAATAGCCGGCGAGATATTTGATAGTGTGCTTGAAGAAGCAAAGCACTTGTTGAAAGCACAACATAAAGATCCTGCTGCTGTTTTGGGACGTGTTGTAGTTGAAGATACTTTGAAACGAATTGCAAGGCGTGAAGATATAACTGAAAATCTTAAAGCCGCGCGTCTTAATGATGAGTTGAAGAAACAAGGAGTATATTCTACTCCACAGTGGAGATTGATACAATCATGGCTTGATGTAGGTAACTCAGCAGCACATGGAAAGTTTGATGATTATGATTTTAATGATGTTGTGAATATGCTTAATGGAATTGAGCAGTTTATGGCAAATACATTTTAAACTTGGCGTCTCATAATTCGTCTAACACCCGTTTTACGCTATAGGGCTCGCAAACCGAGTCGGAATCGCATAAGGCGTTCGCAGGCTCACAGCCATAAGCTCATCCTGTAAGCTCCCGTACAGCGTAAACCGGCGGTCCGTTAGCTGACATAATATATTTCGGAATTGGAGGAGAGAATGGGGTCTTACACTAATTTTTCGATTAATGGATATAGTATCTTTGAAGATAAGAATTCAGTTAGTAGCGATATACTTGCTTTGTTCACTGAGGAGATGAGAATTGACAATATTGAAGAAGAACAACATGTCATTAAGTATGTGACAAAGTCATCTGTCTTTGCAAAGCGCCTAAGTATTATGGGCTATACATATGATAGTGTTATTGATGACTTCAATAACACATTTGATTATGATGGTTACTTTGAACTTTATGATAATGATGATGTACCACAAGAAGTTGATTTTGACTTTTTCAGAGAGATACTGTCAACTCTAGTATTGAAAGGAGTAGAGCCATGGGATTTATACGATAATCTAGTACCACTAATAGAACTAGGTATAGATGGTGATGATTATCTCTATAATTATGTTTTTGAGAATGCTGCTGAATACATGGAATATCCATTTGGTATACCCTTATCAGATCCAATTAACCTTCTTGTAATGATTTTAGACCTCTTTGAATATAAAGGTGAAGTTGTTTATGATATTGGGCAGGTGGTTGAAAATGGATGGGTTGAAGATTGTTTATTTGCTGAAGTGGCTAAGTTGAGAAAGCTTCAATCCCATTATACTTATGGGAGTATAATAGTAATTACTGAAGGTAATTCGGATAAGATTGTATTGGAAAAAGCACTAAGATACTTATATCCTGAATTGTCAGACTTATATACATTTTTTGATTTCAAATCTTCGAAAGCCCAGGGGAGCACAAGTGAAGTCATTAGAATTGCTAAATCATTTAAAGCTTCAAAAATTATTAATAAGACAGTAATACTATTAGATAATGATACTGCAGGTCTAGAAGCACTGGAAGTACTTAACGGAATTGGTTTACCTTCTAATATTAGGGTCATGATATATCCATATCTTGATTCTTGTAGGAGCTATCCGGCAATAGGTCCTAATGGCATTGAGACTATGGATATCAATGGCCTTGCATGTAGTATCGAAATGTATTTAGGAAGTACTATTTTACAGTTGGAAGGTAGAAGAATACCAATACAATGGAAGGGTTATTCTGAGAAGATGCAACAATATCAAGGTACTATAACCAAAAAAGGTTATGTTCAAGATAAGTTTCATGAGCTTTATAGGGATAATCCTAGTGATATAGATTGGGATGATTTAAAGAAGATATTAGATTGCGTTATCGATGCCTTTTCTTAGATTGAGTTTTTCGAAAGGGGTCAATATATTACGTCAGCTAACATACGATTTCCAACACTGCGATCGCTAACTGAGTCGCACCTGCATTAGGTGTTCGCAAGTTCACAACCATGAGCAGGCACTGTAAGCTCCTTGCGTCGTAAACCGAAGAACGTTAGCAGACATAACAACTCTCGAAATGTCTGTCTAATATAGCAATACAATATATAGTCTCTCGGAATT
>DGAD01000028.1 GCA_002382805.1 Clostridiales bacterium UBA4039
TAGGCTACTTTACACTACCTTGACTTTAAAAGCATCCTCTGTTATATTTGTATGTACAAACAAGAAAGGTGGCGTGTCATGAATAATCCATGTAATTTGTCTGATAGTACTTGCCAATTAAATAGTTGCTTATTTTTTTCACTCTCAAAAGTATCTCGAACTTTAAAGAAAGAAGCGGATACGCATTTTGCTGTCACAGGATTATCGCCAAGTCATGCGTTTATTTTATATATTGTTTGTCTAAAGCAGCGGATTCACCAAAAAGAAGTTGGTGATTATCTATTGTTAACCCCTTCTACAATGACACGATTTGTCGATAAATTAGAGAGCAAAGGTCTTGTACGCAAAGAACTCGAAGGAAAGAACGTCTTCTTATGTGCGACCGCTCAAGGCGAAGCTTTAAAGCCTACCGTTATGAATGCCTGGGAACAACTTAATACGGCTATTCATTCAGCCCTATCTGACGATGAAAAACAACTATACATTGAATTAAATAATAAAATTGTATCTAAATTGGATTAATATTTTTTAAAAAAGGAGAATTACTATGAATAAAACTATAGAACTTATTAAAGACCATCGCTCAATAAGAGATTTTAAGCCTGACCCTATTGACGAACACATTATAGAAGAAATTGTTCACGCAGCTCAAGCAATGCCTAATTCAATTAACGGTCAGCAAACATCCGTTATTGTTGTTACCAACAAAGAAAACAAAGCTACACTTGCCAATCTAGCCGGTGGACAACCTTGGATTGAACAAGCGCCTTTATTCTTATTATTTGTGATGGATTTTCACAAAACGGAACTCGCTGCAAAGAAAAACGGCTTAACTCAAGTCATTCATGAAAGTATTGAAGGTACAATGGTAGGTACATTTGATGCCGGCCTAAATATGGGCGCAGCAATCATTGCTGCTGAATCTCTAGGTCTAGGTGTTGTTCCTATTGGAGGTATCCGTAAAAATCCACAAGAACTTATTGAGCTTTTTAACCTCCCTGAAAAAGTTTTCCCGGTTGCCGGACTAGCTATTGGATATCCTAATAGCCCATCAAAGAAAAAACCTCGTCTGCCAATCAATACATTCCGACATGACGAAGTTTATCAACAAGAACATCTACAGCCTGCTATTGACCATTATGATGCACATATGCAGGAATACCTTAAACAAATTAATCGAGAACAAGAGGGTAACTGGAGTCAAAATACTGCTGGCATCTACCAGTACGTTTACTTTCCGGATGTACATCCAACAATGAAAAAACAAGGATTTTTAAATAACAAGTAAAAAAAGGGAGCTGAGCGTCAGCAAATAAATTTGCTAACGCAACAGCTCCTTTTTTATGCTTTATACATTAAAACGTTTGGTTTCTTCTGCTAACTTAACGATATCTTGATTAAGAATCTCAATAGATTCACCGATTTCTGTTACTCTTGAAAGCTGTTCTTCTGTCGATGCATTGATTTCTTCTGTCGATGCTGCGGACTCTTGACTAATAGCCGCCATAGACTCTAAGGATTCAATCAAATCGTTTTTCAACACTTCAATATTTTTAGTTTCATCAATAAACTCTTGAATGATTTTTTCCACACGATTTACGCTGTCTACTGTTTTATCAAATACCTCGACAGTCTCATTCAGATTGATTTTTACTGAATCTACGGACTCTTTTGTGTTGTTGACCTTTTCACTGGTGGATGCTACCGTATTCACAATATTTCGAATAATAGCATTAATCTCTTCCGCTGAAGTTGAGGATTGCTCTGCCAGTTTTCGAATCTCCTCTGCCACAACTGCAAACCCTTTTCCTGACTCACCAGCTCTTGCGGCTTCAATAGATGCATTTAATGCAAGCAAGTTCGTTTGATCGGCAATACCTTTAATGGTTCCAACAATTGTCTCAATTGCCTGAGAATTGGCTTCCAGTTCATTAACATTGTTTTCAACATCTTGTGTATTATCAATTGTCGTTTGAAATAATTCTGACAATACATTCATATAATCAATTCCTGTATGATTTGATTGAACCATCTCTTTAGAGACTACTTCTGCATCCGATAACTTTGAATAAATCTCCGTCACACTATCACCTAATTTTTGTCCGGTTACTAAACGTTCCGTCACATTTTCCGCCATAACTGAGGTTCCATTCGCAATCTCTTCAACAGCTCGTGTCACTTCATTACTTGATATTCTAAGAACATCGACATTTTCTGTTATACGTTCAGATGAAGTCGCCACATTTTCAATGCTTGCCTTGGTCTCGTGAATGAGATTACTAACATTTTGTATCATAGTCCTAAAATGCTCTGTTAATTGTCCTATCTCATCTTTTGAGGAATAATTAATAGACACTTGAAAATTTCCTGATCCGACATGTTCCATAGCATTTTGCAGTAGTCTTATCGGCTTTATCACTAATCGATTTAACAGAAGGCTAATAATTAGAATAAGTAGTACCGTTGTAATCACTAAGACAATAAGGTTGTTGACCACACTATCACTTAGAATATGATCAATCTCTTGCGTTGGATAGGTCACCACTAGCTCTAAATCATTATAAGCTTCTTTCATTATATAATAATACGTTCCATCAATATCTATCGTTGTAAAATGTTCTTCACCCAATAAAAATTCATTTAACCAAGAAACTTCTTCCACATGCATATTACTTATACCAAGTTCATCTTTGGCAACAAGACTTCCGTCTTCACTGATAACAACAGCAAACCCTGATGTTCCGATAACCAAATCATTGACACGCTTTTGAAGGTTTAGATTAACAAGCAAATCTTGGATGACTTTAGGTTCCATCCCAACTTGAACAACACCAGGTTCATCTATCCTTGCCACACCAATATATTGAAATAATTGTTTGTCGGTCCCCCGTTCAGATGCTTCTTGGGCGAGAGAACTTCCAGGATTTCCTATAAGATCAAGAAAAGGCTGTGTCTGTTCAGATTCATGAAAATCAAAGCCCACAAACTGATCAATACTTCCATATTGTATAACACCATTTCTATCCACTACATGAATTTCAGATACATTTAAATCTTCAGCCAATTTTGCCATTCTGCTGGTAGATAACAGCGTTGGGTCTGCATCAATCATTTTTGCAATGGATAATGTCAAATCAATATTTTTGTTATCCATCGCCGCTTTGGCAATTCCTACGATTTCATTAGACGACTCAATCGTCTTTTGCAAATTCATTAACTCATCATGCAATTGTAAATTAACATTGTCTGTAAATGCATTGCTTGTAGACATCGTATTAAAAATACCGATAAACGAGATGGATAAAAGAATAATAACACTGGTGACTAAGAGAACTTTGATTTTTAATTTCATGAACAATCCTTCTTTCTATTTATATAGGTCTCAGATAACCGATACAATAATATCACAGTTCTTATCTTTCATATATATGTAAATAAAAGAGTTTATAAAATGTTCACAGTTTCTCCATATTATGGGCTGTTCACCTTCTATTGCTTCTCTAGTTTTGCTACCTAATAGTGATACGTCACAAGTTCTTCAATATCCTTTCGTGGAGGTCCCGCTTTTTTGGATTCTAGCGGATAACCTAAAGCAATTAATGCAACCACGCGTTCTTGCTCTGGGGCACTCACATATTGATGTATCTTCTCCTCATCAAAAATCCCCAATATGACACTGCCAACACCTTTGGCATGTGCGGCTAGGCAAAACGTTTGTGTTGCAATACCAGCATCAAAGACTTCCCATCGGTCATTTTGCGGCGTTGAAAAAGTTCCATCGTGTTCATATCCACTCACTTTTTTAAGAACGCTAACGACAACAAGTGCCTTGCATCGTTCAATGGTTTTAGCATTATAGCTAAACCCTAAAACACCTTGAGCAGCTATCTTTGCTTTTAAGTCTTTATCAAAAACAACATGATAGCGCACAGCCTGACTATTTTTCCATGAAGGCGCAAAACGTGCCAAATCTATAATCTCATCTATCGTATCTTTTGTAATCTCTGTTTCTGTATATTTTCGTACGCTTCGTCTATCCTTAATACATTCTTCTATTTTCATATCGTATCCTTTCTTACACTATGAGAAGATTTCTTTTCTCATGGTAATGCCTGTTTTTGAATTTGCTATACCGCCTGTTCCGGTCTCTCGATGGCATGCAGGCATTAATCCTCCTACTTCTTTCATTGCTCCAACCACTTCATCAAAAGGAATATAGGAATACATCTTTGCTCGAATTAAATCTATCGCCATTAAACTATTGGTTATCCCAATACCATTACGCTTTTGACACGGTACTTCTACAAGTCCTGCCACCGGATCACATACAAGTCCCATTAGATTTTTTATGGCAATGGCTCCGCCGCTAAAGACTTCTTCCATAGTTCCACCAAGCATATATATTCCCGCACCTGCCGCCATAGCAGCTCCTGAGCCCACTTCTGCCTGGCATCCTCCTGTAGCACCAGAAATCGATGCATTCTTCGCAATAATTGACCCGACCATTCCGGCTACAAAAAGACCTTCTATAATCTGCTCATCTGTCAATTTAAACGTCTCTTGTAACGATAAAAAAACACCTGGGATAATTCCTGAAGCTCCGGCAGTAGGCGCTGCAACAATACGTCCCATCGTTACATTGACCTCCATGACAGCTAATCCATATGCAACAGCTTTAAGCATCCGGGTCCCTGAAGCTGCTTCTTGAGTTGTTGCAAGCTCATAGACGTCTTTTGCCTTTCGCTTAATAATACGTCCCTCTCCTCGTGACAGATCATGTAGTCCTTTATCAATACTTTCCTTCATGATTTCCCAATAGCTTTTCATTTGCATGACTATATCTTCTCTTGATTTATCCGTTAATTCTTGTTCATATGCCAGTGCATATTCAAACAAACTCACCTTATGTTGCTGACAGTATTCTATTATCTCTTGACTACTTCGCATTTGCATTTTTATTCACCTCTTGGAATCCATGTCACTTTATAGACGTCTTTTTGCTCTTTTAACTTCTCCAACTGTTCTTTGCGAAGGTTTTCATCCACTTCTAAGACCATGATTGCATGTCGTCCTCGCGTCTCACGATACAGTTTCATATATGCAATATTAATACGCTCTTCAGCAAATATTTTACTTAATGTCGCAACCATTCCAGGTTGATCTTTATGAACGGTAATAATGGTATCATAGGCACCATCAATCTCAACATCTACTTCATCAATCTTAGTTACTATGGCATTAGCACCACCTATAGAACATCCTTGAACAACACTGGTTTGTCCTGATGCACTCGTCATCGTTATACGCACCGTATTGGGATGCACTTCACCTAAATCTGTTTTTTCAAACTGATAGTCCACTTGCCCTTGTGCAAGTTCAAATGCATCACTAAGTCTTTCATCATTGTGTTTGATTCCAAGTACTCCTGCTAATAAAGCCTTATCTGTACCATGTCCTTGATATGTATCTGCAAAGGAACCATGAAGTTCAAAAAGCACTTTTTTTACCGGCATCCCAAAGATTTTCTGTGCCATAAAGCTTAACTTTGCGGCTCCTGCTGTGTGGGAACTGCTTGGACCTATCATGTCCGGACCTATTATATTAAATATGCTATATTGTTTCATTGATTAAGTATCCTCTCACTAATTCTATGTCGCTGATTATCATTTTAAAGAAATAAACTCAAAATATTATATTGACTAAAAACGGACACAAAGACTAACGATACCATCGCCATAATTTTTATTAAGATGTCTAGCGAAGGTCCCACCGTGTCTTTTAATGGATCGCCTACGGTATCCCCAACTACAGTTGATGCATGTAATACTGATCCTTTTCCATAGCCTTCAACCCCGCCGGACTCTACTAATTTTTTTGCATTATCCCATGCTCCACCACTGTTAGCTGAAAAAAGGGCTAACATAATGGCAGACAATAGCGTTCCAACAATCATCCCGCCCACAAATTCAGCTCCAAAAATAAATCCACTGACTAAAGGTACCAACACTGAAATCATCGCAGGTAGGACCATCTCTTTTAACGCACCTGCTGAGGATATCTGTATACATAGTCGATAATCAGGCTTTTGGGTCCCTGTTAAAATCCCGGGATTTTCCCTGAATTGTCGCCGAACTTCTGTCACCATTGCCCCTGCTGCCTTAGCAACTGATTCAATCAGTAATCCCGAAAAATAATATGGCAATGCTGCACCGACAAGAGCTCCTGCAAGAGTTAATGTATGTATCATATTAATACTCAATAAAAATCCATAAATGTCTCCGGCATTTGCCTGGGAATACAGATAGGATGCAATAAGAGATAATGCTGCAAGCGAAGCTGAGCCTATGGCAAACCCTTTGCCTATAGCCGCAGTGGTGTTTCCCACCGAATCCAGCTTATCGGTAATTTCACGTACTTTAGGTTCAAGGTTACTCATCTCACTGATACCTCCTGCATTATCTGCAATGGGTCCATACGTATCCACAGATACCGTTGCCGCTACAAACGAAAGCATGCCGATTGCAGCCATAGCAACACCGTAAAGTCCGGCAAAGTAATTCGCTGCCAATGTCGCACTTGCTAGTACCATTACCGGATAGAGGGTAGATTTCATTCCAGCCGACAGTCCTTGGGTAATGGTAAGTGCTGTTCCTTCAATGGATTTTTTTGCAATAGTTTTCGTTGGTTTATAATCATAACTTGTATAGTATTCTGCTAAGAATCCGATAAGAATTCCACTGCCGATACCAAACAAAGCTGCTATCCATGGTGACATAATCCCCAGCCTAAACCCAAGGGCAGTCACATCCATGGAATCAAAATACAACCACGTAAAACCACCGGTTCCAATAACTGTTAGTCCGGCTGATGTCCATAGTGCATAGTTTAACTCTTTATGGGGGTTTTCCGATATCTGACGCAAACTTAAAAATAAGACGCCAACCACACAACTAATAAGCCCTATTGCAGCAAAAATCAAAGGATATAGTATAAGCTTTTCAACCAATGTATATGTTAGGTGATTGCCGTTTCCACTGGTTGTATAGTACATGTAGGCAACTAAGACCACGGCTGATATTAATGCCCCAACAAAGCTTTCTAATAAATCTGCACCAAGACCTGCCACATCTCCGACATTGTCTCCAACATTATCTGCAATCGTCGCCGGGTTACGTGGATCATCTTCCGGTATCCCTGCTTCTGTCTTGCCGACAAGATCCGCACCCATATCTGCCGCTTTAGTATATATACCTCCACCGACCCGGTCAAACATAGCAATAATCGAACACCCTAAGGCATACCCTGATACGGTCATGGTAAATGGAATAAAGTTGACTCCCATCCAATTTTCTTGTATCACTAAGTTGGCTTGATCCATTTGTCCAAGTCCATACCCAAAAATAACATATACCATACCAAGACCCAAAAGTGCAAATCCGCCAACACTTAATCCCATGACTGATCCGCCTTGAAAAGCTACTTTTAAGGTTTGTCCGAGACTTTTTGACGTGCGGGCTTTGTTCGCAACGCGCACATTTGCAATGGTTGCAATTTTCATACCTATAAATCCTGCAAGCCCACTCATACACGCCCCCATAATAAAGGCAATCCCGACATACCATTCTACAACAATGCCGAGTACGATTGCAATGATTATTGCAAACTTTGATATTACTTTATATTCATGATGAATAAATGCATCTGCTCCATCTTGAATAGCCGATGCAATATCACGCATCACTTGTGTTCCAGGATCCAGCCTAGAAACCTTGAAAAAGTGATACCCTGCTAAAGCCAGTGCCAATCCTACTGCAATAAAGACCAATACAATCATAGCTCTTACCTCCATATGTTATTTTCATGTCTATACTCTCCAAAAACATTCCTATGAAAAGCGTACCACATATTATATGTTTTTTACATCTTTTTCTTAAACTTTTTCTTAAACTTTTTCTTAAAAAAAGAGATAACAATTTTCATGTTATCCCTTTACATATAATCTTTGACTTTTAATGATTTTCAATAATCTCTACAAGGTCTGCGTGCCAATCATGATACCAAACTTCTTGGGTATATCCGTTGACACTCAACATGCCATAGGGTTCGTTATCTTTTAAAACATGAAATGTATAATACCCATAAAATTCATGATATGCTTCATCAACACTGAACGTATTGTCATATTCGTCTAAGAAGGTTTGTGCTGCATTATAAGCTTGTTCATAGCTTACTGTATTATCTTCGATAACTCTTGTATCAAATGTACCACGCATATCCTCTCTATATGTATCCATCCTTCCATAATCAAAATTGCGTCTTTGCATATGCCCGCGACCCATGTGTCCTTGTCCCATATATCCACGACTCATATATCCACTGCCCATATGCCCACCTTGACTATGCATGCCATATTTTAGATTCCACATCATATTGGGACCATATTCCGGGAAGATTTCTTTTGTGTATGGATTAACTAATAGTTCCATAGCCCCTCGATGTGTGTCTTGTTCTACAATTGAAAAATAATATTCACCATCTGAAAAAACGAAGATATCACTAATTTCCAATGCCTCTTCATACCTATCAATATAGTCCTTCACTTCTTTGGTTAATTCATCAATCGAATAAGGCTCTGTAACATCGGTTTGATTCCATATAGTACTATACGCCGTAGGCGTTTCATCAATGTTTTGACTATAAATATATCCGCCAATACCCAATCCAATGAAAACTAGTCCTAAGACAATGATTGTAAGATGCATTTTCTTCATTATAATTACTTCCTTTCAATCACATTTTTTCTTTTTAGATATTCTTCTTCTGATATATCGCCATTAACATACATGCGTTTTAACGTTTCAATGGCATCTTCATTATTGCTTGCTTTTTTTCGTCCCATTAAAATTAATGCAACAATGATTAGAACAACACCAATAATAATAAAGTATTGCCAAATTCCAAAATAGCCGCCTCCACCAAACATGCAGCCTCCATTATTAAACCAATTATATCCATGCATCATATATATCACCTTTCCTTTTATATTTTCTATATTCTACTTAATTGTTTCTTTCATTTGAAGATAGGTTTTCTCATCAATTTCGCCTTTTACAAAGCGTTCTTTTAATTGCTCCTGCGCACTTTTATGTTGATTGAATGTGATTTTTCCATTTTCTTGATTGAAAAACAGATAGTAAATTAATATTGCCAATCCAACCCAAAAGATAATCATCATCATTTCGCCTCCTTAATCTTTTCTATATATGTAGTATGCAACACAATTATGACACAATTATGACTGTATAAGCGTATTTTCCACTGTAGGCTTTTAGTTCAAAGGCTTCTTCTTATTTTTTGCAAAAAAAGAGCCATGCACCTGCAATACGCTTTGCAAGTACATAGCTAAATATATATATGCATATTTCATTTCAGATATAAATATCATTCATTACAAATATGCATTTTCTTCCTTAACCATTCCATCATATATGGTATTTCAACTGATTTCATAGTATCTGTACACATATGATCGCCGCCTTCGACTTCTTTGAGCTCAACTGCCCCATTAATAAGTTTTGCAGCCTCACGAATACCTTGAATAGGAATTAATGAGTCTTGTGTTCCATGAATTAAAAGTGTTTGTGCTTGTATTTTAGGTAGTATTTTGTTGAAATCAATATGGTTTTTTCTCTGTTCAAATTCTTGCTCATCACATCCCCAGTGTTTAAATACCTGTCTTTTTTGAATTACTGGCAAGTGTTTCATGGCTTTTCCAAGATCATAAATCCCCCCACCAAGCATCACCATATATTTGAATCTACGGTCTGACCCAGCCGTCATAGCTGACCAAGTCCCTCCTCCACTAAATCCAAATAAACACACTTGATCTTCATTAATCTTTTCATGCCGCTTACAAAAATCTAAAATTAAATGTCCAAGAATTTCAGCATTGTCTAACGCTTTATAACGATTTCCAGTTAAGCGACTTTCACCCCACCCAACTTGGTCAACATTCAAAATCGCCATTCCTTGTTCCAATATAACATCCTCTATAGCACGCAATGTCTCTTTTACGGTATCATTGCCTTGAAACAGAATAATCACAGGTACTTTTTTTATTGTATTCTCCGGAAATCTCAAACGCGCAAAGATTTTACCTTTTGTCCATGGGAAAACTATTTTTTCAACTGATGGTTTTGTGTATTTATCTATTTCAACTGAAATCTTTAAAAAGTCTTTATAGTTGCGGTCAATCTCTTCATCTGTCCGCGCAACCCAATCCGCTAAAAAAAACATCATCAATGCTTTTTGCTTTTCTTCAATATAATGATCGGGTTCGGATATAAATGCTTCTGCTTTTTTTTCACGTTCCTTTCCTACTCGACGGCAATGTTTATACAAATCATATCCCATATCATTTGCAGAACTAAAAGCCTCAATCATATCTTGTCTATCTGCTCCCATTAAAATATTGGATTCAAATAGCATATTAAATGTCGGCATCGATTTCCATTTATTGCTTGCAATGATTTTTCCCATCATCTTATCTTGTATATCATCTGGCATACGAATAAAAGCTTCCTTTGTAAAATTCATAATTTCATCCTTTCTTTTTAACTAACCGGTTGGTTAATAGTATCCAAAAAAAATTTCTCCTTTCTATAGTTTGTTTTTGTGATATTCTATATGTGTATTGAGAAATGCTTGAACAAACATCTCTTTCATTTGTGCTTTCGAAAGCTCATGCTTTTCTCCAAAAACATCCCCAAATATAGCAAATGTGAGTATTGGCATTATTCCTGTAAAAAATTCGGTAACCATTAATAATTTTTCATCTTTTTCTATGTTCCATCCCTTTTGTTTGTATCGTTCTCGGATTGACTCAATTTCATTTGCCATTAACATGTCTGACAATGCAATGATAATATTGTCTTCTTCACCTTCTTTAAGTGACTCGATAACAGCAATTTTAATAAGTTTCTTTTTTCTCACAACAAAATCCACCATCAATAAAGACGATTTTTCGATATGTCGCATAGACATTTCATCATTTTTCTCATTATATAAATATGTGATCTCTTTTTCAATTAATTTTACAAATTCAAAAAAAAGTGTATTTAGCAAGTCTTTTTTACTCTCAAAATAGTAATAGATTAAAGCTTTATTCACTTCAGCTTCTTTAGCGATTTCATTTACACTCGTTCCATCATATCCCTTTTTAGCAAACATTTCTTCAGCAATATGTAAAATTCGTTCTCTTGCATCCATCAAAATCTCCTAACTAACCGTTTGGTTAATCTTATCAAAAATATATTTTTTTGTCAACCTATTTTTTATCTAGCTTTTATCAATCCATACTTTTCTTTGATCCGCTCAAGTTTTTCAAGCATTGGTCGGGCAATTACAAACAAAAAAAACACTGTTGCTACGGCATGGATCAAATCAAAAGGAATTCCCCGAAGATAGGCAAGTACAAACATCTCCTTTGTCGGATGACTTTGAAACATCAACACCGCTGCCGGATTCATTATTCCACCATAAATAAAAAATGTACTTATCCCTCCAAAGACGCATAGTTCAATTGTCTTTTTCCTCAATACGCCTTTTTGAAATAAAATACCAGCGATGAATCCGATAATACCAAGTGCGAACATTTGCCATGGGGTCCAAGGCCCTTGACCAAAAAACATATTGGATACAAACGCAATGATGGCACCAACTAAAAAACCTGATTCTGCTCCAAAAGCTACACCAGCAATAATCACAATAGCTACCACCGGCTTAAACTGAGGCACCATAAAAAAAGCCGCACGCCCCGCTACACCTATAGCACATAGAACTGCAATCACAATGAGTTCCCGGGCAAGGGGTTTTCTGTGTTCAAAAACCAATACAAAAGGTAACATCGTCTGTAAGATAATAAGCATACTGATAAAATAGTACTTTCGATCTCCTAAGTAATAGATGCCAATATACATCGTAAGAGGAATCGTCAGAAAAATTATAATCATGGCCAAGAGTGTTCTGGTTGACAGATAGCGTTGATGTATTGGCACTTGTCCTTCATGCTTCTTATCCTTTTTTCGGGTTTGCACATTTTGGGGATATAGAGTTTTTACTTTCTTGGGATATACATGGGAAAAATCCACACTTTCCAAAGGAGTAATATCGCCTCCACATGCACTGATGACATCTTCTGGCGTCATTGCATCTATAATATGTTGACGCGCCATTCGATTTGCTGATGTGGTATAAAAGTTATTGCCTGTAAAGAAATTACGTGTATTATTTTCACTGACAACTTTACCATCAAAAAACAAAGCACACCGCTTCGCATACTTGGCACAAAATTCAATATCATGGCTCACCATAATAATCGTCACGCCTTCTTGTAGCAATCCATGAAGTATACCGGCAAACACACTCTTAAAATGGGCATCTAAACCTTTTGTCGGCTCATCAAGCATCAAGATTTTGGGTTCAAGCAATAAAACCTTAGCCAATGCCAAGCGTTGCTGTTCTCCTCCGGATAAATCATAAGGATGCTTCGTTAATAGCTTATCTAATTGACATAATTGACTTATGTATTGTACTTGTTCTTGTCGCGTTTTCTTTTCCTTATCGTGTCCCAATCCATCAACAAGATCTTCGAATACTGTTTTTTGGCTAAAGAGCGTCTGGGGGTTTTGCGGCAACATACCTATGCTATTTTCTACAACTTGATTACGCTTATTACCTATGACGTGTCCTGCAACGTTTACCATTCCTCTATATGGCGTATTTTCTCCACAGATGAGCGAAAGCATTGTTGACTTTCCTGCGCCGTTTCCGCCTAAAATGGCTAACAGTTCCCCTTCATATATTTGCATCGACATTCCTTTAAGAACATCCGTCGCGTTTTGTTCATAACGAAACCAAACTTCCTCCAGGGTAATTATCGGATTGTACGTCTTTATCTTCTCTTTTTGCGAATGTGTTGGCATCAGGTTAAGCGGTCGATGTTGAACAAATGCGTCCAGCCATGTTCTCCCGTCCCGAACAGTTATCGGACACTCTAACTGATTATCCACCCTCGCATATATCTGCATTGGAATTGGCATCGCCAAAAACATACTATGTCTTATGTTTTTTAGATATGTCCCTATCTCTTGTGGTGTTCCATCACCTATCAAACGTCCTTCATCTAAAACTAAAACTCTGTCTGTCAGGGAAAACACCTCTTCTAGGCGATGTTCTGTCATAATAACGGTTACACCTAGTTCACGATTTATCCTTCCAAGCGTTGCTAAAAATTCTGCCGCTGCAATAGGGTCCAACTGACTTGTCGGCTCATCCAAAATAAGAACTGAAGGCTGCATCGCCATAATTGATGCTAAATTTAAAAGCTGCTTTTGCCCTCCTGAAAGTTGAGCAACACTTTTATGAAACCAAGACTCAATTCCAAAAAAAGCGGCAATTTCAGCCACACGTAAACGGATGGTCGGAGTATCTATCCCCAAGCTTTCTAATCCAAAAGCTAATTCATGCCACACTTTATCTGTTACAATTTGGTTGTCCGGCGATTGCATAACAACGCCTATTTTAGAACTTTGAATACGCTGCTCCCATGCGGACAAGGACTTACCTTCAAATAGAATCTCTCCCTGAACAGTTCCATATGGCGCAAGTACAGTTTTTAATTGTCGAAGTAAGGTTGTCTTACCACACCCCGAGGGTCCACAAAGGGTCACAAACTCTCCTTTGTTAATCGAAAAAGACAGTGCATCAAGAACCGCTTTTGTTTGTTTTGGATAAAAAAACGTTACCTTTTTAAGCGTATAGCTCTCCATTTTAACTTCTCCTCTATATTTATGCCCACTGGAGCGATACATAAACAAAAATATGTGACATACAGGCTGATAGCATGTGCTTCAACTTTCCCCCCTTGTATCGTCGGAAAATACCGCCAATATGTGCCTTCAAAAACAATGCCTATAACCATATAGACTCCACAAACAATTAAAAAAACAAGTGCATATTGATCACGTCGGTCAAAATGATATATTGAAAAAGCACTACGCCCTGGTAAGCCATAGCCTCTACTTTTCATTGAATCCGCTGTTTCAATGGCATTTTCCAGCGCCCACGTCACCATAATCGAAAGAATTTTTATGCCTTGTTTTATGCGCTGTATGATATTTCCATAAGACACATCTTTTCCCAACGCTCTTTGTCCTCGAGTAATCCACTGAAGTTGTGTCAAAAAGCGAGGGACAAAACGTAAAACCATGGATAAGATTAAAGAAAGCGAAGGTATGATACGTCCAAATAAATATATAAACTTATCCGAAGTCATGACGACATTATAACAAGAAAACCAGACCATAATTGTCATCAACATAACCGCTGCTGAGATTCCATACACAATAGACTCAAGCGTTAATGGATTCCCATTGGGCAAATAGGTCAAAATAGTCATCCCTTCATGGTTAAACGCAGGATTAATCATTGCTGTAGCAACAAGTATCGGCAGCATATACTTCAAACTAAAATTAAGGGTCTTTTTTCCTCGCAAAAAAAATGCATACGTCAGTGCACCAAAAAAAGAGATGCACTGTAAAACAGGATGCATAAAAAACATCGAAAAAATTAAGACTTGGGAAAAAAACAAAAAATTAATGATTGGATGATATGTTGAAAAGGTATCTCCCATTATTGGCCTCCCGTAGCGACATATCCGCCTACATCACGCCCCAAATCCGTAGTATAGACCCATTCAATAACATCCCCATCTTGAAGCTGATAGCGTGAAGCTCCATAATTTGGAAACCATTCATTCACCTTATACATCCAGCCAGATAGTTCACCGACATCAAACTCATATAGATTATTGATTCCTTGAATATATGCGCTGTTATAAATAGGTGTATTAACAAATTCCATATGAATATTATTTTTTTTCATTTCTCTTTGCAATAAATTAAAGACACTTTCGCCCTCATAAAAAACGACTTGTGTTGCAGGAAAAATGATCCCATCTTCCGGCACCAATTCCCATTTTTCTTTATCCAATGCATGCATATTCTCTAAAATCGTCTTACAAGATACCGAAAGTGTCGCTGTGTATTGCCCATCCCCTAATTGGACGTCCTGAGGTTCTACCGGAAGGGGTTTCCCTTCCGGTACAGGATCTGTAAGATATTCATCTTTTTGACTAATCGCATCATGCGTATCCTTGTTAGCATGAATTGCAAGTCCATCATCTACGTGGGTGTCCATATTGTTACCAGAGCCCTTCTCCTCCCATATGAATACACTGAGAAGAAGCACTAAGATTACAAACACCACAGCAAATGTTTTTTTATTCTTCTGCATTTTTAAGCTTTCACCACCTTAGGCTTTATAATAGTTGAGATACGTCTAAAAGGTTATATAGCATCTGTGCAACTTCATAACGCTTAATAGCTTCTCTGGGTCGAATCGTTAAATCTTGTTGTGATAAAAGATCCGATTGATAGCAAAAGGCTAAGGATGTTCTTGCCCACTGCGACGCCTCCATATAATCCGAAAACTGAGCTAACATATCACGCATCTGAACCTCGGACACGTCGGTGTCATTCCCTGTCAATTTTGCCGCCCGTGCAATCATAACCGCCGCTTCCTCACGCGTAATCGTTCCATTAGGATTAAACACGGTCCTTGATTGTCCATGAATAATCCCATAATTATAGGCTGCTCCTACGGATGTTGCATACCAACTTTTAGCCGGCACATCTCTAAATTGATTTGTACTTTGCTTAGGTAAACCTAGCGCCTGAACAATCATAGTCGCAAACTCGGACCGTGTCACATGCATATTCGGTTTAAACTCTGTCTGTGTTTTCCCCTGAATAATTTGGCGAGCCGCAAGGCTATCCATGGCGAGTTTTGCCCGATGCCCTTTAATATCATCAAAGGTTTTTTTCGGCAAGACAACAGGTCTTAGTTGTACATCCGGATGCTTGTCTTTTTTGCCTACCACCGAAGTTGATGGCAAGGATGCTTTAGTTCTTTGCTCAACATCTGTCATCCGATAAAGGCTTTGTTTTTTCTGCTGAGCTCTTTGTATGGCAACCAGTGCATAAAATGCTTGTTCTGTTGCCATTTGATTAACTCCCGTCCCATCTTCTGTATGCAAAAAACCTTCCCCTGGTGTGTAAAATTCTAAAAGGTTATCTACAACGGTTTTTCCATTTTTCACAAACCGTTTATCTGTCACTGATACGCCTAATTCTGTCAATGCAACAGCAACTTGAGCGGTACTTTCCACATTTTCTTTACCCCAGCTCGAGTATCCACCTTCATCATTTTGCACATTTGATAAAAAATCTAATGCTTCGTCAATAACTTTTTTAACATCATTTCGCTTTTGGTATTTTGCCAATGCTTGTAGTGCCATCGCCGTGATATCCGGGTCTGACACCTGTTTTTTAGATGATGCCGTTTCTAATCCTCCAAAAAGAGAAAATCCACCATCCTCAAGCTGTCTACGCAGTATTTCATCCACATACTTATCCCGTGTCGCTTGAGTCGATGGATTATCACTGTCACTAATTGTATAGGCACCGCTATCCAAAGCGATGAGTGCAAAAATAGGCCCATTAATCCCTTGTTGGATTGTCTTATCAAAATCACTCAGTGGATATGTCAGGTCATAGCCACCTACATTCCTAGGATCATAGCCACTTGCTGTTAACGCCAAAATCAAGCGTGAATATTCTGTGAGTTTGACATGATGTAGAACCCCTTTTTTCTCCTTAACATATGTCTCCACATTATTATAGTACGTCAAGTAGTAGTCATTTGGTACATGGTAGTCACTGCGAGCTAGTCCTAGGACAGCCCATTCTCCACCTACAAATCCAACTTGGGGATTACTCACCGTCTTATGCATGTAAATTGCAGTATCTTCAATCACTTGATCCAGCTGTTGTTCTGAAACAGATACTACACTTATTCTAGTCACAAAACATAAAATCAATATCCATAGCCACAGGCTTTGTCTTTCTATAACCTTCATCTTTTTGCACCTCGCTACTTTCATCCTACGGTTTATTGCTGTTCATATTTTTCAATAAAGCGTCTCAGTATTTCAGCGACCTCCGCTCGTGTTGCTTCACCTGCCGGAGAAAGTGTACTTGATGTACGTCCCGTTATTATGCCGGATTGACTTGCCCAACGCATAGACTCTAGTGCCCACGGGCTTATCTTTGATTGGTCGATATACATAGTCAAGCTAGCATCTCCCTGCATGTCATATCCTTTTAACGTTCCATATCGATAAAGAATGACTGCAATCTGCTCACGAGTTATTTGTTCATTAGGTTTAAAAACTCCATTATCATATCCACTTATGATACCTTTGTCTGCGGCCCATCCTACGGATGTTGTAAACCATGTCGCCTCTGGAACATCATGGAATTTAACCGGTGAAGCATCGGGTTCTTTCTCCAACTTGTGTAACACGGTAACTAACATTGCTCTTGTCATAGGTTGATTAGGGCTAAAGGTCTCTGATGAAGTACCTACAAACAAGCCTTTTTGTGTTGCCGTTTGAACCGCTTTATAGAACCAATCCTCTGGCTTGACATCCTTAAATCGATGAACAAATGTAGCATCTTTCAATTCAGTGCCAACAACATAGGAAGATAAATAAGAACTATCAAAACTTGCCATCTCTGTCTTTGAGTTATAGTCTGATTCGATACGTTTCAATTGATTGTTTTCATCTAGACTCCATACATTGACCTCTTCTTTTGTTTCACCTGCTTTTAGTGTATATGGCAAAGCAATCGTTACTTTTTTCTTGCCCAAATCACGTATAGATTCTCCTGCGCTTTCAATGACAATATCATAGACAACATGATGACCGATGGCTTCACGTTGTTCCTCTGTAAGCGTTAAAGCATCCGTCTCTTGTAACTGCACGACTATCGTCTCACCCTTTGCTTGTTTTGCAAGAAGTGCTAACATCGCATTGGACATATCTAAATGGGCAATGGAAGACTCTATATTTAGGTCTAGCCCTTTTTGTTTTGCCACAGATTCTATTGACTTTTTCGGAAGTTCTATGTTAAAGCCCTTCATTTTTTTATTGGTATCTATTTTTATAACAATATCTGATAATTTTCCTTTTTCAACTGCCTTCAAAGCTTTGTCAAAGTGGCGTTTACTTATAGATACCTTCTCTGAGTCTCCATCCACTTCAATAACATAGGCTTTTTTGTTCGCTTTTAAATCCCCGCTCCACTTACTGTTATCTTGTCCTAAATCTTCACCTAAATCTGTCGTGTATCTCCAGCGCAAGACATCACCTTCTTTAAGGTCATATTGACTTGCACCATAGTCCGGATAACGTCCATTTACACTATACATCCATCCACTAAGCGGTCCATGATCAAACTCTCCATCTCCATCTATAGATTGTACATAGACACTTTCGAATTTATTATACCATTTATAGTCATAGCGAATATTTCGAGCATCTAAGGCTCGCTTTAACACGGACCATGCTGTATCTCCATCTTGAAGTTCAACATAGGTTGAAGAAATAACATAACCTTCGCCTATTGTTCGCTTGTCTACCGAAAGTTTAACTTTCTTTTCAGGTTCAATAACGACATCATCATCTACATCTCTTAGCAAATATACGACATAGTCCGTAAAATGTTTTGTCTTGACGATTAAATCGTCTCCATTATCAAAAGCATAGGCATCTTTGCCACTGGCAAGTCCCTCTGCATCATTTGCATATTTTGATAGTAATTCTATATTCTCTCCATTGATTGCAGCAACCAAGTGCCCTGCCTTTTTGGAAAATTGCATATGGACATAACCGTTGAATTCAATCTTATGGTTGCCTCCCATTGTAAATGCTTGGGGGATTTCATGGATTTTTTTATCCTTTGCAATGTGAGGTTCTAACACCGACAAATAGTCTGTCGGTTCTTGATATGTTATTAACTCAATCGATGCGCTATCTTGTGGCGTAACCTGTATGCCTTGAGGAAATACCACCTGGGTATTTTCCTTAATCACTTCAATACGTGGCATTGCATCCATTAAAGGCAACTCCAAAATAACTTTTGAAGCAATATCTTGTGCAACATTAATACGTATCGTATGTTCAGGTGATGCTACCGGAACGATCTGATCTATCCCTTCAAGTAATTGAACATCTACTGTAATGGTATTTTGTTCATCTGGCGCTGGAAGTTTAATGACGTTGATCGGTCTTTTTTTAGCCTGGTTAAACTGCTCATTTGCCCCATCTAATTGGGCAAGTGCATCATTAATTTCTTGTTGCAAGGCATCCGCTTTATCTGCAGTGATTTGAGCTGTATCAAGTGCTGATGTCAATACACTGTGTTCTTCTTGGGTTGCCCAGTTTTTTCCTAAGTCAACGTCTTTTCCGTCAACACTTACCGGTGTCTGTTCAAGATTGGATTTGACTTGTGTTATTAATGCATTTAATTTAGCTTTATCTACTTGAGTGTATCCTAGGTCAATCGTGCCTAACTTATACCATGTGGATTGACCTGAGACACTATCTGCTAATGCTACTGAAGCTTGTTTTGTTGACATGAAGACCGCACCCGGGTTATCCTTTTGCCAATCAAATGCTCCTTCTGAATTTTGATAACTTAGTAATGCATCTATCGGTGTTTTTCCATTGTAATTCCATGCTCCATCTGTTGAGGTTACATCTTCTCCAATGGCTATAAGTCCTTGGATTGCACAAGCGATACTATTGGAGTTTTCCGCATCCCACATACCGCTGCCGCCAAATCCACCGCTTTCTTGTTGCATACTTTTTAAGTATTGTTTTGCTTTTACAATACTTGTATCAACTGTTGGTCCATTTGCTTTTGACAAGGCAATCAACGACCATCCTGTATAGTCTATCTGACTAAATGCACCAAAACTACCATCTGGATTTTGTTGAAGAATTAAGTGGTCAACCGCTTTTTCCTTATTGGATGCATTCCATGTTCCGACATCAACGCCTAAGGTTTCACCAACATCTAAGGCAACAATAGCCCATATATGCTTACCTAAGCTCCCAAAACTCCCACTGTCTTGGTCTTGCTGTGCAGACAATTCTAAAAAGAGATTTCGCTCCGTTTCAAAAGCCTTTGCCGGATTTTTTCCAACGCTTAATAAACTATAGATATAGTATATATGATCATTGGCGTTGGTCTGCGGATCAAATCCGGGGTCTAGTGTTTTCCAGCTGGCATCTTCCCATGGCGAAGTCGATAAGTCTTCCCCCGCTCCCCATAACCCTACAAAGGCCTCCCAAGATCCTGAAGGTGAGGTCGGCTGATTATCTTTGTAATAGTCCGTCAGCTTATTTAACGCAATTTTGGGGGTTACCGGTATATCCGTTGATTTTAATCCGTATTTTTTTGCCGCATTGAAAATATCTGTTGCCTGTGCAAGCACTTGAACTGCATGATCAATATCTGTCTGTGTTACATCTAAACTGTCTCTTACGGCTTTGGCATCTTTAACTACATCAAGATATGTCTCTATATCAGATTGGCGCACCCACTGATTTGCTGTATCTATGTCTTTTCCATCGATACTTATTGCGGCGCCTGTAATGTTGGCATGCGCATCATAAATTGCTGTGTCTAATACCGCTGTATCTACATCCGCTGTATCTTGCGGCGATACTATTGTAATCTGATAAGTCTCAGCTAAAACATCTGAAGCACCCGACCACGAATTCATCGTTGGCCATGCAGGATCACCACAGATAACGGTTATCACCGTACCATTAGATACCGGAATGCTTTGTGTGCGTTTATAATGTGTTCCCTCTACAAACGTTTTTATTAAAAAGTTTTTGTTACTTGCTGTAGGTTCCACATCAACCGACGCAATACCTTGGGACAATTCTAAGGTATAGCTGTTAATCTCTTGATTAAATGAGGGGCTTAATGTCCCTTGACTAAAGCGAATGGACTGAATGGTTTTATCATTATTATCCCATGAACCACCAACATCTTTTCCATAACCGTTTTTTGTATATACCCATCGAACAATATCTCCTTGCTCAACTTCGATGTCTCCTGCGCCTACATGTGTGAACCAGTCGTTTAGTGTTACCATCCAACCGCTTTCACTTCCTCCATCAAATGCATTGACACCGTGAATTCCAGAAATATAGTTCGATTCCATACCAACAACCTCGTAGCTTGTTCCCTCAAAGGCTTTGGCTGTTGCATCGATAACGGTGGAGTTTGCCGGTACAGTTACCCATTTTTGTACGAGTTGACCGTCCCATGAAGCGCCTTGCCCCTGACTAAAGGTTGTGTTTTCAACCTCTACAAGAACACTTACTCCAGATGCTGCATCTGTAGTCCATATTGTATATGGACTTATAACTGTAACTAGCATTATCAGCGTTAGGAAAAACGCCATATATTTTTTCATCTTCCTACATATCATTATAACATCCTCCATAATTTTTTATAAAACTTCAAAACTATAACTATCTTGTCTATTCATAATAAAAAAACACCTTTTCTAGTATGGATAGAAAAGATGTCTCACAAATAATAACTACTTTTTCATCATAGTTATTCCTATGTCAAAAGTAATACAACGTCCTCCTTCCCATTCCCGTGAGAAATATAGAGCATCTATATGGCAGGTCTCCTGGCTTTGCTTCGTCACACAACTCTCTCCTTCCCATTATATATAACAGTGGATATAAGAGTTTGCTCTGCATTACAGTGGCGGGACCGCGTTGGCATTGCACCAAACTTCCCTCTTAGCTATAAATAGAACCATACAGATATTCTTATTAAATTTTCATATACTAGACATCATAGTTTAGAAGTCAAAGGATGTCAAGTGAGTTATTTTTTTGTCCTCCTTGTATTTTTATGAATCCGATTCCAAAACTGCATCTGGAAGGGCATAAGCTTCCACTTCATCGATAAAAATATTTAGTGTTCCATTAAACTGTTCTACATAGTCTCTTGCTTGTTCTTTAGTTTCAAAGCGTCCAAACTCATAGACAAAGCTGTCTTGTGTATCTTTTAAAATATGATAGTCAATATCGCTATGCATTAAGCCTTCTTCCATGATTGCAAAACTTTCTCCTGCAGGGTAAGAATAGCTTCGAACATTATATAATGTCGCTGTCTCTCCTGCTTTTGCTTCCTCTGCTTCAGATGTTGAGAGTTTAACCTCTAGCCTTGCCGGAGAAGCATGTTCAATAACTTCATAGGTCACCTTTGGATTTAAGACAATGTTAAATCGCACCATGCTATCGTCCAATGTAATGACTCGATATACATCTTCAACGAGCGAAGATTGACTTATCACTTCAAAGTCTTTTAGCATATCCATCATCCGTATCCCTGAAATAGTAAAAGCAAGTACATTAGGGTGTTCATAAGCATTGATGCCATACGTCGATGCTAACTCGACTGTTTCATCTTCTGTTATAAAAGATATAAAAATAGATTCTGTCGTTTCTTGGCTAACGCTTTCCATGTCACTTAGGTTAAGTCCGTCATTAATTTGACCGCCACTTGCTTCATGATCTACAAATGTCAGCGTTTTGACAATATAGCCAATAATCGGAATATCCTCCACGGCCGCCACAAATGTTTTAGATGTATTGCTAAGGGTCCCTAATATAATAATCAGACCTAATACAGCTGCAACCGGTCGTAAATAGCTTATCATTTTATTATTTTTGACTTTATGGTGCTTAGCTTTATCTGCATCTGCACGCTGGATACCTTTTGCAATGGATAAATCCAAACCATCAGGTACCGGTATTGAATCAAAACTTTCCTTAATTTTATTTTCTATTCTCATCATATTATCCATTGATTATCCCTTCCTCCATTAACACTTTTAACTTATCCAAACTTCGATAAAGAGTTGATTTTACAGTGCTTATTGGTTTATCAAGTATTGATGCAATTTCTTTTAACTCATAACTTTCATAAAACCTAAGCATTAAAATAATGCGCTCTGTTGAATTTAATTGATCCAACATTTTTTTCATATCTTCCCTTAATTCCATCTGTTCATATGCATCGAGGTTTTTCGTATGGATATCCACAACTTCTTCTTCTTGGTTTAGTGGAATGACTTTATTGTTATTACGAAGTTGATCTATCGATTGATTTATAACTATACGAATAAACCATGTTTTCATATGCTTGACGGATGTCATTTTATCTAAGGCTGTATAGGCCTTATATACTGATTCTTGTATAACATCCAACGCATATTGCTCATCTTTTACATATGAAAATGCAATGCGATAAAATTGGGCTTTATTTATTTCCAACATTTCTAAAAATAGCGCTTCATTAGGGTTTTTTTTCTTTTTAACGTTCACATATGCCTCCTTGACTCTTTTATAAATTGCAATTTATATCTATTAGACTTCATCTTTCACTTAAAAGTTTCATAAGTGCAAAAAAAGCCTTGAAAACCTATTCATATTCGTTGAACATGAGTAATGTTTTCAAGGCTAATTTAAGCAATTATCTTGTCGGAACGATTTCTAACCAGTACCCATCAGGGTCGGCGATAAAATATATGCCCATCTTTTTATTTTCATAACAAATGCATCCCATCTGCTCGTGCAATGCATGTGCTTTATCATAGTCGTCTACGCGAAAAGCAAGGTGAAATTCACAATCGCCCAAATTATAAGGTCGATCCCAATCTCTTAACCATGTTAGTTCCAACTCAAACTCGGAATGTTCATTACCTAAATAGGTTATAATAAACGATCCATCGTCTGCTGTTTTTCTTCTTTTTTCTGTTAATCCCAGCGCTTTGTTATAAAAATCAAGGGATTTATCTAAGTCTCTTACATTGTAATTTTCATGAATCATTTGAAATTTCATCATATCCACCTCTCGTTATCGTTTGATGTTATCTATCAATGCTCCACTGTTGCCCTTCTTGGCTGATTTCCATAATCTGTGCATGATTTAAATAGCTGGCTCTTTCCTTCTTAAACTGTTGAATAATGGATGGTTGACCCCAAAAATGCATTGGAAAAACATACTTAACCTGGGCTGTGTTAATGAGCTTTTCTAACCCCAAATAATAATGTTCTTCTTGCCTTGGGTCTAATGGTGCAAAAGCAATATCAATGGGAATTCCCTGAAGTAATTGCATTTGTTTTAAAAACATCGTTGTCATCGTATCATTATAGTGCTGGGTCTCTCCACTCCAAAGCCACCAGTTTAAGTCTCCTGCAAAATAGATGGTTTTATCCAAATAATGTATCAAAAACGCAACACCGGCATCTGTTGATTGCAACGTCGTTACAATGATTTTTTCTTCTTGATTATCATATAATACATACTCTTGACTATGATGCACATATATAATTGATTCAAAAACATGGATGCTTTATATATGGCTGAATCAATCAAATCCTGAAAACTCTCTGCTTCAACTTGGCAAACTAGATACTCTCCTGCTTCCAAGGTATATTGATCCACCTGTCCTTTAACTCCCACTATCTTGTAGTCATCCTCTATGTATTGACGTGTGATTTCAATTACAATGCCATCCACAATCAACGGCACATTTTCTTGTGCTTGTTCATAGTGTAAGGATAATTCAGGTTTTACAAAATGGTTGAGGTGCGGTTTTTCTTTTCGATACACTTCCGGCGTAATGCCATATACCTCCTTAAATGCACGCGTAAAACTTGGATGACTAGAAAATCCATATGTCAATGCAATATCAATAATACGTTTATCCGTATTGATAATCTCATCCGATGCTTTTGCTAGCTTACGCAATTTGACGTACTCGGTTACTGATTGCTGCACCAAGCGTCTAAATAAACGTTGAAAATAATATACAGATAAATTCACCTTTTGCGCTAGTGCTTCGATTGCAATGTCTTGTTGCAGATGTTCTTCAATGTAATCTAATGATTGTTCAATTGCCTCCCATGAATGCATGTGTACATCCCTCCTTTCTTAATAGACTAGCATATGTTTTTTAAAAAAGCTTATCACCGAGTGCTCTTTCTTCCTCTGCTGCTTTTAATAAGAAACATGATACTCAACGTTATTGCTGATACAATCGCAATCAATCCAAACAGCAAAGATAAAGGAATCAGAGCAAAAGGTTCCACTAGCATACCGTCTGGTGCAACATAACTTCCAATTGCATTGTAAGCAATAGCACTTCCTATACTTGCAACGATTGAAAGTATTAAGACACCTAGTAAAAAAGCCGATACTTTATCTTTTTTCCACTTCTGAGCAATATTTTTAAGTGCATTCGCCTCTTCAATCGAACTTCCCACTTTCAGCTCGTAGTCCATTTGTTGAAGTTCTTCCTGACACTTTGGACATATTTTCAGATGTTCTTCCACTAACTTCTTACTTTCTTGACTACATACATCATCATGATATAAGGGTAATAAATCTTTAATAATCTCACAGGTAACTTGCATTATAATCTCTCCTTTATCTTCTTTTTGGCTCGATGGTAAGTGACTCTTGCCCAGCTTTCCGTCTTCATAAATAAATTACCAATCTGAAGAAATGATAGTTCTCCAAATACACGTAATGTAAATACTTCCTTGTAGGGTTCTTCAAGCTCGTGCAATATTTTATGAATCTCAATAGCTCTTTCTTTTACGACCAGTAGATTTTCAATATCTATAGCATCTGAATATTCTTGTGTTTTATCCGTCATACTTAGTGTCTTTTTTTGTTTTGCTGAATAGGAAAAATATGTGTTTTTTGCAATTTGGCACAGCCATACATATAATTTGCTTTTCCCATCAAATTTATCAATGTTTTTTAATGCCTTAAAAAAAGTTTCTTGGGTAATCTCTTCAGCAACCACTGCATTTTTACTTAAAGATAAAACATACTTATATACATCTTTAAAATACGCCTTGTATATTTGATCAAAATTCGTCACTCTTTCACCTCGCTTTCCTCTATAAGACTCGATAAGTCAAGATTCGTTACAAACTTTTTTATCTTTTTTATCTTTTGCTTAATTCTATGAACTTATAATCGGCAAATATATTTCTACCGTTCTTTTACTATTTCCTTCCTCTGAATGTGGATAATGCTCTAATGCAAACCGATGGTCAAGTCTATACCCACTCTCTGGCAACCATTGCATGTACATATAGTTCCAGGCTTCTTCATATTCATCCGGCCCAACACAAAATCTTCCTACCCCATATTTTCCCATGGGAAGATTTAATTGACCGATGTTACCACTAACCTCTAACGCTTGTTCCACGGACATACACACACTTAAACGCAAGTATTCTTCCTGCGTCTCTTGCCCAAAATCATGATAAAGCACAAACCACCTTGTACGCTTTGAGATTAAATCCCTCGCTTTTGCCCATTGATACAGATGAAAAAAAAGTTCAGAAAAAAGCGCACTATCCCCTTTATAGACGCCTGTATTTCGAATATAAATCAGCTTCATAGCTGCTTCTTCTGTAATAAAAGTGTCTATAGGTTCAATGCGCATTTCTAGTTTTTGGGATGTATGTAAAATCATGGGAGACGGACATAGGCGTGAATATTTTTTCCAGTAAGCACTTCCACTCATTCCATATTTCCCTTGAAAGGCTTTTGCAAACGACGCTTGATGTTCAAATCCCACTCTAGCCGCAATATTGTTAATGGATTGTGTTCTATCTGCAAGTAACATATAAGCTGCTTTTTCTAATCGAAGCCGTTTAATAAAACTATAGAGGCTCTCGCCTACAACGCCTGAAAAAATACGTTGAAAATGATATTCACTAAAGTGTGCAATATTCGCTAGCTCTTTTATCGTTAATGTTTGACTTAAGTGCTCTTCAATATAATCTTGCACTTGATTGATTGGTTTTTGATAAGGGTTTATCTCACGATTATGCATATGTATTCTCCCTATTTTTATTTCATCATATCATATCGTTGATGCGCTTATCAATGCTTGAACCTTATTTCTTTATATAACCGCTACGCATAAGTTCTCCTCCTTGATCGCCTCCTTTTGGACCAAGCTCTATCAGATAGTCGCAGTTTTTTATCATCATAAGATTATGCTCAATAATGATAAGCGTCGCTCCTCTTGATTTTAGTCGTTTTAAAACCGCTATGATTTTTTGAGTATCTTCATCACTTAACCCCGTTGTCGGCTCATCCAAGATATATAGTGTTTGAGATCCGCGTTTTTTAACTAGTTCCTTTGCAAGTTTTATTCGTTGCGCTTCTCCACCTGAGAGCGTCGTTGCACTTTGTCCCAGCTTTAGATATCCTAAACCTATTTGATCGAGTGTTAAAAGATACTGAAAAATCCTATCGTCATGTTCATAAATTTTCAACAACTCTTGAATCTCAACGTCAAGGATATCAGCTATGGACATACCTTTTTCTTTTATATTTAGGATGTTGTCCGCGTATCGCTTTCCATGACATTGGCTACAGGGTATATATATATCTTCCATGTAATGCATATTCACAGCCACTTCGCCAAGCCCTTTACACTTCGGGCATTGTCCTTTTGTAGAGTTAAAACTAAAGCTTGCCTTTGTCAAACCTTGAGCTCTTGCTTGTTGCGTACCGGCATAGCGTTCACGTAGCAAGTCAAAGACACCGGTATATGTACCTGGTGTGGAGCGCGGATTGCTTCCTATAGGACTTTGGTTGACATAGCATACCTGCTCATATGCTTCAAGTCCAACAACCGCCTCGACTTCACCTGACGCTTCGACGGTTTTACCCATATGTTTTAATATAGCCGGATATAATGTTTTTGCAATCAGGCTACTCTTACCTGAGCCACTAACACCGATAACTGCTGTTAGTTGTCCTATAGGAATCGTCACATCAATATTTTTCAAATTATAGGTTGCAACTTTTTTCATCTGAATAGCTGCTTCTTGCTTCGTATACAATTTAATGTCTCCTATTGCTTTTGCCTCAGCAGACATTGTTTTAGGATCTCTCAAATGTTCTAAAGGAACATTCGAGACAATCTCTCCACCATAAACCCCTGCTCTAGGTCCCATTACAAGATGAACATCTGCAATCTCCAAGAAGCTTTTCTTATGTTCAACAATAAGTATTGTGTTATCTTGTCTTTTTAGCTCCAACAGTGTCTTCATTAAAAATTGATAGTCTTTTGGATGTAACCCCTTAGAAGGTTCATCCATAATATAGGTGATATTACTAAGCCCTGAACCCAATTGACTAGCCAACTTAAGCCTTTGAGCCTCACCGGTAGAGAGGCTTGGTATGCTTCTGTCTATGGAAAGGTAACCAATACCTACATCCAATATACGCTTTAAACGCCGATTTAGTTGAACAAAAAGCTTCTTCGTTTGCTCCTGTTGGTTATGTGGTAAATGCATATACATATGATGGCACCATGTGTGGAGTTCATCACTACTTAACTTAATCACCGTCACATAGCGATCTCCCATAATATTCACTAATCGTCCTTCCGGTTGTAACCGCTCTCCTTGGCATTCACTACATATTTGTTTCGTCATATATCGCTGCACTTGTGCATTGGTTTTTGATGAACTTGTCGAGTGCATCAAGCGCTCAATTAAAGGTATAGCTCCCTCTACAGGTCGAACAATCGTTCCACTACGTCCTTTAGCATTTTTATAATCCAAACGAACGTTTCGACCATTCGATCCGTGAAGCATTTCTTGTTTAAATCGCTCCGGCAATTGATTATATGCAAGTTCTAAATCAACCTCTAGATCCGCTGCCAATGCCAGCACTTCGCCTCGAATCCAATTAGCATTTGGATTTTCTCTATGTTTTCTTAAATTACCATATAATGACGACGCCCCATCAAGCAAAGATTTTTCTGGCGCTTCAACGATTTTAGATGGATCACCCCCCATCTGCATGCCTAAACCTTTGCAAACAGGGCACATATAATCAGGATGGTTCGAACTAAATAGTTGCGGTGTTCGATCAAAGAAAACCTCACCGCAGGATGAGCAAACATTACCTGCATCAATTTCATGGTGACATATCGGACATATACGCTGCCCGATAATTGAAAAAATCAACTTGAGAATATCACCAATTTTTGTAACACTTCCAACACTTGACCTCGGATTTGCTCCTAAAGCTCTTTGATCGATTGCAATAGCTGGCTGTAAACCAGTGATATTATCCACGTAGCGATCCGATAGAGCTACATCCCCCATCGGATTTGATAAAATAAGATCCATAAATTGTCTTTGACTTTCTGCATATAAAATATCAAATGCCAAATTGGATTTTCCACTGCCGCTGACCCCTGAAATCAGCGTAATTTTATTTTTGGGTATTTTAACGGATAGATTTTTCAAATTATGAATATGTGCATTATGAATCTGAATATTTTTGGAATCCTCTTCATGTTCATCCAAAGGAATCTGTTCAAGATCCATGGATAGTTTCTTGAATTTTAAATCCTTTGTTTGCATTGGTCTTGCATCAACCTCTTTAGGTTGTGCAAAGGTTTTTTTCTTTGTCCAATGCGAAACCCAGCTAGGTACACCGGCACTCTTAATACAATCCATTGAAGGTTGATAAAACATCACTTGTAATATTTTACTTCCTATAAAGCCATCAAATCCTATAATCTCAATGAAGCCATCATCATGCCAAACATTATTCACACGAACAAGCGTCGACCCTATCGGATTTGGGCGGACTGGTGAACGTGTAGCAAATACGCCTGTACGGGGAGCATGGTTATACGGTGGCATGCATGTCCTGATTTTTCGAAAATTATCTCCATCAAAGCGATCAAACCACCATAAAACACGTAAGTAGTCTCCTTGTTGAATGTGGTGGATATTTGTATCCGTCTTATTTAATTGAATCCCCATACGCTTGCCATAACGCATGTATTCACCAATGGAGTCCCCTTGATAATTTATACAAAATCGTTGGACAGGTTCTTTGGCTTCCTCAATAACTTCCTCAATTGAAAAATACGGCTTAATATCAACTAATTCTCCTTTAAACTCATGATTATCCATTGTAACTTTAAAAAGAATCTCAGCTCTATCTAGAGAAATATGAATAATTTCAACACTATAGACTTCAAGTCGGTTATTTGAACGCATGAATAATATACAGTGAGAAAAAAGGTCTAGTTTAGTCAATGCTTTGCTATACCCATCTTCCAACTTAAGAATTCCTTCTAGATGTTTACTTTTTCGTTTTACACTTCCTATTTTTAACCATTTCATAAAAAAAGCCCTCCTTATCGACATCCATTATATCAATAAGAAGGGTTAAAGACTTTTCCATTACTGCTATTTTCTACTCAAACACCTTTTTCATTGCCCTTGGCTGATCTGTTTTTTTAAGTATCTTAAATTCTTTGAATACAAGAACCCAAGTCCAGATACATATAATCAAATCTATGCCAAACGCCCCTACATATACTGCAAATACTCCAAAAAACCTTGGCAGTATTAGCATCAACGGAATGTAGAAGACAACTTGGCGTGCAATACCTATTAAAGAAGCTACATTTCCTTTATTAATTGCCGGGAAAAATGTCATTGCCATAAAGATGACAGGTAATATAGGTAGCAGTGACATAAATAATCGAAAATTCATAAGATCACTGGCTAAAAAGGTGCTTTCCGGCAACATTAGATGAAGGACATTGGCTGGTGCTATCATCATAATTAACCAAAACGGTAACAATAACAATGTTGCTACAACTGCAAACACATAAAAGCTTTGAATGACACGACGATATTTTCCTGCCCCATAATTTATACCCACAGCTGGCTGCAATGCACGCATCAGTCCAAATACCGGAGTGAGCATAAATGTAAATATGCGATATGCAACTCCGTAAAAGGCCACATCACTATTGGTTCCATAGGCATTGAGGGCATTTAGCACTAATACCGCTTGAATCAATGTCATGACATTCATAATCAGTGAGGACATCCCCATTGATAAAATACTTTTAACAATCTCCGGATCACGTCGTATAGAAAATGGATTTGATTTGAAGGATGCCTTTTGACGGGCAAAGTAGATAAATGATGTCAATGTATATACAATCATTCCTATATTCGTTCCAATTGCTGCACCTTCAACGCCCATCTTAAACAGAACAATAAGGATATAATTGATAAGAATATTTACAACTAATCCGCTTCCCATCATGACTGCGGCGCGTTTCATTCTTCCTTCTGCCCGAATAATCATATTTCCTGCTAATCCAGCAATCCAAAAGAGTGCCCCATATAAAGTCACCTTAAAGTATGCCACACCATATTCAAGCGCTTCACCTTCGCCACCCATAAAAGCCACAAGTTGACGGGCAAAAATCAACGCTCCTAGGGTAAAGAAAAGACTAGTGATAAGGGTTAAATAATTGGCATTCCCCAAAAGTTTTCTCTGTGTAGCTTCATCATTTTTTCCAATAGCAATACTTAATGCTGAACCTGCTCCCACTCCGATAAGCGACCCTATTCCAAGCGTCATCTGCGTTAAGGGATAAGCTAGGGACACACCTGCTAGTGCAGTCTCTCCTACATAACGTCCTACAAAAAACGCGTCAAAAACGGTGTTCATGCCATACAATACCATAGCGATAACAGCCGGCCAAGCCAGTCGAATACTGACTTTCCACATATTATCATGTAATATCTGTTGTTTTTGTGATGTCTGTTCCATGATGCTATATATCCTCCTTCACGATGTTCACATTCGATGGCTTCATGACGATTTTTCGCACAAGAGGCTCAAAGATCGTGCGTAGCTGTTGTCGATTGGTTTCTAGTACTTTGGGCTCACGGCTTGTGTTTTGCGCCATCATCATCCCATTCATCATACGACTGATAAACTTCAATTCATCGATACATATGTCCAAATCCACTTCAACACGCGACGTCAACCACTCAAAAAACTGTCTTTCTAAAGTCAAAAACACTTCCCATATTTCTTGATCATATAACATTTCACATAAGAACATTGTATAGATCCGCTTTTCATCTGTTTGATAAATAAATTTGTCCAAAATAGCTTCTGTGACCAGCGCAATATTTTCTTCATCTGTATTTTTGGGTTCTATCTGAAGCATATGCTTGTTATATTGCATATAAAACATATTGCCCTGGCGCATCATATCAATAAGAATCTGTTTTTTATCCGCATAATAGTGGTATACACCACCTTTTGATAATTCTGTATGTGCAATGATATCTTCCATCGTTGTTAAGGGATATCCTTTTTTTAAAAAGCTTTTTTGGGCTCCGGCTAAAATCTCTTGTATTCTCTCTTCTCGTGTTTTTCTTGTCTTTGCCATCCTATCACTCCTTGATTATCCATTTTCAGATATCATATTATTATTGTTGCAACTGCGCCTTAAGCATTTTTGCAAATATGGATGGGCGCTCTCTAAGTGTCTGTGGATGTCCCATTTCTGCAATTTTTCCTTCTTTTAGTACAACGATTTTATCTGCACCTATAACGGTCCGCATACGGTGGGCAATAATAATGACCGTTTTGTTTTTTATCAGCTCACCTAAGGCTTCTTGAATTTTTGTTTCGTTTTCAGCATCTAAAGACGCTGTTGCCTCGTCTAGTAGAATAATCGGTGCATCTTTTAATATTGCACGTGCAATGGAAATTCTCTGGCGCTCTCCTCCTGAGAGCTTATCCCCATTTTCTCCTACATGGGTATCATATCCTTGCGGGAACTTTTCGATGAATTCTTCACATCTTGCAAGACGAGCCGCTTCAATAACTTGCGCGTCCGAAGCATCCTTACGTCCCAAACGAATATTTTCCATAATACTGGAATTAAACAGTGTAACATCTTGAAACACAATGGAATAATTTGACAAAAGTGTTTCTGGATCTATTTTAGATATGTCCTGTCCCCCCAAGGTAATACGCCCCTTATCGATATCCCAAAAACGTGCGGCTAATTTAGCTACCGTACTTTTTCCGCCTCCTGAAGGTCCAATAAGGGCTGTAACTTCTCCTTGTTTGGCTGTAAAACTGATTTCATCTAAAACCGTTTGTTCCTCATCATACCCAAAGGATACCTTTTTAAATTCAATATCGAAGTGTTTGGGATAAAACTCAGCTATTCCTTCTTGTCGTGGCATCTTAAGCATCGATTTCATACGATCAATACGTACTTGTAAAAATAGTAGCGCTGCAAAGTTGTTTAACGCTTCTATAATCGGATTATAAATTCTTGAGGCAACCACCAAAAAGACAATAAAGGTAAACGCACTAATTTCCTTCGTTGAAAGCAGATATATCCCAACCAACACAACACTTGGCAATCCGAGTTTAAGAACTACATAAGACATATTAATAAAAGCCCCAAGAAGCAGTTCTCCATGAATCAACAGTTCTTCAAGTTTGTCCAAACTCCTCACCATACGGCTTTTAAAATGCCCTTCGCGATTGTATGATTTTATCTCTTGTGCCGAGTCCAAAGATTCTTGCAATAAATCTGAAATGGTACGCTTATGATCATAAAGCTTCTGATGTACTGATTCTTGAAATTTCTTAGACAAAGTGAAGACAATAAGCGCAACAGGAATAACCCACAACATCGCAACGGCCATTTTCCATTGATACATCATCAAGCTTATTCCAGCTAATACTATGGTAATTGCCGACGCATATATTTGAGGTACATTATGCGAAAACATTGTTTCTACTTGCGTAGCATCTTCCATAATGGTTGACGATAAATCTGCAATATCTTTTTTTCCAAAAAAAGCTAACGGAAGTTTCTTTAATGTCTCTGCAAGATTTATGCGCATTTTTGCACTTTCTTCATAAGTGGTGCTAAATGTTGTATGATATTGAATATATGCTATTACAAACATCACACCAAAAGCAATAAGCGCAAATGCTACATAAAAGCCTATACTTCGCATCATCTGAGGATCTTCATTGTTTTGCATAACCATAATTGCATCTTCTAGAAAAGCAAAACCTAATATTGCCGGTGCAAAAAAACTTAGGTTCAGCAGTGCCGTCCAGAGTATAGCCCGTACTAATTGTTTGCTGCCTTCATAACTTAATGCGTATTTTTCTTGAAAAAATCTATACATTAACAACACCTTCTTCCTGTTTCTTCTCACTGATTTTCCATTCTAGAGATTGTTGATATTCTTGCCACATCTTTTCATAGATACCATGCTGAGCCAGCAATTGTTCATGCTTGCCTGTTTCTACAATCTCACCGTCTTTTACCACAAGAATACGATCTGCATCTTGGACGGTTGTTAGACGATGTGCAATCATCAAGGTTGTTTTTCCATAGCTCAGCTCCTTGAGTGCTTGTTGAATAAGATGCTCATTTTCGGGATCAGCAAATGCTGTTGCTTCGTCTAAGATAACTATCGGAGCATCTTTGACAATGGCCCGTGCTATGGTAATGCGTTGCTTTTCTCCTCCCGATAGATACGTCCCTTTTGATCCTATAATCGTCTCCAGCCCTTGGTCTAGACCATCGATAATCTCTCTTGATCGCGACATATCAATCGCACTATTTAGGGATTGTTCATCCAGATTGGTTTGACCAAAAGCAATATTATCATAAAGCGTCCCTTTAAAAAGTTGTGTATTTTGGAAAACCAATGAGATATGATTCATCAGCTCCTCTTTTGGAATTTCTTTTATATTACGTCCACCAATTAAAATCTCACCTTCTGTAACATCCCAAAATCGTGAAGCCAAACGTGCAATTGTTGTCTTGCCTCCGCCTGAAGGACCAACTAAAGCAACAGTCTCTCCTTGCTTAAGCTTAAAGTTCATCTTCTTAATAACCGGCTCTTTGGACGTCCTATATCCAAAAACAACGTCTTTGAATTCGATACTATATTCATCCAAAGGTTGGCTTACCTTTTGAAAAGGCATTGCTTCATATTCAAGCAGTTTATCAAATCGATCAATGGCTTGTTCTGCAATTAGCGCGTTTTGCTGAAAATGCATAGAACGCATCACTAATACGGTAAACATCGGTGATACTAGAAGATAAAAAATAAAGTCTGTCACTACCAGTTCTAAATTATGTCCTCGTCCCACGAGAAAAATCGCCATCGGAATCAAAAAAAACGCAACCGCTTGCATAATAACCGTATAGAAAACCATTGGTTTTTGGCAACTCAATGTATACGCATATACCATATCCTTATATCGTATAATACTGTCATAAAATCGTTTAAATGAAAATATACTTTGTCCAAATGTTTTTACCACTGGAATTCCACGAATATATTCCACGGATTCAGAGCTCATCTCTTCCAAGGCATCGTAATAACGTTCTTGAAAAGCTCTTCCCTTACCACCAATCATAAATCCCATTGAGAGAAATCCTAACACAATCGGCACCAATGAGGCTAATCCCATGCGCCAATCAATCGTCAAAATCAGTAGAATCAAAATAACCGGAGCGATAACGCTTCCCGCCATATCCGGAAGTTGATGGGCCAAAAACGAATGGGTCGTTGATGCTTGATCATCAATAATCTTTCGTATTTTCCCACTAGAATGTTCATCAAAAAAACCCAATGGCATATCCATCATCTTTGTCATCCCTTGCTTTCGCATGCCGACTTCCACACGAAAAGCAGCTAAGTGTGATGTTAATAAGGCAATAAAATAGATAAGTACGCCTGTAAATGCTGCTGCAAAAGTCATCCAAGCATATGTTTGAATACTCCAACCTTCATTGGAAAAATCCGCAGCAAATATTCGCCTAATAATAATCCATATAAATACAAAGGGCAAAATATTTAATATTGCAGATAAGGCTGATAAAAAAAGTGACGTCGGAATCAAGATTTTTTTCTTACCCATAAATGGTGTAAACCGACGGATTAAAGATTTTTTTTGTTTCTTTTTCATACAAAACTCCTTTACAATAAATACTTATGCATGAGGTCATCTTAGTTACCGACGTTTACGTCGGTAACTGTTAAATTATTAAGGGAGCCCCCTCCCTTAGTTGATATTGATTTTCGTTATCATTTTAATCGTATTTTTTGTATTTGTCAAGTTTTTGTATTACTTTTAACAATAATTCATTTTGTTTTTCTCTAAACCTTTCTACCTATTGACCATGTCCTAAAAAAGTTTCATACTAAATATATTGATAATCTATTTCATTTATTCAGAAAGGTGGTTTTTATATGTTATTTGTTCCCTATATTATGTTTGATGGTAATGCAGCTGAGGCTATTGATTTTTACAGCAAAGTACTTGGAGCAGATGCACCTGCCGAAATAATGTACTACCGTGATACAAATGCTGTAGATATACCCACAGAATATGGCGACAAAGTTCTTCATGCAGAGCTTAAATTTCCTGGCGGCATGTTATATATAAGTGATGCATTTCCTGGTGCAAATGTCACTTATACTGACAGTATTTCATTTAACCTTGGTCCGGATTCAGAAGCTTCTGCATATGAACTATTCGACAAATTATCCGAAGGCGGCAAAGTCGTTCAGCCTCTTCAAAAAGAATTCTGGGGAGCACTCTATGGATCTGTCACTGATCAATTTGGCATCTATTGGAGTGTGAATTTCCAATTGCCGGCAGAGTAATACTTACTATAAGGGATGTATTTTGATTTTAGCCAATTTTTCTTCGTTTTTTACTAATTGTTTTTTTACAAATGGATTGCCATGGGATGGATACACTTTTTTATAATTCAGCGTTGCCATCTTCATCCAGGAATGTCTATATTCTTTTAAGTTCTCTATCCAAATAATGACATGATGGCGACTTGGCAATCCATTCATCGTTGCATCTCCACTAAATAAAACTTGCTGTTCAAAAAGTAACCCGATGGAATCTTTGGTATGTCCCGGTAGCTCGACAACTTTTGCCCCCAACGTGTTTTCAATCGCAGGTTTATTGTTCGCATCTGCAATCCAATAGCGTGTTGCAGCATTCACCGGCTGATATTGGTGCTTTCCTTTTCCAAACACTTTCATGAGCTGACAAAAGCCCCAAGCCAAACGGCTGCTACAACCACCTTCAAAGGAATTTTGCCCTGTCTTTAAGCGTGTGATGGCTTCAGGATGTAAAATAACTTTTGCATGGGTTTTTTCAAGTATTTGGTTTAAAAATCCGACATGATCATCGTGAGCATGGGTCAAAAACACGTAGCGAATATCCTCTAGCTTAATATGCTGCTTTTCTAATTTTTTGTAAAAATCTTCATACTGCTCTGCATACCCTGTATCAATCAACAAATACCCTTCCATAAGTTCTATAAGATATAGATTACTTATTCTATTGCCTAAGTTGATGACTCGCTCCTCAATGGGTTTTCGAAGTTCGTACATTTTTCTTAATTTTTCTGCTGTATCGCTATCTATGGCTAACAATTGTTGAATATAGTCATGAATGTTGACATACGGTGTAATCGAACTTCCAAAAAGTATGCTTTCCATTTGCTGGCGAATAATATGGGCATAAGCTAATTGATTTTCATTATCTACATGCTCAATAATCCAAAGGGTATCAATCAAACTATCATAGACTTTTTCTTTTGAAAAAGGCTTCTGTTCATAATCTGCTTTGATTTTTCCCAAAGCTTCAAGTGCTTCTGTTCCGGTACGCGCCTTATCAATAACTTCCTTGGCGTGTCCAATAGCACACTGATTCCCCTTACACTGGGTGCAATACGTGCCTCCCACACAAATTTTTGTCAGATCTTTATGGATATGCGCATAATAATCATGAAGCATTTTTGCTTGAAGTTTAAAGGCTGTCTGAATATTTTCTTGTCTTTGTCTTACTAACTTGCTCATCAAATAAAGCACACTTAATGTTAATAACAAAACTGTTGGCACGACATAAATCGGTCGTAAGTAAGCTGTTGGAACGGATGTCGCTAATTTTTGCAGTCCAAAAAACATAAAAATAATTGCTGCAAATACCTTGATTCCAAACTCAGGTATCTTGTCGCCCATCTTTTTACCTACAAAAATTCCCAACGCCCCTGTAGCAACCATTCCAGACACTGTTCCTACAAGAATAAGCAATGGATAATACGCATCCGTTGCCAATGTAATGGCTGTTAATTGTGTCTTGTCTCCGAGTTCTCCCAAGAAAAATGCAAGTGCAACCGTTCCAATCGGTCCCATTTGAATAGTTGCTTCCTCTTCATCCTCATCTTCTTCTGTCTTTAGCGTCCATAAGGCAAATCCTACGAAAGCGATTCCTGCAATAATCTGCAACCTGTCTATCGGAATAAAATTAGACAGATAACTTCCGAGTAAGACCGCTAAGCCGTGGTTTAAAAACGATCCAATCGCTATCCCTACCAGAACTTTTTTTACTGGAAATCTTGTGGCAAATGCCATCGCAAGAATTTGAGTCTTATCCCCCATTTCCGCTACAAAAATCAATAAAAATGCTTGTACAATCTCTTGTGTCATCGTTAAAAGCTCCATTTCTTTTTTATTCATAAAGCGACAGCGTCGCATTATCTCATAGAGATATCATTCATCTTAGGAAAATGACCTAGGGCATAATAAAAAAGAGACTTACAGATTAAATAGTAGACTACACCATTTAATCTATAAGTCTCGCTCCATTAACATTCATTAACGTAAATAAGACCAGGATTGCTCCAGTATGTTGACCTTATTTTGGTTTCCCATAGCTACTCCCTTATAGAGTTCTATATCATTTTATCAAGTCATGCATTTATTGTCAATCTATTCACATAAAATAAATATATTGCGATTATACATTTCTGATTTTTTGTAAGAGCATCAGCACACTGATAACGGTAAATGTCGATCCCACAATGGTTAGTAATATGTCTTCCTCTGTCTTATTGGCAAACTTTGCCGCAACTTTTGCTCCCACAACTGCCGAAGCACTTGTAATTGCCATAGCCATGGCTAATAGCAACACATTAACAGATCCCATATGAAAAAAGTGAGATACTCCACCAGTTAGTGCAGTAAAAGTCATAATAAGTACCGATGTTCCGATGGCTGTTTTCATATCATAATTTAACACACCTGTTAAAACAAATAAAATCATCAATCCTCCACCTGCTCCGACAATACCACAGACCAATCCTAAAAACAGTCCAAGAACAGAAGATAATACCATTGGGTTTATATCTAATTGCGATATTTTGCTGACTTTTTTTTCTTTTTTTTGAACAATACCATTTTTGGCATTTTTCCGCATTCTTAATCCATCTCTTAAGAACTTCAATCCTAGAAGAAATGTCATAAAGCCTCCGACGCCACCAAGTGCTTCATTGTTAAAAAAACTTGAAAGATAACTTCCTAAAAAGGCACCAATACATGCTGTAATGGTTAAGGCAATTCCATCTTTCATATTAATGTTGCCATTCTTTTTATATGTCAGGAACGAAAAAAATGATGCAAACACATCGGTAATCAAACTCACTGCAATAGCGACATATGCTGAGATTGGGCTAAAACTAACCAAAAGCGGTGTCACAACCGTTGCCGCTGATGCCCCTGCTAAGCCTGTGACAATGCCGGCGCCAAAACCTGCTACGATGAGTAAAACAAAATTTCCAAACTTTAATATTTCGGGCATATAGACCTCCTTTTCTAATTTGTCTCTTTTATTTTATAACATATCAAAGTCTGGCACAAGCAAATTTATTTACTCCAAAAAAGCACATGTCCGGTATCGGACAAAGCAAATACGTACTCTTGTGATTGAAGTAATTGATATTGCCTTCCTTGGGCTTTTTGATTGTAAATCATCTCTCGATAGACATCCCATTCAGGGTCTATCGCTTTGGGAAGGTTGTTAAAATCCTTAGCCATTGCTGTTGTTGTTCTTTCTGTAAAAGCTACAACGCCTGATTGTGTAAGGTTAAAAGACCCATTAACAACATTATTATCCAGATTATAGGTCACATAAATATTCGTTGTATCTTCAGGAAGATTTTCAGGAATCCATCCACGCGTAACAATGTCTTGAGCATCTAAGTAACTGATAAATGTATAGGACGGTGTCTCTGCTGCTGTCATATGTCGGATGTAGCCAATTGAGACTGACAGCAACAATACCAGTACAACAAAGATAGAGATGACTATTTTTCTTACTCGACGCACTCTCTTTGAAAATAATCCCACTGCACTTCCTGAGTTACTCGTTACTTCCTCTTGAACCTTTTCCGCGCTCTTCTCTCCTGTACTTTGTTCTGCTTGCAAAGTTTCAGAAAGTTCTCTACATTCTGAGCAGCTTTTTATATGTTCCTCCACAATGTCACTACTCGTTTTTGACAATGCTTGATCATGATACATGGGTAACAAATCTTGAACTAATTCACAATTATATTTCATAGCCGTACTTCTCCTTTAATTTTCCTCTTAACTTTTTTTTACCTCTAAAATAAAACACTTTTGCTGAACTTACAGAAATATGTTGATGCACTGCAATCGCATTATAGGATTTATTTGTAAAAATTCGCGACAGCACCACTTCCTTCATCGGACTTTTCATCTCAAAGATAACTTTCAATCCATACTCAAGAAGTTCTTTCTTAATCTGTGCGTTCTCTATAGACTGCTGTTTATCCTCTGCGAATCCCAAAACATCTTCTACTGAAAAATCGATATGTTTTTGTGTTCGCAGATATCCAAAATATCTGTTTTTTGCTATAGCTAATATCCATGTTCGAATATGGGATTGTCCATTAAATTTATGGAAAGATAAATACACATGATAAAAAGTCTCTTGTGTTAATTCTTCTGCGATATGATGATTGTAGTGTGTCAGCTTATTTATAAAGTTATAGACATCAACATAATATAACTTATAAATTTCTTCAAAACCATCCATGGTCTCCTCCTTTCTTTTGAAGTTATTTTAGGCGTTTGCAAAACGCCA
>DGAD01000026.1:0-288 GCA_002382805.1 Clostridiales bacterium UBA4039
AGAAAAATCTTCGGAGTCTGTAACCACTTGGAGCACCTGTGTCAAGTCGGTGAAAGTTTGTTCTCCTTCTAGACGTTCTACAGCTCGTATAATAATCATACACATCTCTTCTCGCGTAATCACTTGTTTGAAGTTTACAGGTCCCAAATAAGAATCAAAGTCTTCTGCTTTAAGTATTCCAAGCTCCATCGCCTTATCGATATAGTTCTGTGCCCAGTAGCCTTCGCTATTACCTGGTTCTTCTCCTAACGCACGCACCACCATGGTAATAAACTGGTCACGTGCCAA
>DGAD01000026.1:346-60576 GCA_002382805.1 Clostridiales bacterium UBA4039
GGACGAAAGGTTCCGTCTGGATAACCGACGATAATCCCTCGGTCATCTTCACTTAAGCGTTCAACTGCATCATAAAACCAGTCACTGGTGTTCACATCCGTACTTCTTGCTCCATAAATGGGGGTAAAAAAAGACAACATGATTAAACATGTCAAGACATAAACCGTTCCTTTTAATGTATTCATAACTCTCTCCTCAATTGTTTATTTTATTCCTACACCTCTCTCTTAGATTACAGAAAATGTCATGTGCATGCAATAGGACGATAGTATTAAAAACGCACTCTCATGAGTACGTTTTTTCACTCGCTGTCCCAATAAAATGCTGTTGCTCTTTTTCCGAGAATATAATCATCAAACACTTTTTTCCCTTTTTTTCCACTTAAGCCAATACAGACAAAAATAGGAACAAGATGCTCTTGCCTTGGATGGCAATATCTAGCATGTGGCACTTTTTCCCAACGTTTTGCCATCTCCCATCTGCTAGTTTCATCCAGTTCATCGCAGCACAAATCGATAAGCCAATCTTGAAACTCATTATTTTCAGAATCAACTTTATCTTGTCCTGAAAAATCAAATGCTCGCATGTTATGAAATGAGAAGCCCGAACCAATAAATAGAATATTTTCTTGTAATAATGGCGAGAGTGATTTTCCCACCAAAAGATGTGTATCTGCTTCTAAGTTAGCATGTAAAGACACTTGTATAACAGGGATATCTGCTTCTGGATACATCAATTTAAGCGGTATATAAGATCCATGATCATAGGGTCGCTTATCATCTAAACGACATTCAATCTGCGCTTGATTTAAAAGTGTCTCAATTTTTTTTGCAAGTACATGATGCCCCTTACATCCATATTCAATGGAATAGGCTTCCTTGGGAAAACCGTAATAATCGTACATGAGGCTCGGTTCTTGATTGCTTTGAATGGTGACTACCGCTTCTTCCCAATGGGCACTAAAAACAACGATGGCTTCTGGTTTTTTCAACGTTAATGGCAGCTCTCGCATAAAGTCAATCATACCTTTGTGTGAAGGGTCTTCTAATAGTGGCAGCGGTCCTCCTCCGTGGGAAAAATAAATAGCTTGTCCTTGATTAGAATATGCCTGTTGCTCCATAATATCCCCTTTCTATTCATAAAAAACTTGTGTGTGGTAGATGCGATCTGTTGTGTCCTCTATAATATACGTTCCAATGCCAATTTTTGTCATATCACCTAATATATTTATTCGGTATCTCCACGTATTTATCAACCGTTCATGTGTAAAAATTGCATTTTGATTGGATGCAATATTTTCTGCGTGAACGCTTGAAGTAATCCCTTGTTCTTTTAAACGGTCTTCAAGACGCTTACCATCAATACTTGTATGCGATGTATACGCATACTCCGCCATCTCTTGACTATGTAAATAAGCTGCTTTAGCTGCTTGTTCATCCCAGATGACCAAGGACTTTCCTGCCTTATGTCTTGCAACATTCACTAGATGATATAATTGTATCTCATAACTATGCCCTAGCACTTGCCTCTGATTAGCATCAAGTTTTTGATTCACCGGCACGTTAGCATGTTTATCAATCCAAAGAACACCATATGCCAAATCGTCGCGTTGTTGATCATAAAAAATTTTAATATAGTCTTCATCACTATTTTCTGTTTTTATAGTACTAGCTACTTTTTCCCCTAAAAAAGCATGCACAAAACTATATAGTCGGCTTTCTGTATATAAAGCTACAACAATTCCATCTTGTACGCCTGCTTGAAGATAGCGACCATAATCTGATGCAAATAAGTACCACGAAAATCCGTATTCGCTAGCTACACTCTGTGTTGGCTCGCCTAAGAAGACTTTTAATTGTTCAAAAGACATCCCTAGTGTGATTTCATTTTCAAAACGTAGATAGCTTCTATATATTAGCATTATAGCTTCTTCCTTTGTTGCTTTTTGTAGAGGTTTTATACGATGTCTGTTATCACCAGTCATTATGTCTTGCTTATACATAAAAACAACTGCATCTGTTGCCCACGAATCAATTGTATGCATATCTGTAAATTCATATAATACAGTTGCATCTGAAGTTGATTGTTGAATAACCATGTCTTCATCTACTTTGAGCAACAAACGATAAAGCATTACTGCCATCTCTTGCCGTGTAATTGTAGCTTTTGGATAAAACCGATTGTTCCCCGTTCCATATATAATCCCCAGCTCTCTTGCGCGTATTACCCTTGGATTATTCGAATCACTAAATTCTTGTGTCCTCTCTATGTCGATCTGTGAATTAGTCATTTGCTCATATAGCGGTATAATCAGTTCAATAAACTCTTCTCGTGTAATCTCCATTTGAAATCTAGTCATCATGTGTTCATCTAATAGGTTTAATTCTCGCGCTTGAAAAACTTCGTCGTGTGCCCATGGGGAAGGACTTTCCTGCCCCAAACTAACATTGCTTTGCAAGCAAACCAAACAGCTGACCAGCAATAATGTGAACAACGTATTTTTCATTAGTTATACGCCTCCTTAGAACTACAAACCAAAACAACACTTCCCTACTTATATATTCAATACATACATCCTTTTTCCTTTTGATACGTATTTTGGGTTTACAGATAGCCCTTTTTCGGGTATCATATTTCACAGTAGGCTAAAATCATAACTAAAGGAGACCAATTATAATGAACGAAAAAAGAGGACAATGGGGCTCTCGAATGGGATTTGTCATTGCAGCTATCGGATCTGCTATCGGTCTAGGTAATATCTGGCGATTCCCTTATGTTGCAGCGAGCAATGGCGGCGGTGCATTCTTAATACCATACTTATTTGCACTGTTAACTGCAGGTATCCCAATACTCATTCTTGAGTTTTCTATTGCACACAAAATCAAGCGTTCTGCACCTGGAATTTTTGGACGCATCTCAAAAAAAACCGAACTACTTGGCTGGTTTCAAACCGCTATATCTTTTGGAATCGTTATCTATTATACTGCGATTATCGGATGGACGATTAATTATGTACTCTATGCCATTAATGGTGCATGGGGACAAGATACAGAATCATTCTTTTTTAACGATTTTTTAAATATTTCTGATCACCCATTGGCAATTGGCGGAATCAATACAAAAATGTTAATTGCACTTGCCCTTGTATGGCTGGTTAATTATATTGTATTAATGGGTGGTATCAAATCCGGAATTGAAAAGGCAAATAAAATCTTCATGCCACTACTTGTCGTTTGCCTTATTGTTATTACCATTCGTGGATTAACCCTTGAAGGTGCTACTCAAGGACTTGATTATTTTTTCAGACCTGAATTTTCAAAACTCAAAGACCCAACCGTTTGGATTGCAGCTTATGGACAGATTTTTTATTCATTAAGTATATGTTTTGGAATTATGATGACCTATGCCTCATACCTTCCTAAGAAAACAGATATTGTGAACAACGCTTTCTTAACTGGTCTTGGCAACTGTTCTTTTAGTATCTTGTCTGGTATTGCTGTATTTAGTGTTCTTGGATATATGGCTGCAAGCCAGGGAGTTGCTGTTAGTGAAGTATCTACTGGTGGTATCGGTCTTGCCTTTATCGTCTTTCCTACAGCCATTAATGCCCTTCCAAATATGAACGCATTAATGGGCGCACTATTTTTCTTTTGCCTTATTTTTGCCGGATTCAGTTCAAGTATGTCGATACTTGAAGTTATCGTCTCTGGTTTTTCTGATAAGTTTGAAAGCTCTCGAAAAAAAGTGCTTACACTTACATGTTTTGTTGGATTTATTTTCTCATTCTTATTTGTTACAGATGCCGGATTATACTTCTTAGATATTATTGATCACTTCATTAATACCTACGCTATTGCTGTAGCAGGATTAATTGAAATCATCTTCCTAAGCTGGTATCTAAACCTAGAAGATGTACGTAAATATGCTAATAGCATGTCAGACTTTAGTATCGGAAAATGGTGGAATATCTCTTTAAAGTATTTAACCCCCATTTTACTCTCTGTAATGTTTGTATTTAATACTTTTATCGATTTGACAAAGGGCTATGAAAACTATGACTTAACTTCCTTGTTAGCAATTGGAGGTTCAACCCTTGTCTTTATCGTTATTATCGCTATCATACTTAATCGTATGAGTGGAGCATCAAACTATCATACTTCGCTTGGAAAAGGAGTTGATTTGAATGAGTGTTAGTGCAATCATCATGGCTTTTTTATCCATTGCAATCACTTGGGGTGGATTTGCGTATTGTCTACGTATTGCCTTAAAAACAAATGCATAGAAATAAAGGGGCAGTCGGAAAATACTATTTTCCGACTGCCCTTTATTATTATAGATAGAATTTGAGGATAATCTTATTATACTATAATTTGATAACTTCACCTTTTACGCGTGACTCTTCAGCAGCAAAAGTAACCATATGGCTTGCAATAGCACTACCAATCTCACTTCGCATTGTATAGGTCTCCGGCTCTCTTAACGACTGCACCAATGCTTTCATCAGACCAAAATCTCCGCCCCCATGACCATAATCGTTATCCGTTATTTTATCTAATGGAATGTGCATTTTGGTATCTTCCTTAAAATCATACAAATGAATGATTTCTTCTTCCATATCACCAATAATCTCGCCTCGCGTACCACTGACACGAATCGTACGATTCACATTGTAAGAAAAAGCATTCATTTGAAATGTTGCTGTTACTCCATTGTCAAACTCAAGAATAACGGCTTGATGATCTACAACATCGTTATCGCAATAGTACACACAACGACCATATGGTCCTTCTTCTAACGCACGCATTCTTCCTTCATAAGACAGATCTTCTGTAATAACATTCACCGGCCAACCATTATTGTTTTGATCCATATAAATATCTAGAGCGCTATAAGGGCACGTATCACGAACTGAGCATTCCACACATCGCTTAGCGGCTCCTTCAGGTGCATTGCTTGCTTTAAAGTGTTTTAGAGAGCCAAAAGAACTGACTTGCTTACATTGATCGCCTACAAGCCACATAAGAATATCCATATCATGACAGGATTTTGCTAAAATCATAGGGCTGGATTCACTTTCTTTTCTCCAATTACCTCGAACATAGCTATGTGCCGCATGAAAATATCCAACATTTTCATTATGGGTAATTGCAACAAGATCTCCAATTTTATTTGTATCAATCAGCTCTTTTATTTTTCCAAAGAAAGGTGTATAGCGTAGCACATGACAGATAGTCAAATTTTTTCCTGATTCTTTTACCGCCTTTTCAATACCAATACATTCCTTTGGAGTAACAATCGGCTTTTCTAGCAACACATTATATCCTGCTTCTAAAGCCATAACTGCCGGCTCATAGTGCAACTGATCTTGTGTACATACCAACGCAACATCCGCATCTATTTTTTTCTCCAACAATGGTTCATAACTTTCAAACGCAAATTCTTCGGCTATATTATGCTCTTTGCAAAATTCTTCGCGTCTTGACTTAATTGGCTCAGCTACACCGACAAACTCCAGTTCTTCTGGGTTCTCCAGCGCATAAGGGCCATAGGCTTTAGCCCCTCTAGCTCCCGCTCCAATTAATATTGCTTTTACCTTTTTCATTTGTTTTCCTCCATCTTTTATGTTAACTCAACGCTTTGCCGGCAATATTTACACAATTATATAAAACATGTGGATTTATCCTGAATTCTCTTTCTATATATAACGTGTCCAATCTGATTACAGGATAATATATACATATTCATTAATTGTATATGTATATTATAATGCACTTTGTACAAACAACAAGATAGTATCGTTTGCCATTTGTATACTATTGTTCGCATCGCAACTCTTTAATAACTTTTCATTCCTGTAAAAGCATAAAAAAACGACCTCTCAATCGCTAGATTTACACTAGCTTTTGAAGGTCGCGCCAAGTTGGCAAGTTCTTCTTTTTTATCTTGGAAAATAGTCTTCTTTTATGCCATCAACATTTTCTGATATTTTTCTTTGAAATTCACGAGGTGATACACCTGTATATTTTTTGAACATTTTACTAAAGTACTGGCTCGATGAATAATTTAGTTCCACTGCTACTTCACCAACATTTTTACATTTGTCCGATAACAGCTCCATGGACCGGATAATTTTTAGATGATTATAGTAGTCGAATACACTTTTTGACGTTCCTTCTTTAAAATTGACAGAAAGTGTTGTTTTGCATACATGAAACCGTTCACATATTTCATCAATGGTTATACTTTCATTCACTTTTTCTTTTAAAAATTTAATAACATTCTTGACTAGAAGGGCATTTTTCATTTCAAATTCATTGCTGGGCTCTATAGCCAATGTTCGTCCGTCTATGTCACTAATAATTGAAATCAATGCTGATTCAAGGCAGTTTCGTATCAGTTGCTCCTGCAACATATTTCTTTCTCCCTTTTTATAAAAACCTACTCCCGGTTCATAGCGTTCAAAGACAAAATGAACAATATGGAATATATTACGAATCATATTTTGTGCTAGAGGGCTTATGCTAAGGGCTACTCGTGATATCTTATACAAATCAGGATAGTCACAATTAAAGCTTGCAATATTAATATTGGCAGAATTGTTCAAGACAAAATGCCGATGATAATCATTTGGACGATGTAATATAAATTCACCTTCGTTGATTTCTATAATCATCCCGCATGTATCCACATATAATTTACCTTTGTTGACATAGACAAATTCCCAAAAATCATGGCTTTCACCATAGGTGGTATACTCTTTATTCAGCGTATGATCAAACAGTGTATATATGTTATCAATATCAAGAACTCTACCTAATGAATTGCTTTTCATCTTTTGATAATCAATTTGCATGGTTTGCCTCTATTGACGAATGGACAATAATTTTTGTTTTAATTCGTTTTCTATACGATTAAGTTCAACTTCCGCTTCTTGACGGCGTTGGCGTCCCTCTGTCTGAATTTTCAAGACTTCATCCAGGGTTGTAATCAAGGATTCATTTGTATATTTTAATGTTTCAATATCTACGATTCCTCGTTCAGATTCTTTTGCCACATCAATCGTTGCCATCTTTAATGTCTCTGCATTTTTCTTCAAGAGAGCATTGGTCATATCCGTAACTTCACGTTGAGCTTGTGCAGCCTGACCGGCATGGGTTACACCAAGGGCCAAAACCATCTGACTTTTCCACAATGGAATAGTATTCACAATGGTTGATTGAATTTTTTCCGCCATAATTGAATCATTTTCTTGGATTAGGCGAATCTGAGGTGCCATCTGCAATGAAATTGTCTTTGTCAATTCCAAGTCATAGAGCTTTTTTTCAAAGCGATTAATCATATTATTCATATCATTAACTGCCTGAGCATGTTCTGCTAACCCGGATTCTTCAGATTGTTTGATTAAAGCTGGAAGCTCTTGGTTCTTGGCAATATCAAGCTTTTTCTTCCCAGCTAAAATATACATATTCAACTCTTTAAAATATGTTTTGTTCAGCTCATACATCTTATCAAGCATGGCAACATCTTTTAGCAATGTCACTTGATGGTTTTCTAAAGCCGTTGTAATATGATTGACGTTGGTCTCTGCCTTGGCATACTTGGTTTTCATATCACTAATTTTTTGCGCTGGTCGTCGAAAGAGTTTTTTTAGACCTTTTTCTTCTTCTTCTTTGTCAAAGTTTTTTAGCTCTTTGACCACGCCAGAAAGCATGTCACCTATTTCTCCTAAGTCTTTTGTCTTGACTCGCTCAAGAGCCGTTTCTGAAAAATCAGCAATCTTTTTTTGCGCTCCGGCACCAAACTGAAGGATAATATTCGAATCTGTTAGGTTGATTTGACTTGCAAAATCGTCTACCATCTTCAATTCTTCCTTAGATAGGACACTTTCTTTTTCAATCTTTTTTTCTTCTTCTGCTAATATTGCTTCTGGTTTTTCATCATCACTGAATGGTTCAAAGGTAAGTGTAGGTATCTCGCTCATATCATTCTCCCATCGTTTTTGATTTATTGATTGTATTTTCTGCAAGGCCTTCTTGGGCCAACATTGTCTCCATCACAGAAATATCTGTAGATATATCCCATGCCAAATCTTTAAACAACTGGTCTAGCAGCTTTTCAAAAGCACTGTTAATTGTATCTAACGTCTGCTTAATCTCTTGCTTTGTCCTTAATATATTTTCCCCCTGAATCGGTTGCTGTTCGAACTCATAATAGGCCATCAGCAACTTAATCGTTGTCGGTAGATAATAATCCATTAATCGTCGTACTTCATCTTTTTGGTCCGGGTGTTTTTCGATGTACTCGATAATCTTAATCAAAACAGCTTCCATGTGAATAATTTTATTTACCGCGTCTGTGTCTTTAAGTTTTACCCGCAAATCGTTAATACGTTGAAGATAATCTCTTCCCATACGCGCAACCATTGATCCACTATTTTCACTGGTCTGCGCTTGTTCTTCTTTTTCTTCGACCTGTGCCTGTTCATGTCCTGTTAGATAACGATACTGCTCATATCCTCCACGTGATAGATAAAGCATGCCATCTTCTGTATCAAGGCTTGCCTGTGGAAACATACCGATACGTATCATTTTTTTTAAGTCTTTTATGACATATTTATAGGAAAATCCGCTTAGTTCCATCACTTCATACAATTCAATAAAGTGACGATTCCCAATAATATGCAAATACTTATCAAATCGCTTGTATCGATTGCGAAGTGTACTTCCTCGTGATTGCAAAATCAAGCTTGTCACAAAAAAGGGCATCATAATGCCGATAGGTAAGGTAAAGGCAGCAACACTTCCTGTAGCCATTCCGATAATAGCTAAAATCATAATCGCAATTCCAAGTCCTGTACTCCCTATCATTCCAAGAATTTTCAAAACCATTCCAGAAACTTTTCCAATGGGATTATACGCAAAAGTAATCTGTCGTTTTTTTATCTTTTTGAACGTCCGCCCAACATATGTATTTTTGGGTTGTTGATAAACCTCTGTTTTTTCGGGTTTGGGAGGGGATGGCGCTTTTGGAGCTTTGGCAACATCATTGGAAAATTGTATCGAACCAATTGCTTTGCGCACTTCATTGATTGCCATATCAACCGTGTCACTGACCACATCACCAATCTCATGATCCATCCCTTTGAAATCGCCGGTTCGCATAGATTCTTTGATGCTTCGTTTAAATTCTTTTGTACTTGTGTTCCATTCTTTACGATCCATAATTATCGATCCTCCATCTATATTATATCTTCTAGATCGAATCCTACTCTTTATTATAGACTAAGTTTAACACAAGCTCAATTCGAAAACGATTAAGATTTAATAAAAAATATCTTTTCTACCTCTTTATAGCTCTCTAATCTTTCATATATCCTTTGCACTATAGTTCAAATATATTATATATGCTAAGTGACTAAGGAGCTTATCATGAGAAAACAAAGGCAGCCAACATAACATGTGGCTGCCTTAATCGATTATTCTTCAGTTGTCTCTTCATCAAGCTGGGTTGCAGGTTCAGGCACTATATTAATCTGACGTGCAGTGGCCTGAATCGGGTCGGATTCCATTACGTCACCTGCAAAAAACACATGTACATACTGCCCTTTTTCAAGTGCGTCCATTGTCTTTTCATCTTCCGCATAAATAACCGTCTCTGAATTAACGGTTACATTACCTCGGTGATAATCCGCGCCATTTTTCCCCAATTCCCCTTCAACAAAAATAGTGATTGTCTCATTGGGGTTGGCTGTTAATTCTTTGATATATCCAGCCAGTCCATATACAACGAGCTCGGAACCGGAGTCCGTATCTGCACCCGGTTGCAGTTCTTGTTCTATAGGTGGTTGCTCCGGTTTTGAACAAGCAGTAACTATCATTAACATCAATGCTAACATCAACATGATTTTCATTTTCATAATTGACCTCCTCTTTTGTATAGATTAATTCGTTGCTATACTCTTTAGACGTGGTCACTAAAAAAATGTTCCATTAACGAAAACCAAAGTAATCCGGATCTTTTTCTAATAACTTCATAATCAATTCTGTCATCGCCTTGACCTCAACCAGCATACATGTAGCATCACCAAAGGTAAATGTGGTGGCAATATCTTGGTCATAAAGCATCTGCTCAATCCGCCCATAATTTTCCGATACACTGCCATCAACGGTATTATGCCCGATATAAGTCACATCGTAGCTAGTTTTATCATAGTCAATGACCTTAAGGGGTCTTGAACTATTTAACAAGCGATTAGGTACATCCAGCCATTCTTCAATACTGTGTATGTAAGTATTGCTTGTAAGGTTTGTTCCGACAAATAGAAGCTGGGACGGTTCATCATAAAGGCTTCCAAAGCATCCATGCCGTGGGCATGGTGTAAGCGGTTCTCCTTTTTGTATCAATGCTTTATCTTTATTTGTATATTCGACTTTTCTTTTCCCATAAGCTGCTACAGAATGTGTCGGGTGCAAAGAACGCACCACATCCTCTCGGGACAGAAAAATATTGGTTAATAAACCTACACACGATTTTTCTGTTGCAACATTGTATGTATCCTCTTTTAAATTACCTTCATCCCAAGAGTGTGTGGGAAACAGTAGTAATCCTTCATCCATAAAGTTACATAAGGCATCAATAACGGTGTCTGCCCCACCATCAACCTGACCGATAGCCCGCATAGACGAATGCACCATAATGGTTCCTTTGGGATTGGTATTTGATTTTTTCAAGTGTCTTATTAGCTCATCCTTTGTATACATAACGCTCTCCTTATTATATCGTTTTTACTCTTTTAAAAAGTAATAGACTCACTTTGCCCTTTATTATACCATAGATAAATCTCAAAAAAAAGTTACATGCACACTGTATCTAGCGCATGTAACTTTCTTTATTTTTTCCTTTTATGTGTTATTTTGAATATTTTTTTTCAATATCTGAAAGCATATCAAGACGTATCTGATGGCGGCCACCTTCATATTCAGCCTCTAACCATTGGTCCACAATCATCTTTGCCAACTCTGAACCAACTACCCGTGCTCCCATTGCAAGAATATTACTATTATTATGTTCACGTGATAGTTTTGCTGAGTAAGGCTCACTGCAAACTGCTGCCCGAATGCCTGGTACTTTATTGGCTGAAATTGAAATACCAATACCTGTTCCACATACAATAATTCCTAGATCACAGTCTCCACCTTTAACAGCTTCGGCAACTTTTAGACCATACTCAGGATAATTTTCTCTTTTCACTTCCTGATACGCTCCATAATCCAGCACTTCTATTCCTTTTTGTGCAACGTGCTCCATAAGAATCTTTTTTAATTCTAGTGAAACATGGTCACAACCAAATCCAATACGCATCTTATGACCTCCTGTTATTTTGTGATTAATTGTGAGTCGATAGGAATCATCTCAGGCTCTACATTCGGGCTAATTTCGCCACCTTCTTCAACAGCTTTTACCATCGCTTCTAATGAAGCTGCACCAATCGCTGCTGGATCTTGTGCTACTGTTGCTGCAAGCATACCTTGGTCTACAGAATCTCTAGCCTCTGTATCTCCATCTGTTCCTACAACCATGATTTCTCCAACTTTTCCTGCATTAATCACAGCTTGAAGTGCACCTAGCGCCATTGTATCATTACATGCATAGATTCCTTTTAAATCCGGATTTTGTTGAATAAAACTTGTTGCTACGTCTAAGGCTTTTTGTCGGTCCCAATCTCCCGGCAAGCTTCCTACAAGCTCAAGTCCAGCTGCTTCGAATGCGCTATAAGCACCTTCTCTTCTTGCTTCTCCAGATGCATTACCTGCTTTACCTTCAATAATTGCTACTTTACTTCCTGCTTCAACATTTTCAACGATATAAGTTGCACCTTTTTCTCCTACTTTTACGTTATCTGTTGTTGCAAAGGCAATTACACTACCACCCATTGCCGTTAATTGCTCCATCTCAACTTTTTCGTCAATGTTCATAACATAGATGCCTTTTTCGTTAGCTTGTACAATTCCAGGAATAAGGTTTACCGGAGACAACGGTGCAACTCCAATAGCTTTATAACCTGAGTTAACAGTATTTTCTAGGATTTTAAGTTGTCCTTCTGTGTCTTCTTCTGATTGTGCTGCATATACATCAACTTTTACGCCTAGTTCATCCGCTTTTGCTAAGACACCGTCTTTCATTTTTACCCAAAAGTCGGATGCTTGTGTTTTTAAAATCACCGCATATTCTGCTTCACTTGATTCTGCATCTTGTGTGTCTTGTTCTGTTGCTTCATCCGTTGCATCTGTTGTGTCTTGTGTCTCTTGTGCTGCATCTTGGGTGTTTGTACTGTCGTTGTTTGATGTAGTACTATCCCCTTCTTGACTGCATCCAACTAAACTTGCTACCAAGAAAATACTTACGACTAACATTAATAAAACTTTTTTCATTGTAAAACCTCCTATAAATTAATAATAGTTTGATGTTAAGTCAACATCATAGTTTATAATCATATACATAAAAATGTATTTATGATTCAAGTTTACTAAATCCATAATGCGCACTACCTAAGACACCACTTTCTTGGGTATGCTTTGGAAAAACAAATTGTAAATTTGCTTCGGGATAAGGTTTTCTCGTTCTTTTTTTCACTTGTTCAATTAATGCTTCTTTTGGAAATCCCTCCATCTCTATGACACCTCCGGCAAGTACGATGTAGTCGGGATCTAATATGTTAATCTCTGTTGCAAGGGGGATACTTAAGTTCTCTACAAACTCTTGAATGATTGCATCTTCACTATGACGAATAAAAATCTCATCAATGATACACTCCGGAAAGTGTTGTTCAACTAGTTGGTTTAGGTATTTGCCTGATGCTTTAACTTCGGCACAACCATAATTTGCGCAAGTACATTGCTCTTTAACTCCATATAGCGGAATATGTCCAAGTTCTCCGGCGACACCATTTTTCCCTGAATAGGCTTTTCCATGAATAATAATGGCATTGCCTATTCCTGTGCCAATATAAAAGCCAACAATGGTCTGTTGAGAGATATCTTCAATCTCCATATGCTGAATATCATTAAGCAAAAGATGGTTCACATCCCGGTCAATATAAACTTTAAGTTTTAATGCTTCTTGCAATTTAGTTGCTAAATCAATGTTTTCTAGCCCTTTTAAATTGGGTGTAGAATACACAAATGTTTTTTCTTTATTCAAAATCGAAGGTATCCCTATGGACACACAGCTCACTTTGTCTTCCAATTGGTACGTATGTATATATTTTTCAATCTCTGCAATAAGGTTCTTAACACCGTCTTCTTGGTTTAACATGGTACTTGGTTTTTTTATAAAATATCTGAGGCTTCCATCTTTAGATACCGTTCCTATCCGAAAATTCGTCCCTCCTATATCTATGCCAATTATATCTTTCACAATCATCACCTTCTATCCGACTAATTTGTCATATCCACTTGAGTAGCATTTTGGAAATTAGTGATCATCTTATCCCATGCTTTTTCCAAATCCTCATCCAAACCAAAAAGTCCTGATGAGCCTACAATAAATACTTCCACTCCTGCTTCATGTAATTCATGAAATGTTTTCTCATTACATGAACCGTCGATTTCGATTAAGTATTTATGTCCTTTTTCCTGCTTTAGCTGCTTAGCCTCTCGAATTTTATCAAGCATCTCCCGAATAAAAGGTTGTCCTGCAAAGCCAGGATCGACACTCATAATGGTAATTTTATCGAGTAGATGTGCATAATGCTTAATGCTCTCTAGTGGTGTCGCCGGATTAAGGACCACACCGACCTTGCATCCTCTGTCTTTAATTTTATTAATGATGCGAAAAGCTTCTGTTGTTATCGTCTCTACATGAGGACAAATATATTCTGCCCCTGCATCTGCCAACGCATCAATGTAGTCACCGGGATCTGTCACCATCAAGTGGCAATCTAGCGGTATCTCACACGCAGGCTTAATTGCCTTTACAAAATCAGGGGACAGTGTAATGTTTTTGACAAAATGTCCATCCATGATATCTACATGAAAAAAATCTGCACGTGTGTTTAAAATCTTAATCTGCTCTTTAATGTTTAGTAAATCCATACACATCAGTGATGGAGAAAATTTTGGTTTCATGGTTAAATCTCCTCTATATCGTCATTTATTTTTTTGTCGCAACAAAGCGATCAATCGTTACCGAAATAATAATGAGTGAACCCATCACGATTTGCTGATAACTACTAGGTACAGTCAATACAGTCATTCCATAGTTGATAATTCCAATAATGAGTCCACCAACAAATACTCCGGATATTTTCCCTTTTCCTCCAAAGAAACTTGTACCACCAATAATTGAAGCAGCTATAGCATATGTCTCAAATCCAGTAGCAGCAGCCGGTTCTGCAGCACCCACTCGACCGATAAGAACGATACCTGCAATACTTGAACAGATTCCTGATATAATAAAGACAAGTAATGTATGGAGTTTGACATTAACCCCAGAATACCAAGCAGCTTCTTTATTGCCACCTAGCGCATAGATATTACGTCCAACTTTTGTCTTTTTGGTAAAAAAAGCAAGAATAATCGCTACAACTACTGCAATAATAACGGCAACCGGTACTCCTGCTATTCGACTACTTATGGTTGTGATAAATTCCACCGGAAATCCAAATACAGAACGTGCACCTGAGATAATCAGTGTCACTCCTCTAAAGATTGCTTGGGTTCCTAACGTTATAATAAAAGGATGCAGGCCTGTTCTATTTACTAAAAATCCATTCATAAATCCAAAAATCCCACCAAAAACAACGCCTAAAAATAATGCTAATAAGACCGGTACTCCTGCAACCATCATCTTTGCAACAATCATACCCACAAGTGCTGCTACAGAACCTACCGATAAATCTATGCCTGCAATAAGAATGGCAAAAAACTCACCTAGTGCAAGTAATATATTGACTGAACTTTGATTCAAAATCTGTGGAATACTTTGCAAGTTTAATATACTCTCCGGTTTAAGAGCTGTTAAAACCAATACCAGCAATATAAATATTCCAAGGGTTCCATATTTTTGCCATATCATATTAAAGGACATCTTCTCTACATGTGCTTTTTTATTCATTCTTTTCACCTCGTTTTTCTATTTGTCCCGTCGACGATTTTACAATAATCTCTTCTGTTGCCTCATTGACACCAAAAATACCATTAATCTGACCTTCTCTAAACACCGCAATTGTATCGCATACTGAAAGTAATTCAGGTAATTCAGAGGATACTACCAGTACCCCTTTGCCTTCTTGTGCAAGTTTACGCATCAACACATAAATCTCACTTTTACTTCCAACGTCGATTCCTTTTGTCGGTTCATCAAAAATAATGAAATGTGAGTTAGCAGCTAACCATTTTCCCAAAATAACTTTCTGCTGATTCCCGCCTGATAGCTCCGTAATATTTTGATGGATATCTCGGCATTTTACTTTTAGATTTTCTACAAATGTATGGGCGTTATCGACTTCCCATTTATTTTTTACTAATCCCGTCGTTCCTTGAAGGACGGTATTTTTAATGTACTCAACAATGGACATATTTTGTTTGATATCAAAATTGTCTAAAAAACCTGTCTCTCTTCGATTTTCTGTCACCATGGCCAAACCATGCTTTATCGCTTCATAAGGTGATCGGATCTCTATTTTTTTGCCATCTAAGTATATCGCTCCTGAACTTTTGGGTTCAGCTCCAAAAATCGCATTCATCAATTCACTACGTCCAGAGCCTACTAGACCTGCAAATCCAAGTATCTCACCTTGATGCAACTGGAAAGAAACATTTTTGACACGCTGGTCTTTTCTAGAAATATTCTTGACTTCAAAAAGAACTTTTTCACGGCTAAAATCAGTAATCGTCGGATGATGATATGTTCCTTTTATCTCACGTCCTACCATCATCTTAACTAGGTCATCTTCATCTACATCCTTCACGTGACGTGTTCCTACATATGTTCCGTCTTTTAACACCGTCACTCGGTCTCCGATTTCTTTGATTTCTTTCATTTTATGGGAGATGTAGACAATCCCTTTGCCCTCAGCTTTTAGCTGTCGAATGATTTTAAACAAATGCTCCGTCTCCGATGTTGTCAATGATGTTGTCGGTTCATCCATGACGATAACATCTGCATCGGCAACCAAAGCTTTTGCAATCTCAACTTGCTGCTTTTCAGAAATACTGATGTCTTCAACAAATGTCTGAACATTTCTTTTTACTCCGACTTTATCCAATACCTCTGTTGCTTTTTTTTGCATGTAGTCATAATCTACAACCGGAATATTAAAACGCTTATGGGTAGGAATCCTACCTACAAACAAGTTTTCTTGTATTGATATTTCATTAATTACGCTTAGTTCTTGATAGATGATACTGATTCCATTTTCTTGTGCTTCTTTTGGTGTCAGCTTTGAAAATTCATTGCCTTTGAGAACAATCTTTCCCGATGTTGGTTGATAGACGCCACTTAATATTTTCATCAACGTCGATTTTCCCGCACCATTTTCCCCCAAGAGAACATGCACTTCGCCCGCTTGAATATCAAAGCTTATATTATCGAGTGCCTTTACCCCTGGAAAAACCTTGGTAACATTTTCCATTCGAACGAGTGTACCCATAAGAACCTCCTTAAAGTATTTTTTCTTTTGCGTAATCGATTACTCAACCTATAAAAAAATATGTAATCGATTACGTTGTTGCTAAAAAAATTATGTAGATAATCTTTTTTTTAAGTGTACAGGTATGCTAATATTTTTTTTTGTTATTGTCTCACCATGAATTAATTTCATGAGTGTCTTTGATGCTTCGATTCCTAGTTTTTCCGTATCTTGTACGATGGTCGTCAATGTTGGATTGCAAAATTTTGATAAAGAAATATTATCAAACCCTACTACCCGAACATCTGTTGGAACGCTATAGCCACAGACATCTAGTGCATGTACCACGCCTAACGCCATATGGTCATTTGTTGCAAAGACTCCATCAAAATACAGTCCGTCTTGAATCTGCTCAAGTATTTTATTATATGCTGCAGAATAAGATGGTTCCGTGTCCAATTCAAAGTATTGTTCAATCACATCTTTTTTTTCACTAACGCCTTTTAAAAAACCATCTAATCTTCCGATAACCGGAGAGACGTCACGACTGTCTCTTAAAAATAATGGACGTCGACTTCCACTTTCAATCAGCTCAAGTGTGGCTAAGTATCCACCATGCGCATTATCCGATGCCACTAAAAAATCAGCATTCTTTGGACATCTATCAATATAAATCACAGGTATATTCTTTTTTTGAAAGTCTTCAATCTCTGTCTGTCCCGATATATATATAACGCCATCAACATTTTTTTCCAAAAGGTTGCGAATATGCATCGTCTCTTTTTCACGATCTTCATTCGTATCACAGATAAATACTGAATAATTGTGTTTTAGGAAAAAGCTATCAATTGTTCGGGCAATCTTTGCAAAGAACTCATTGGTTATATCTGGTACAACCACTCCGATTGCATGGCTTGTATTTGTCCTTAGACTCTTTGCATATGCATCTGGCACATAGGCATATTTTTTAATCGCCATAAGCACTTTTTCTTCTGTTTCTTTTGAATAGCCTCCTTTGTTATTGATTACGCGAGATATTGTGGCTGTAGACACACCTATTTTATTCGCTAATTGTTTCATCGATAATTTTTGTTCCACAATACATCCCCCTTTGTTACGTAATCGATTACCTTATGTTGTAATAATATACTAATATTTTCAATCTGTCAACTATTTTTTATTAATTCTGTCGTTTATTCTTCCATAAACGTGTGTATTTCATAGGCATGTTTTTGTGTATTCCAGCGATATCGCCCAATCCAATTGATGCCTTGATCGTAGTTTATTCCAGTACTGGCAAGCTCTACCTGCCCCCATTGGCTCTCAGGAACTTTGGTCACTTCTTCGTAGGCATCTTCATCGATAATAATTTCATCGAGTGCATCGCGTTGATCATATCTAAAGCGATTGGAAAAATAGATTCCTATACGAATCTCTTCATGATTTTCTTCATCAAGCTTCTGATTTAAAACCGTGTCAAATACATAATCTTTTGTCTGTCCTGTGAGGATATCTTCTGGATATGGATCTAGCTTTTGATGAATAATCCTTGTATTGCCTTGCTTAACTAAAAGATATACCGCATATTCATCTCGTATCGGGGCAAACCCTTGATTAGCGATTGTCATCCGGATGTTAAGGGCTCGACCGGGCTTTATACGTGCGGAGAGCGTTGCTTGTTCTAACGTTAAGCGGTAGCCTAAGTGGTTGTTGATATATTCTAGGGCATTTTCACCTTGATATGTTTGTTGTGCCCATTGATCAAGTACTTGCGTATTATAATAATAGTTAAGATAGGATAGATGCAATGCATTAAACTCATCAACAGCATGCTCAATATCTGTATATTCACTTAGTGTCGGCATCTCTCCACCATTATAACCAAAGGCTAAGTGGGATGCCACCCAATCCAATTCTTCATCTCTAGAATACATTGGATCATCATATGTTCCATAGTCTATCCCATCGGCAAGTAGTGCATCATTGTGAAACCCTAAGCGTTGTGTGTCAAGACCAAAATCCAAGGCATCCCTTAAAAAACGCGGTCGTCGAACACTCACTTTTATCTTTGGGTCTAAATGTGTCAGCCAAGCATATAGCAGTGCATTTCTATTATCTTCTTGCAAAGGATTCTCTTCAAGATATTGACTGTTGTGCCACTCCCCCCATGGACCGAACATCCCGGCTTGAACACTAACAACAATATCTTGATAATAATTGAGCACATCTCCAATCTGGTCGACATGTTCCAAGATAAGTTCTAGGGATTTTGGATCCTCATAATCTGCTGCATCATAACTATAGGCTGCTCGAAAAATAACTTGTTTGTTCTTTTCTCTAGCCGTATATAGCATATTATGAAGCTCCATAAGCTTATCTGCTGAAATCGCTTCAGATAGAAACTCACCTAGGTCATATGTCACTAAAAGCAGTTGGGGGTTCTCCTGCATATTCTCAACATAGTCACGGTTTGCTGTATCTACTTGGGCATAAAACCCTCTTGCCGGACCGATAACTGGTTGGTTATGCTCTTGAAACTCTAGTGTCACTTTGGGTATATAGTAATATGAGAACAATCCCCACCCTCCAAGCATAATAAAAACAGCTAATACTCCTGTAATAATTTTTTGACCTATATTTTTTTTAGCTGCGTTGTCTCTCATGACCGCTCCTTCCTACAAGCATCCAGTTTGTTATACAAATCTACGGCTACATGCACACTGGACAAATATACTGTCGGAAAATAACGGTACAGCCATAACTGCCCTCGTCTTATGAGACTTAGCGCTTTTTTATCCGAAAATAGTTGATAAGCCTTCTTATAACTGCTTCGAATTTTTCGTTCATATGGATATGTCTTATCGGTTCCATATCGAAGCTGATATTGTGCAATCTGCAAATTTAATAAAAAGCGATATGTGCTATATATTTCTAGTTCATTATCTTCCCATCGACGAAACCATCCTATCGCCTCTTTAAGCGCCACGAGTTTATCTAAACGCTTTATCGAATAGCTTCCTGTCAAGCTGGTAGGACGCTGCAAATAATTAATCCAAGGTTCTCTAAGGACAACAACTTTATGACATTGATAAAAAATCTTATATGTTGTAAACTCATCTTCATGAATACGACCAACGGGAAACCGTAATGTCTTCCACAACTCTCGCCGATAGAGTTTTCCCCAAGCAACAATCATCTGACTTTGACCATGATTTACAATATCAAGCGTAGCACTTCGCCCTGACTTTTCAATGGGCACACGCTTTATCGCTTGAGTTGTCGGTTTTTTCCCTTCAAAAATTTTTTCAAATCCACAGACGACAACATCCGCTTTTGATTTTTCCATCACCGTATATACCCGCTTTAGCGCTCCCTGTTTAAGTGAATCATCGCTATCAAGAAAGAAAATATACTCGCCCGTGGCATACTCTAGTCCTGCATTTCTGGCACCAGACAATCCCTGGTTTTTTTGATGAATCACATGTATCCTTGAATCCGCTTTTGCATATGCATCACATCGCTTGCCACTGTTGTCTGTCGATCCATCATTAATCAAAATAAGCTCATACGCACTAAAAGACTGACTAAGTATGGATTCAATACAACTATCTATATACTTCATCACATTATATACCGGCACGATTATACTTATTTTGACCATAATTTCATTCCCCATTCTTTCATAATCTCCATTGCATCAGATTTTCTTAAGACCCATGCAAACCAAATGTTAATGATAAGTACACACAAAGCTGCCTTTAATCCAAAACCGATATAACTACTTCCATCTATCCATCCGGTTCCTAAAAAACATAGCCCTATTCCACTTATCGTCCATAGAGCGCCCTTCATCTGCTCTTTTAGATAACATCCTAATCCAAGATTCCCCAAGTATTTCATAACAATCTTAGCCTCATACCAATAAAAGGTTCCAACCGTTGAGAGCACCGTGGCAAAAAGCACGCCAAAAAGTCCCAATATGCTTCCCATAATTATCGATAAAACCAGGTTAATGACTGCTGCAAAAAACATGATATGCTTGACCTTTTCAAATAATCCCGCTGCATTTCTAAAGACACGAATCACATTACGATTACTCACCAAATAATAGTTCACTAAGATGACCACAACAATGGAAGGATTTAAGATAAGCTCCGGTCGCTTGAGCCAAAGACGGATAAAGTCTTGAACAAGTATTGCAAGACATGCCGTCGTAAATCCACTAATCCAAAAGCTAAAGTTTTGGGTTACGAAAAAGATTTTTTGCTGTTTTATAATAGGATCTCCTGCACTCAGATGACCAACACTTGCCGAGACAGCTCCAAAAAGTACTGCTACTAGACTCGTTACTCCCATAATGACAAACTCATAATTTGAATAGTATCCAACCCAAATCGTTCCAATCAATATCGAAATAATAATATTATCCGTCCCAGTCATCATCACACGCGCCATGCGATATTGTAGAACATCGATAATTTTTTTATGAATCTCTTTTTGCTCCTCAAGAACATAGGATATATTGGTCTCGGTTTTTAAAAATGGATACATTTTTTTTACCACATGCTCTATAAATCCACTAAACAAAAGACTCTTTAACAAAACTAGCGATAAATATAAAATATAATTTCCCGTCATCAGTAGAACAATGATTTGTAAAATCAATGTTCCCCCATCAAAGATAAGTTCCATCAGATGAACTTTATATTTTCTTTGATCGGCTATAATCATATGCAGCTTATAACCAAATCGATTATTTATCAATACACTGATTAGATATAAGCTAAAAGCTAAGGATAAATGGGGCAACGCACTTTCCGTCTGAACCATTAAAGGAATGGTAAGTAAAAAAATCAACCCAAGACCAGACATCCATAGCGTCATACGCTTATAGAGCTTGGAAAAATAGTGATACAACACTTGAAGCTTTTCAAGGTCATGATGTCGAATAGGTGCATATAAATAGTAAAGCATCACAGGTCCCATGCCATGTTCTGCAAAGGATAAGACGATAAACAGATTCGTAAACAAGCCGTTAACCCCGAGATACTCTGTTCCCAACGTACGAATAAAAATAGACTTGCCAATAAGGTTAAGCAGCAAAATAATTACTTGCACACTCAGCCCCACTATAATATTACGACTTGAATTCATTCGCCTTGACTGTGAATTTAACGCTGTAGCTTTCATATATTCCCTCGTACTTTTCTATGCACATATCTACTAAGGACCGGACGCCCGATGATGAACATCCCACTCAATACATATTGCGCTTTAAACTTCGCCGTGAAGTAGAGCATACTATACATAAGGCTTTCTAACGGCTCTTGCACCTGCAGACATGCCTTAATTGCCCCTGGCGTCTTTAACCATTGTCTAATAACTTTCATTGAAAAAAAACGGTTTAGTATATCATGGGTTGTATGTAAATGTACTCCATGCATCTCCCATTCTTTAAACAAGGTCCATAACATTATACGAAACCCAAAAGGTATGGCTAAATCAATATTTTCATTTAGCACTTTTTTTTCATTTAAAAACGCAGCATAATTTATCAATACACTTCTTGCTCGCATGAAGATATCCTCTTTTTGATTGGACGTCGATCCATCAACAATATTATACACATATACACCTTTATCTGTGACATAATACCTAGGAGCATAAGCCATCAGCTTTATATTAAACAAGCTATCTTCCATAAAGGCTTTTTTTTGTCGATTAAAACGCACACCACATTTTTCTAAAAAAGTCCGTCGATAGATTTTTCCCCATACATAACCAAATCCACTTGTCGTCTTATATATGTGATAACGTTTTATCTCTTGGCGTGTTCCAAATCGACAGATCCGTCCCTTCGGGCAGGGTTGTATTCGATGTTTTTTTCCATGCACTTTGCGATCATATGCCCCCGATATAATATCATATGGAAAGTGTTTAAGGGGTTCCATTAGATATTCAAGAGCTTTTTTGGGCAACTGATCATCCGCATCAACAAAAGCAATAAATTCACCGCCGCAATACTTTATGCCTATATTTCTCGCTTGACCTTGTCCATTGTTTTTTGTATGAATAACCCGGATTCTTGAATCTGTTTTAGCCAAAGCATCACAAATCTCTCCTGTTTTATCGGTCGAGCCATCATTAATTAAGAGGATTTCAATAGATGTATACGATTGCTCGCGCAAGCTTTGTACACAGGATTTAATTTCTTTTTCTGCATTATACACAGGTACTATCAAGGAGATCATTCTCGTTTCCTTTCTAAATCACACCGGACGGTTAAGTAGTTTTTGAACTGCAATCAATGCCACACGATATCGATGGCGAAGACGACGCAATATTGAGTTAATCCATGTTTTTTTTGTATGTTTTTGAATGGATAAGTCCACTTCCATCACCTTTTGTCCCTCTTTGGATAAAAGAAGGGTCAAAATTTCATCTGTCTCTTTCTTGGTATCTGCTGTATGTATTGATCCTTTCTCAAGTCCCATCTTTTCACGAAAGATTGCTTTTTGATGATTAAGTTCGCGAGCATCAATCCCTTCGACAACATATAGATGCACATATCCATGTTCTGCATAACATGCGTTTACTTTATCTTGGATACCCTGAAAGCCATTTTTATAATGTCCTATCCAGTGTTCTTGTTTATATATACTATAGATCAGGGCTTCCATTTGCCTGTGTGTAAACTTTTGTCGCATCTCAAAAACAATTTTTGCGCCAAGTGCTTCTAACTTTTGAGGAATCTCTTTTGCACTAGGATGTTTGACCGCCTTTGGCCAGACAAACCACAAACGTACATCGTCTTTGCGGATTGCATATTCTAAGACCATCTGATGCAGATACTCTTCATCCATACACCGCTGCCTAAAAAATTTTGCATCATAATTAACCGATAACGTTGGAAACCGTACCACATGTACCGGACAATTAAAATACCAAGCACAGGCTACACGATGAGCTCCATCAAGTAAGTGCATGTCTGCGTCAACGGGAATAAGAGATTCTTTTGGATCAAATCCTGATGTTTTAAAGGATTCAATCAATGCATCAAATGTTTCAAAATATTTTTCCAGCGAGTTTTTTTGTTGATTACCATATTCACTATACGTTCCATCGGTAAATGCTTCGATATGTTTTGCATACAACTGACGCGCACGTTCAAGGTCTTGACCCTTTTGTTTACTCTCAATATATAGAATCTTGGGAATCAAATCCAAGCGTCCCGGAAGAACCAATTTTTTTGCCTCAATTTCAAAATATTCAAAAGGCGTCTGGGCATTAATGTTATTGTATTCTATAAAAAAAGGTGATAATCTCTGAAACAGCTCTTTTTGACTAGCCTTCATTGCCTTGCTCCTTTTTATAAATAACGGATTTTGGCACTTTTCCGATAATCCGCTCTATAATGGTTGTATTGCAAAAGATATGGGCATCAAAATGTTTTTCCATGTAGCGTAGACGGTAAAAACTAAAGCTCCAGCCAACCATGGCTCCGGCAAAAGCACCCAGCCCATAGAGTCGGGATAGATTTTCCCTTGCCCAGTAGCTTCCAACCAGAACACTAATACAAAAAATCACTGCGGTCATCATTGCCCCTTTATTATCATTAAAATAGAACATAAAAATAATATTACAATACATGAGAAAAATAGCAAAATATGCGCCAATCAACGATGCATAGTTTCGAAGAACACTTCCCCCAAAACCAAAATCAGGTAGTACTGCCATAGCAATCAAAAAAAGAATTGTCGTTATAATCGCTTGTACAATGGCTAAGAAGCTGACCTGCTGAATTAATAAGCGAAACATCGCTTTTTTATCCTTTTGAATATCTTGCCAAGTTTTCCCGATAATCGACTCCATATATTTTTGGTAGCGGTCATGAAAATTGGTCTCAACAAGAACCGTGAAGATCACAATCATTGAAATATTACTAAACATAGCAAGCGTCGTTGCCATATCATAACTTTGCATTGTATAATAGCTTTTCGCAATAACCAAATGATTCGGATGTCCCCAAAAAACAAAATTATGGATATAGAGCCCCAAAATATAGAAAAAGTTGGTGAACAGCACTTGATATTGTTCTCTAAAATATCTTAAACAGTCAAAATATTTTTTACTGTTTTGCTTAAAATGCTTACGCATATACGAAAATTCCAAAAAAGCAATCAGAAAAAATCCAAGTGTCACTCCATAAAGTATAGCATGAATCACCGGCTCTCCCAACCAAAAGAAAATCCAAGCCCCAACAAATGTCACTGCCATGCCCATGCCATAAAATAATGCAATAACTTTATAATCTTTGGTCGCCGACAGATAAATCATTGAAAAAAATGCAATAATCATAATCATAAAAAACGCATAGGTAACTGCCGCAAATATAGGGGCCACTCCTCCTACTACAATTAAGCGATATACAAAAGGTAGTGCAAGAAGTGCACCCAACAAAGTATTTAAAAAGACTCCCGTATAAAATGATGGTAGAATATCTTCATATTGGTCATCATATATTTTATCTGCAATATAACGCGACATAACTCCATTAAACGGAGCTGTAACCAAAAGAGCAAAAATAAATACATATAGAATTGTTGAGGACAGCAGTTCTCGCTCCGCATAGGAAACCGACGTCAATCCCAAGAAAAAGTACAATGCTATAATCGTCATGATAACAATAATTGTTGGTCCGACGGTTACAATGGAACTATAGGCAATACCTCCAATTAAGCTGGTGACACTTTCTTCTTTGAATATTTTTTTTAGTTCAAAACCAATTCCTGCCATCTTCTCACCTCTTTTCCTTATATCCTTGGCGCTGATTGTTTTTCAAATATAACTTATGATAGTTTTCAAAAACTTCATGATTCTGATAATTATTTTTTACGCGTTCATATCCATTACTACCCATGGTTTGACGAAGCTCCTGATCTTGAGCCAGTTCAACCATTGCATTCGCCATTGCTTCGATTCCCATGATAGGGACCACAGCTCCTGCCGGACCATAGTTATCATATAATCCAAGGACAAGATTGCGACAATCGCCCACATCGGTTGTTATAAACGGCTTTTTAGCAGCAAAACCTTCAAGAATAACTAAAGGTTGACCTTCACTTAAGCTACTTAAAACCATCATATCCATCTTGCCAAGGTATTCTTTAACGTTAATCTTTCCAGTAAAGACAACGTCTTCCACTTCAAGTTCTTGAACAAGTTGTCGGCACTTTTGTGCATATTCCTCGTTCTCCGTAAGCGGTCCCATAATCCATAGCTTAAGATTATTAACTTGTGCTTTAGCCATACTAAACGCATGAATCATTGTCTTAATATCTTTGATTGGGGTTACCCGCACCACCGCACCGATATTGATAAAGGTATCTGCTGCCTCTTTGGGCACAAGATTATTAAACTGTTCTAAATGTACACCATTACTAATTACGTTAATCTTTTCAGAAGGACAACCAAGCTCCACCTGAAAATCTTTTGCTGCCTCAAAAAGAGCGGTAATATCATCCGCCATATCATAACTACACTGTGAAAACTTTTTAAACTGCTGAATCCATAGGTCTTTATAGAGTCCTCTAACCCATTTTGCCTTAATGATTTCTTCTTCACGCTCTCGTGTATAGATTCCATGCTCAGACACAATTAATGGTTTTTTGTGTATATATTTGCATAGACTGCCAAAGACACCAGAATAGCCTGTGGACATCGAATGATAGACATCGGCTTTTGTCGGCTTGTTTTTTAATAATAAAAACAAGGGCATATACATCGACCGCATCGTCCATAAAAAGTCTGAAAATACCGCTTTATCATGATGCGCTTCGTAGTATTCACGCGTCATTTCCAAAAAATCCGGTCCTGTCAGCAAACTATTGACCGATACTTTCTTCTTCTGAAAAAAGTCGAATAGACATGGCCAGTCAACCTCTTGTCCAAACATCAGGCTTCGAAAAGCTCTGTACTCTTTTGATGTAAGCTTAGGCTTTTGAAAAAAAACTGGGACATAATCTTTATCAAAAAGGTATAACTCCCGAACTTGACTAACATTGGGAGGAATTATATATTTAAATTCTTTTTTTTCATCACGGCGAACCGATAATGTCTCAATGATAAACTCTACATCATCAAGTTGTGTCATCATTTGCTGCATCCAGCTTGATACACCGCCTGTCAAGAAGGGATATGCCCCTTCAACAATTAAGCAGATTCTCATAATATTCTCCTGTTCCTTATATCAGCTACCTTACCAACTCAATCGTGGCATGCGGTTCATATACATCAATCTGATACGAATGGGTATCTATTTGGGACACATTACCACCAATAACCTGAAGGATTTCTTTGTCTGTGCGAAGGATAAAGTGCATCTCACCTTGCCATCCTTCTATATAGACATCAATTTTATCTTCTTCATACTGTATCCATGGAATGGATTGTTGATATATTCTTAAACGTTCTCCCAGTTTTTGAATATTAAGGGATGGCAGTTCTCCTAACGTTCTTAGATAACGGTCCATAAATTCGGCGTAGTCTTTTGATCGAATCATCCAGTGGTCCTTCGCCGTTTCAGGATAAAGTATTTTTTCCATATCCATATTATGTACTGCTAACCCAAAAGAAGTCGCAATTGAATAAAAAGCCATTTTGTCTGATTCTTGACTTCCCATTGTCTCATAAGTTATGGGGACTTCAACGATGCCTTCTTCTTCAAATACAGGTTTGATTCCGCCAAGCTCCCATGGCTTAAGAAGGGTTCCCATCATTTGCTGACTTGATGCCCATCCATCTAAAGGCTTGTCTTTGTCATCTACATATAATGCTGTTAGCTCTTCTTGTCCTGTCACTTTTTGATATATCTCTTGTTCCTTGGTTAGATCGGCGAATGTCGCCAAGCCAATATAGCCGCCAAATTTTTGAAAATCACGATTATAGTTCTTAATCAACGCACTTTGCATGATTGCCGCTTCATAATCTTCTTCGAAAAATCCAGCCGATAAAAAGGCACTTGGTATGACATCTCGTGATTGAGTGATACCTATAATATCCGGAATAATGATATCTTCTTGGACACTTAGCCCATCGCGTTGATAATTATCAAGCATCATCTTAGCATTTTCATTAAGAAGATAGGGTAATCCTACATAGGTATGAGCCATTCCACCCACAACCGGATAGAGATAGTCTGAATATATGTCCGTTTGGACTCCAGTAAGAACACCATAACCTGAATTACTCGACACTAACGCTCCATTAACAACATATATTTTTTGCCCTTTATAGGTGTTTCTCCATACAATAGGATTCCCCTTGCCATCATCCACAAATTGTTTGGCTGATGGCTGTAGACGTACTAAAGTATAAGGATAATCATCCACATCAAACTCTAATACACCACCTAAAAAAAAGTCCTCTAACGTCCGCAGCCGTTTTGTTGTCTCCTCTTTTTCAAGCGCATACACTCCGATCATTTGATTAAACTGGGTCTCTTTGTTATCTTTTGCAAGCCCTAGTATAATCAAATCTCCGCCTTGTTCAACAAATCCTTCGATTTTATCCATCCATTGTTGATTAACCGCTATCTCTCCTGCCACGATCATGACGTCTGCCTCTGCCCATTTTTCTTGGTCTTGGGTCAATGAACGCACTTGGGTTAACGACAGATTTTCTAAAGCCAGTTGTTCCTTGATGCGCTCACATGCAGACAATTCTATGCCTTCTTCAATGATGACATACTGCAATTGGTTGATTGCATCGGCGCTTGGAATATCTATATCAACCGAATCAATAACTTGATATCCATCGATATCGCGAAAAATAAATATCCCAATATCAACAAGCGAAACCGAGACCATCATAATCATTGTGATAATTAAGAGGGTCATCACATAATATATATTTTTGATTTCCACATCTTTTTTCATCATTTTCGCTCTTTCCTTGCCTCAATGCTGGTTTCTTTCCACTGCCGTAAAATAATGCTCACCGTTGATAACGTAATAATAATCATATACTTTAACTGCTTGATATATCCACTGTGCATACTTTGACCTGTAGTACGCTCATGCATAATCGCCGGAATTTCTTTAATCACATATCCTTTTAAAAGCATTTGAATAATCATATTAATATCCGGATATCGATAATCAAACTGTCCATATCCTGAATAATAAGCAAATGTACGCCGATTTAATCCTTGAAGTCCTGAGGTTGGGTCTGTAATCGTTGTCCCGGTAATTTTTTGGATAATCCCTCGAAAAAAACGTATCACTACTTTTTTCAAACCTGAGGGACGAAAAGAAGACTGCTCACTTAAAAATCTTGAGCCGATGACAATGTCCGGTCGTTCCTTTTCCTCCCCTTGAACCAAAGCCTCATATATATACTGTACATTTGCAATATCATGCTGTCCATCTGCATCTAGCTGAATAACGTAGTCATATCCTTTTTCATCTGCATATTTATATCCGGCCTGTATAGCCGAACCATATCCTCGGTTCATAATCAACGACATAAGTATTACATCATAGGATGCCACTACCTTTGTGGTATGGTCGCTTGACCCATCATCAACAACCAAAATATCCGCCATCTGGGGAATTGGCGTTGTCATAATTGCATCAAGTACTTTGCAGATTGACGCCTCCTCATTATATGCCGGTATCAAAATCAATGCTCCTTTTCCCATCTTACTCTTCCCTTTCCCTACTGTTATAACCATAATCAATCGCAAAATTATATCTTGCATACTCGTCTTGCTTAATCTCATATACGATGAACTCATCATCCTCATAATAGATACGCACATCTTCCGGAAAATACGTTCTAAACTGTTGTGCCCAAAAATATGCTTTAGAGTTTAATGCATAACGATAAGACTGATAATAATCATTGTACTCAAGTCCTTGTTCTAGTTCTTCAAGTGCCCCTTGATGGCTTACCGGTTTTCGTCGCGTAATCCCTTCTTCGAATTCTAAAAACCGAAAACCATAATCTACCAGCGGTTTTTTCTCGATGTAGAGATAAATCCGTTCTCCTGGAATCTCTATTTGTTTATTCGGTGTCCACTGTTCCTGCTCAAGAATAAATTTTGCCAATTCATAGTGGTGTCCGTCATTCATTACAACACTAATATTATTAACCGGTGCAATAATTGTCCACATCTTTGGGTTAGCTTCTTGAATGAGTCGGCGGTTCACTTCCATGGCTCCCTTAGGTTGAAAATAATAAAAAGGAAGTTTGGGTTGCACCACTTCATAATCCATCCCCATAACTACAACCACGGGAATACATGCCAAAACAGCAACATAAAACAAAAGCTTTTGATTCCAGCGTTTTGTCCATTGATAAAGCAATTCTATTGGCCATGCAAAGACCATCGGACTAAAATAAGCAATAAAAATGCTGACGCGCTTAATTTCCATAAGTGTCGGCAATTGAAGCGCTCGAAGGATTGTCAAAAACATCAATAAACCATATCCCGCCAATATTGCGACAAGCATGCGATAACGCTCCTTTTTGGATTGAAGATACAACCCGCCATAGATGACAATTCCCAGAATAACCAGCAATGCAATGACCCGTCCAAACCAAAGCTGTTGCACAACATGCTTTTGCCAATCCCTTCTTGCTTGCCTTAAAAAAAACTGCCACGAAAGCGCTTTTTCTGCATTCTCGTCTTCTGCATTCTCCTCTTGCTCAGTCTCATCAGATAGACCTTCATCTTCAGTTTCATTCGCATACTCATCTCCGCGAATGATGCGAACAGCCCATTCCATGGATTGCTCCATTGGATAGCCCATTGCTCCACCTGCGATTAAAGGGGATAAGGCAAGTATGCTCATCATGAGACCTACCCCCATCAATGGAAGTACTAGCTTTTGTTTGAAGATGGTTATCAAATATATCAACCCTACACCTAAGCAAAGAAATGCTGCAATAATTGTTAGATAAAAGTGAAAGCTCAGTGTCAGTCCAAAACTTATCCCCCAAAAATAGAGCGATGTTTTTCGTTTTTCCTTAATATAGTGCAGAAGGAAAAAAAGCATTGGAGCAAACGTAAGCATCCCATATTCTTGAGGGATGGCAAATTGGAACCGATAGATTGCTTCAACATCAAAGATATTGATTACTGAATAGATGGTCAATCCTGTTGCAATGGCGATAGTTGAAGAAAATATTTTTCGAAGTCCAAAATATAAAACAGCAAGAACAACCACACGGGTAAAGACGCCAAAGCTTCCTATAATCTGCACAGCATCTAATCCTGTAAAGACCCCAAGCGCACCAATAATCTGGTGAAATCCATGTGGATACAATCCCGATGGAAAGATATTGCCTTCTAGCAAAGATTGAACCCAATATAGGTGAATCTCTTCATCTGGTGCACCATAGCTTACAAACTTTAATCGATTATAGCCAAAAAAATATATATTATATGCTATAATCCCTAAAAACATAATTTTATCTCCCGGACGTTGCCAGAATGTCCATCGAATACATCGCTTTACATTCTGTCCCATCCATTCAATCGTTCGGTGAATAAATAATCGGACTCCATAGCGCCCTTCAAATAGATGATGTATGGATTCCATCCAGTGCATCAACTGAGTATGTAGCCCTTCTCTATCCAAGATCCAACGTATGCCAAACCCTGAAATCAAAAGACCTATCAATAAGCTTGCTCGATTAAACCAGCCTATAAAAGACAATAGATAACCGACGTGAATCAGTACTGCATTTCCTCCAATCAGATACATAAAGAAGTTATACCCCTTGTCATTAGAACGCCTTAGGCTTTGAAATATAAAAGCGCCCCAACCGATGACAAGTAATATGTATGCGATGGATAGTTGTATAAATTCCCATATCATTGGTGTGTACAACGGATATTTCCCCCCTTATAAAAATTATTGAAAAAATCGTACCAAATCAAGAAGCTCCTGATCTAATACAACATCTGAAGCTTTGAGTCGATCTAGTACCTCTTTAAAATGTGTTTTGTCTGCCTCATAATAATATAACAACTCTGCCTTGTAAGTCTCTACCTCTTCGGGAAAAGCTTCTCGCGCTCGTTCTACCCATACTTTTGCTTGTTCTGTTTCTTGGTTTTCAAGAAACAAGCGAACCATCTGCTCATACCATTCACACTCCATAATGTGGACATGCTGTTGATGAAGGATTCCAAGAACAGCCGCATAATGTTGAAGAAAGCGGCGGTGTTCATCCTTGGACAAAATCTTTTGTACAAGATATGGGTGCACATAGTCTCTATATTCTTTGGCTAGATTCGCATCTTCTTTCATATTCATACATGCCTGATACATCTTTATTTCCTGTGCCATAAACACTTCAACCACTTCTGAAATAGCCGATGCCGCATAATGAGACACTTCACTATCTTCATGGCTTACTGCACTCAAAATAGATGCCAAGGCCGTTTGACGCTCATTTTTGAGCACATCCAGCAAAAGTTGTCGGATGCTGTACTTGTCTGAAATCAACAGTGCCTCTTCAAAAGGCACTATATCCATCGCCGCATGCACATTAGGCTTTGACAATACTTGAATACGGTCTTTACTCAAACTTAGTTCATGGCGATCCAGTTCATCTGTCCTTCGCTTATAAACCACTGCATATACTAGCCATGAAAAGAATAAATATAAAGGTGCAACGATAGGACATACTAAAATGAATAGACTTGTTACTACGCCTTTGGCTCCATCTTTTTTTATAATCCAAAGCACCAAATTCGCTATAGCAACACTTCCATTAATCACTAATAATATTAAAATTTGATCCATGCCTTCATAATTAGCCCACATGTGTATTCACTCCCGTTTGCACTTCAATGCCTTTATCTGCCAAACGCCGTACAACATACTGTGCTTCTTCTTTATCTGTATTCGTCAACAAAACGGCAATATGTCCAAATGCTTGACGTCCAATATAATCTGTATCACGTACTGAGCTTTTTAAATGCCCAATCGCCTGTTGCTCATTCTCAACAGGCTTTAATCGTAAAACCGTATAATCCACAACGTTTTCTTGCTCTCCATACATATATAGTTCGATGACTTTTGCAAAGGCATCTTCTTCTAATATACCCATTTCATCAAAGTTGACTGCCATGTTAATACTTTCCATATATTCATTGGCACGACTTAATGAACTTCCAATCAGACGGCAAAGAATGCCAAAGTTATTTTTGTCATAAAGTGTTGTACTTGCAAAAGGTAAGCTCCAAACCACAATCACCGACTGTAGCTTTCCTTCTAAGTAAGCTCCTCCAACCATCATCGGCAGTGTTTCGTCCAACTTTGTGTTGATATAAATCTCTGACTGCATAAGCTTGTCATAAATCATCGAATAATCACTAAGACGAAGGGTCTTTCCAAATTGCTGCGCTTTTTTTGATGTCGCAGAGGTTAATCGGCAATACTGTGACTGTTCATTAAAGCTATAGATAGCAACATCTTTGGACTTCATTGTGTCGCCAACAGCTTTGACCGCTTTAAACACCACTTTTTCCGGCTCAATAACATCAAAGCGTGAAACCAAATCATAAATCCGAGCAAAACTGTCACGATAGTTTAACAAACGGTTTTCATATGCGTCTTTTATCTGTACATTGCTATCATTAATGGTTTTAAGCGCATCAATTTCTAACTGAAGGTATTCCAAATCATCCTTATGATCCGCATCTTTTCGTCGATATTTTTCTTTTAGATATCCAACCAAGGCACCAATCACAAAAATCTGAATAATCCAAAGATAAATCTCATCGCCTTCAAACCTAATATAAGTACTGTCCGTCGCCAAATGCATATATAATCTGCCTACGGTACTAAATGCGACTGCAAATATGCCTTGCAGATATCCATAGATGACAGCTGTCACCAGCACATATAACATATACACATCAATCGTTTCATGAAAATCAAATCCACTGGTTGCAAAAATAAAAATTTGCACCAAAATAAAAAAAACAACATTTTCTAAAAACTGATGTAGATTACCTCGCTGATCCATACGAACCCGCTTTTTTTTAGAAGATGAACTTTCATTTTCTTTAATCGTATTGTGATGGTGCAACTTTATTTGTCCAACAAGTTTTGGCAATACGTCTTTTGGCTGATACTTTTCATAATACTTAGGTGCTTCATGAAATGATTGCATAAATATCTTTGGCGGCTGTTCAGCCATTGCTTCATCCGAGCGTTTATCTTCTCCGGATTCAACGGTTTCACCCATCCATTCAAGCACTTGGATACCTGTATATCCATAAGTATTCTTAGGCGCCACATGATATATCACCTGCTCTTTTGGCTGCATCGTAATTAATTGATAGATGTAATCTGTTGCATCATCTGTATATATTAGGGGATAGTATTGATTCAGATAAGGACCTTCGAAATCTTGAAAATTAAGATTAAGCATAATGTCCTTTTGATAGATGCCATACAACTCTCCCAACCGCACAATAGTAAGACATTCTGGCTGTGCATTATAATAGCTTTGGCATACTTTTTCTCCGGCAAGCATTCCAACGCCATGGGAAGATTGTGCATATGGTACGGTCGTTTCATCAATGGTATATTGTCCCTCTTTTTCATAAACCCCAAGCGTCGACAAATACACAAAAGGGATTGCTTCCTGATCCAAGCATTGATGGACGACATTAGTCAATCCTGCCATACTTTTTGCCATCCCCTTTGTCTCTTGTTCCTTCATATGCCATGCATCTAACATACCTTTGTAGATGACAACATCCGGCTGAACCGTTTGAATCACTTGTTCAATACTCTCACTATCAAAAGGGAAGATATATTCTTGAAAAACCTGTCTCGGTGCTTTTTGCCGTTTTTCACGATTTCCCGTCACGACAAATACTTGATGACCTTCTTTTTGCATTCGGGAAATAATACTTTTCCCAAATACATCATAATTGCTAAATAGAAGTATTTTCATTGTTGTCACCTTCTTTCTTTAGCGCATTCAGCTCTGCTCTTAATTCTTGATTATCGCATTTTAGCAGTGCTATCTGAATAAACAGCTCATTGAGTTGATTATTCTGAACACTGGTTACAATCGTATTTTTTAAAACGATAAATAGAATTCCAATCACCAAAAAGAGCAAAAAAATGGAAGGTGGATACCAGATACCTAGTTGCTTGGCAACCCAATTGATTATTCCAGGAAAAAACCCTAAAATAATTGCAATTCCACCCATAAAAAGCCACAATACGGATTGTGACTCTGTCATTTTTCGATTAACGATTTGCATTAAGATATAAATAATTAAAGTAACTCCCACTACAATTGAACCAATATTGACCCAAATACTCATCTCTCATCCTCCACAACGGCTGTCTCTATATTGTAATAAAGTGATGTTTTATCTTCTCTTATTATATCTTTATTCTTCTTTAAATACAAATATATTTTTAAGTTGGATATAGAACAAAAGTCCTGTTGTCAATGCTGCTATAATATCTGCAATTGGCTCTGCCAAAAATACAGCATTAACTTTATTATCCATAAATAGCGGCAAAATATAAATCAGTGGAATCAAAAGTATAATTTTACGTAAAAGCGCAAGGAAAACCGATGTCTTTGCATTCCCTAAGGCAATAAATGTCTGTTGACAGCTCACTTGAATTCCAAAGAGCAACGTTCCCGCCATGTAAATACGCATGGATTTTATTGTCAGTTCGATAAGCTCACTATCTTTTGTAAACATTTTGGCAAAAAGTTGCGGTACTCCCATCGCTAAGAGCCACAAGGTTGCTGAATATATAACGGACACCTTTAATAATAAGAAAAACGCTTTTTTGACACGCTCATAATTTCCCGCCCCATAGTTAAAGCTAATAATGGGGGTTGCACCTTGAGTTAATCCAAAAAGCGGCAACATGGAAAATTGCATCACACTTAGCAAAATCGTCATCGTCCCCACAGCAATATCTCCACCATATTTTAATAGAGATGTATTAAAGACAACCGCTAGCAAGCTTTCTGTTGCCTGCATGATAAAAGGAGATAATCCCAGTACTAAGCATGGACCTAGCACTTTCAAATCAAGACGCATATTTTTTAGTCGAATGTGTAAGATTGTCTTCTTACTTGTCAAGAACCACACAACCCATATTGCCGATACTCCCTGAGAGATAATGGTTGCAAGTGCCGCTCCTTGAACCCCCATGTCAAAACCAAAAATAAAAATCGGATCCAAGATAATATTTAAAATGGCTCCAATTAATACTGTAATCATGCTCATCTTAGAAAAACCTTGTGCTGTAATAAAAAAGTTCAATCCCAATGCAAATTGAACAAAAATTGTTCCTATTGCATATATTCTTAAGTAGGCAACCGCATAACCAATTGTGTTTTCACTAGCGCCAAAAGCCATAAGAATGTCCTGTGCAAAGATAAGAAGAATGGCTGTCAACGTTATCGATATAATGGCTAATGCTGTCGTACAGTTTCCAAGTATTTTTTCTGCCGCATCCTTATCCCCTTTACCTAACATGATTGATGCCCTCGGGGCGCCCCCCATACTAACAAGTGCGGCAAAGGCAGATACAATTAAAATAATCGGCATGGTTACCCCTAGAGCGGTCAACGCTGTGGCGCCTACTACAGGGATATGTCCAATATACACTCGGTCGACTAGGTTATATAGCAGGTTAATAATTTGTGCTGCAATGGTCGGTATGGCCATCCTAAATAGTAATTTGTTAATATCTTCATATCCTAATTCATTTTGTTGTTGAGTATTCATGATCTATTCCTCTCGCTATTTAAGTGTCTGTGTAATATTCGTATACATTTTGTCTAAGGCTGATTCAATGACACGATATTCATGCTCGGTAATTCCATGGGTCAACTGATCAAAAAAATCTTTTTGCACTTTTTTTAGCTGTTGCACTATGGGCATTGCCGCCTCTTCCAAAGTTAAGTGTATACAACGCTTATCTTTTTGATCCACTTGATACGCAATGAACGCCTTTTGATATAATCCATCAACAGATTTTGATATCATCGATTTAGACATCGCTCGATACTTTGCAATATCACCCGCTGTATCAAATTGTTTATTATTATATAAAAACAATAAAATATCAGCTTCACTTTGTGTCAATTCCAGCTCTCGTATAATTGGGTAAAACATCTTATCATAGGCTTTTTTCATTTTCCAATTAAAAATGAGAAATATACTGTTTTTATTGTCAAATAATTCTTTTTCCATAGACACGTCCTCTCTAATAACAGTTCAATATTGAACTATATTACCACGCTCTTATTTTGAAATCAAGGACTTTTCAATAGAAAAAAGAGGCTACGCCTCTTTTAATAATTTATTCTCTATACTGTTGTGGTCCCGGCGCCTTAACGACAATAAGTTCAAGCACCTCTTCATCTGTATTTTGCACATGCATTTTAATATTATATGGGATTTCTATTAAGCTCCCCTTGGGATAATGCTGTTGTGCTTGTTCTCCTAAACTTAAACTTAGCCGTCCCCGTATGACATTCATATATACATTAGAATTAGAATAATGTTCCGGCAAGCCCTCTCCTTGGTTAAAAACCATGTGAATATAATTGATATGATCATTCATTATCAGCTTTTCTACTACTTTTTCATTACCCGTGCTATACTTATGTACTTTTTCAATCATTGCTATTCCTCACTTTCTAGATTCATGACTTAAGTTTCCACTCCTTATTAAGGATTGTATCTGTTCGACATATATTATATACTTTTCCTATTGGAGGTGTTTTATTATGTCAAATTCAAATGCAATCCCCCCTTATCCAACAATCCTTGATGAATTGCCCCCTCAACTTGTCGCAGACTATATTGCTCAAGGGCTCTTCAAGCGTCAGTCCTTTGCCAAAAACACATTACTGCATATTGAAGGGGAATTCTGTCAACAGATAGAGATTATCCTTGAGGGCGATATTGTTATTGAACGTATTGGTGAAGCAGGTGACCTTATGACCGTCAATCATTTTCATCAAGGGGATATCATCGGCGCCAATCTCATTTTTTCTAGTACCGATGCGTATCCGATGACAATCACAGCCAAAAAGAACTCCCAGGTCATAACCATTCAAAAGGATATCCTTTTTGAATTATGTAATAGCTACCCTCGTTTTCTCATGGCATTCATTCGAATTATCTCGGATCTTTCTGTCCTCATCGCCACGAAGATGAAAAATCGAATTACCCGTACAATCCGACAAAGTATCATTACATATATCAATCGACAATATCAGCTTCAAGGTACAACGACTCTACGTCTTACCATGTCCAAAAAAGCTTTAGCCGAAATGTTTGGTGTGAGCCGCACCTCCCTTTCAAGAGAATTACAAAAGATGGCTGATGAAGGTCTTATAACCTACGATGCACGATCGATTGTTGTGCTCAATCAGGCTCTTATTCAAGAGCATCATTAAGAACAATCGCCTTAGGCGGGCACTGTTGTACTATGTTTTTGAGTAACGCTTGTTCTTGGCTGTTGAGTTCTTCCCATAAAAGCTTTGGACTGCGAACGATAGCTTTTTTAGCTTCCATTGCAAAAACACTAGGAAGTTTTTTTGCACACGCACTGCATCCAATACAGTATTCCTTTTTTACACAAATACTCTGACATGGTTCATCGGCTTCATCTTGAATCTTAATGTGCATCCATTCCATTAATAATCCCATAAGAATAATTAGAATAACCGTGAGTCCCCAGCGCACAGCCATAAACTCAGGACCTAAAAATTTTGCCTCATTGGCAAGCATCGGTACCTTAATTACTGCCCATGCACTTAGAATGACCACGACATTTCCAATACTTGCGCCTTTTTTATGTAGGGTCTTAGCAATAGGAAAAGCTGCATAAATCGGTCCTGCTGATAAACTTCCAAACGCAAGCGCCAAAAGTGCCCCCATGATGCCGGAGCGTTTTCCCAAACGTTTAACGATCCATTCTTTGGGAATCAACACTTCAATGGCTACTGTCAACATAAAAATCACAGGCAAAATCTGGACCATCTCCACAAGATAGTAAGAACTATTTTGTAATGCTATACTTGCCAAATCTTTTCTCAGCAACAGTATTAGGAGATAACTTAGCCCTATAACCGTCAACAACTTGTTTTTTTTCATCACATTAATCATGACAAAATCCCTCCCATCATTACGGCAATCAAGATTGCAGCTACAAAGCTTAGTCCGTTGCGTGTAAGTGCAAACCGGGTACCAAACTCTTTTTTCTCCAGAGGGAATGTCACAACGCCCACCATGGTTAACGTTGTTAAAAATGCAACTCCGGGAACAATACTGGCTCCTGCATCAACCAAAGACCCAACCAGTGGAAACGCCACAAATGCAGGAATCAATGTGACACTTCCCACAAGGGCTGCTACAAAAGATGAAACCCATACATTCCCTGAACCCAAAACACGTTCAATCGTTTCTGGCGGAATAAAACTTAGGATGGCTCCAATCATAAAAATAATGGCCACAATATCTCCTAACATGTTTTGCATCATACCTCGTGATTTTTTCATCGCCTGCTTGGCTTGTTCTTTGTCTTTTTTTATCGCAAGGATAAAGACGATAATACCAAGAATCCAAAAACCTAGTGTGAATATATCCATGCTTTTTTCTCCTTCCAACTAATATATTCTTGATGAACTAGGTTTATTGTATCTAAATATGCTCAAAAAAAGAGTTACATATGTAACTCTTTTTAAAATCGTTGAAACAATACATTGTTCTCTTTGTGTACATGCTGATACATATCCGCTTGTAATTGTTGTAAATCTCCATAAGTTACTGAATACGTCGCACACCCATCTTTTGGTACCTTAAAGTGATCTGTAATCACCGTTAAGCGCTTAAGGATATCTCCTGCTGCGTCATGCTCTTTTTCAAGTTCACAAATCAGCTTCTCTACCTTCGTCGTATCACCATCTAGGATGAGCGGAAAAAGCTGTTGTTCTTCTTTAACCAGGTGCGCTTCTAATTCTATCCGCAACATCCCAACCAAATGATGGACTTCAAAAAGCTCCGGATGGCTTTGCCCGTGGACTTCAATTAATTTAAAAAGCTTTATCCCCAGTTCCGGTAAGATTCGGCGAAGATATCCATGATGATTGTGGACAATGTTGTCAATCAATTCCTGATTGGTCCTTTCACTGAGCTTTCTTGTACTTTCACCACTTGCTTCTAGTGCTATGAGCGTCTCTTCAATAGCCTTTAACACCACTTCCTGCTTTTCTTTTGTATCATCTAAGGCTGTTGCCACTGTTCGCTCTCCTCCACAACAAAAGTCTATTCCATATTGCATATACACTCCTGATAGTACCGGGTAAAGTGTCACGCTATCACCAATTGACATATTCATATCAAAATTTTTCATCTTAACACTCCTTTCACTGATTGACCAAAGGCAATACACGCTTCTTTTGAAGCGCCTTCAGGCAGTTCATTAACAATCAAGCTATCTAACTCAATCTTAGCGCCTAGTCCATCCATCATCGCCTCCCATTCTTGCATCCATTCACCGTCGCCCCAACCATAAGATCCAAATAATGCAATGGATTTGTCTACAAAGGCTTGTGCATGTTGTTTAATAAATGGTTCCATCTCGGATGTATCAATCTCTTCAACGCCCATGGCCGAACATCCCAAGAGAACGATATCACTTTGTTCTATATCCACCCATTCGCTTTTAGCCACTGGTTTTATCGTTAACGCACTGTCCTCATTGACTTGTTGAATTCCTTGCCCAATAAGATGCGCCATCTTTTCCGTGTTCCCTGTACTTGTCCAATAAATAATCGCTATATTCATTCGTATTCCTCCATTTCGTATTCTCTTTAATGACTATGGATATATCTTACTCTTTATCCTTTTCTTTGTATGTGATTCAAATCACAAATACATCCAATAGCTTAAAACATATTTTTTATGATACAATATAAGAAACATAAGGAGGTGTCTTAGGATGTCACATACGAACCACTGCCAGCATTGTTCCCATGGTCTTTGCATTAGCAAAGTCTCTATTTTTAAGTCCCTTTCTCGGGAAGATAAAATCGCAATCTTGAAAAAAGTTCACCATATTACCGTGAATAAAGGAGAAACCTTTGTACGAGAGGGTGACCATTCTTCGACACTATACATCATCAATACAGGCATCGCCAAGTCTGTTCGTACAAGCGCGCTTGGAAAAGAGCAGATTATCTCTCTTCAGTCAGATGGCGATATCATCGGTGAATATTATCTTCTCAGCGATTATGAACCTTATCGCTTTTCTGTTATTGCTCTAAGTCAAATGCAATTATGCACACTACAAAAAAAAGATATGGATGCGATTCTTGATCTTCATCCATACCTTTGCCGGTCCATGCTGACCGAACTGTCTAAAAAAATGATTACTATTGAAGACAAACTCGAAAATCTGGTGATTACAGACACAGATTCTAAAGTTGCCTATCTTCTCTTACAACTTTATGATAAATTTGGTCACTTAAGTCCTGAAGGTCCTCTTATTGACAATCCGCTTAGCCGAGAAGACATGGCTAACTTTGCCGGTATGACCCGTGAAACCATGAGTCGATACCTGAACAAATTAGCTAAGGACGGCACAATCCGATTTTTAGGTCAAAAGAAGATCTTGCTGATTGATAAGGAGCTTTTGGAGATTAGTGTTTAAACTTATGATATTTGAGTTTCTACATTGATTGTCTTATCCTTGTTATTAATTTTAGAGTTCCCATATTCTTAAAACAATTCCAACGCTTTCATAACTCTATGAACAAACGTTATGGCTTCTGCGCGGGTCAGATAATCTTTGGGTTTTATCTGATTTTCTCCTTTACCTTGAAGAATATCATATGCGGCAGCTAGCTCTACACTATCAACCGCCCATGGCGCTACTTGTGCTTGATCTGAAAAGGCATTGATTCCTTTTGTAACATTGTTCGCATCAAACCGATCTGCATCTTCCTTAATCAAATGCATCATGTGGCTTAAGATGACACATGCTTCTTCTCGGGTAATGGTATCGTTGGGTCGATATGTCTGATTATAACCTGAAGCCAACCCATAGTGCGCTCCGGTTTGAACGGCTTCATAATACCAGTCCTTCGCCTTCACATCAGAAAATTGTGTATCACTCATCTGCACATCAAGCCCCATAGCTTTGACCACCATTGTTATAAACTCTGCTCTTGATGTAAATGCATCCGGTTCAAAATGCGTCGCGCTTTTGCCTTGAACAATGAGTCTTGAAGCCATCATATAGACCGTATCCTCTGACCAATGCTGATGCATATCAGAAAAATTCACATCTTGGCGAATAAGCACATAAGTTGAATTTGTTCGGCTATGAACTTCTGCATAGTAACGTCCATCCCGTTCAACGATTTTTGTCGGTACAGGACGCATACTATAATTTGCTTCAATGACGACTGCTGTCGTAACATCCGCAGGGTTCACATGTTCTGGAATAAGGATTAAGCGACGAATATATCCAGTAAACACGTTGCCCTTAACCGTTTTTCCATTGTATGAATACTCCATCTCAAATTCAACAGGTGTGCTCATGACCTCCAGTCCGTCACGGGCATCTAGTGCATCGTTCATCTCTAGGTTCTTATCTTGTGCTTTTTTCATATGTACTGATACCAAAATCTGTGAAGGACTCACGCCTTGACCAAAAGTACTTTGAATCGTATCAATGTCAATCTTACTCGCATCTACTATATAATGGGCAAAGTCTGTCTTTACTTCTAAAAGTTTTTTTGTCGCTTGTAACGTCTGCAGATTCTCTACATTGAGTTGAACTTGAACATTAGAACTACCAGGCACAAAAGCTACTTCGACATTATCTTCTCCTACCTGTGCATCTTCTATGTCAATGACTATCGGTTCATCTGCAACTTGATCTGCGTCCGGATTTATCGTTGGTGGAACTTGCTGATTATTATTACTGGATTCACTCTTCACTTTAATTGTAATCGTCCCTGTATCTGTCAACGTGCCATCTGAAACCTGATAGCTAAATTGTGTCAAGCCGCTCGTCTGTGCATAATAGCTATACTCTCCATTTGAAGACAAATTCAGTGTTCCATGGTCAACATCATCAACTAGCGTATACGTTAACGTATCCATATCAATATCGAACGCCTCAATCTGCTTGTTAACTGTCCGTTTTCTCTTAACCGTTATCATGCCATTATCTGCTACCGGCGCATCATTTACCGGATGAACCGTCACATTGATTGCTCCTGAGGTTGTACTGATGCCATTACTCACTGCATATCTAAAGACATCTTTTCCATAATAGTTTGCTTCAGGCTCATATAAAAATGCACCTGTCTCTGCATTAATCGACAAATCACCATGTTTTGGATTCGCATCGATTCCATAACTTACTGTGCCTCCATCCACATCATAGATAGGTAAGACACCTGTAATTACACTGTCTTCATCAACGGTGACATCGTCACCGATGGCCATAGGCAAATCATCAACTTCTTGAATATGAATCGTTATCGCTGCCTCCGTCGTTGTATATCCATCATCAAGTGCAACAACAAATCGATCCGTTCCTGTTACATCCCGATAAGGCATATACGTATAATCTCCCGATAACTTTACAGTTAATGCGCCTCCACTCGTCGTCTCAACCACGGTAAAAGTAACTGTATCCCCATCCAGATCAACTGCGCTCAATGTTCCTTCCTTAAGCGTATCTTCGATAACCGCAATCTCAGCATCAATTGTTGGTGCATGATTATCCACTGCCGGTGGATAGGTAGGTACTAAGCTAGCAAAATACGGTGTCGTTCTTCCTTGATTAATCATCCATGTATTTGTAAAGTCAAAGCCTACAAAAGTTGCCGCTTCTTGCATTGCTTCCTTGGTCTTTGGCTCACCTTTACCTGTATCGATTTGGCCTGAACGCTCACTGTCATAATATCCATTATTCAATGTTGCTGACCGCTCACCAACAAGACCACCAAAATCAACGGTACCTGCACCTACTTCACTTACATGTCCTGTACTATATGCATTCGTTATGATTGAACTTTGATAGTTACGCCCTACAAAACCACCGACATCAGTATATCCCTTAACATTTCCCAGTGCATAGCTATCGCGAACTTCTGCATTTTTAAATTGATTACCAATAAGTCCACCCACTTGTGAACCACCTTCAACGTCGCCTGTAGCGTAGCAATTAACAACCTGTCCATTGAGCGCATTACGCCCGGCTAGTCCTCCGGTATAATACATGTATTCTCCGCTATAATAATTAGAACCTTCATAAAGCGACTTACCGTATACATCCACTTCACTATAGGAACGGTCAATCACACCTCCATTAAGATTATTCCCGACAAGACCGCCTGTATTTGTTGTCCCGGTGACTCGCCCTGTTGAGTAACAGTTGGTAACTCTGCCTTCATTCACCCCAACCAGTCCGGCGACATATGCTCCTCCTTGTCCAAGATTTGTCGCAACACTGGAGATGTCAACATCAACTATCCCGAGGTTCATAATATCCCCTTGAGAATATCCAAATAACCCACTGCTGTACATATAGTCAATGCCCTCTTGCGTCAGCCCATGGATAGTGTAACCATTCCCGTCAAAAGTCCCTGTAAAGGGAATATGAAGCCTATTCATCGATACGTCATAGCTACCAATAGGCATAAAGTTAGGTTTTGTAGATAAATCCAGATCATTCATCAATCTATAATTAAAGTCTACCCCTTCGCGTATCCGCTCTAAGTCTTCAACTGAATAAATTAGATAAGGATTTTCTATTGTTCCGTTCCCCTCTTGAAACTCTAGTCCTCGAAAGACTATATGCTCTTTATCTAATAACCCTTGTACCTTTTTACCCGTTTGACTCGATACAATTCCTTCATCAGCAAGGATATAATAGTCTTGCGCCTCCTCAATCGGAGCACTAATATCTAGGTTAAGTATATTATCAACCACGGACCCTGTTGTCACATCATAGGTTCCTATTAACCCATCATCATTTTTTCTATACACATATACCTTGCCACTTCCAAGTAGAATCGGGTTTGAATACACAAATTCTATATGTAGCTCTTCCGATTTAACTTCTCCAAATGCTTTCCCATATAAAAGTATAGGCTCTCTATCCGTAACAAGCGTTGGAAAGGACTCCCCTTCTTTTATCTGCCATATATTGGTAAAATCCCACCCTTCAAATGTTGCGGCAAGCTTTAATTCATCTGCCGTCTTTGGGTTTCCGACATTCGTCGCTCTTAACGTCGTCACATCTGCATTGTAATAGCTTCTTATCAAGTTATCTCCATTATAAGCTTCAACAATACCCCCATAGCTAAGTGTTCCTTCTAATGAAGCATAACAATTTCGAATAGTTGTATGAAACGTTGTTCCCAACAAACCAGAGACTTTTCCTGTTCCCTTACCTGTTACATAGACATTTTCTATCGTACCACCAAAAGCAAATGATGCATTTGATGCAATAGCACCTGCACCATAATGGCTACTTTGGGGTACTCCTAAAGTAATATTTTCAAACCCCAGGTCGGATATGACCATCCCTGATCCAATAGATTGAAACAACCCTACAAAAGGAGAGCTCGCTGTGCCTATCGATGTCATGTTGCGAATAACATATCCATTCCCATTAAGCTTTCCATTAAACGCAATCGGTAAAGGTTCCCAATCATTTACTTCAGATAAATCAATATCATTGGTCAACATATAACTTCCATTTGGGTTATATATAATCGCACGTAGGTCATCTACATCCGATATAGGATATATCTTTTCATTACTCCCTACCGACACCCCATAAATGTCACTTAAAGCTCCCCACTGGGTTATCATTAGAACTGCCATGCATATCGCCAGTACTCTTTTACATTTCTTTGAAAAAAACATACTCATATCCTCCGTATTTTTTGATAAGATATCCACATATTACACATTTTTTTTGTTCGTATAAACATAATTGCCAAAATTGGCAGTTTTTTTCCAAAGTTTACACAGCTTTGATACATTCAATGGCTTTTTGATACTCTTCATAGGCTTTTTTGTATTTGCTATAATAGCGTGTCCTCATGGGCACGCTATGTCCATTTTTCATGACAAATACTTTGTTCTCATGGTGAATCGATGCCCACTGCATATTAACGATATAGCTATGATAACAACGTAAAAAGCTTCCCTTCGCTCCGATCTGTTGCTCAATTTCACTGATTCGCCCATAACCACTTATGGTCGTTCCATTAATAAAATGCACCTTGATTTTCTTATGTATGCCTTCAATATACATGACGGAGCTTAAGGGAATAACATATTTTTCATTCCCAACAGAATCTTCAAGTGTCAATAATATCTGTCGTTCTTTTTCAATGATTTTTTCAATTGATGATAAAACCTTTTGCCGCTGCGGATCATTGGGATCAAGATTTGACACAAGACTGGCATTACGCACAAAGGCAATCAAGTACTCCGTGCCACCGGATGTTATGATTTTAGAATTAACCTCCGTACGTATAAGGGTACCATCTTTTTTTACATTAATGCGGTCAATATACTCTTGGGGAAATAAGTCCTCTTTACTATAGATTTCTTTTAGGTAGTAATTGTTGGAGTCGGGAACCAAATCCCGAATATTTAGGGTTGTCATCTCTTCAATGGTATAGCCAAACATGTCTGCTCCAGATTGATTGCACATCAGAATATCTCCTTTGAGATTTTCAATAAATATACCATCTAAAGACAGATCCAATATACTCAAAACATTTTTATCAATTATATGCACCGTTATCACCTTGTCTATTTATTATAGTCAAACCTTTGTCCATTACTTTCCTTATATTGTATAATATTTTGCTCATTACGGTCAAATGATTCTTGCTTCAATGCACTGTTATAAAAAAAGAAATGTCGGAAAATAATTTTCCGACATCCTTTTTTATGTTTACTGATAAACAGTTTCCATGAATCGCATAATGATGGCTGCGACTTGCGCCCGTGTTGCACTCTCTTTTGGCGCCAACACATCTCCCGTTGTACCCGTTAATACACCTTGTGCATTTGCCCAACTTACAGCTTCAAATGCCCAATCTGCTATCTCCTCTTCATCCAAGTAGGAGGTTAAATCCGCTTGCTTATGAGTATCTAGTTGCTTGCTATTGGCATAGTTCATTAATATCTGGGCTAGTTGTTCACGGGTCAACATATCGTCAGGTCCAAATACATCTTCTGAATAGCCACGAACAATATTTTTTGAAGTGGCCCAACGCACCGCTTGTGCATACCATGCTTGTGCATCGACATCATCATATTCAGCTATTGCATCAAAAGATTTGGGTTCATTTTCAATCCGCCATAAAACCGTGACAATCATGGCTCTTGTCATTGTTCCTTCCGGTAAAAACTCAGTCGCACTCGTACCACGCATATAATTATGATAATCAACATACTTCACTGCTTGTTCGTACCAAGTATCCGCACTAACATCGGCATATGGAATTTCCCATGCCTGTAATACATCATAAGTCACCCTATAATGGGAAAAATGATTAACAGAAAAAATAACACATTCTTTTTTCGCATCATATGTTGAGGGAACCCTGTTCATCTTACCTGCTTCATTGATGTGATAAACATTAATTCCTTTTGGATCTTGTCCTTTTTTCAACGGATACACAATCTCAACCATTGCCGAACCCTCCGATAAGGTTTTGATTTCTTCTTCGCCACTTAGGATATTTATATCATATGTAAGCGCTGTATCGTTTTCGTTTTCTTCTTCTACCTCACCCGCATTAACTTTGGCAAAGTCAAGGATAACTGTCTCATCTGCATTCTTACTAACATGCTCTAAGGCTTTGGCATCCAGTGTAACCGTTACCGTATTGGTGCTTAAGGTTAATGAGCTACGATTGTTTGATACTAAGTTCTTGATAGCCTCGGTTGACATATGAATTGCCGCTGTCTCCAAGCTTTTTTCGGATTGAATGTTAATCTGAACATTTGGACTTGTCTTTTGTTGACTACTTTCTTTTAGCACTTGCTCAACCATGTTTAATAATGTTCCCTCATCCACTACAACTGTATCAGATTTTTGGGTATGTTCATACTCAACATTCAGGCGAACAATCGTCTCATTGTCTACTGTTACAGGCTCTTCAAACGAATCCGTACTTGGAAGAATAATCTCTTCTCGGATACCGCCTCCGCCTCCTCCACTTGGCGGTGCTGGTGGTGCTTCTTTTGTGACATGAAGGGTGTATATGCTATTGGACACTCCGTCCTCTGCTGTGACAACGATCTGTACTTTATTATCACCTGTCACCAAGCCTGTATGTCCGATAACCTGCACATCTGCTGTAGATTCCATAGATGCTACCACTACATTAACGCTTGTTTGAGTATGATCTATCGATGCCGTATATGCTTTAACATCCGGATGAAATTCCGGGGATATCTTAACTCCTTTGATGTATAAACTACTGAGTCTACTTTCTGAAGACGGCGCCTTTTCTTTTGTCACATATATGGTATATATCTCTTGAGTGATTCCGTCTTCTGCCGTTACAAGGACTTGCACTTTATTATTCCCTGCTGATAGATCGGTGTGACCCACTACTTTTACACTTGAAGTTTTATCAAAAGGTATCGCTTCTATATTTAAAGATTCCACCAGATAATCTACATTCGCGCTATACTCCTTAACATCATAGGAAAAAGCTGGTGATAGGCTTAGCCCCTCAATCTTCAAGTCGCTTAAGATTGCATAGTCGGAACGCTTTTTAACAACTGCCTGAATCATTGTATCGCTAGTCACATTATCTACTGTAAAAATGCATTCACCTAATCTGTCATTGATCGGATAGTGTATATTATTATGGCTTACACTGACGATTTCATATCCACGCTCAGGCTCTATACGATATGTCGCTGAAGCGCCTTCTTGAACTGTATAACTACCATCTGCATTGATTTTATAAGGATTTGGCTTATCCACCACTATCGACCACTTTGAATGCTCTGGTTGATTGTATGCCAGGGTATATGCATTAATAAACTCCACATCAATGTCATGAATATTTTGGTCCAAGCTATAGCGTATTTGTTCATCAATTACAGGGCGCCTATCCATTTGGGAAAAAGTCGCCATATTGGATGGGATAACTTCATCATAGAGAACCTGACCATTCAGCATCCAATAATTAATCATCTGTCCCTCTGGGATGTTGTTCGCCGATATCACAAACTCTTTTCCGGCAGGATAGGCATGGTTACCCGAAGGAATCGGATTGTTCTTAACATCGGTTACCCTAAACCTGTCTGAATCCACATACGAAAACATATATTGAATGTTGGCAGCAGACGTCACATCAAGCTTGGCATCTGCATTGGGTTTTGCCAATATATAGCTGGTTCCTCTATACTCTTTATCATCCACCTTGACGATACGATCGTTTAAGTACCAGCGCTTAATTGCATACCCTTGCTTTGTCGAGACATCAAAACGAACACTATAATCCTTATAAATCTCAATGGCAGGCCCTGTAACTGTTTCTTGGGAAGGAAGCTGCTCGTCGTATTGATTGATGTAAGTATATTCTATCTTCTCCAGAGCATCATTGGTATCAAATAATTGAACGCTATATGTCTCTTCCGGTGTAAAAGGCGTAAACTCAGCCTCTACATCTATATCTGATGTAATGCTGTCAATTGTATATTCTGGAATGAGTTCTCCATTCTCAAGCCGCTCATCAATCGACACTGTATTTACTTCAAGCGCCGATAATCTGTAGCCAATTTCCGGTTTACAAACCAAGGTCATCTTATCCCCGCCTTGTAGCTTTAAGTCCCCTGGTCTTTGCTTGACATCGTTTAGCCATATCTCAATGGCTCCGCCAGTCACCGTGGAAACCGACAGGTCATATTTGTTGGCAACCGTTGACAAGCTTACTATTGTCGGTTCTGTTATGGAAAATACCGGTGTCGGGTTCGCGTCTGCATCTAAATACTCTTGCCCGTCAAATGTACTGCCTTCAATCTCCCACAAGGCGCCATCATTCACACTGTACCCCTCTTTGACTTTTAACTGTATCAGTGTATCTCCACTGACCTTGGAACCATTAAAAATAACGGCTCCAGTCTTTGCATTGATTGCCTGAATGTTGCCACTAAGATTTAGTAGATACTTATCTCTTGCAAAATGTGCTGTGATTTTCGCCTGGCTTGCATCGGTCACAACATGTGATAAGGAATACGTTCCATTTGGATGCTTCGTCCCTTCATGCTCACCAGTAGCCCCAGAAGGCGTCTGATCAACATACCATTTGTCAAAAGTATATCCGGGATTTGCCTGAGCAATTACATCAACTGTAATTCCTTTATTTAATATTACTCCCGAAGATATCAGTGTCTCACCAACATACATATTCACACTACCCGCATCATTATTGGGTGTGATTGTTGTTGTTACAATGCGTTGTTTTTCTTTAAAATTAGCTATGATTTTAATCGGATGCTCTTCTAGAATATAGTTAAGTATACTCTCCTTTTGAACTTCTTGTTCCAAAGCAACCGGATTACCATTATCCAGATTGATGATTTCCCAGCCGTCAAAATCATAACCATCAAAAGGATGTGCCATGAACATCAGCGACGATCCTTCTCTATACTGACTGGCAAAATTTTTATTCGCATTGATACTAACTTCTCCTGCCGCCTCTCCATTTATCTTTTCAACATCTGCTATAACCTCTAAACTTCGACCATAGACAATAAATTGTGTCTGCTCATAGATAAATCTATAATCGCCTGGCAAACCTTCTTTTGCAAGCGGATGTATCGTATAGCTTGACGGTGCCAACAAACCGTTAAGCTCCTCTTCTACACGATTTCCCGCCGTATTAACTATCATCGTCTCAAAACTTAATGCACTGGATTCTAAGACTTCAATCATTTGATTTTTTGTTCCCTGGTCATATTGATCCGAAACGATTTCATAGGCATATCGAGGGTTTTCATTTTCCGGTAGAATTCCCGTATCTGTCTTACTCATAATATATGTATTCTTTGTGTTTTGCGCTGGATTGGCATTCACAATACGCACAATAACATCTAGCGGTTTGATTTCAAAGTCCTTAAAATCAATTAACCATCCTTGCGCACTATAAGCGAACATGATATATTGTCCTGCTTGAATGTTCATTCCTTCTGTATAGTCTTGCAATTGGCTACCATCTCTTTTTGAGTACTTATACGTCACCTCAGTAAAAGGAATTTTGGATCCTTCGGTCACTTCAAATGTTTCCAATTGCAAGGGGGCATTATATTCAAAGACACTTTTGCCTCCTTCACCCAAGGATAGGTAATACCCGGATGTAGAGCTACCGGTAACAAACGGATACTCGCCGATATACCTGCGCGAATTAAATTTTTCGTCCCCGGAATATGCGATTGTTACTGAATATATTCCATCATTTAACACACCCAAATCTGCTGTTCCAAGCGCATTTAGCGTTGCTTCTCCTGCGCCTGCCACTGGTGAAAGCGGCACCTGTACGGTCTTTTTAAAGTTATTGCCTGTGACCGATAGGGACAAAAGCTTCGTCGGTGCAACTTGCGCTAGATTATCCGGCTTAATAGTGACATCCAGAGCGTACTTGCCTCCACTTTCTCTAATCTTAGCCTCATCAAAGAAGACATCGTATTTTGATACATTGAGTTGAAACTTCTTTGAGTACGTGGAGATATAATAGGTCTCTCTTGAACCTTCATCATAATATACACGATTCACCCGCAATCTATACTGGGTTCCGCTAGCTTTAAGTGATGGCGACCGAAAAGATATGGTATCTGTCGTTAATCCCGGTATATCTTGCCATACCCCATTATTTAAGGCTTGCCATTGTAACGTTAGCCCGTCTGAATTATTAGGTGCCGTATCTAATAGCGTATCACCGTCTTTTATAATCGCTTTTACAGATTTTGCACTATCAACTTTTAGATCTAGGTTGGGTACTGATGTGTCTGTACCTGTCATGAGACCTTCTAGCTCTATACTTGGATAGCCGACATCTGTTGTTGTTCTTGCCACAAGCGTCTCAGAATATATACTTCTTCTCGGTTCTTGGGCGCCTATGGCTTGTATCGAGTATTTATACTCCGTATTTGGGTTTAACTGCGTATCAATATATGAAAATTCATAGACTTTATCCGAGTCAACATCGGTCCCCTTGGAAAATGGGACAGTAGCTATTTTTATTCGCCCGCTTCCTGAAGGAAAATCATATTCACGATAAATCTCAAATCCTGAGATGAGTTCGTCATAAGTCCATTGTAGCTTAATATTTTTCGAATAATCGATTGTTTCTTCTGACGCATTGTTATCAATCACTTGTTCAAAATCTTGAGGCAACTTTGGCGGTGCTACTACGCCACTGACAAGATAATTGACTACCGGAATCGACGAACCGTCATCCATTCGATGCTTATGCATGAACACTTTCCAATTATAGCCATATCCATAAGGCTCAGCCTCAAGGGGCATATTCTGCATCTCTGCAGTAAATAGACTCCCTGTTCCTTCGACTTTTCCAGTTGTCCAATCCGCACCACCACCTACAGTAAATCCTGCGGTCGAACCTCCGGTAAAGCTAGTTTGCCATCCCCATTGATAAGTTGTCATTATCTCAAATCCATTTGTAAACACTTCTGAACTTTCCTCTGTTATTTCGACAGATTGTATAATGCTTGCGGCATTTGAACTAAATCCGACACCTGTTGGATCGCCCTTATAAGCAATGGCATGTTGATAATTATCGAGTGATGATGGATATGTCGTTGGATCTCCTAAAGTATGGGTCAATACTGATGCCCCTATATCTGGTAAATCTTCAAAGACTTCCGTTAACTTTTCATAGGTACTATTGGGAAGCAATCTCACCGATGGCTCATAAGGAATAGACACATCTAAGTCTTCTTCATTGATATTGCCACCTTCATCCACATTATAGAGTTTGTATGAATAGATTGCTGTCGGAACCGAATAAAGAACAATAATATCATCTCCTGTCGATGCCGTATATTCAATACTATAGGTTGTGTTATGGTTCGTCTCTACAGTATGGGTCATATTGTATAAGGTTTCAGCGTTAAAGGTGAACGTCGAGGCTGGAGTGGTCACTTCAACAACCGGACCAATGGAAAACGTTCCTGTATGTCCATCCACTGTTCCAGAGGAAGATGAGGTGCCATAGGAAGTTGTTGATTCATTATAGGCTCCAGACAAGTCATCACGCTCCATTAAGTCATCAAAATACGGAGGTGAAGCCACGACTGCCAGTACCTTAGGGTCTGAATATACCATAGAATGGGTGCCTGTATACGACAAATAGGACGTATCGTTTTTGTCCAGATTGGCACTGACTAATGTCGACGTAAAGTTTTTATTGGTTCTACTTGACTTTAAGTCCTCAGGAACGGCTGCACCTGCATTGCTTTTATCCAAGTTCATCGATAGCAAATACGTGGGTGCATACTTTTTAATATACTCCATGGAAAAGTTTTCTTCTGAACCCTCTTCAAGAACTTTATCCCGGTAGGACTTAATCCTCCAAAGTTTATTCCACCAGTTTTTATAATAGGCTTCTCGAACAGTTGTTGCAGGTGTTACAACCGTCGCTGAAGCTGTGTTTTTCACATTGATATACTGGGCTAAGGTGGATACGGTTTCATTTTCATCTCCTGTAAAGTCAACCACCTGAAGATCATACTCCACATAATGTTCAAAATCGTTGATATCGATGTTGCCATTTTGCATCAACGCTTTATTGTCTGTTGTATAGACTAAGTTCATATCATTATTATTCAGCTCAAAAAAGAGACTGTCAAAATAGATTCCTGTAGCTTTGCCAACGCCGTTTTTTACTATATCAATATTCGCCGGCATAAGAGGAGAGCTATAAAAACTATATGTCCTTTCATCAAGGACTGTAGCATCCTTCAAAAAAGTATACTCTCTTGCCTTCTCTAGGTCGACGCTTCCATCGCTGGTAGCAAACATTACATCCTGGTATATAAAGCGTCCTGTCTCTTGGTCATAGGCAAATAAATCAAAATTCCTTGATAAGCTTGGAGACTGGATAAAATCTTGCCCATTCCATTCATAGACTGTTATAAACCTAGACGTCGTATTTTGATTTTGTATATCTGTTGATAATTGTCCTCCAAGAACTAACGTCTCTTTGTTCACGCCAAGTAAGTCACCAAAAGCAAAGCTAGAGCGAACGATACTCGAACCGTCATAGGTTAACTCAATGTCATAATGTTCTTGAAGCATCTTTGCTGACTCGCCGAACATGATTGTCGCCTTACTTGGCTTATTATCATCAGGTCCATAATAATACCCCCATGTCACACCCAAGTCATCAATATTATCCGAGTTGACATCGCCTGAAACCATGGAGACCATATTGGAGACATAATTGGTTTCATTAAGATAGTGCGTCCACACATGATTCCAGTTCCCAAAGTCAGTATAGTCCTCTGTGGAAGTACCGGTAGCTAATTCATATACTTCAATACGCGACTTATTAAGTTCCGGGATATATACAGCAATCTCGTCAATACCATCTCCGTTGTAATCCCCGGTTACAATCTGAAGATAGTTTTTTAATAAAAAAGGCGCTTCTGTAAAATTATCCCTTCCGCCAACCCCTTCTTCACCATTGCCAATCACTTGATTGTCAATAATCGCAGTCTCCTGCCCAAATGTCCAGTTTTCATCCTCACCTAAGGACCCAATGCGTATATACACGCTGTTGACCCGATTCAAGTTTTTGGTATAAATCATAACCACATCATTTTCTCTGCCTGTACTATCGCCACTAAAGTTCCCCTCAACAGCTGATGATACGACGGGTTCCTTATCACTAATCAAATTAGAACTTTGCAAGTATCCTGTCTGTTGTATCGATTTAATCGGATGCCATGCATATGCTTGGCTAAGTGTATCCGGCAAGGTGCCGGTCGATGTGATATCTCTATTCATAGGGCTTGCTGAGAACACATCAAAATCCCTGTTGACATTATATCCATAGACATTGATGGATTGCCAAAGATGCATTGGCTGAGTTGTCTTTGACATGTTTGAGGCATCTAGGGTACTCTTATCCTCAGAGACGGATGTAAATGCACCCACATCAAAGTTCGTCGTGATATCATAGAGTTCATTGACCGGATTCGGTACATACGTATCCTTCCCATAAGGATTATCTGTACTTTGTGGATTATATCCATCTGGTGTCATGGAATTATCAATCCCCAGCGCATCATAAATATCCGAACCTCCACTGTTTTCGCTGGTTTGTACTGAGCGCTCGGCAACTAATACATTTGATGTCATGGTGTTGATTAAGAGAACCACCGTGAGCAAAATACTGATCTTTCTTTTTATCATTGCTATAACCCTCCAATATAGTTTGTTAAAAAAATCACTTTACTATGATTTTACTTCTTTTTATGATTTTTTTATATATGGATGCTATAAGTGGCAGAATATTGGAAAAAGACGCAAAAAACAGCAGCTACGAAAATCTGACGTAACTGCTGTTCTCCTTGTGTTTTTATATTACTCTGATGCTTTAAGGTTGTTGTTAATATATGCTTTTGCTACCTCTATTGTAAATTTTTGTGAATCTTCTCCGGTTGTACGATCATATTCTTCTTTGTGGACTTCATTATTTGAAAGAATACGGATACTTAAGAAGGGAATAGCATAGTTTTTTGCAATCTGAGCAACGGATGCTGTTTCCATTTCTTCTGCCGATGTCCCTAACGTCTCATGCAACCATAGGATACGATCAATCTCTTTGTTCCATTCGTCAGCTGAACCAATGGTTCCTTCTACAACTTTCCCTTTGGTATGCAAGTCTTTTACACTATTAGCAGCCTCTAAAAGCTTAGCATCGGACTCAAAACGGTTGACATCTTTCCACTCACCGGTTTCTTGGTCCATAACTTCCAAGTTTAACTGGTGCCATGTCGTCGGATGTATACCTTCACCTTTTTCTACAAAATCTGTTTTAAAAGCGCCCATGTTAACGATATATTTACCAAGAACAATATCATATTTATGCAAATCCGGATCATGTCCTCCTGCAGTCCCTTGATTAATAATCGCCACCGGATTAAACTGTTCTATAGCAAGGACCGTTGATGCTGCCGCATTACTCATTCCAATACGTGTTCTTGAGATAATAACCGGATAATCATTTATTGTTCCTTTGGTATATTTCCATACACCAAGAGTTACCTCTTCATGGTTTTCTAATGCTGCCATCATAATTTCTGTTTCAACATCCATAGCCCCTTGAATAAGTAATGGTCTTTGGTCGGACTCAATGTCCTCACTTACTGGCTCATTGCCTTTAGATAACACATTTTTTGATGTTATACCTAGAACAACACCTACAATTAAAACACCTACTATACCTATAATAATACCTGATTTTTTGAATAAATTATTCATTTTCTGCCTACCTTTCTGAGTATATACTTCGCATCAATCCGTTAACACAAGGTGCTAACTAGTATAATTATATACAGGTTCAAATATTATGCAAGCATTTTCCGAACATTTTATTAACTTTTGTAAAAAACGTTCGGTTTTTTATATATCCTTACTCAGATTCGGTAAATATTTTTTTACTTTATACCATCAGACTTTTATAGGTCATATAAGTTGTACTGATCTGTCGATATTGCCGCTTTCGGATAGGAATTCGCACACCACTATCCATGATAAAAACTTGGTGGTGGCTATCCAAGGTTGCACACTGCATATTGATGATATAACTTTGATAGCACCTTAAAAAGCTTCCCGTAGGTATGATCTGCTGTTCTAAACGATTAAGCGTGTCATAGCTTTCCAACACCGTGCCGTTTTTGAGACAGATTTTCACCTTCTTCTTAAAGCTTTCTATGTACTCGACTGCAAGGAGAGGTACCACACTTTTTTCCCTCCCCACCGAATCATGTAACTCTAACAAAATCTGTTTTTCTTTTTCTCGCGTACGCTCTAAAGCGTATTGTGAAAACCGGGCCTTTTGATCATTAGGGTCCATCTGTGGCGGCTTAGTTGCATCACGTATAAATGCAATCAGATACTGCTTACCCTTGGATGTAACGATCTTTGAATTGATTTCTGTGTGAATAAGCGTTCCATCCTTTTTCACATTGAGGCGGCCGATGTACTCTTGCGGGAAAAGGTCTTGCTTGGTATACTTTTCTTTTATATAAAAGCACTCCGACGCAGGAACTAAATCTTGAATATTTAATTGTGTAATCTCTTCTATCGTATAGCCAAACATATCCGCACCGGCTTGATTACATATTAATATATCACCGTTGACATTTTCAATAAAAATCCCATCTAACGATAGATTAAGAAAAATCAATAACTCATCATCAAACAACGCTTGGTTTTTTGGATTCATCCTACCTGTTTTCCTCCTAGACCCTCCCCTTAAAGCTTACACTGCTTATATAAAAACAACGGGTGAAGCAAGGTTCTTTAATATTGCCACCACACTCCATGCAGCAATCGCATAGTCTGTAGCGCCGATATTCAAATCAAGATCTATATGGTCTCCTTCGACTTGTATTCTATAATCTTCACCTATTTGACCGGGAACTGCATCGATGTTGAACTTGGTCTCTTCAGGTCCTGCACTGGCAAGAGCTGTGGCATAAATCACGTTAAATACATAGGGATAAATATCAATAATCTCTTTAGCCGTCCCAGTATATACCCGCTCCGGTTCTGTAATACCTAATATTCCTTCTCTGTTAAATGGAGTATAGGCAACAAACTGTGGCGGTTTTTTAGATGTAATCGTCACATCAATAGGGGTCTTACTCATATAAAGTGCTGTCTGAAGAAGGTTAAACGCCCCTGTCGCTCCACCTGCGATATATATTTGGGTATTGTTCTGCGATGCGACATCAACGACTCGCTCATACAAGGCAACATCTGCAAATGCCGACGTTGATAACACAATCACATGGGATCCGCCTTGTAAAATCGTCTCTGTATAATCTACTACTGCCTGAGGTGATGCTGCTTCTGATACAAAATCCGGCTGTAGCGCCATAAGTTGTTCAATATTTGTACATGGTGTACAGTTAAAATAATCGGCAAAGCGCTGAGTCCGCGCCGGATTTCTCCCTAGGACGCCTACCAGTTCATACTCTGAGAGAACGCCGTCCTTAACCGACCTTGCAATCACCTGATTCAAATAACCGTAACCTAATAATGCCAATTTCTTTTTCTTCATTTTAATACTCCTGTCTAGTTGTGTGTTGTTATGTCTATTGTTCTAGATATGCCTATTGTAGCTAATTATACACAAAAATACAAGGAAGAAAAGGTAACCACACTATTTTACAAAGTCTTCGCGCATCGGATTAAATATATCCAACAATACGCCGGGTTCTTTACACACACAGCCATGAATCACATTGTCAGTTTTTAACATGCTATCGCCTGCAACTACCGTTTTTTTCACTCCGTCAATCTCAAATTCAAATTCACCACTAACAACATAAGTTACCTGGGTGTGAGGGTGAGAATGCAAGGCACCTACGGCCCCTTTTTCAAAAGTATTCTCAACACACATCAGTTCCTTATTATAAGCTAAGATACGTCGCGTCACTCCTTTTGCTACTTCTTCCGGTTTAACTTGTTCATAAAAAACCCATCTCTCGTCTATCATATTTGTCCTTATGCGATATCTTTAGATACGAATATCACATTTTCCTTTCTTCGTTTATATATATTCATTATACTATGCGGTCCATTGTATGTACATTAGGTGTTCTTCTTTTATTATCGTTGTCAAAAAAAAAATCTAAAAAAATACCCGCAAGATGAAAATTTCTACTATAAAGGGAGCATATCATTTTTGCTAGGTAAACTTATGACCTCTCTAACAAGTTTTCTATAGCATCTATATCATTTGAGTAATTTTTCAAAAGATAATCTGCATCAACAGTTGGCCTGGTAGTAAAGCCACTAATTGAATACAACAAGAAACCACCTTTTAGAACAAGATTATTTTTATAGCTAGATCGAGCCAGTCTCCTGATGAACTCTTCTTGGCAAAACAGATTTATAAGCTGTTGTAATGGGATACCTTGTTGCCTTGCTTTGTTTTTCAATTTTGCTAATACCGACGCTGCAATATTACCCATTACAACCACACTCCTATATATGTTTGAGTCTTATTCTTTATATTGAATATTTCTGCGTACTCAAAAAGTTTTCTTACATTTTTCTTTGGATCTTTTACATAGTGCTTTATTGCATTGTTAAATACTTCTCTCTCCAACTTCTTCTCATAGCGGAGGACGTCGCAAATGGTGCGTTCTCTATCATATATTCTTACTTTTACATTCTCTATTTGTATTTTATCTACACCAATTTCAAGGAATTTAGGGTCAAGGAAAAAAGGCTTTATCATAGGATAATCAATATCATACTGACTTTTATTGCTATTTTTGTCTACTGCAATCTGCCAAGCTGATGGTATTCTATCTGTATACCCATAGTGCATTAAAGCACTTTCAAGAAAAATCACGGCATGAGGAAATAGCTTTTCAATAACAGCTTCTTCTCTGCTCATTTCATCTGTTAGCTCATAATAACCTCGCTTGATTCTAAAAATTAATCCATCATCAACTAATTTCTTGATTTGCCTATTAGAAAAACCTAAATCATTAAGCTCAGATGTCTTAAGTACCCCGCCATTATTTGTGAATTCTTTTTTCAATTTATCAATTACAATCATTTTTCGCACCTCACAGTCCGCTTTCTTTTTTATAAGCGTACTTTTAAGTACATTTTACCAGGATTTTACTATATACACAAGAATTCAAATAATATCTTTGTGATTGTCAACGAAAGTTTGAGCCGCGGGGATGCGGACATAATCCTGGACCATTAATAAAGTTAGGAGGTTTCAAATGTATTCATATGAAGATTGAAAAAAAGCTATTGAATTACTCATAAAATATGATTTATGTTATGCAACAGTTATTAGAGAACTTGGATATCCATCAAAAGGGTCTTTACGTAATTGGTATTATGCTTATAAAGCTGCTGATACGATAAAAAGCAGTTATAGTAAAAAAAGTAAGTATAGTTTTGAGGAAAAGCAAAAAGCAGTCAATTATTATATTGAACATGGTAAAAATATAAGGCGTACAGTTAGGATATTGGGTTACCCTAGTCGTACGTTACTGGATAAATGGATTCGTGAAATTGCCCCAAGTGAAAAAAAATATTGTGGATCAGACGGAACTAATATACACTATACTCAGCAGGAATAATCCAGAGCATTTTACACCGCCTGTCCGGACGCTGGAAACCGTAGTTCCGCCATAAAGGAAACCATGATTCCGGTACAAAGTACCGTTTGTTTATAATATATTTATGCATCGTAAGATGTAAATATATAGTCTCTCGGAATT
>DGAD01000047.1 GCA_002382805.1 Clostridiales bacterium UBA4039
TGCTAATGCGACAGCCCCTTTAATATATATAATTAGTCGCGTCCCCACTTCCAATTGCTATGTGTACGTCCATAGCCGTTACCTGGGCGCATTTCTGTTTGTTTAATGTCTAATTTTTTGATTTTTGGAACTTCCCATTTTTTCATAATATTACCTCCTATAACGAATAAAATGTTACTCACTACTGTTAGCAAGTATTTGCTATAGGTTTATTATACCATCAAAGAAAAAAAATCACAAGAAAAAGTTTACAATTTGTTCATACTTTATTCAAATGTTTTTTACATTTTTTTATGAAAAAACAGTTCCTGTTCAATTAAGTGTAACTGTTCCTTTGAAGTAAAGCCTTCCCGTGGACGCTCAAGATGATATACATCTACATTTGACAGTACATAACTTAACAGGTTCAATTGTTGTGCCTTCAATGCTAAGCGTTCGACCATTTCTTCAATATATGCATGGGTTAATAACACTTCGAGTGCTTTGGTCTTATCCAGCCGAGTTAAGGTCACTTGGTCTACCTCACTCGCTTCAAGCCAAATAATTGCCCCTAAGCGCTTACTCGTTTCTTCAAAATCCTCCTGTATATCCACATAAAATTTTTCTGCATTTGGGAAAATTTGTTTCTTAGGGTCTGGTAAATACTCATAGACATCCATCGTATCTTTCCACATCTTTTGCGTAGGAAAACTCGGTATGACATACAATTGATTTTTTGTAGATATTGCGGACAAATCATCACTTAAAAGTTTATAGCCTGATCGAATACTTTGCCGCGCCAGTGAAGACTTGCCAGCACCTGCTTCCCCTAAAATAATAAAAGCCAAATCATTCGCACAAACTGCACTGCCGTGAATGGAAAAAATATCACGTTGTAACAAAAGTGTTGCAAATGCAACTCCAACGATATATGTTACCAACTCATTTTCCCAATATGTTGGTTTATGAGGCGTTATGAGCATCGACTTTCCATCTTGAATTCTAAACCGCGCAAGATTATGAATATCTACGCCAATATCATTTATTCCATGAATATGAAATTCGCCCAAGTCATCATCAACACACGCCGGCTCCCATGCCTCAACTTCAATAATAACATCCGCTTTACACGGTTTGCATTCCATTATATTCAAGTTGATATTGGCCTCTACATTTAGACCAAACAGTTTGTAATATCGTAGATTACTCATACGCAACCTCTATGATAACCTTCGCCTCTTCAAGCTCTTGAATAAAACGCATAACATCATCTGCTATCTCTTCTGAATCTGCTGCATATACTTGTGTTAATTCTTCAATAATTTGGCTAACATTTCGTATGCCATTAATACATTCCCAAATATCTTTGCCCACTTCATTAATGACAAAGTATTCCCCTGAGTCAATATTTAGCATGGCTAGCTCTCCACCAAGGTTTGCTGGCTGAACATCTGGTTTTTGCTTAAATACTCTTCCTTTTTCCATTTTATTCCTCCTTTAAAAAAGTTATGGTTTCTTGATGTGTCATAATATTACGGTGATTAATATCGCGTCGAATCCATTTTTTTAGATTTTGACGCGATTTGAAAACTACTCGAACAATACGAACTCCCCAAAACACAGGTAGCAACCAAGAATGCTTATTTAAACTAGAATATCTTTTTTTCATTTGGTCTAAGGGTAAAAAAACAAATGTCAACAGATGCATTTTATCTTTATTTCCCTTATAAGGTCCCTGAGCCAAAACTTCATAACGTTGTTCTATAACATACTCTTCACGCATCCCTGTATCACCCGAACGCGCAATAATCCCAAAAAGGTTATTGCAAAACGCATCTTGTATTTCATAGTCTAGAACAAACCCACTTGCTAAAAATCTATTGGCACACGCTAAGATATATGCACCTGTTTTTAACATATGAAACTTTGTCAGATATAAATTAAGCTTTTGTTCATCAATATGCTCTTTTTGTGCTCTCACATATAGAGCCAGGTCATATAATCCCTTTAAACCTATTCCTGTTCCGTACAAATGCTTCACCATATGAACAAGCATATAAGCTGTCGCTAATGTTGGTTCCAATACATTAAATTCCCCATCTTTTGATCGAACTGCTGTTTGCAGTGCATTATACCCAAATGCTTGGGTATAATCCGATAGCTCTTTCTTAAACAATGCAAAATGTACTTCAAAAAAATACCCTTCCTCTTTAGGATAATATATATATTCTTTATCTGTATCTTGATCTTGCACATGTATATAGTCTAATAATTGGAAAACCTTATCCGCTTGCTCTAGATCATCCCAATGAAGAAAAATATCCATATCACTCATGGTACGATTTTCAGGCTTTATATAATATGAAGCACAGTCAATCCCCTTTAATACAATGGCAAAGACGCCTTGTTTCTCTAGCTGTGCTAAAACCTCTCTAGCTTTTCGTTCTGATTGTTTTGTCCAAAATAGACGATGGATGATTTTTCCTTGCCATTTTTGATAAATATCGGATTGCTTAAAGTCGTCAGGAAAAAAAAGTTGATAATAATCAAAGAAGACACACTCTAATCCATGCTCCGCTGCAAATTGTAAGCATTGATTCCACTGTTCATGTGACAATTCAACCTTTGGCTCCTTGATTTGATTTAACGCCTGTAACAACATCGTCACTCTAAAATCCATACGCTCACCCTTTTTTTGTGCTGATAGCCATCATGGTTCCATTCCATGAGCCAACATAGATAACACCTTTCTGATCAACAATAGGAACGGAAAGGGCTTTTCCTATGTCCAAAGAACTTTTTTGTTTTCCTTCTGAATTAAATATCAGTATGCGACCTTTTGTATTACTATCTTTTGTTGTTATAAGAATATGCCCATCTAAGTCAATGCTTGGAGTTGTCCATAGACCTCTTTTGGCTTGCGTTAGGCGATGACTAAAGATTATTGAACCATCCTCTTTACTTAGCGCCATTAATTGGCCGCTTAATGTCCCTAAAACCACATAGTTTTCATAGGATATACTTACACTTCCTCGAATGGCCCCTGCAAGCTCTTTCTTCCATTTTAACTGTCCATCATATCCCAAGCATAAAACAATGCCCCGATCTTCTCCAATCCCTCCTGTAAAATAAACACTCTGATGTTCTATATCTACTGTTGGATTGCCCCAAAACATATAGTTTTCTTTAAGTGTATACTCCCATTTCATTTGTCCATTGGCATGTAATCCATATAATCGATGTCTATTTGCCGCCACATAGATATTGTTGTCTTCGTCTATGGCTACACCGCTTAATGGATATCTAGGCATACCTAAATCAAATGTCCATTCGCATCGACCCGATATCAAGTCAATACTATGCAGTCCGATACCATAACCTGTAATCAAAATATGGTTTTTATTAATAAGGGGAGAAGACCAGCATTTATTTAAGCGAAACTTTTTTGTATGCCAATCATATGTAGCTAATGCATTAATCCCTTTGCTCATCTTTCTTAAGTACCGATTAGATATTGCATCAAAGTATGCACCCAAATAATAGGTCCACATTAGCTCCCCTTGTGTTGTAAAACAATGGACATTCCCCTCTCCTGATGTAAAAATCACATAATTTTCTGATATCGAAGGGCTTCCATAATTTTTTGTCTTCCCAGAATTAAACATCCAACGTAACTGCCCTTGGCTGCTAATTGAATAAAAGCATCCATCATGGGATGCAAAGTATATATTGCCATCTGCATCAAAAACCGGTGAAGCTTCTGGCCCTTTGAGTGGATATGCACGTAATGTAAAAGAAAACTCTGGTGTCAGCTCATATGAATGAATGCGATGTTTTAATCGTCCGGTTCTTTGTTCATCTAATAAAAACATAGTCGACGCTATCTCTTTAATGGTCATCTCCCTCTTCCCTTTTATTTACTATTATACCACAAAAGGCCACCCACACAAATGTGGACAGCCTATTTTAATTTACATTTTTTATTCTGTTTTTTCTGTACAAACCTCACATATGTCGCAAGACAATATCGATTTATCCCTTTGGCGGCTTTTACTTAAATAATATTTTCGATATACATCGTGTAATCGTTCAATTACTTTTTCCATTTCAACCAAATTATATGTCTTGACTTGACTAATGACAACATCAAAATTTTTATCTTTTAAAATCTTGTGCAATTGACGCTTCGTTTTGTGAAAATCCTTATGTGTTCCTGAATATATAAACGCTGGCTTATTGACATATCTATTCTTTAACATCTTAGCCAAACATAAAATCTCTCGCTTAGACGCTTCATCTAAACCCGATATTCCAAAGCCATACATTGTATCCGGCTCTGAAAGATCAATCGATGCATTTAATTCCATGTATTTATTTGCTTCAATTAAAATAACCTCATGTCCTTTTTCTTTGATTTTATCATTAAAGTGTTGAATCAATTTTATAGCTTCAGGATTTTTTGTCGTATAAAACAATATTATTTTCATTCGTCTCCCTCCCACCATTTTAATAACACAGCACATAATCATCCTATGATATTAAACACTTGTTTTTATGGTATGTTAGATTTATGAACTTAATATGAATAATTTATGAATTTTTGACGAATTCGAAATTATTGCATTGATTTAGGCAATAATTTAATAATAACAAGTGCTAGTAGACCTCCAATAAGCGCGGTCCATAATTGCGGGAATGAAAATGCCGCAATAACTGGTGGCTTAACCTGTGCAATAAATAACGGAAGTAACGTGCGCACTGCAATAAATAAAAAGAGGAACTTTGCCCCTGCCCCTAAAACTAAAGCAATGGCTTCGTATAGTATGCCTTCTTTTTTCTTGATGATTAATCCAAAAACAACTATATATATTGTATTGGCAACAGCAATCATCGGAACCAAAGGCAAGACCCCCATTATTCCAGATAAAAAAGCAATGATAGGCGTTAAGCACCCTATGACGATAGCCATTGGAATTCCGACAATCATTGTCGATAATAAAAGCATCATATTGACTAATGGACCGACTAAAGGTTGCGCAAATTGTCTAAAACCAATTTGAAAAACGAGGGTTAATGCAAGTAACATAGCACTTCTTGTTAATTTGTTTGTTTTCATTGTTTACTCCTTTTTTTTGCTTATTTGTACGATAACAAAACTTCATTTGTCTCGCATTCAACTTTATGATTATGAACCGTCTGTCAAGCTATGTGCAACACTGTCACTTTATTCTTCCTCTACGCAAAATCACATGATGAACACTTTTTAAATACATATGACTTCCAAGAATACCTCTAAGGATGGGAAGCAATTTTGCTGAGCCTGTCGTACGGTAGATGTTTTTAGGTTTTTTGATTAGGGATGCTTTAACAATTATATCCACTGTTGAAAAAGCACTTGGTGCCTTGGCAAACATATGCTTTAAGAACCACATGTAATTATATCTTAATTCCTTATAGTCTTCAATAGCTTCTTGAGCATTTAATGTCTCGATTGCAGTTGTTTCAAATTCCGTCTTAATCGGTCCCGGTTCTATTTGAACGAGTTGAATATTAAAAGGGTATACTTCCATTCGCTGGGCTTCTACCAATCCTTTTAGGGCATGTTTTGACGCCCCGTACCAACCTGATCCTAAGGTTGCAACGTGGCTAGCTGATGAAGCAACAACAATAATACGTCCGCTTTTTTGCTTGCGCATCACAGGTAGCACACACTGGTTGACACGAGCTACTCCAAATAGATTAACATCAAACTGTTGCTTGGCTTTCTTAATAGACACTTCTTCAAGTATACCATATTCACCATAACCTGCGTTATTAATAACAATATCAATATATCCATGTTGATCTAGAATATGTCGGATAACCGCTTCAATCGATTCTGTCTTTGTCACATCCATATAAGCTATATGTACGCCTGCCTTTTTTAGGCGTTCTAAGCGTTTGGTTCGTCTTGCCACACCATAAACTATACACTCAGATGTAGCAAGGCGCCGAGCGACCTTTTCTCCAATCCCTGAGGATGCCCCTACTACAAGCGCGACTTTTTTCTTTTTCATCACGTTCTCCTTTCTCTGTGTATATTAATAATATGTATATTGTTTTCTATACTCTCGCGGCGTCATCCCTTCATATTTTTTAAACACTGTCGAAAAATATGTTGCTGAAGCAAATCCAATAGTAAGTGCAATATCTATAATTTTATGATCCGATCGAATTAACAGCTCTTTTGATTTTTTCAGACGCTCTTGAAGAATATATTCATTCGGTGTTTGTTGGAATGTTTTTTTGTAAATTTTATGAAAGTGCGCCGGACTCACTTTCAATTGTTTTGCGATTTGATCAAGTGTTAATTGCTCATCCAAATGATTTTCTACATATTCTTTAAATAATTGAAATGTTTTGCGATATGGTGATGGTTGATTCACATTATTTTCAACCGTTTCTTCATACATGTGAATGATAATCGACATAATCAGATTTTTGATTTTAATTGTACTTATTTTACTAGGATTTAGACGTTCTTTTAATATTTCTTCAAATAAGCCTGCAAAAATCTGCGGCTGTTTTGGATGTATTCGAGTCGGTAGTTGATCAAGAATATAGTGTCTATAATAGGGAACAAAGTATCCGTTCATAATATACGGCGTACTTTGCTGGATTTTTTGTGCCCTATCTGTCGGGTCAATGCCTAATAGATAACATGAATATGGCATGACAGCACGTGTAAACTGACCTGGCCTTTTTAAAACAACATCCCCCGCTTGAATCGTATAATATGTATCATCAATATACATCCCTCCCGTACTTTCCGTAAAAAATTCAAATTCAAAATCCAAAACATGACGTTTTTCAAGTTTTTCACCTGGAAAATACTCTTGAGATTGATTAAAAAAATACATGCGCATGAGGGTCGGATTCAGTTCACTCGCATCAATCACAATATTTTTTATATGCATATTTCTCACTCTTTTCATCACAAGATTTTTAACATTTGCGAACATTTTATATGTTTTTCTCCTATATTACTATATCATAAACCCAACGAAATAACATTATTTTTAAATGGAGGTTGCTATGTTTAGTCAACGCATACAAAACTTACTACAACAAATGACTTTAGAAGAAAAAATCGGACAAATGATTCAAATTCACCCTTCAACATATGAGGGACTTATTGGGAAAAAAGATGCTTCAGAAAATTTCACAGGTCCTACCGGTGAAGTACTTATGAAAAAAAAGGACCTCTATAATGTAGGCTCTTTTCTTTCAGTTGAGACAGCAGCTGATATGATTCGAATTCAATCCGACTATATTAAAAATCATCGTTTATCCATTCCGTTATTATTTATGTATGATATTATTCATGGGTATAAGACCATCTTCCCCATTAACCTTGCCCTTAGCGCATCATGGAATCCTGAAGCTGCAATGCGCTGTGCTCGTGTTGCCTCTATTGAAGGTAGTGTCAGCGGTCAACACGTAACCTTCGCCCCAATGGTTGACTTGGTACGCGACCCACGTTGGGGACGTGTCATGGAAAGCCCTGGCGAAGACGCCTATCTCAACGGATTAATGGCCAGTGCGACGGTTAAAGGTTTTCAAACCGATACATATGCTTCACCCTATTCGATGGTTGCATGCACAAAACATTTTGCTGCGTATGGGGCTGCTGAGGGCGGTCGTGATTATAATACAGTCGATATCTCAGAGCGTTGGCTTCGTGAATATTATCTGCCCGGTTACTGCGCAGCACTTGAAGCCGGCAGTTCTATGATTATGACTTCTTTCAATTTATATGATGGAATTCCGGCAAGTATTAACACATTTCTTCTTCAAACGATTTTGAGAAAAGAATGGGCCTATGACAAACTTATTATATCTGATTGGGACTCTATTTATGAAGCACTTGTTCATGGCGCAGCTACAGATAGCTATGATTGTGCCCACAAAGCAATAACTGCCGGTGTGGATATCGAGATGACATCAAACATCTATTATACTCAATTAAGAAACTTAGTCGAGGACAAAACAATTGCTATTGAGCTTCTAGATACTGCTGTTTTACGCATTCTTCAATTAAAAGAAGATCTAGGTTTATTTGATAATCCTTACCGTTTTGCTAACGAAAAAGAAGAAAAAAAGCTTCACCTGTCTCTTGCACATCGCGCAGAAGCTAGAGAAGTCGCAAGCGAGACAATGGTATTGCTTAAAAATGATAATATACTTCCATTATCCAAGACCACACAACGCATTGCCGTGATTGGTCCCCATGCAGATTCTGGTGATTTACTCGGTTGGTGGAATGCTCTTGGTGATAATAAGGATACCGTTACGTTAACTCAAGGCATCAAAAATCAACTTGGACCCAATGGGATTGTAACCACTTCAAAAGGATGTGACATATTTACAGCAGATGATCCAACCTTTCACGACGCAAAAAAATTAGCTGAAGATGCAGATGTTATCATCTTAGCGTTAGGTGAAAGTCAAGATATGTCCGGTGAAGGCGCCAATCGTGGAAATATCCAGATTCCCCATATACAGCAACAATTAGCTCAAGCCATCTTAGAAATTAACAAACCAACCGTTGCCGTATTATTCAATGGTCGCCCCTTAGACCTAGAATGGTTTGATGCTAACTTTCCTGCTCTTATAGAAGCCTGGTTTCCAGGTACTGAAGGCGGTAATGCTATCGCTGACATACTTTTTGGCGATATCAATCCAAGCGGACACCTTACGATGACCTTTCCACGCCGTGTCGGTCAGATTCCTCTATACTATAATCACTTTAATACAGGCCGTCCTTTGGAAACTGAGCACTATACATATGGCAAGGCATATGATCCTGGGCTCCGCTATCGATCCCACTATATCGATCAGCCAAATAGTCCACTCTATCCTTTTGGCTATGGCTTAAGCTACACAACCTTTGAATATAGCAACCTAAGGCTATCCAGTTGTGAAATGGGCTATAACGATACCATCACTGCTTCAATTGATGTGACCAACACCGGAAAATTTGATGGCAGCGAAGTCGTCCAACTTTATATTAGAGATTGTGCAGGTAGCGTTGCACGTCCTGTAAAAGAATTAAAAGGATTTGAAAAAATCCATATCAAAAAACAATCCACTGTAACTGTTGAATTTGTCATTTCTGAAGAAATGCTTAGATTCTACACAGCTACAATGGATTATCAGTCTGAACCCGGCCAATTTATTGTTATGATTGGTCCAAACTCAGCCACATATGATGCGATGCCTTTTACATTACATGACTAATACTTTGGATATTTATCTATATTCTGGCAGCCAGTCTCCATGGGCTTGTATAAGATCATCAACAAGATTCTTGATTTCATCCATGGATAGTTCCGACGACGTATGGGGATCGAGCATCGCCGCATGATAAATATATTCACGCTTTTGTGTCAGTGCAGCTTCTATGGTTAAAAGCTGCACATTCACATTGGTGCGATTTAACGCAGCTAATTGTTCTGGTAACTTTCCAACATAGGTTGGCGAAATACCTGATGCATCGACCATACAAGGGACTTCAACAACGGCGTCATAGGGCAAGTTCGTTATCAATCCTGTATTTAAGACATTTCCACCTATTTTATATGGTACATTTGTCTCCATCGCCTCGATAATATAAGAACCGTACTCATGGGTTCTTTCATGTGTTAATTTTACATCACCTAACAGTTCTTCACGCGTTTTATTCCATTCGTCAATTTGTTTTATACAACGACGTGGGTACTCATCTAATGGGATATGATAACGTTCAATCAATTCTGGGTATTTACTTTTGATAAAATAAGGCAAATATTCTGCATTATGTTCACTTGACTCCGTTACATAATATCCAAATGTTTGCATCATCTCAAAGCGAACAGCATCTTTTTGAGGTAATCCATTGTTTTTTACATGCTCCTTTATCTTTGGATACAAATCCACGCCGTCTTTTTTAATCTCCAAAAGCCATGCCATATGATTAATTCCGGCAATAAGTGTTTGTATTTCTTTATCTTCTTCCCAACCTAAGCCTTCATAAAGATTTTGCGGGCACACTTGAACACTGTGGCACAATCCAATCGTCTTTATAGATGTGGCTCTTAACATGACACCTGTAAGCATTGCCATAGGATTTGTATAGTTTAAAAACCAAGCATCTGGGCATACTTCTTCCATATCTTTTGCAAAATCTAACATCACCGAAATCGTTCTTAATGCTCGAAAGATTCCTCCGATTCCCAATGTGTCAGCAATGGTTTGACGTAACCCATATTTTTTAGGGATTTCAAAGTCAGTAATTGTACACGGATCATAGCCTCCAACTTGGATCGCATTAATAACATACTTTGCTCCACGAAGCGCTTCTTTTCGTTGCGTATACGTTATAATTTTTGCTCGACCTGCATTTGAATTTTGATTAATATTTCTAAGAATCATCTCGGATTCTTTTAGGCGATTTTCATCAATATCATACAATGCAATCTCTGCATCACGTAAGCTGTCAGTGACCATACAGTCCCCTAACACATTTTTTGCAAACACAGTACTTCCTGCACCCATAAACGTAATTTTTGTCATCATTTTCCTCCTATTAGTCAATGAATATTGTTATATCTATTGTTATTTTAATCAAAACAGAGTAAAATGAACATTGAAAAATGTGACCTAAATTTGTCTTTATGTGATTTCGGAGGAGAAAATGTCTCACGAACCTTTGGAGCTTTTTAATAAAGGCTCAGAAATATGCGCACCCAAACATAGCTTTGGTCCGTTTGTCCGGACCCATGTGTTAATACATTTTATCAAAGAAGGATGTGGTACCTTTCACGTCAACAATCAGACCTTTTTTGTCAAAAAGAATCAGGCCTTTATTATTTTTCCTGATGTGATCACCTACTATGAAGCCGATGCCTTTGACCCCTGGCATTATTACTGGGTCGGTTTTAAAAGTACGGATGTCGTTTGGCAACTTAAAAATATTGGCATCGATGTTGATCATCCCATTTTAAGTTTTAATGACACCCACATGTTATGGCAATATATCACCCAGTTAACCGATCTATCTACCCGAGCACTAAGCTCTTATTACAAAAGCACTGGGTTACTCCATCTGATTATTGATGAATTATTCCAAGAACTCAACGGTTCAACGGACTTTATTGCATTACGCGAATCCACCCAAGGTGATCCTTATGTTGATTCAGCCTGTAATTATATCGCCAAAAACTATACTCAAAATATTCGTGTGGATGACATTACCTCCTATGTCGATCTTGAACGCAGTTATTTTTCCAGGCTTTTTAAAAAATATACCGGCTATTCACCGCAAAATTATCTTATCCGCTATCGTATGCAACAAGCCACATATTTACTTGCGACAACAAATATTGCCATTGGAACTATCGGTAACTCAATTGGCTATGAAAACCCTTACCATTTTTCAAAAATCTTCAAAAAAAATATCGGTGTTTCGCCTTCTGAGTATCGAAAACACCGACGTAGTATAACATTTAATGCGTAATTTTTTTATATGTCTTATACAATAAGAGCCCTGTTAATGCACCTGATGTGTCAATAAGTACATCATAAATCGTTCCTACTCTTCCTTCAATAAACAGCTGGTGCGTCTCATCGCTAACCGCATACAATGCTGATATGACAAATGCTGCTGTATAGGGACGTTTCACCTGTGATTTTTTTAGTGGATTCATTAATAAAATCCCTAGAATAAAATATATAAAAAAATGTGCGTTTTTACGAATGAATCCATGCCACCAGTCTAGCTCTGATGTTATATTTGGAACAAAGTTCTCAAGTACTTGAAGTACTTTCTCTGTAATTGAAGAGCTAAGTTTTCCTGACTGTGTTGCCGGTTGATGAGAAAACATAAAAATAAGTCCCATCCAAAAAATAGGCAAAATCCAGTATCGTAATTTAAATTTATTCTTAAACATTTATTCACACTTTCTTGACTTGAGCTATCAATGCGCCTATATCATTATAGAAAAAAAGTCTCTATTGCTAAAGCAACACCGTCTTCATCAACACTTTTTATAATCATATCCGCAGCATCTTTTAAAATTTGGGTCCCATTTTCAACGGCAAAACCTCGCTTTGCCTTTTGAATCATTGACAAGTCATTCATACTATCACCAAAGCAAATCGTATCTTCCCACGTCATGCCGTAATAGTCATGAAGTACTTGAATTCCTTCTGCTTTAGACCAAACAACATCCATTAAATCTGCACCAAAATTTCCATTAAACAAAAAATAATGTAAACCTTGAATCTCTCGAACCAACTCAAGAATTTCTTCTTTATCAGCAACAATATGCAATGAATGGACCTGTCGATTTAATAATTCATAAGACTCGTGATACGTCTTATGACAATATCCATACATGTTGATTTCAAATTCACGTATAATTTCATAATGTGTATAGTATTCTCCGCCTTCGATGGACGCACCAACGCATAGGTTATTATGCGTTCCATAATCAAGCACCTTTTTCATTAACTGCTTATCAAAATAATGCTCAAAAAGTAGTTCCGCATTTGCCGTTACTTTTAATCCATTGGCATGAACAATCGCTTGAGGATTAATCATATCGGCAAAGGGTTTACTATTAGGTGTATCAAAATCCCGCCCTGAGGCTAGTACAACAATATGCCCTTGTTGCTTTAGCCTCTCTAACGCATGAAGGATACGTTCGGATATCTTATATTTTTTATGATTGAGCAATGTATTGTCTAAATCAAAGCAAAACATTTTTCGTTCCATGAGCTTCTCCTAACTCTTGCTAATCCCGAGAAAACAAATCCCTTGTGTAAATCTTGTCTTTTACATCCAGTAATTCTTTTGATAGTCGATTGGCTACAATAACATCCGAAATCCTTTTAAACTCTTCAAAGTCTTTTATCACTCTTGATTTAAAGAACGTCTCTTCTTGTAACGCAGGTTCAAAAACAACAACTTCTATTCCTTTTGCTTTAATCCTTTTCATGACGCCTTGAATGGCGGATTGCCTAAAGTTATCCGAATCCATTTTCATGGTCAATCGATACACCCCGACAACGTCCGGATTTTTCTTAATAATCATATCCGCTATATGGTCTTTACGTGTCCGATTCGCATCCACAATGGCTGACATAATATTTTGGGGAATATCTGAGTAATTTGCCAAAAGCTGCTTTGTATCTTTGGGCAAGCAATATCCACCGTATCCAAAAGAAGGATTGTTGTAGTGCGTTCCAATACGAGGGTCTAGCCCTACACCTTCAATAATTTGTTTTGTATCCAATCCACGAACTTCCGCATATGAATCTAACTCATTAAAGTATGCTACGCGAAGAGCCAAATATGTATTGGCGAACAATTTAATCGCCTCTGCCTCTGTTGAATCTGTATATAGAACAGGTATTTCTTCTTTTAGGGCACCTTCTTGTAACAAGTCGGCAAAAACTTCTGCACGTTTCGACTTTTCTCCAACAACAATTCTAGATGGGTACAAATTGTCATATAAAGCCTTTCCTTCTCTTAAAAATTCAGGTGAAAAAATAATATTATCTGTATCAAATTTTTCTCTAACCGTCTCTGTATATCCTACGGGGACTGTGGATTTTATGACCATAATCGCTTTTGGATTAATTGAAAGTACATTTGCAATAACCGCTTCTACCGTTCGCGTATTAAAATAATTTTTATCCGGATCATAGTTTGTCGGTGTTGAGATAATGACGTACTCAGCATCTTTATATGCCAAAAAATTATCTGTTGTTGCCGTTAAATTCAATTCTTTATTTTTAAGATAGTCTTCAATTTCAGGATCAATAATTGGCGATTGCCTTTGATTAATCATATCCACTTTTTCCTGAATAATATCTAATGCAATTACTTCATTATTTTGTGCAAGTAAAATTGCATTAGAAAGACCAACATATCCCGTTCCTGCGATTGTAATTTTCATTTTTTTCTCCCTTTTTTTTGTCCTTTTGGTTTATATACCGTAAATTTTCCTTAGTTTCTACTTATTATATATGCCTGTGAATAGCAATATTATATCGTAATTTTATATACAAATCAATCACTTGACAAAACATAAGAAAAAGCTTACTATAGCACCTATATAAGGTTAGAAGATGAGGTGCGAAATGACGACAATATTATTACTATTTATTATTTATTTAGCTTTTATTAGTCTGGGACTCCCCGACTCATTATTAGGTGTTGCATGGCCAATGATTCGTGAAGAGTGGTCTCTTCCGCTAGACTATGCAGGAATGATTGCTACAGTTACAATTGGTTCAACGATTTTATCCAGTCTTTTTAGCGGACGCATCATTGCACGCTTTGGCACGGGAATGGTTACATTTCTTAGTTGTCTTATGACCGCAGGAGCACTCCTTGGCATATCCGTGTCTCCTTCTTTTTCATGGATTTTTCTATTCGCAATCCCCTTAGGTTTTGGCGCTGGTAGTGTTGATACCGCTTTAAATAACTTTGTTTCACTTCACTTTAAATCCCATCATATGAACTGGTTGCATTCTTTTTGGGGCGTTGGCGCAACCATTGGACCTATTATTATGGGACAGTATCTTCTTTTGAGTACGTGGCAATATGGCTACCGTTTTATAGGATCCATACAGCTGGTCTTGGCTTTTATCCTTTTGATTAGCCTCCCTCTTTGGAAGATGCATCATACCACTACACATGCAACGCAAGAGCATGTGGAACCCGACCGTTCATTAAGTTTTACCCAAAAACTACGTATAAAAGGCGTACCTTTTGCTCTTATTGCTTTTTTGTTTTACGTAGCTGGCGAAGCAGCTGTTGGTCTTTGGGGAAGTAGTTATCTAGTTCAGATTAGAGGCATCTCCATTGGTATGGCTGCTACATGGATTGCCATGTACTATGGCGGTATAACCCTTGGACGATTTATTTCCGGTTTTATTTCTTTTAGACTATCCAATCAGCAGCTCGTTTTCTACGGTATTGTTGTTAGTCTATTCGGCGTTTTGATGCTTATTTTACCTTTACCTAATTTTGTAATTCCTGTAGGTTTAGTTTTTATTGGTTTAGGCTTTGCGCCTATTTTTCCAAGTCTAATTCACGAAACACCGGAGCGTTTTGGAAAAGCCCATTCTCAAGATATTATAGGCTATCAAATTGCTGCGGCATATTTAGGTGGTGCAACTTTACCTCCACTTTTTGGTGTAATCGCTCAAAACACTAGTATGAGCATATTTCCGCCATTTATTCTGCTTTGTTTAGTTTTCATATTGTTAAGCACAACAAAGCTCAATCGCATAAAAGGAGATACATAGAATGGATGATCAAAGAATTGTATTACTACGTGACACAAAAATATCTAAGGCAATCAATACAATGTCTATTCCTGCTATTATAGGAATGCTTGTTATGGCCATATATAATGTTGTTGATACCATGTTTGTTGCATGGCTCGGGACAAGTGCTACAAGCGCTACCCAAGTCGTTCTTCCTATCATGATGCTTACTTCAGCTTTTGGACTAGCCTTTGGCATTGGTGGAGGAAGCTATGTCTCAAGATTACTTGGACAAAATGATATGAAAAAAGCCCAAATCACAACATCCGTCTCTTTTTTCACTGCCGTCGGTGCGGGGCTAATCTTTGTTATTGTCAGCTTACTTAATTTAGAGAGTTTACTGTATCTTTTTGGTGCCAATGATTCAATTATTGAGACTTCAAAAAATTATGCATTTTTTATTATTATTGGTAGCGTATTCACTATGGGTAATATGACTATGAATAACATCTTGCGTTCTGAAGGTAGTTCAAAACTATCTATGCTTGGAATGGCTGCCGGTTCAGTCTTAAATGTTGCTCTTGACCCACTGTTTATCTTTACCTTTGGCTGGGGTGTTTCAGGTGCAGGGTTTGCAACCGCTCTTTCACAGGGTTTTTCCTTCTTAATTCTTTTGTCACATTACTTAATGAAACGTTCTGTTCTTTCCATAAAACTTTCAAATTTTAAACCTTCTCTTGCTATGTATAAAGAGATTTTTAAAGTTGGAATCCCAACATTTTTACGACAAACCCTCTTTAGCATCACTATTGGTTTTTTAAATAATCGTGCATTTTTATATGGTGGAAACGACTTATTGGCTGCAGTAGGCATTGTATTTCGTATTGGAATGATTCCAACATATATCTTGTTTGGAATCGGTCAGGGTTTTCAGCCTGTCGTCGGCTACAATTTTGGAGCCAAAAACAAAAAGCGTATTCTTGATGCTCTAAAATACACTTTGTCCATCAGCCTTATTCTGGCTTTTATTTCTAGTCTATTTTTGATTTTTGGGGGCGAAATATTTATGCATATCTTTAAAGCCTCGCCATCGGTAACAGCATATGGTATACGCGGTCTTAAATATTTTGCAGGTTCGATTCTTCTGCTTGCAGTAACCAACTGTATCAGCATATTTTATCAAGCCATTGGCAAAGGCATTGAATCCTTGATATTATCCATTTCTCGCCAGGGCATTTTTTATCTCCCGGCAATTTTTATTGCCCCTTTGTTTTTTGATGCTGATGGCATCTTAAGCTCTCAACTTATTGCCGATGCTTTTACTTTTATCGTTACGGCTTTTGTTTTTATTCCTTTTCTATTAAGTCATAAACTGGATAAAGAACTGGATGCTAATTAGCATCCTTTTTGTGTTTTGACAGGTACTTTTGCATCTTTACAGCATCATCAATCTCCAAATCTTTTTCTCCTGCCAGTGACTCCAAGTGATGGGTAAACTCATGCTTTATGGTATGCATGAGTTTTTTTCTTAATCGATTTATAGATAGATGTCCATATAGGTGCATAAACGATCCATAGTATATCGCAATATATCTTCCCATAATCCCACCTGAGTGATATTCCCCTAAAATAAATAAATCATTCTTTTGACTATTCTTATTTTCTTTTTCATCCGGTAATAAAATAACGCCGCCATTAAGGCCTTTAAACAAATCTTCTGGCAAGCGCTCCACTATTTCTTCTATTAATATTTCCATTTCATCTATTGTAATCATAGGACCTCCTTAAGTGCGTACATTTATCTTAGCATAGCATCTTATATCTTAAAAATAAAGTTATTTTTGTTTAGCTATTTTCTGTTCCATTGAAAAAATGTATAGGGTGTGTTATAATTATATTACGATATTCGTATTATTTATTATTCGAAAAGAGGTGCTACATGATGGATTTTGATAGCAAGCATTGGATTGATGAAATCATTCGATTGGTTTACAAAACCAATACGTTCTACAAGACAACCATCGAAACCCAATTTCCTGTTTCGGGACGTAAAAAATTAGGCACTCTCGAATCCAATGTACTTGAATTGTTTACTTATCATGATGAACTTTCAGTAAAACAAATCAATCAACTACTCACGCTACCCAACAGCACACTTACAAGCGTCCTTAATCGTTTAGAATCCCAAGGATATCTTCGACGCAAGATTTCTCAAAATGATAAGCGAACCTACTTAATCCTTCCAACTTCTAAAGGGCATGACTTTATTCATTTACGTCACCTTGAAAAGCGAAAACTCTATGAGTATTTAATTACTTCTATTGAAACAGATATTAATCCGCAATATATCCAAAACATAATCCAAAAATTAAATGTAGCTATCGATAATATAAACTATGATTTATTAAGGAGGATTCATATGGATATTATAAAAAAAGAATACAACGAATTTGGACCTTGGATAGCAATGATCAATGATTCTACTGAAGTACCACCCCAATTTGAACATGAAAAAGACCTTATTCTAAAAGCTACATATGCCTTTAAGATTCCTCGCCCAATAGAACGCCGTAACGCCAAGCCTGGAATGCCTTTATATGATCATGTTGTTATATTTTTTCAAGATGAACTTATACTCCTTGACCGAACCGAAACCAATACAATCCAAAAAACTTCGATTCTTCTATCTGAAATTTTGATGATACAATCTCTTCAAGAATTGCTTTTTGGAGAACTTATTATCACTACCACCGATAGAGCCTATTCCATTATATATAATCCTGTGTCACATGAAATTATTGAAAAGTTAGTCACGGATATTCGCAAACGTTATTATGATAAGCCTAAGCACCTTGATATTGAAGCCCTTGATGAACATGTCAGTATTCACTCCCCTATTTTTAAGACCATCTTATTGTCTGAACTGGCTTCAGATCAGGTGAAACTCATTGAATATCAACCCTTTATTGAATTGATTCGTCAAAAAACAACTGCCTTTAGTTTTTTTAGCGATTTGATTAGCAAGCCGGTCTTACAAGATTCCATGTTTTTAACCAATGGACTAGAGCTGATTATTCTCAGTCGTGTTCAAGAAGTAAAATCTGAAAAGGATGCGGATTATGGTTATCGAAAAACCTTTATCCCGCTAGACTACATTCAAGATTTTTCCACACAAACTGATGAAACAATGGAAAACCTGCTTACATTGAATATTGAACTTAACAATGCATCCTTCCAGACAAAAATCAGTACAGATATAGAGATTGCTCGACTATCTGCGCTCATTCAATAGTATTTTTATATCAAAGAAAGGGGACATCATCATGAAAAATTATGTTGTGACCATCGCAAGGCAATACGGTTCAGGAGGACGACTCATAGGAAAAAAAATTGCCGAAAAACTTCAAATCAATTTTTATGACAAAGAACTGATTCGCTTAGCTGCAGATGAAACTGGATACGCTGAAAGTTTTGTCAGCAAAATGGAGCAAAAGAAAAGCATTAGTTTTTTTACTAATCTTTACATGACCCAACAAGAACTGCCTGCAACGGATCAAATCTTTTTAGCCCAGTCAAAAACAATTCGCGAATTAGCCAACAAAAATTCTTGTGTCATTGTCGGTCGTTGCGCTGATTATGTTTTAAAGGATTTTCCAAACTGTATCAATATTTTTATTCATGCACCCATCGCTTCACGTATTGAACGCTTAGAGCATGAATACAATGAAACAGCAAAGAATTGGGAAGACTACCTTCATAAGCAAGACAAAAATCGTTCTTCCTATTATAATTACTTTACACAAGAAAAATGGGGAAAATCACAAAATTACCATGTCACTCTTGATAGTAGTATTGGTATTGATGAAAGTGTTGATTTTTTAGTTCATCTTATTAAAACCTATCAATCAAAATTCAAATAATCCTATCCTGATACAAAAATTAAAGAGATGGAAGTCAATGACTTCCATCTCTTTTAAATACAACAAGTACCGTTTTAAACAAAATTTTTATATCTAACCATACACACCACTCAGAAATATACTCCGAATCTAATCGTACAATCTCTTCAAAATCTTCAATATTGGACCTTCCAGACACTTGCCACTTACCTGTAATTCCGGGAACAATACTTATACGACGTCGATGATGCTTTTCATATGCTTTGACTTCTGCCACCGTTGGTGGTCGTGTTCCCACTAAACTCATGTCACCTTTTAACACATTATAAAACTGTGGTAATTCATCAATACTTGTTTTTCGGATAAAGGCTCCAACTTTTGTAACTCTTGGATCATCTGTCATTTTAAACATATGCCCATGCATTTCATTTGAGGCCATTAGCGCCTTTTTTTCAGCTTCGGCATTGACGCCCATTGAGCGAAACTTCCACACTTTAAAGACACGACCATTTTGACCTACTCGATCTTGTTTAAAGATAATAGGTCCTGGACTTTCAAGCTTAATGAGGGGTCCTACAATGATATAGGCAATCCCAAATAGAACCATACCAATCAAGCCGCCAAAAATATCAATAATACGTTTTACAAATAATTGGCTTTCATTTAAGCTGACTACATGAAATTTTAAAACTGGTAAATCTCCAACCATTGCGACTTGGGCTTTTGACGTGTGTGTATCTTGAATATCTAGAAGCATCGTTATTGTAATACCCATATCTTGACACATATGTAATGCATCTCTAAGACGTTCATCATAACTTAATGGACGCGCAACAGCAATTTCATCAATAACATACTGATCAACAATATAATCAAGTTCTTCAAGTGTTGCAATGTGCTTAAGTTCTTTATACTCTCTTGGTTCGTTAATACTTACATAGCCAACTAAATTAAAGTTTAAATAGTTATGACTTTTAATCTCATTGATGTATGTCTCGCCTCGTTTTGACCATCCAATAACTAGTATATTCTTACTATGTTTATAGTCTTTAACGTCGATATACGAAAACTTTCTTAGTATAAGTCGATTAATAAATACCAATGTAATTAGCGCAATCATATAGTCTAACAAAAACAATCTTGATAAATTTGCTTTTAAGTAAAACATCACTGCACCCAGCAAAATATTTGTCCCTAGAAGAGAAATCATCATTTTCAACACTGTCATAACATACATATTTCCATAATTTTTAATCGTAATTGTGTATATATCAAAAATCAGGAAAAAAGTAATTAGAAAAAAAGCGACTAACATTACAAACGATATTTTTTCTAAACCTGTCAATGTCAATACTCCGAGTTGAAAGTCCAAGTATGCAATCTCTGCCAAAATATATGCTGCCAAAATACAGATTAAGTCTGCTAATACATAGGTAAGTTTACGTATTCTTATCTTCCACCTTAGCATCTTACCACCTCACTACCTTTACTTACTCATTAAATTACTCTCTAATCTTCTCTATCTCTATAACCTTATCATAGCCCCATCCAAAGAATTTGTCAATTTCTTATTACATTATTTAATTGTCAGATATCTTTGGTTCAATCTTTTAATTATCTATATTTTACTGTATTTTATAAAATTCTTTAAACCATTGAGCAAAGTTATTAATGCCTTCTTCTATCGTTGTTTGAGGCTTAAAGCCAATTGTCTCCGATAAGTCACTAACATCAGCAAAGGTTTTATATACATCCCCCGGCTGCATGTCCATATAAACTTTTTCAGCCTTTGTGCCAAGAGCATTTTCAATAACCTTTATAAAATACTCAAGCTTGACTGGCTGATTATTGCCTATGTTGTATATTTTATAAGGAGCAAAACTTTCACTCACTTTACCATCCGTCTCACTCCATTTTTTATTTTTATGTGGTGGATGTTCAAGTAACTTTGATATTCCTTCTACAATATCATCCACATAAGTAAAATCTCTTTCCATTTTTCCTTGATTAAAAACTTTTATTGCCTCTCCATTAACTATCGCTTTTGCAAACAAAAAATAAGCCATATCAGGTCTTCCCCATGGCCCATAGACAGTAAAAAAACGTAATCCTGTTGTTGGAATGTTATACAAGTGGCTATATGTATGTGCCATCAGCTCATTAGATTTTTTCGTAGCAGCATATAAACTTACCGGATGATCTACGCTATCTTCAGTTGAAAAAGGTATTTTTTGATTTCCACCATATACAGAGCTTGATGATGCATATAAAAGATGCTTAACCGGATAATGTCGGCACGCTTCTAGCACGTTGATAAATCCAACAATATTCGAATCAATATACGCTTTTGGATTTTCAATACTATATCGGACGCCTGCTTGAGCTGCCAAATGAACGACATAATCAAATCCTTCCTCCATAAAAAGTGTATTAATAGCCACCTCATCTGTTACATCCATCTTTACAAATCTAAACTGTTCAATTTCTAGTAATATATCCAGTCGCCCTTGCTTTAGTGCCGTATCATAGTAGTCATTGATATTATCAATACCTACAACTTCAAATCCTTGCTTACATAAAAGCTTCGATAAGTGAAACCCAATAAAGCCTACCGCACCTGTTACTAAAATTTTCTGCATTTCTTTATCCTCTCTCCCTATATTTGTTTATTGTCATAAAACCATGTCAGCGCTTCTTCTAGTTCGTCCTCATCTAATTTCCAATAATATATTCCATCTATTTTTATAGAGCTTCCTTGCAAAGTTTTAAATTCTATATCTTCAATTTTGGATAAAGCAAGCGTCACTTCTGCTAATTCGTTAACATGTATGTTCGTATTTGTATATTCACTGTTGTTTATAAAGAATTTTGTAAGATCTGTATCACTATACTCTTCTGATAATTTTTTAAGGAGTGCTACTGCAAATTGTTGTTGTCGTCGTATACGCCCGATATCACCATCACCTGAATATCGCCAGTGTACATAATCAAAGGCTTCTTCTCCATCGAGTTTTTGATATCCCTTTGACAAATCTGCTCCATGTGAATGCATATCTACTTCAACATCAATCCATACGCCCCCAATTTGATCTACAATTGTTGCAATCGGTTCCATCTCAAGGGTAAAATATTTACGCATTTCTTCTTCTTCCAGTAATAAATTAACCGCTTCTACCATACTCACTTCTGCTCGCCCTTTTAATGTCCCAAATGCGTACGCATGGTTAATTTTATCATTTTTTTCCCTAATCGGTAAATAGGTATATGTGTCCCTAGGTATAGACAAGACTTTTGCCCATCCATTGGCCACATCCACTCGCAAAACCGAAATACTATCTGCACGATAAATACTATATTGTGAATCTCTTTCTTCTGTACGGTCAATACCCAAGAACAAAAACATTCTTATATCTTCTTCAACTTTTTCAGGCTTTTCACTTGGTGATATTGTATTGTCTACAGGAACTTCCACATCCGAAGTCAGCCCATTGTCTGCTGTGGTATCTTGATAGTCACTAACTATCTTTTCTTCATTAAGGTTTTCACTTTTTTTATTGTCTGATCCTTCTATATTATTCGTATTTGAAAATATAAAAGTTAATATAATAATAAGAAGAAGCGCTCCGATAAAACTAAAGACAATCGTCAATATTGTTTTGCGTTTATTCATAAATATCCCTCATTTCTACCCATCGGTTTATAATTTAAGATTAGCACATTCATTTCTATAAGTAAAGAAAAAGCCTACCAATGAATTGGTAGGCTTTTGACGATTGTTATTTAGTTAATTGTTACTTCAATTCTTTCTACAAAAATACTTTCACCAGCTTGTCCATCGGCAATAATAAATTCCAAGAATTTATCAGAATCTCTTAAATCATCAACATTTATTACAAAATCAAATGTTTTTGTTTTTACACCATGGCCAATTTTCCATAAGTCTGTTCCTTCTCTTAGACCTGTGTTGTTTAGGTACAATTCACTTAACTCACGCTCAGTACTTCCAATTGTGATTTTTACAACAACCGTATCACCTGGTTGCGCTGCTGTTAAATCAATTGTTTCAAAGGTTTCATCTGACCCTTGAATAAATTCAATATTTCGAGCGGAGAAACTACTAACACCTGGATCTTCTTCCGGCTCTTCGATGACTGGTTCTTCAATCACTGGCTCTTCAATCACTGGCTCTTCAATCACTACTCGATCAAAAGTCACCTCAAAGTTGTCAATGACCAAGGTATCTTCCGGTTGTCCACCAACAAAGATTAATGCTAAGTATTGGTCACTACTGTTAAACTCTTCTGTCACTGTAAACTCAACATGTCGTGATTTTATTCCATTTCCAATAACCCATTCTGACTTATCACTTCGTAAACCTTTATTATCTAAGACAAGCTTTCCATCAACTGTGTCTGCTGCAATAATATCTAGGTCAATAATGACTGTATCGCCTACATTCACCGTATCAAATGCATCATAGATATATGTATCGTCACTTCCATCTGTAAACACAATAGCACTTGATGGATATGAAGGTTCTTCGATGACTGGTTCTTCAATCACTGGCTCTTCAATCACTGGCTCTTCGATCACTGGCTCTTCGATCACTGGCTCTTCAATCACTGGCTCTTCGATCACTGGCTCTTCAATTACTGGTTCTTCAATTACTGGTTCTTCAATCACTGGCTCTTCAATTACTGGCTCTTCAATTACTGGCTCTTCAATCACCACTCGATCAAAAGTCACGTTAAGATTATCAATAACAAGTGTGTCTTCTGTTTGTCCACCAATAAAAGCTAGCTCCAAAAATTGTTCACTACTACTAAATTCTTTTGTTACTGTAAACTCAATATGTCGTGATTTTACTCCATTTCCAATGACCCATTCTGATTTATCACTTCGTAAACCTTTATTATTTAATACAAGCTTTCCATCGGCAGTATTTGCTTCAATAATATCCAAATCAATAATAACTGTATCGCCAATATTTACTGCATCAAAGTTATCATAAACATATGTATTATTCGTGCCTTGTGTAAATACAATGGCACTTGCCGGATATGAAGGTTCTTCGATGATTGGTTCTTCGATTACTGGTTCTTCGATTACCGGTTCTTCGATTACCGGTTCTTCAATCACTGGCTCTTCAATCACTGGTTCTTCGATTACTGGTTCTTCAGTAGTAAAAAGTTGTTTTTCACCATTGACATAGATATCAATATGTCCAACATCAATCGATTCTCCATTCACTCCACCGTCAATTTTAAATGCTACAAATTTATCTGACTCGGCAAAATCTGCGTTTACATCAAAATTCATTATACGTGTTTTCGTTGCATAACCAATTTGCCATTCTGAATTTTGAGAACGTAATCCTTCATTGTTCATAACTAATATACTAGATTCTCTATTTGTTTGTGTTATTTCCATCTCTATGGTGATTTTATCACCTTGGTTAACTGATGTAAGTACTGGTGACTGAATAGTGTCTTCACCACTCTCTATAAAGTGAAAACCATTTTCATCAATATAACTGTTACCTCTTGCTATCCACTCACCTTGGCTAAAAAAACGATCGTCATTAACCTCTTCTTTCGGTTCTTCAACACCTGGGCTTAATGCAACTAACTCTCTCATATAATCGTTAGCAGATGCCGCATAGTAGATTGTTTTGCCCCAAGTTCCTGCCCATCCATAGCCGAGTGCTCTTTCAGTACTAATATCATAAATGCTGTATGCTACTGAGCCGTCTCTATCACCAAATAATCCGTTATTTGTTCCTATTTCATAAAAACGATACCATGTTCTTGTTCCCGGAGAATCAATGAAATACTCTCCATTAACACCATCACGTACATATTTCACATCTTCTAAAACAGTTTCATGGAACCAAATCTTTGCTGATAAAATACTTCGTTTGATTTCAGGGTCTGAACTGTTTAATGATTCTAAAAATTCTACGATTTTTGCAGATTCTTGACTAATCAAAGACAATGGTTCAAAGGAACGGCCTTGAGTTGTTTTGTATGTATAAGGATCATGTTGTCCACCCCATACAGTTTTAACTCCATTGACTTCAACTTGCGCTTTTAATATAAAGTCAACACCACGATCAAAAGAATTCTTGATTTGATTATACAATATCGTGCTAATCAATCCGTTGTTATACTCACTATTTTTGTCTAAAACCTTTTTATATAAATTAAGAACATTTACTGTTGCATCATCATTGAATGTTGCATCATTTTCATATAAGGATACAGAAGCTTGTTGTTCTGGGTAAACTTGTGGAAAACCACCTGTTGGGTATTGCATTTTTAGTAAAAAGTCAAACCCTTTAAGGATTGATGCCTTCACTTTTTCATTACGTGTTGTATTGTATACTGCTGCTAAATATTCGATTTGTGTAACTGTTGCATCATTATCAATCGTTCCAAGTGGAGTAACTCCATCACGTTGATAGTATTTTGCTTTCTTTTCTGTTCCATCCCAGTATCGAGTAAACATATCCGGATTATCTTTTGACCAACCACCATTATCTAACTGCCAGGACATAATATATTCTGCAACTTGTAAGTTCACGTCGGTGCCTGCTTCTACTGGTAAGCTCACAATATTCATTGACATAAATAAAACTAAAATCGCTACTAAAAACCGCTTCATAAAAGACCTCCTAAGTCCAATCGAATAATCGAAAACAAAACATTCTCTTTGGAAACTGGCTGCCATCCTATTGGAAGGCCCTATAGTTTTGCGTCCTTACTTTTCAGTAAGTTTGCCTTTATCAGTTGAAGTTCGTCGAACTCTCTTGATCCTTTATGAAAGAGTGTTGTTTTGTTTATAAAAATTAATACGTGTATTTGACAACAAAAAAACTCCATTTGGCGACTGGCTACCATCCTATTGGAAGGCCCTATAGTTTTGCGTCCTTACTTTTCAGTAAGTTTGCCTTTATCAGTTGAAGTTGTAAAATACGAAGTACTTGACTACAAATATATTATACCACGCCGATACCTATGCGTAAATAGGTCAGCTATTCTTTTAACCCTTTGTTCACGCTTTGTTCAAAGGCTTTATTGGTCAATATTTTTTTGCCCTCAAGTCCTATTTTCTTTTCTTTTTTATTAGGACCTTAGTCCTAATGATTAGCAAAATAAGAAGTATACTTATAAGTCCAATCAATGTATTTATGAATAATATGTGTCGTTCATTTTCTGTTGTCTCCAATAAAGCTTCCTGCTGCTCATTATAGATTTCTTTTCCCCATGAACCAGCCCAACCATAACCATGTCTTCTCTCTATGCTAATATCCAAAATACTATGAGACACCGTCCCATCAAAATCGGCAAAAAGTGGTTCATTTGTTCCTATTTCATAGAATCTATACCATGTCAAATGTCCCGGGTTATCAATAAAGTACTCACCATCTATCCCATATCGTTCATAGCGAACATTCTCAAGTGCAGTTGCCTTAACCCAGCTTTTAGCATAAAATACACTTTGGCGTATTGCAGCTGTCTGAGGTCGAACCGTTTCCAAAAAATATATAATATCAATAGATTCCTTACTCATCAAAGATTTAGGTTCAAAAATTCTTCCTTGGACCGTTTCGTAGGTATTTGGATCATGTTGCCCTCCCCATGCTGTTAACTGATCATTAACATGAACTTGAGAAGCTACCATATACTCAACTCCTTTATTATAAGCTTTTTCCACTTCTTGGCGTAATGTATCCTCCACTAATCCATTACCATAATAATTTTTTTCATAGATAATCTCTTGAAATAGATACATCACATTAATCATTGCATCATCATTATACGTCACCATATTCTCATATAGGGATACTTTTGCATCTTGCTTTGGATAAACTTGTGGAAAGCCCCCAGATGCATACTGCATCAATAGAAGAAACTCTATCCCTCGTCGAAAACTTTCTTGAATCATTGGATCTTTCAATTGGTGATAGGCTTTTGCCAACGCATCTAGTTCTGTTACTGTCGCACCATTATCAATTGTTCCAAGTGGTGTAATTCCATCCTGCTGATAGTACTTGGCTTTTTTTTCTTTTCCATCCCAAGTTCGCGTAAAAATATCCGGATTATCTTTTGTCCAGCCTCCATTTTCAAGTTGCCAAGACATAATATTCTCTGCTGTTTGGCGCATTTGTTGAGACCCATTGATATTATTAACCGTTAACATCAATAGAATAAGGAAAATTATGCAACCTATGTAAGTCATGTTCTTTATCTTATAACGCTTCATCGCCATCACCTACTGACTAAAGTTTTTCCCCAATCACCTGCATAACCATAATTTTTACGGCGTTCTAAGCTAATTTTTTCAATTGTATAATAAATGCTTCCATCTGAATCTCCAAATAAAGCTTTATTCGTTCCTATTTCATAAAATCTATACCACATCAGCTTGCCTGGTGTTTCGACAAAATGGCTTCCATCCACAGGATAACGATAATACTTCACATCTTCCACTGCAACCGCTTCAAGCCATTCGACAAATCCATCAATAGCCGTCTGAACTTCTGCTGTTCGCGGCCATACCGTTTGTAAGAACTTAGCAATCGTCACCGATTCTTGCCCAGAGATTGACTTTGGTTCAAATGGGCGCCCCGCCACCGGAGCATATGTGTAGGGATCATGCTGAGCACACCATCCCGTCAATTTTCCATCAACACGAATTTGAGACTTCAAGATAAACTTGATACCTTTAGCATAGGCACTATAGACTTGATGCCTAAGCTCTTGATCGATAACATCATCATCAAATGGAGCCAAATGATAGGAAATGTTTTGAAAAAGCGTCAGCACTCGAATGGTAGCATCATCATTAAAGGTGGCCATGTTCTCATATAATGAATGTGTTGAATCTTGAACAGGGTAAACTTGTGGAAACCCGCCTAAATCGTATTGCATCTCAACTAAAAAGTTAAGTCCTTTATTGATGGCTTGCTTAACGTCATCATCTTTCGTTACTTGATAACACTCCGCCAAAATATATAGTTGCTTAACGGTGGCGTCATTATCAATGGTTCCTAACGGTGTTTTTCCATCCATTTGATAATACTTGGACTTATTTTCCTTTTTATTCCATGGACGTTCAAAAATTTGCGGCATGTCTTTAGACCATCCTCCATTTTCAAGCTGCCAGGACATAATATTATCCGCCAACGTACATATCTGTTCTTGCGTTTTCCCTTGTATATATGTTTCACTTGGATTATCCGAATTAGCTAAAGATATTGCTTCTTCAAATATGTTTCTCCATTGATCAATTCTCTTTGATATATTAAAATTAAACATCATCATTATGGCAAGTGCACTTGCGATTATTACTTTCATTTCTTATTCGACTCCTAAATCACTCTCAACATCATTGCTGGTAAAAATCATATAGTTTTTTTATTGACTGCTCTAAACTATATTTTGCCTCTATACATAGTCTAACCTCTTTACGCATCATTGGCAAATCATATTGATTATTCATAATATCCTTTAAAATAGCGTATAATTTTTTTTGGTCTTTAGCTTCCATAAGAAAACCATTTTTTCCATCTTCTATGACTTCAGGAATGCCACCTACATAGGTAGAAATTGGAATACAACCATAGGACATGGCTTCAAGTAAAGCCATCGGAAGTCCTTCATTACTTGAAGGCAGTGCAAATAGAGCACACTCTCTTAAAAGCTTTTCCTTATCCTTGCCACCAATCCATCCAACATAATGTACGTTAGAAAGCTTATTGTTTTGAATGTATGTACGTAAGCGTTCAATCTCACCATCGCCGCCGATATACACTTGAAAGCCTTTGACTTCTTTATTTAACCGTTGAATAACATCCAATAAATCAAAGATGCCTTTTCGTTCACCTATACGTCCCAAAAAACATATATTCTTGTTAGTTTTTGGTTGAATATCTTGTGGGATGGGAACAGCGTTATATATTACTTCAATCGGAGTTGACGTAAATGTTTTAATGTTAGTTTTCCATTGATCTGAAAGAGCTATAATTCCATCCGCTCCATCAAAAACATTGCGAATCTGTTCTTGTTTGATCGGCTTTGCGAGATGATAAAACTGCATAAATTCAGCTCCATGAAGATGAATAATTACTTTTTTCTTAAATATTTTTGCGATTTTATATAGATAACGCTTTCGATTAAAACTATTATTTGATGCCATGTGCAAATGAATAAGATCATACGATGGCATATATATTATTGCCTGTAAAATAGCCTTGATAAAAACAACAAGTTTTTTTATAGTTGAACCATCTTCCATCGTAGATATATATTTAAGTGTAAATCTATCAAAATCCCACATACTATAATATAGATTAACAACTGTTGAGATTCCACCTTTAACTTTTCTACCTGGTCCAAACATGAGAATTTTCATATAATCACCTAGCCTTTTGCTCAAAATAATATTCATATCCTGCAATTAATGCTTTACTTGTGTGATTCCAACTCAGTTCATTTTGGACACGTTGATATCCACTTTCCCCCATCGCTTTTCTTCGTCCTTCATCTTCAAGTAGCTCAAGAATTTTATCTCCTAAATCTATTGCATCATTTGGTTTGGCATATAATGAAGCATCTTTTGCTGAGTATCTGCCTTCTGTCAAATCAAACTGGACAATTGGCTTTGCTAGCGCCATGTATTCTAAAACCTTATTCATGGTTGATCGATCATTCATTTCATTATATTCATCAGGATTAACACATAAATCCGCAGTATTTAAATAATCTAATAATTTGTCATCCGATACACGTCCTGTAAATTCAATATATTCCGATAATCCAAGGTCTTGCACCCGATTTTTTATTGTTTCTAGATAAGGTCCCCCACCACAAATCCCAAAAAAAATGTCCTTGCGTTGACATGTATTTACAATATACATGACTGCGTCAACTAAATAATCCATGCCTTCTTGTTTACCAATAACACCTACATATCCAACCATATATTTTTTCCCATGCTTTATCTCTACTTTTGGCGGTCTAAGCGTTAAACGTTCAGTCTTAGGTCCGCTACGCAGAACAAAAACATCTTTAGGCTGCATATGATTACGCTCAATAGCAATCTTCTTATAAGACTCATTGGTTACAAATGCCATAGCTGAATACTTATAGGTCATACGTTCAAAAAAGATTTGTGACCAATACAGTAGTCCCTTTTTCCCAAACTTGGCAATATAGAGCTCCGGACAAATGTCATGATGATCAAAAATATATTGTACTCCATATTTTTTAAACTTTCTTGTAATAAGAAAAATGTTGTCCGGTGGGTTACAACCATGAATAACGTCGAATCCTCTTTCTTTATAGATGCGTTTTGCAAGTTTTGTCTCTTCTCGAAGCGCGATATAATATTCTTTAAGGTACCCCCAAAACCCATTTCCCTCTTCCGGTAAATGGTGTCGATATATGTGTACACCTTCTTTTTGTTCATACAAATCCATAAATCCTTTACCTGTAGGGCATATTACACTGACTTCATACCCTTCTTTGACTAATGTGGTCGCTTCCTGCCAAACCCGTGTATCAAAGGGTACTGGTAAGTTCTCTACAATAATTAATATTTTTTTATTCATCCACTCTGCCTCCTCATATCCATCAAGTTTTGTTTATAGCCTTTAATATTGTCGCTGTATTCTCAATACATGGTTTTTTGGAATACAGATCTATGTATCGTTGGCGAACATTCTCTTGAATTCTCTTTTTATCTATTGGATTTTTATTTATTTTTTTTAGTAGTGGGATCAAATCGCTTTCTATATGTTGAACGACAAACCCGCTCTCATTGTGAATAATGTACTCTTTCATTATTGAATTGTCATTGATGATAATAAGCTTACCTCTTGCCATAGCGTTTAATGTAACCATCTGTCCTGACGAGCCGAGGTCATTTTTTAGAGGAATAATGACCCCTGCTGCCTTATCCATATAGTTGTGAAATGTATCTTTGTCAACATCCTTAAGTATCTTGACATTATTAGGAATCTCAATGGTATCTAACTCAACATTTAGTTTTGAAGCAATGATGACCAATTCAAAAGTTGTTCCTCGAAACGCTTCAATCAAAGGAAGATAATCTCTGTTACTATAGCCTCCCGAAAAATAATAGGCTTGTTCTTCCATAGATATGCTTATTGTTTCATTCCAAATACCATAAGGTAAAATAAATGTTGTCGTATTTTTTCCAAACACATTCTTATACAAGCTTTCTTCAAAGTAAGAAAATAAAATATACACGACATGCTTTGACTCAAAGAAAACACGTAAAGTTCTATATAAATTAATTGAGGCACGACTATGCAAAAAGAATCCCCACCATACAACTTTAGGATTTTTTAATATCCCTAGTTTTCTTAAGAGAAGTGCTCCTAACGCAACATTATTTCCGGTCACAATCAAACTTTGATATTGATTAATCATTTTCCGATGACTAATCAAGTATTTGATAAAATGGTACGCACCTAAAAAATTCTCCGTTTTACCTACAAGAGATGATTGCTGCTTATCTTTGTGGACTTGAACATAGTCGATGTCTCCTGTCATTTTAAAGTGCTTAATCCAATCGGCATCTGAGCGCGAGACGACGATACTTTTATTTTTCATTCACATTCCCCCAACATAGGCCTTCATAGTCTCCTTCATACTCCACTGTCTTCCACATCCTAACTAAATCGATAATGATTTTATTCGGATAATTTTCAAGCAGTTGTTCAAACTCTCGTTCCTTATTCGTGACAACAATAACTTCTGATTCTTGCATGACTTGATCAAGGTCATTGGTTATAAATCGTTGCAAGTGCGGTATCTTCGATTCAATATATTCTTTATTTGTCCCTGTAAGTTCGGATAGCTTTACATGCTTATCATAAATGGCAAGGGCATATCCTTTTCCAAGCAACCGTTCCACCACATCTACAATTGGACTATTTCTCAAATCATCCGTTCCAGCCTTAAAGCTCAAACCTAAAATACCAATTTTATGTTTTTTCTTACTCATAATAATCTCTAACGCATTCTCTTTTTGAATTTCATTACTTTGGTGAATATTATTAATCACCGGTGTATTGACAAAAAGTTCTGAAGCTAGAGTTTTTAATGCTTTGGAATCCTTTGGAAGGCATGAACCTCCATAGGCAAATCCAGGCTTAAAATAGTACGGCGAAATATTTAATTGTTTATCCATACAAAAGATTTCCATGACTTTATGGCTATCAATATTTAACGCTTTACATATATTTCCAACCTCATTACCAAAGACAATTTTGAGCGCATGATAGGTATTGTTCACATACTTCATTAATTCTGCAACTTCAATATCCGTAAATACTTTTTCACCCGGGATTCTTTTATACAATTCTTCCATTTTTTTCTTGCCTAGTTCATGATCGGTTCCAACAAGTGTTAATGGAGGGTTGTAATAATCATGAACTGCCGTCCCTTCCCTTAAAAATTCCGGATTCGATACAACTGTAAATGCTTTATTTCGCTGCTTTCCAGATTCTTGTTCAATAATTTCGCCTACCTTTTGGTTCGTTCCAGGTAATACTGTACTTCGAATTGTGACTACATGAAATGCTTCTTTTTTCTTAATGGCTTGACCGATTTCTCTCGCCACATTATAAATATACTCTAAGTTTAAATGTCCATTTTTGGTACTTGGTGTGCCGACGGAAATAATGCTTATCTCAGTATCCAATACAGCTTGTTCAACATCAATTATTGCAAATAACTGCTGATGATCATGTGCCTGCTTAATTAATTGTTCAATATCTTTTTCGATGATTGTGGGTTTTCCTTCATTAATTTGGCGTATTTTAATCGGATTGGGGTCCACACCAATAACCGTATGTCCCATTCCCGCCAGACACCCTGCACTAACACACCCTACATATCCTAATCCAAAAATACTTATTTTCATATTTGTCACAACCTCTCTACCTCATTCGCAAATTTCTATAACAGTTACAATATGTGCTTTATTTTGTTCTTCTTTACCCCGTAGTTTTATACACAATGTTTTTTCCAGAACGCCATATTTTTCTGAAAAATATATCGGTTCAACCTCAATCGTATGATTCCCTGTAAATAACCTTAACTGTGTGTTTTCAGCTTGAATAATGATTTGGTTTTTTTCTTTTTGAATCACTTCACACTGTTTTCCTAAAACATAAGTCGCCTCATATGCATAGGCGTCAATCGTACTTTCTGGCATCGGATAAATTGTATCTTCAATGGTGATTTGTCGAGGTTTTTCATATCTTAGTGATCTTTGATGTATTAAGGGAGCATAGCCATCGTGTTGTGCAACAACAATATCGCGATCTATGTCGAGCTTGGATTCATGTAACAATGTATTTGCGCGTCGCCCCCACAAAAAAGCCCCTTTCATTTCAGATTGATTTTCTTGATTAATTGTTACTGTATTATGATTCTTTGTTTTTCGAAAATAGTTACGCCATGTTATATCGCTATGATAGCAATACGTTCCAGGATCAATAAATATCTTTTCGCCATCAATCATCAGGGTAATATGTAATGCATCCGCGTGTCCATGCGCTGCAATTGTATTAAATCCAAGTTCCGCATGATCAAAGGTTATTGTCACTTCTTTTTCTTCAACCAACCCCTTTAAAATGCTATGTCCACCTTGTGAATATGTTACTGAATTTTTACGATGAAAATGATCAAAATTTTGCTGCAGTTGTCGCTTAGATAACAAACATTTTAATTGATCATAGGGCTGTGTTGAGACATTGTACTTTTTATGGATAATATAACTGCATAACTGTAGTACGTAGTCTTCATAATTAAAGTCACTTCCATATAAGTCCAACAGTTTTCCTTCATCATGATCTCCTAAATGCTGTACTTTCCCATGACGATCCATCAACCTTGCACTATATTCACACATTCTATACAGCTGATCTTCCCATTGCTTAGGATAGTTCATCCCCTGCGCTTCCAGTCGAAGTATAAAAAGTGCAACAGCCTCCATAATAAAAAACTGATAGTGAATGGATTGTTCTTTGTTCACACCATCTGCATGATTTTGAAGGTCTAATGCCTCGCTTATTCTCTCCACACTTCGTTCAACCCAGTCTTCTTGGTTAAATGAAACGCCTACGATTCCAAGAACCACCATCTCAACAATAAGGTGATTATTTGCCGATGAATATCTTGAGTGATACATGGACACATGGTTAAGTAGATTCATAATGCCTTGAGACAAATCGCGCCTTAATTTATGATATTTTCTTTCTTTTGGCAATAATTCTAACGTTATATACCATGAAAAAGCTCGAATTGCCAATTCCATCTCACTTGTATAGCTTATCCCCATCAAAAAAGGGTTCGCCTCAACCCACGCGTAAAAAGCTGTGGATAGCGTGTTAATATAATCTTTGTCTTTTGTAATCCAATAATTTTTCACAAGAATCGGGAAATAGTGATGACGATTATATTCCCAATTAATTCGGGCATCTCCTAATTCTTTATTTCCTTTATATTGTAATTTTCTAGAAGCAACCAACGGCCACTCTTGATTATTATAAAATGTGGCATGGCTCGACTGATTTTTAGTTGAGAGTGTTTGAAAAATCTGATGTGTCACACCACATTGAGCATCTACAAACTCGCGATTGATTTTCCATGGTTGAACGCAGTCACCATTTCTTTTGTATAGTTTTGAATCAAGTATTGACTTATTTTGCCGTATAAATCGATCAACATACTCCAAAAATAAAAGCTGTATCCTCCAAAGAACTTCTTTATATGTCATTGCCTTTAAGCGGTGAAGATACCAACGTATTTTTCCCATTTTATACCTCCAGATTCAGCCATTGTAATGCAATGGTGTCAATTAGAAAGTCATTGCCCCGTTGTTTTGATTTTTTTTCATAGTGTGCCAACAATTCAGGCTCTTGTAATAATTTTTGAATCGATTGGGCTATTTTTATATCACCTTCAGTTATCTCCTGGGTATGTTCATCTTGTGCATATTGGGGGATCAATATACCATATTCCCCTTGATGAAGTATTTCTGAAGGACCTGATAAACAATCCACACTTATAATAGGCTTACCCAAAATCATAGCTTCAGTCATTCCATTTGGAAATCCTTCGTATAAAGAGGACATGACATAAAGATCAGCTCTTGATACATAAGCATATGGATTGGACTTAAATCCTAACAAATGCACCTGCTCATGAAGATGATAAGCATCAATTAAGGCCTCCAATTTATGTGTTATTTCCTGACCATTTAGTTCTTTACCCAAAATCAGAAGTCGAATCTCAGGATCATCCTCTTTTAGATAAGCTATGGCTTTAATAATTCGCCAAAAAGCTTTTTGCCTCGAGATACGTCCTACCGCAATAATTGTTTTCTTCTTTTTATAATATAAACTGTCCCCACCTATAGATGCCGCTTGTGCCTGTTGAATTTTATGGATTTGATATGGATTATAAATCACCTCTATCTTTTTTTCATCCAAATAAAAATTATCCACTAAATCTTGTTTACATGCTTTTGATACAGCAATGATCTTATCAGCTTTTTGATAATGCCGTTTAATCTGTTCCTTTTGCCGCGCATTTAAATTTAAAGATAAATAATTACGCACCGATACAATTGTGTTCTCTTTGCCATATGTTTGAAGATTGAGTGTATTGGCAAGTGATGCAAAACTAATGACTTGATCATAGTCCTGTTTTTTCTTTAACCGGGCTAATTTCCAGCGATAGCCTATCCAATGATAAAAGATTTTTTTCACAAGATTCTTGTCATTATAGTTCTTATTAATTATGTGTTTTGGACCATGATAGATATAGTCGCCTGTATTATTTAACACAATAAGGTCACACTGAAGTTTATCCTCATACTGTTCATTAAAATACTCGCACAAATTAATGGCCACTCGTTCTGCGCCTCCACCTGTTAATGAACTTATGATTAATGCTATTTTTTTCATATAATCGCCTCCACAATCGCTTTATATTGATGGCACACATGAGAAATACTATGATTTTCTTCAACATAGCGATAACTTGCTTGGCCCATTGCAATCATCTTTTCTTGGTCAAACGCTTGAATAAACTGGTTAGCCACCGACAGGTCATTATGGCAATATTGCCCTAAACTGTAGCTGTCAAACATATGATCCGGATTGATGCCAAGAGATAATATAGGCGTATGTCCTAATCCAGACTGTATAAATGTATTTGGAAATCCTTCTGCTGATGACGTATTGACAAAAAGTAGTGCCTGATTAAAAAAAGATTGAATTTTTGATGCTTCAACATAGGGAATATATTCTATGTTCGAAAGCTCGGATATTTGCTCTAATATATGATCTTTTAGACGAATACTTTCCTGTTGGTTATTGGTTGGCATAATCATTAAAAATGACCATTGTGGATTTTTTTTTGCCAGCTCCACAAAAAGCTCTGGCCGCTTCATTGGTTGGGCTCTTGCAACCCATAAAATATATCCTTGGTCAAAACTTTTTTCAGTCTTTATGTTTTTAGGTACTTCAAATCCATTTTTTATAATTGTGCTTGGTCGTCCGAGTTCATTTAGCGCTTCTTTTTGATCATTGGTTTGAGCAACTAAGGCTGTTGCGTGAAACAAACCATACTTATACAACCGATAAAACCGCGATCCTTTAAAGCGATAATGTTCAACATCATAATTGTAGTCATGGGCCAATCGAAAAATTATTTTTTTTCGCTTAAGCTTTTGATGAATCAGTACTAAGAGGCCAAGATGATCACTTGCCGTTGTGGTAATAACAACATCTTCTTTAAAAAGTAATATCTGAAAAATCAAAGCTAATTGGCGAATAAGTTTATTTAGTTTCCCCTGTCGTTTATTTAAAAATCTTATTTTTTTAATTGCAACACCTGCGAAGACTTTATCTTTTTGACCTTCATCCATAACATAAAAGGATACGTTGTAATTTGGACTCTTTGCCATTTCCAGCGCTAAGTTATAACAATTAATTTCAGCACCTCCTGCAACTTCTGCTGCTTCATTAGGATAAAATAATATAGTTGCCGAAGGCAGATATATCCCTACCTTAATTTGTTTTTTCATTTTTTGACACCTCGATTTTTAGATGTGCATAATTATCAGTAAAACGTTGATAGCGAATAATTAAAATTCCAAGTCCAAGTAAGGTCCACTCATGTATCGTAATTGTTGATGGAAAAAAAGTCCGTCCACTCATTCCTGCTAATAAATACATCACAAAAGAAATGAGAACTGCTAGTAATATATCTCGGTCAAAAGGAAGTCGATTCTTGATAAATGAAAAGAAAATGTTTAAGTTTATATATGCAAATACAAAAGCATACGTAATGAGTCCAATAATTCCACTGTCCATCAACACTTCAAAATACATATTATGTGGATGTTCTACATTTAGAATCAATCCATTACGGTAGGCAAAAGACTCCACAATAGAATATCTTCCAATCCCAAATAATTTAATACTTAAAGGATGTCGAATCCATTCCCACCATAGCGGTAGCCAAATATCTCCGGATCGTCCGGCAGATAATGTCTGAATATCGGTTCCGGCAACCAAGGTTAAAAAACGTGCGTATACCTGTTCTGGTAGAAAAAGCAGCATAATACCAACTGCAATAATTGTCAAAAAATACTTTATATCAATCTTCCCACGCAACACTCCATAGGACAAAAAGGTAAGAATCACACACACATAGGCTGTCCTGGAAAATAAAATCGCAATGGCAAACAAGGAAAGATAAAATGTCAATTGAACAAATCGGTTTTTAGAATTTATATACATGGCCAAAATCAATGGGAATCCCATAATATAAAAATTAGCCAAATCATTTCCATGTAATCCAAGTACCACGCCAATTTGACCTCGAATCATACTAAAATTCATTTTTGAAGGAACCATAAAAATATATACAAAAATAATCGCTAGTGACAAAACCAACAAAGCCATAATAAATCCATCAATAATTAAATGCTTGTCTTCATAGTTATAAAACAGCAAGATCATAAGGACTGGGAATATATTGACTAAAGGAGTAATCAAAAAATTACTCATTAAACGTAACACGGAAAGATTATCCGACCATGCAATACTAATATATTCAATATAATCTACAGATTTTATAACGGCGATAATAAACACAAGAATATATAGGCTCAAAATTCCAAAATATTTCATATCAAAAACCGTTTTAAGATGAATCCTATATCGAATCAGCATCAAACCCAACAAGGCAAAAAACAAAATAACATATAACTTTACTGGTATTCCCGGAATAATTTGTGTCTGTAAAATCTTTGTATTGACATAGGGAGTCACCATAAGCATAATTGCAACCGAATATTTTATATTGTGATATAAAATAATTGCTGCAATAATGCCTATACAAACCACTAATGCCAACTCCAAGCTCATCGCCGAGAGGAGAACAAATAAGAACCCCATGACGATGATTATTCCTTTGTAATAACTATCCCATAGTTTTTTTAGGTTCATTATAAGCTCCTTAGTATCTGCTCAATCGGTTCAAAATAGTGTCTTTGTTTTTGAATAAATTCATCATAGTTAAACCCATCCTTTTCAAGCAGCTGTTCTGATTTATTTAACAATGCATCAACATCAATCACAACATCATTTACAAAATATCTGTCTGTAATCTTGGCATCTTTAAGAAGATAATGAATTTTACTCTCCATATTTTTATATTGTTTCATCTCAAAAGAAATAAAGGGCTTTTTGTTTAATATAGAAAACACTGTCCCATGAAAAAAAGAAGTAACAATCAAAGAACAATATCTAAATACTTGTACAAACTCAAATGGATTGAGATTTCCTATAAATTTCGTTCCGTTAAGGTGTTGATAAAAAGATACATACTCGTAGTGTGGTCCAAAATTGGTTCTATAGGTTTCTACAAGTTCCTTATTGGTCCCCATAAATGCAATAACGGGTTTATCAAGATCAATACCTGCCCTTTGGATTTTTTCACGCAAATCAATCGCCGGAAATTCAATTAAAAAGGTAGGGTCACTGACAATGTGTATCTCTTGCTCGGTCATCGTTGATAGCAGTGTTTTGGTATGCTCATCTCGAACGCTAATTCCCGTATACTGCATCAAATATTCGCTTAATGTCTTTTTCACTTCATCTGGATAAAGCGCATAGGGCGTTCGATTTGCTGAGGCAGCATAACTAAGCTTTTTGCAGTTTAAGCCACTTGGAAGCCAATAAATATTTGGAAGCGGCAATTGTTGATTTGTTTTCCAAACTTCATCACTTCCCGTTATAACCAGATCATAATTTTGATGATTAATATATTCTATCCCTTCTTCTAAGCTGTTAATAAGCTTAAACGGCGAAAGGTGTATGTTCTTTTTCAAAAATCTTTTCATTCGATAATAGTTTAGTAAACTTTTAAAGCGAATATGAAAACGCCCTAAATTATATTTTTTAAAATCATGAATTTCACGTTTTTTATAATTAATATTAATTATCTCAACCTCATAATTTGAGTCCATCAGTGCTATCTTTTTATACAAACTATAGGCTTGAAGAATTGCGCCATAATTATTTGCCCGATGGAACGTAAGTACCCCTATTTTTTTCATCGCTTCACCGCCCTCTTAAATGCATTGTAATAAAATTCTATATCTGTTTTTTTCAAAATTAATGATGAAAATTCAACTTTATACTTTTTCATGAAGACCACTAAAAAAGCCACTCCACAAAAGGAATAGGATGCTAACGAAGCTAACGCTGCTCCATTAATGTTCATCCTTGGAATAAGCAAAAAATTTAACCCCACATTGATTAGTACTGATACGCTAAAGATCACTACAGAAAGTTTCCGTTTTCCATCTGCTATAAACAACGTATATATGAATTTGTAGAAAATCATAAACACATTTCCACTAATAATAATAACAAGAGGTACATATGCTCGAATGAACTCATCATCATATAAAAATCCAATAAGCATTCGTCCAAAAACGACGAAAAACAACACCATGAAAAGGGAAAAGACAAAATTAAACTTAATTGCCTCAACAATGGATTTAATGTCATTTTTTTTTGCATTTTTTCCAAAGAGTACATCTTTAAACGCATCTGGAATCAGCCACAATTGTCCCCCTAAATTTACAGCCAAAGAATAAATCCCCACATCTTCGAACTTTGCCAGCTCTTTTAGAATGAAGATGTCAATATTGTAATTTGAAGTAATCAATAAAAGGGACAGTAGCGGCAATATTCCCACTTGTACAGCTTTTTTAAATAGCGCTACATCAAACTTAATCCCTAGGTTAAACACATGAATCTCCAGCATATTTAATTTCACACCGATATCGACCAATTGCTGTAATAACAACATAAAAAATATAAATAATAAATTGGCTTCAGGTAAAAAGAAATAAATAATAAAGAGCGCCACGGTATGTACAATCGTCGTAATGATTTTTGATACATTACGGATATGAATGTTTTCAATTAAACACAAAAAGTCCATTTGTCTTGCAGTCACATGAAGTGGTATTAAAAGTAAAAAATATTTATAGTCTATTGAAAATGTAAAAAACACTCCAAGGGTTACTATATAATTAAATACCATCTGCCATTTGAAAAATTGAATAAATTTTTCTCGAACATTTGGTATTTTTTCCTTCTTAAAACTTGAATATCCTTGGTATACTCCTAAATTCATGAAAATAGCTGTCATAATAACTATATTCATGACATAACTATAATGCCCCTTTAACGTTGCTCCTAAATATCTGTTAATAAGTATTGAATTGGCTAGTCCTAAAAGAACCAAAATTACTTTTGTTCCGATTGTATGAATATAAGGATTCTTTCGCATTTGCGTTATTACTTTCAATGAACTACCTCTTATCTGTCTTTTGTATAGTAATCAACATAGTTATTGTCTTTTACCTTTGTCAGTACCGTTCCAAGAATTTTGACATTTGTACGTTCGAGTTGATTTTTTGCTTCTTTGACATCTTCAATCTTTGACTGATTCGACGCAATAACAAGTACGATTCCATCTGCAAGGGTTGCCCAAATTGATGAATCCGACATACCAAGAACTGGCGGTGCATCGATTAGAACGATGTCATATTCTTGCCTTGCTTTTCCAATCAGCTCTTTTAACTTTTGGGAAAACAATAATTCTGATGGTTCCGGTGGTTCAATACCTGAAGTCAAAATATCTAACGTCGGATAATCTGGTACTGATTTAATAAATTCAGAAAAAGGTTGCGTCCCAACCAAATAATTTGTTAACCCGTTGTTTTTTCTAAGGTCAAACATCTTATGAATCGTTGGTCTTCTAAGATCTCCATCAATGAGCAATGTCTTTAAAGAATACTTTGCCATGGTAATCGCCAAATTAGAAATTGTCGTCGACTTTCCCGCTCCCTGTTTAGCACTTGTCAACAAAATGACTTTTTTGGGTGAATCAACGTTTGTGAATCGTAGATTTGTTCTTAATACGCGAAATGCCTCAGCTTCGTGCTCCGTTGGCTGGTGAAATGTAACTAAATTTACATTCATAAACGTTACCTCCCTTTAAATTTAGGTATTTCCGATAAAACGGATAGCCCTATGAGTTTTTCAATGTCTTCTTTCGTTCGTATACGATTGTCGAGTTTGTGAATTATAAAAATAACAATCAGTGCTGTAAGTACAGCAACAATACCTGCTAAAGCTAAGTTAACAAACATGTTCGGTCCTTCTTTGTATCGTGGAACCTCTGCATAGTCTACAATCTGAATATTATCTACTCCAACAATGTCTTGTGCACGAATAACCAGTGTTTCAGACAACTTATTTACAATCTGTGCCGCCCGCTCTGGGTCAACATCAATATATGTTATCTTAACAAAGCGTGACTCTGAAAGAGTTTCGACGTCCAAACGATCGACCATTGTACGATAGTCCATATTCAACCCTAATTCACCAATAACTTCTCTTGTCACTAATTTTGTTCGCAGTAATTCCCGATAATCCAAGACCAGCTTAGAATCCAACTGCAAGTCAGACATGCTAATGGAAGATGCAATGTCCGTATCCTTTCCAATAAAAAGCGTTGTGCTTGCTAGATATGTATCCGGAATATATAAATTTGTGAGTATAAATGTTGTTGAACATCCTACAATGACAAAAATAAGAATTAGCCACCACATCTGCAAGATGCTTTGTATAAGTTTTTTAAAGCTGATTTCCTGTAATTCACTGTTCATATGCTCACCTCTAGATTATCTATAATACATCAACGAGTTCCACCAAATATCGTCCATAATCCGTCTTTTTCAAAGGCTCGGCCAACGCAAGCAGTTGTTCCTTGTCAATATAGCCTTTGATATATGCAATTTCTTCTAGACAAGCTATATAAAAGCCCTGCCTTGATTGAATAGTCTCCACAAAGTTGGATGCCCGTATTAGTGATGAGTGCGTTCCTGTGTCAAACCATGCCATACCACGTCCAAACAGCTTCACTTTTAACGCATTCATTTCAATATATTTATTATGTAGCTCTGTTATTTCTAATTCACCGCGTTCAGAGGGTTGAATTTGTTTTGCAATATCCACGACTCGATGATCAAAAAAGTAAAGTCCCGGAACCGCATAGTAGGAAACAAGTTCCTTTGGCTTTTCAATAATGCGCTTCGCTTTTCCATGTTCATCAAAATCAATAACACCGTAGCGTTCAGGATTTTTTACATAATATCCAAAAATAGTTGCGCCCTCATTTTCATATCGCGCTTCCTGTAACTCACCGACAAATCGGGATCCATAAAAAATATTGTCGCCCAATACTAAGCATACATCCTCTTTCCCAATAAATTTTTCTGCAATAATAAATGCATCGGCTAAACCTTTGGGTTCCTCTTGTATGGCATATGAAATTTTTAAGCCTAAGTCACTTCCTGTGCCTAATAGCATTTGAAAAGCATGCTGATCTTCCGGTGTTGTTATAACCAAAACATCTCGAATATCTGCAAGCATTAATACGGATAAAGGATAATAAATCATTGGTTTATCATAAATGGGAAGCAATTGTTTTGATACAGCTTTTGTGACAGGATACAATCGTGTTCCTGACCCTCCTGCAAGTATAATTCCTTTCATTGTAAACCCTCCTTTTTTATGGCTGGGTGTAATGTGTCACATACCATTCTATTGTTGATTCTAAACCTAACTCAAATGTTGTCTGGGGACGCCAACCTAAGTCCTTTTCAATTTTTGATGCATCGATTGCATAACGTCGGTCATGTCCTTTTCGATCTTCTATATAGGTAATTAAATCCGGTGTAATATGATCAAATGCTTCTTGACCTTTTAACCTTTCTTGTAGATATCGAATAATTTGATCCACGATATCCTTGTTTTCCATTTCATTATGCCCGCCAATATTATAGATTTCTCCTACCTGGGCTTTTTGCAGTACTGTTTCAATACCACGACAATGATCTTTTACATAAAGCCAATCTCTAACATTCTTACCGTCACCATAAATCGGAAGAGCTCTATTATTAAGTGCATTTAAAATCATTAATGGAATCAACTTTTCCGGATACTGATACGGACCATAATTGTTAGAACATCGTGTAATATTTATTGGAAATCCGAACGTATCATAATATGCCATAACAATCAAATCTGCTGATGCCTTTGATGCTGAATATGGGCTATGTGGATTAATCGGGGTTTTTTCTGTAAAATATCCATGGGCACCTAACGAACCATAGACTTCATCTGTAGAAATTTGCAAAAACTTTTTCCCTCGAATAAATGTATCTTCACCTTCCCAATGTTTTTTTGCCACATCTAAGAGGGTTTGTGTTCCTAATACATTCGTTTGAATAAATATCGATGGATTATCGATACTTCGATCCACATGACTTTCTGCAGCAAAATTAACGACATAGTCTATGTCGTAGGTTTCAAATATAGTATTTATTTTTTTACGGTCACACACATCGCCTTGAATAAAAACATACGAAGGGTGATGTTGAAAAACTTTAAGATTGTCAAGATTTCCAGCATAAGTCAACAAATCATAATTTATAATTTGTATCGTATCATGAGGATATTTTTCAAAAAGATAATGTATATAGTTTGAACCGATAAAGCCGGCTCCACCAGTAATCAAATAAGTCTTCATAGTTACCTCCTTATGGACACGTCTATAGCCTATTACCTACTATAAATCGTATCGTTTTTGTGCAAGCTCCCATAGAAAGTTATCTTTTTCTATTTCTATGTCCTTAAGCGTCAATATCTCATCTTGAGCGATATCACGCGTTACTATTGCATTTTCCGCCAGCGAGACCGACAACGCATTTTCTTGTCGATATGTTGTATGTTTATCAACTAATCCATAATAATCATAGCCTCCGATGCAGTCTAATCGCTCCCCTTTTTTCAAATCCCGTTTTGCAAACGCAGCCACATCAACAAACGCCTCATTTTTCATAGGCTCAATAGTCGACTCTCGATTAATGACCATGTTTACTGCACCAACAAGAATCTCGACAGAGCAAAGATGATAGGGTCGATAAAACAAATAATAGGGTCCGGCCCCCATTTTATAATACTGCATATCATTCATGACTTGCGGATGTTTTGAATATCCTATAACAAATACTCCACCTGAAGGTTCTGCACCCGGAATAATTTCAATGACTTTATTCTTATGAAGAATTCCCCCTTCTTCTATCGGTTTGATATAATTAACAATCTCTTCTAATGTCATTTTTTGTCCATGCATCCCTCGAACATCCGGCAAATATCCCGTTGCATTACTAACAATCCCCATCTCTATGTTCATCTTGGTTCCATCAGCAAATGAAGATATTTTGTATGGATTTTGCTTGTAAGCATCTGACCAAGGCTTTACAGATGTGGGTGTTGCGTGAATATCTGTAAAGTTCTTGAATTTTCCAACCGCTGTAATGTCAAATCCTAGTATTGACACATAGTCAAAGAGCTGTTTGACGACCCCTGGTTCGTCCCCATCTTGTCCAGAATAAACGACTTGATGTTGGGCGGCCAATTCCTTCAACTGAGGGCCTATGCAAATATCCATCTCAGGATTTGTAACGATATGCTTACCTGCCAAGATGCTATTATATGCAATTCTAGCACCAAATTCAGGCGCTCCGGTCGTATCAATAACAATATCTGCATTACTTTCATAGATAAGTTTAGGGTCACAAACCAAAGCAACTTTATTCATCTTTTCCGCTGCTTTTAACTCCCCTGTCGTTTGGCATTCCATATACGCAATTTCGCCATGGCATTGACGAAGAATATGATACACTTTATCTAAGTCCCTGGCATAAATCAACGAAATACGTACACCTTTCATAAATGATGCCTGGATAATCATACCTCTTCCGATAAATCCGGTACCAACTGCTGCAACTTTTATTGGTTGTCCTTCTTGTTCTAGCGTATTTAACTTTTTGTATATTTGACTATACATACTCATCCTCCTCCTAGCATTCCTCCAAAACAATTAAAAAAAGTTGTACCATTTTTTCTTTTTATTATCTAAATGTATAAACACATCATCAAGTAAAAGATTATCTATAATCTTTTTAGGATTTTCAATAAATAGTCGGTTTGCAACTGCCTCTCCAAATCGATCACAAACACATTGATATCCTGCTGACAACTGTGGTTTTCTTTTATGTATATTATGTGCATCCGACGCCACTATATGCACCACTCCCGATTCAATAAGCTCTAATGCACGTTTTGAAGTCCTTGGATTAACAATATAACTTGATGTTAATTGCCCAAAACAGCCTCGACGCATTAACTCTTGAAGCTTTTCAGGTGTTTTTTGAAACGCAATGTAGCGTTCAATATGTGCAAGTATGACAAAATATCCCTTTGCAACAATCTGAAAAATCAGTTCCTCATGTGCAGGGTAATATTGATGAAAGGGCAATTCGATCAAATAATATTTTGAATTTGCCAAACTATATGCTTCGTGTGAAAAAATTGCTGCCACCCCTTCTTCATTGAGGTGAATTTCATTGCCTAAGTATACCTTCAAGTCTAAATTTTCAGTTTTAATTTTATGTGATAGTTTTTGGAAATTATCAAGTACTCGTGAATTGTCATAATCAGGAATGTTATAGTGCGGCGTAGTAACAATAGTATCTATCCCATCTTCAACCGCCATTCTTGCCATTTCAAGTGCCACCGCTAAGTCTTTTGCACCATCATCAACATTAGGAACTAGGTGTATATGTGTGTCAATCATCATTGTATCATCCCTTTATTCTTATTATACGTACTATTCTCTCTTGTTGTCAAACAATATTATTCCCCCGACAATCGTTCTCGTTTAAGAATTATAATCTTACATGTATATATGTCATCTGTCAAATCGAGAAAGTTTTCTGTCTTTATCAGATAGTATGATTTTTGCCTCTTCGACTGGCCATGGAATGGCTAATGTCGGATCATTATATATAATTCCACCTTCATCTTCTGGATAATAATAATCTGTTGTTTTATATAATACTTCCGTTTGGTCTTCCAAGGTTAAAAAACCATGGGCAAATCCTTTTGGAACATAAAACTGACGTTTATTATCAGCTGAGAGTTCAAGGCCATACCATTTTCCATAGCTAGAACTATTTGGTCGCAAATCAACTGCCACATCATAAATTTTTCCACGGATAACCCGTAAAAGTTTGGCTTGAGGTCGGTTAATCTGAAAATGCAATCCTCGCAAAACATTCTTATCTGACTTTGAATGATTGTCCTGAACAAACGAAGCTTCTATCCCCTCACCATCAAAAGCTTTTTTTGTATACGTTTCCATAAAAAAACCTCGATGATCTCCATATACCTGCGGTTCTATTACATATAAATCTTCGATTGGTGTTTGTATAAATGTATAATTCCCCATGTGTCCGCCTCCATCCCTGTATTCAAAAAAAGTATGCATATATTTTAGTTTATCACACACAAAAAAATACCTCAAGAGACCTTTCTTCCTATACTGATTTATGCTACTATTAAGTGATAATATTACGAGACTAGGTGGTGCCAGCTATATGAAGAATCTATTGAAAAACAAAAAAAATATTATTCTATTAAGTTTTTTAATTATAATCTTACTTTATGTAATGCTTCAATTTGTTTTCATTCACCGTTCAATTAAAATACCTGATGATATCATATCTTCAAGTACTTCTTTGAATATTTATGAACATATCCACTATAAAAAGGAACAACAAGAACTAGCGTTAAATTTGCCCTATGAACAATTAAACACTTTTTTTCAAACGCCTGACTTAAGCATTGAAACATCAAATACAAACCTTTCCATTAATGACCTTTATATTGATCCCCAATCACAGCAACTTATTGGAACAATCACTCATCCAAATAAGCTGAAAGTCAATTTTTCGGCTTCATTCCAACTATCTATAGATAATAGCCGCTTAATTTTTGATATCGGAAAAATTCAATTAGGCACAGGTACCCACTTTATTAGTGAAGCAGTTTTTAGAACACAATATGGATTTGCATCCATACATATTCCATTTCAGTCTACATCAAAGAGTATATTAGATGACTATTTGAACACACTAATATCTGGTCAGACTCTGCCTCTTACTGAAACAAAAACTGGATTTAGCTACATTTTCCCCGAAAGACCAATCTATGATTATCAACTCTACCCAATCTCAAGTGAACTTTATACATCCGAGTATCCCGTTCATCAAATTGGTGACGAAGAATATATTCAATTATCTCAAGTTCAGCTTATAAGAGATAATCTAATATCTTCACCTTTATTATCTCAGCTTAAATCTCAAGGATTAGAAGCCAAATTATTGACAAACACTAGTGAAGACCTTATCTTACGCATCAAATCGGATGAGAAGCAAATTATTTTTGATTTAAACTTAGTTTTTATTTTAGATGTTGTGGACGATGGTATGCTTGAATTGAAACTTGATCATATTAAAACCGCTTCTGAAAACAAAGTTTTGATTACGGACAAACTGTTCCTAGAATCCATTCAAACCATTATTGACACCTACGATACACAAATGCTTAAGCAATATCACATCGTAAGCAGTTCTTTAAACCTTACGCATGTTCATTTGTATTTTGACCAAACCTCATGGACGATTATGGTCTATATGATCGGCTCTGACTTAGAAAGTAGCTATGATTTTTATAATAACAGTTTATTAGGCAGTGCAAGTACTGACCTTGAAGAAATGATGCAAGGTCATACTAGTGAAAATATTCATGTTGTTGTTGAAACTGGCGGAACAAAAAGTTGGAAACTAGATGACATTGAACCCGGAGTTAATCAACGTTGGAATATAAATAATGAACAAATGGAGCTTATTGAAACTCTCGGCCGAAAAAATATGTCCGATCAAGAAACTTTATACGATTTTACAAGTTGGGCTGTAGATACATACCCTTCCGATAACTACGCTCTAATCTTATGGAATCATGGTGGTGGCTCACTCTATGGTTTTGGTTTGGATGAATATTTTCCTGATGACAGCCTGACCTTAGATGAACTTGATAATGTCCTTGAGCGGGTTACCCATGAACAAAATATGCTTTTTGAGGTTGTCGGGTTTGATGCTTGTCTAATGGCGACTTTAGAGACTGCTGCCATTTTAGAACCTTATGCTAACTATCTTATTGCCTCGGAAGAGACAGAACCTGATTCTGGCTGGGATTATGAACGTATCTTAAGCCAACTTGATGACGGCGAAGCATATAATGGTCAAAAATTTGGAGAACTTGTTGTTTCCGGATTTTTTGACGCTTCTGTCGAAGAAAATCGTGACGGTTTATTAACGCTTTCTGTTATTGATCTAAAATTCATTCCCACAGTTATTCAGCGCATGAATAAGCTTTTTGAGGCCGTCGTTGAAACCAATCAGTTTAATCTGTTATCTAAGACAATTCCTCAGGTTAAAGCTTTTGGAGGAAACACAGAATTGACTGGATATACGGATCACTATGATATTGAGAACTTCGCCAAACGTAGCCTTGAGTTTTTACCCTCCGAATCTAATCGGCTTCTTGCTGCTATTGATGATGCGGTTATTTATAAAGCTAATGGATATCTTACTACCGATGCAGGCGGACTTTCCTTTTATCTTCCTTTTTATGATTTAGAACAAAATCAAGATTTAACCGATTTGTATTCTCCTGTTGCTTTTTCTGAATCATACTTTTCCTTTGTTGACCAATTTGTTACCTATCGATTAAGCAGCTCCGTATCAAGTACAATGATTCCATACACCCTCTATAAAGAAAGCCGTCCTTATCGTCTCCAGGTCACAGAAGGATTTGATCATCTAGTCAGCGATATATATTTAGGAGTCTCAGCCTTTGAGACACGCAATAATGAAGAATATCGATTGAACCTAGGTTATGATGCTTGGATTTATGAAGGTTTTGAATCTGGACTTTATGAAGAGTCCTTTGGCTATTGGCCAGCAATTAATAATACGTATTTACCAATTTCTGTTGTCTATAACGGTAATGACTATATTGAGTATGAGACTCCGGTATTGCTTAACAACGAACCTATTATGTTAATTAGCGCATGGCTATATGATGAAGAACGCTACGTTGTCTTTGGTGGTCGTCCGCTTATTGATACAGATGGGCTAGCCGATCGCAATACCATTGAATTTAAAGACGGTGATCAAATTGATATTCTTTATTCCTATTATAACAAAAGCACAGATCAATGGATTGAAGAAATTGCTACTTCAATAACCTATGATCGTGCTTCTGAGTTGATTTTAACCAATAAACCCTTTGAATTTAATAAGGAATATGGTTTGTCCTTTATTATAAAAGATTTAAATGGAACCTTAAGTTATACAGATATGATACGTTTTGTTCATGAATAAAACGTGTTCATAGAATTTTTTTCATCTTATCAATTTCATATTTGTTACAAATTAAAAGCTTGTCTGCGGATTGAACGACAATCATGTCTTTTAATCCGACAGCTTTTATCTCTAAATTATCTGACAGTATAATATTCCCATGAGAGTCCACTCCTTTAAAATCCGAGTGCATCACAATATTATCTTCTTCGTCTTTATCATAAACATCCTCATAGGCTGTAAAAGACCCTACATCATTCCATCCAAATTCTGATGGGATAACTTTAACATGTTGTGATTTTTCCATAACTCCATAGTCAATCGATATGCGTTCAAAGTCATCAAACAAAGGGCGCGTCTTTTCAGCTAAAGCCACCCCAAACAAGTTTTGATCAATATAAAACTGTATATTTTTTAATACGCGAAAATGTTTTGGCATATGCTTTTCTATTTCACGCATAATTGTTTTAATGCTAAAAATAAACATCCCACTGTTCCAAAGATATGTTTTTGCTTCGACGTATTCTTTGGCTTGTTCTAATTTTGGTTTTTCCAAAAATTTTTCTACTGCAAAAATTTTTTTTAGTTCAATTGCTTGAGCAACTTTTATATATCCATATCCAATCTCTGGACGTGTCGGTTGAATACCTAGTGTGATAATATCTTGGTTTAATTGTGCCTCAGCTGCCCCTATCTTTAACGTTTCAATAAATTCATCCGGCTGTAAGACAAGATGATCACTTGCCAATACCACTAAAGTCGCTTCGCTTCGGCGTCTTTGAATATACAAGCTTCCAAAACCAATTGCTGCAGCTGTATCTTTAAATGCAGGCTCAATAATTAGGTTTTCTTTGGGTAGCATGGGTAATTCTTGTTCAATCGCATCGGCTTGAACAATGTTTGTCGCAATAAAAATATTTTCAATGGGAATAAGTGGCATTACACGCTCAACAGTTTCTCGAAGCATCGACTTATCCGAAAATAATTTTAACAATTGTTTTGGGTGTTCATCTGTACTTAACGGCCAAAAGCGTTTTCCTGTTCCGCCCGCCATTATTAGAGCACATAACATATATACTCCTCCTTTACCTTTCCTCATACCTATTTATATTGATTGTTAAATAAATAGTAGCATTCAATAATTGGACTGTCAATAAAATTGGCATTTAAATCCCTGCACTTCTATGCTAAAATATGAACAAGATAACTTTACAATCTAGATAGGAGGAACCTATGAATTATAATAAAGAACATGTTCTTAACACACTACAATCCACCTTTTCCGAATTTATTGACACCGTTAATGGTCTAAACAAACTGGATATGAACCAATATACTTCCGAAAACACTATGGTTGTAATGATAGATATGATAAATGGTTTTTGTAAGCTAGGTCCGTTGCATAGCGATTATGTCAATCAAATGATTCCAAAGATGAGCCAATTTCTTGACACTGTAATCAAAAAAAATATTCCGGTAGTTTCTTATCGAGATTCACATCCAGATGATGCTGGTGAATTTGACTATTTTCCAATACACTGTGTTGAAAACTCTGAAGAATCGAGCCTTGTAGACGAATTGCAACGTCCAGAATTAATTGATATTACCAAAAATTCTACTAATGGGTTTTTGGCACAAAACCCACTTAATCTTTCCTTAATTAATGCCAAACAATTAAAGCACATTCTTGTTATGGGCTGTGTAACAGATATTTGTATCCGCGATTTTTCCACAACTATGGCAAAATACCTTCAAGAAATTAATCATTGTGCCAACGTCACAGTCATTGAAAACCTCGTCGATACCTTTGATATAGAAAATGTCCACGATCGTCAAACTGAGCATTTGCTGGCATTATACCATATGAAGTCTTCTGGTGTTCAATTAGCACGTATATAATATACATCTATAAGATGTTAAAATAAAAAGATGCTCTTCACTAGTCATAGTGAAGAACATCTTTCATATTTTGCATTAAATGCTCTAAATATGCATTCATATCATCTTTTAAGTCATCTCTGCGCAGTGCAAATTCAACCGTTGCAGATAAGAATCCCATTTTATTTCCAACATCATAGCGTTTCCCTTTAAAATCATAAGCATACATTGCTTCTTCTTTAGCTAATCTTTCCAAAGCATCTGTCAATTGAATCTCTCCGCCTGCACCGGGTGTTTGATTCTCAAGGTAATGGAAAATACGTGGCGTAATAATATATCGACCTAGTATAGCAATGTTTGACGGGGCAACATCTTGCTTTGGCTTTTCCACCATATCTTTAACTTGATATATACGCTCACCAACTTTTTGTCCATCGACAATACCATATTTACTTACATCATTCCAATCAACTTTTTGAACGCCCAACACAGATGCATGATATTCTTCATAACAGTCCATCAATTGCTTTAAGCAAGGTGTCTGGGATGCGACTACATCATCTCCCAACATTACTGCAAAAGGTTCATTACCAATAAAGCTTTTAGCAACTAATACCGCATGTCCCAATCCTTTTGGTTCCTTTTGACGAATATAATGAATATTAGCTATATCCGATACATCTTGAGCAATTTTAAGCAAATCATAGTTTTCTTTTTCTTCCAATGTCTTTTCTAATTCATAGGATTTATCAAAATGATCTTCAATGGATCTTTTTGAACGTCCGGTAACAATAATAATGTCTTCAATCCCTGAATTTACAGCTTCTTCTACAATGTACTGTATCGTGGGCTTATCCACAATGGGTAGCATCTCCTTAGGCTGCGCTTTAGTTGCAGGTAAAAATCGTGTCCCTAACCCAGCCGCAGGTATTATTGCTTTTCTTATTTTCATGTGCTCTCCTCCTATACGGTTTCATCAAAATATATATTTTCTAATACCACTTTAGTTTGTGATATTTTTTTTATCATCATGTATGGTCTGCAATCATAGATATTTTGTCGATTATACGAAAAGCATTTGGATACTTTTCTTTCCTGAACTTCATGAACAATCAGTAAACGTCCCTTTGCAAGCATGACTAAAAAATTCTTGACCACATCATAATTATCAAATGCCTCTTTTTGGGTTTCCACCTTTTTGTAATATACTTTACGTACTTCAATTTTTGCTATGCCACCCTCTTCATATTGGTAAACAAATATCAAATTACCATCCACAGAAAATATTTGTCCATTTTCAGAAGATATCTCCTGATATATGCGATACGCTGTTTTCGATGTTCGTAAAGGTACAAAATTATTTTCATTTTCATATGACCGGGTAGTAAACTTTTCCCTGAATTCATGAAATGTTAAAGGGCTAAGGTTTTTTTTGCTTTCTAACGTCTCTATCTGCGCATAAGCATACTTACTCGATTGAATCGTTGTATTATACTGCTTGGAGACAAATTCATACTCAAATGGTCGATAATAACGTTCATCTTCCGGCAGCAAAATAAGAAAGTCAATATTGTCCTTTTTGGATAGCTCTTGGGCATATTCAAGCATTTTTCGCATGAGCCCCTGTCTACGATATGCTTTTTTTGTCGCAACCGCCACAACATAATATATCTTAACCTGTTGAGTTCCATGTAAAACTGTATACGGATTTAGATGAAGCATAGCTACAACTTCCGTATCGTCTGTTAATTCTGATTCTACAACAATGACACTATTTTCTTGCATCACAATATCAAAATAAAAATCTAAATATTCTTTTGAATCTTCTGGAAACACTTCTTCCCACAATTTACGGATTTTTAATTGATCATTGTTTTGACTCATTCGAACGTTCATCTGCTATCTCTCACTTTTTTTGACGTATTGTATATTTATCTTCCAATCGAATAGGTTCATACGATAATTTTGACTTTCTCAATCCTTCAATCCCTAAATCTTCTTCACGATTGACAAGCTTTGCCTCAGGATAAAATTCCTGAAGAAATACTTGAGATAAAAATGGGTACAAACCTCGAATCTCTGTATTTGCCTTTTCGACATGAACAATAACTTCTTCTCCATCATTAATGGTCGAAGCAATTGACATCGCTTCTAATCGCTCTTCAATATATATACCTAGTGCCTTTGCTCCTAGTATATCCAAATGGTCAATAATGTAATCAATACCTTCAATCTCATGATCAACTTGTTTTGTCATATGATCATGATTGTCTGTCCACTTTTCTAAAAATTCATTAATTTCATCTCGATCCTCATTGGATAATAAACGATATGAATATCTGTTTTCATAATCTCTTAAAAATGCATTGATGTGATTACGTTTTTTTCTTAACTTTTTCCCTGGAAGCTCTCGCATCCTTTTGGCATCATATATATAATCCGAATAATTTCGGTCATAGACAACTTCATATGTATCTGCATACTCTTCGTTTACAAAGTCTGCAAATTTTTTATCTACAGAGTACATAACAAGGCTTTCATCAAATTGCTTAAAATACGCGATTGTTTTTTCAAAGGCTTCTTTGAAAAACGCTTCTTTACATAATGGCATCTGTGAAAAACAGTGTTCATTAAAATGTCCGAAAATCAACATGAAGTTTGTATCAATATAGACATGTTGATGATTGCGATTTTTCCATAAAAATAAGGTTGTAAGTCCAAATTCACAACTTTCAATCCTTCGTATCGTTAAATACTGATTATATTTTTCTGTATTCTCCAATGATAATTCTTCAAGATCTCTACATGTATCTATATCAAGTGCACTATCTGTTTGCATATAAACCTCTTTCTCTATTTTATTAATCTACTATACTATTATATCAAAGTTTTTAATTATTGCAACTGAGACTGCAAACTGTCCTCATATAAATGTATAATAAAAAAAACACCTTATTTGGTGTTTTTGGTGTTTTAATAGCGAAGGACGGAATCGAACCGCCGACACTACGGGTATGAACCGTATGCTCTAGCCATCTGAGCTACTTCGCCATATTAAATTTTTTCGAGATATTCTCTCGAGTGGGCGCAACAGGGCTCGAACCTGTGACCCCCTGCTTGTAAGGCAGGTGCTCTCCCAGCTGAGCTATGCGCCCTGGGACTTGACTATTTTATTACATTTTTCTACATTTGTCAATAGTTTTTTACAAACTTTTGAGTATGATCATCTGGATGACAGGACTTGAACCTGCGACCTCTAGACCCCCAGTCTAGCGCTCTACCAAACTGAGCCACACCCAGCTAATAATTACGTAATGACGACCCAGAAGGGACTCGAACCCTCGACCTCCGGCGTGACAGGCCGGCGCTCTAACCAACTGAGCCACTGGGCCACTAACAGGGGCAGTAGGACTTGAACCCACGACATCCGGTTTTGGAGACCGACGTTCTACCAACTGAACTATACCCCTTCATTCTACATTCTAAAGTCAAACACCACCGTATACACAATTCTATTAAAACTCTTAAGCTC
>DGAD01000035.1 GCA_002382805.1 Clostridiales bacterium UBA4039
GACTATGCCGAAAAAAATACTATGCCGAAGATTGGGCAAAAGCTAAATTTTAAAGTGTTTTTTGCAAAATCTTCGGCATAGTATTTATACTTGAAGTACCAAGAAAAGGAGGTGCTTCATGTGACAATTATGACCATTTGCGAACTTTGTCTTCAAGCAGTAACTGATGCAGGCTATAATGAGTCAACTATTTTTAACTATCAAGGTGTTATAAGGCGATTCAAAAAGTTCTGTATGGAAAAGAATGTGACGGAATACTCGTACGATATCGGTAAACAATATGCCAATGATGTCATCAGCGAGAAAACAGGAAAATTCAGCATAAATCGGTATCATACTCAAGGAAGGTTTATTAGGCTGATAGATTCTTACTTTGATACAGGAACCTTTGATTTTTCAGTCGTTAAACGCGGAAAGATTTCGCCGGAAAACCAACAGCATAAGATTATCTATGAAGACTATCAAAAATATCTTTGTTCCATTTACGGCAACGAAAACACCATTCATTTCTATGAGTATGGAATGTATTGCCTTTTAAAGTTTTTGGCCACCATTTGTGTTTATGACTTATGCGATATTCAGCCATATATGGTCATCAGGTACATAAAAGAAACTAAGCAAACCAGACAACGTGAAGTATTATGTGAGCTTAGAGGTATCTTTAGATATCTTGAAAGAACCGATTTAATATCTGCTATCGCAGGAATACATGCACCAAGAATTCATAAAATCATCCCAGTTCTTACTGATGATGAATGCAAAAAACTGGAATCAGTTATTGCTGATGGTAGGGTAACATTAAGGGATGCTGCTATTGTAATCATAGGCTTATCTTGTGGTATTAGAGCTTGTGACTTGATAAAACTTCACCTCTCAGATATAGATTGGAAGAATGAAACAATTACATTTAAACAAAGTAAAACCGGAAATCTGGTCTGTTTACCACTTACTTCGACAGTTGGGAACGCAATAGCTAAATATATCGTGAGCGAACGACCTGATGTAGAAAGTGAGTTTCTCTTTCTAAGAACACTTGCACCATTTACCCCACTTTCTGATCACGCTGCATGTCATGCCATTGTAAGCAGAGTGTTTATGAAAGCAGGTATCAATAAAGGTTCACGCATTTGGGGCATGCATATGCTCCGACATAACGCCGCATCAACTATGGTGAAAAATGAAGTTCCGATAGAAACTATTGCTGCTATATTAGGACATTCAACTCCTGACACAACGGATATATACATAACAACCGACGTGGAAAAACTCAAAGAATGTGTACTTCCAATGGCTAACATCTCTAAGGAGGTGAATCCATGAACGAGTACATCAGCAAACTGGCACCACTTATAATAGAATTTATTGAATTCAAAAATGCATTAGGCATCGAATATAAAACAAGTAGATATTACCTGAAACAGCTTGACATATATAACTACAATCATAAAAATTTCAGTAATCTTGACCGTGAAACTGTTGAAGGATGGGCAGTGTTACATGCTGAAAAGTCAATCTCTGGAGACCGGAGCTGGATATCACCAATAAGAGAATTCGGAAGATACCTTCAGAGTGTTGGGCATGATGCTTATGTACTTGATAACAGATTTACTATTCAGCATTACCGGCCAGAAGTATATTTAATGACAGAATCAGAAATACAAAGTTTCTTTAAGGAGTGTGATCGCTTTGTATTAAGACACAAAGCCTTGGGACGTCCATATGTCCTTCCTGCATTATATAGATTTCTATACTGTTGTGGTGCAAGATGCGGAGAAGCACGTAAACTGAAATGTGAAGACGTAAACTTAAAGGAAGGGTACGTAGATATCATTCAATCAAAAGCTCATAGAGACCGCAGATTATACTTGTCTGATGAGTTGAAAAAATATCTGGTCAATTATGATATCGCTATAAACAAGTGTTTTCCTGAAAGAGAGTATTTCTTTCCCGGAGGTCATGGTGGTATATGCTCTCCAACCGCAGTGTCCGCTAATTTTAGAAATATATGGGTTGCGGCAGGACTCAAAAGGGATAGAAAAGTAAAACCACGTGCCTATGATTTCAGACACCACTTTGCATGTTCTAATATAATGAGATGGTCGGCAGAAGGCAAAGATATACATGCAATGCTCCCATACTTAATGAGATATATGGGGCATGCCGGTATCGAAAGTACCTATTATTATATACATTTAATACCTGATTTCTTTCCCATATATAATGAACTTGCCTCCTCTACAGAAGATCTTATTCCGGAGGTGGAAAGTTATGAAATATAAGAGAAAAAATGGGGAAGATTTTTGGCAACTGGCCAGAAACTATCTGCATAATTATATGCCTATAACAAGAAATCTTTCGGATAAATCTGTTGAAGCGTATAAGCAATCATTAAAAACTTATTTAGAGTTTTTGGAGATTACTAGGTCATTAGTTGAAGAACAAGTATCTTTTGATGCCTTTACAAGAGAAAATGTCAAAGACTTCGTAAGTTGGCTAAAAGATAAAAAGTATGCCCCAAAGACAATAAACTTAAAGCTTACAGCAATACGGTCTTTCTTAAAATACTGTAGTGAAGAAGACTTTGAGTTGAGAGGTATTTATTCGGAAGTATGTACTGTTAAAAAGATGAAAGAAGAAAAACGACCTATTAAATATCTTCAACCAAAAGCAACAGCAGCTATTCTGTCCGCCTATGGTGTTGATACTTCAAAACACAGACGAAATCGGATGATTCTGATTATGCTTTATGATACTGGTGCCAGAGTGCAGGAACTTGCTGATTTAACCTTTAGCTCGTTGCATCTAGATGTGCCAAATTCTTTTGTAACGCTGATTGGTAAAGGCAGGAAAAGCAGAAACGTTCCTCTGTTAAAAAAGACAGTCCAACATTTAGAACTATATCTTAGAGAATTTCATCCTGATAAAAAAGAAAGGCCCTTGTTCTATAGTATGCTTGATGGAAAGCCACACAGTTTATCGACGGATAGTATTAGCTTGGTACTTAAAACTGCATCTGATAAAGCACGCAAATCATGCAATGACGTTCCAAGTGGTGTTCACTGTCATATGATAAGAAAGACCAAAGCCATGGATCTATACAAGAACGGTGTGCCATTGCCCTTTATTATGCAGTTACTTGGTCACGAAAGCATGTCAACGACATCAGGATTCTATGCATTTGCAACACTCGAAATGATGAGCGAAGCCATGAATAAAGCAGGCCCAACTACAACTGTTTCAGATGATAAAATTTGGAGAAAAGAAGAAATCAAGAAGATTCTTTACTCGCTTGATTAATCAAAACACTATGCCGAAGAATTATAAACAATCGATGAGTTTAATCCGATAAGAAAAAAACTTCGGCATAGTATTTTCTTCGGCATAGTCACTATTATGCCGAATTCAGGATAATACAGACCAGGGGTCGCAATACGCCTCAAGGGATTTCATTGCCTACTGTGCTAATAATGAGATTACTCAAAGTATGAGCAGAGCCGGCAATCCGTATGACAACGCTCCGATGGAACGTTTCTATAATACATTGAAAACAGAGTTCGTATATCAGTACTCTTTTGAGACCGATGAAGATCTTAACCAAGGCATCTATGAATACATCTTCGATTGGTATAACCATCGTAGACCACACTCATATAACGGTGGTAAAACACCATCTGAAACGAGACATTCAAACTAGCCACTGGTATGACAATTTTGCTTGACTAGAACAAAAGTGACCACCTGACAACTATGCTACCACATAGGGCTAGGAAAAATGATAGATATAATATATACTATAGATAGAAATTTACATAAATCAGTAGATTTTCAAATGAAAACTATCAAAACGATGAAAATACTTGAAATGAGAACAAAGAAAAAATAATGCGATAAAAAATGATGAGTATAACAGTTTATAGGAGGTGAAAAATGTCATTTCAAAAAAAACAGATTGAAACAGATTTAATCGCTAAAGTAAGTCGAATTCAAAATAAAACTTTAGATGAAAGTGATTTTACAAAGATTCTTGAATATTTAAATGTTTTTCTTGATATACATCAGTCAATGGATGTTGACGAAAATGAGCTTATCAAACTCTGGAATGATATAATAGCTGATATTTTAGGAGTTATTCATTCAGGTATTTCAGGTTTTTATAGATTATCTATGATATCGTTGAGAAGTATATTAGAGATGGCATGTAGTTCTTTTTATTATTATGATCATAAAGTAGAATATCATATGTTTATTGAACATGATCTTGCAGCAGATAAGTACGTATCAACATTAGTTAATGAATATCAATATTTCACTACAAATTATATTGAATATTTTGCAAATGATATAAAACAGATAGAATCAGCTAAGGATGCTATTGCCAATAAGCTAAAGCAAATATATAAAAATCAATGTGATGTAGTGCATGGAAGATATAAGAAATTATTGAAATCAGAAGGCTTAAGCATTGAATATGATATGATTCTGTTTAAGAAATTTGAAAGAATGTTAATTGAAACAATGAGTATTATTTCGGTCATGTATGTTCTAAGGTTTAATAAAAGAGATAATGCATCATTATTGGAATTAGCTGAATATACTAAGGTGGTGAAATTTAATGATAAATAAGTCATTGGGAGATTATATTGTTGATAGAACTGAAAGTTTGAATGATGAATTAATACAAAACTATTTTATTGATACCCAGCATTCACATATTGAGCGATTATTAGATTCTGAGCAATATATATTAGAAGGATCAAGGGGTATTGGAAAGACTATGCTCCTCAGAAGTGCGGAGATTAAAGCGACTGATGAATTTGGTAGAGACAGCATATTAGCAGTATGGATTAATTTTGAAGAGTCGTTGAGAATAGCTAGAATTAGAATTATTAATGATTCGATAGATCCTTTTTTACAATGGACTATGGGAAAAATATTACAAGAAGTATTAAAAAAAATAATTAGTTTGAAACCAAGTTGTGAAGATCAATTAAGGAGTCGCCTGTCAAATATTTTCGGAGGTTCAGAAGATGATAATTATTCTGAATCGTTTAAGAGTTATGTCGTTCTACTTGATGAATATATTAAATTGCTTGAGAAAGGTGATATTGAAGATAACTCAGAATTATCGAATTACTCACCATCTTCAAAATTAGCATCGATATTAGATAATCCGGTTAGTTTTAAAGAATTTATGTTACAGTTAACTGAAGATTTTAAGCTAAAAAGGATTGTGCTATTATTTGATGAAGCAGCTCATGTTTTTTCACATGAACAACAAGAAAAATTTTTTACTTTGTTTAAGTCTTTAAGAAATCCTCGGATAGCATGTAAAGCTACGGTATATCCGGGAATTACAAATTATGGAAAATATTTTGAAAAAGGACAGGATGCAAAAGAGCTTAGAATTGATTGGAGTTCTAAAAATAATGATGATGTAAATTATATTAAGAATATTCTCAAAAAGAGAATCCTTGCTTATGACAATACTTATTGGGAGATGCTTTGTAGAAATGAAGAAATTATCAAAACGATTTGTATTTGTAGCAATGGTAATCCTCGTTTTGCCTTTCATATTATTGATGAACTTGAAAATATGAAAGTATTTAAAAAGACAAGTATAACTCATCAAACATTGATTAATGCAATTCGACAAGTATTTGATAATAAATGGAGAGATTTTTCTTCTCTGCAGAACAGATTAGTAAAATACAAATCTTTTATAAGAGAGTCGGAGTCTTTTGTAAAACTATCTGTTATTCCAAACTTAAGGATATGGAATGAAAAAAGAAGAAAAGATAGCCGAAAGTTATCGGTAGGATTTTATATAGAAGTAGATGCATATGACAAAATACCTCAAATATTTGACATATTAGCATATCATAATATTGTTATGATTGATTATAGTAAAAAAAGTATTAAGCAATATAAATATGGCTTTTTAGTAAGCCTGAATCCGAGTATCTTATTTGCTAATAGAATTATACAAAATGTTAATGAAATAGATCAAGTTTCAGTTGCAATTGAAAATAATCAAGCATACTATGTAACCACTAAAGAGATTATTGATTTGGAAAAATTGGTATCAATAGAGAATGAATATAAATGTTCAAATAAAAAGTGCGATTTTACAATTAGTGAGGAATTCAATTTTTGCCCTAAGTGCGGGAGTAAAGTAATTAAAGAACAAGTTGAATCATTATATAATGTTTTGCGATCGCACAGTATTGATAATTTGAGATTAGGAGTAGCTTTGAAAAAAAGAATAAAAGAAAAATTTGATAATATCGGAGATATATATGATGCTGAATTAGATGATTTACGTATGCGATATGTACAAGATGTAAGAATAGTTCAAGTAAAAAATGCAGCAATTGAATATATGGCAGGATGATTGGCATTGAGTGTTATTTTATCAAATTAAATACTTGAGTCCTTGGAATTCCGTTTCGCACTTTCTAAAGCTCCAAGATTTCAGAGAACGAGGATTTTGGAGCTTTTTACGTATAAAATCGAGGGTTATGCATATAAAAAGAGCGCCAAAGAAAATAATTGTAAAAAAACGATCATGAAAAATGAGTGGGGAAAAAGATGTCGACAGATGAATTCGAATGATTATAGCTATGCATCAATCGAATAGCAAAGTCCCCAATCACTGGTTTAAAATAATTAAAGCTTTTGGTAATGTCTAAAGCGTTTAATACTTCGCTTAAATGAAGGGTCAACTGGTCTATAAGTTGATCATAAGTGCAGGTGGCGAGATATAGATCTAACTGGTCAATATCTTTTGATGTCATTTGTAGAGTGTCGATAGGTTTCTGAATAAGAAGGGAACTTAATATATTCAGAAGAACTGGATAACAGATATTATCCATAAAATATGTATAGCTTGTTGGCGTCGAACGGGCGATTCGTTGAATAATATCTTCCCGAGGGTAAAGTGTCAATACTTTATTTTCAAGAAGGATTCCGTGTAAATAGTGCTTGATTCGGAGAATACCGTTAAGGTCAATGTCATCATGAAGTATAGGATAATCCAATGTTAAAAGGTGATCGTGGGGACGATATTGAAAGTTATAGTGCAAAAAAAAGGCGCTAAGTCCATCAACAACAGTTTGTCGGTAATTGCAAATGCCAAAGTCGTCAAAGCTTTCTAGGAATTGCTGATATTGTTCAAGAGTATCTGCCAGTAGCTTTTGTAATTTTGATTGGCCGATAGTGTAAAGTTTTTCATAATCAAAAGCTTCGTTGTAAACACGTACATTCATATCATCATTCATTAAACTCAAAGATATGGTATATTGAACCGCTTCCATTAACATTTTGGTGGTAGTATAAGTGATGGAGCTACTATCATTAGATGTATATTTTTTTGCAAGTTTTTTTACGATGCCCATTAAATGTAGAAGGTCTTCTTGAGTATAGTTCATTAATTTTTCTTCTCCCTTATAATCCTAATATGCAAAGAAATGTCTACCAAAATAAATCTTTTAAAATCGATTGATAAAGGTCTGGATCCCAGCGAGTTTCCTGTGATAAGTTAGCATCTTCATTTTCACCTTGATTTTTGATAAAGTCTTTGTACCCCTTACGTATTGCTTCTGAAAAGCGAGTAAGGCAGGTGTCACGAAGATAGTTTATATCGCCATAGCAAATCTCATCAAACTGTTCCCGCATAAAAGTGAATAATTCATCGTCAGATATCTGGTCATTGCACTCATTTTTGAAGGCGTAAAAAAGATCTTCAAGTTCATATAAAGTCATAGCATAATTAGTTGAGTCAATATAAGGAGAGTCACAAAAGGTGTAAATAAGTTTGTCTAATATACCGTCATTTAATTCAATCCTTTGATATTTTTTTAGACTTGCATTTCGTGCCAAGATAAGTTCTGATATCTCATTCTGAGATAATTGGAGCCCAAAGGCAAGGGTTTTTTGATTGACTATTTCAATCTTATTGCGTTCGTTTTTAGAAAGAGTTGATGATAGTATGACTAATAAATCATTATCCATAATTAACCTCCCATCCTAGTGATAAGTTATTATATAACCGTTGGCGATTCAGTACAAGACTTGAAAAAAAGCCGATTTTGTGGTAATATAGAACTATAAAAGAGCGGAAAAACCGCTCTTTTTTTGTGCTTTTTTTTAAAACAGCAAAAAATACCAATAAGTTGACCAAGTACTGCATAGAAGAAGTTAAGGGGGAGGTGCTAAACTAAGACCATCAGAACAAACACTTATTTCAAAAAGGAGATGGAAGAAGATGAAGATTGGATTGCAGTTATTTTCAGTAAGAGATGAATTGGTAAAGGATTACATGGGGACACTTGAAAAAGTTGCAGCGATGGGGTTTGAGTACGTTGAGTTTGCAAATCATAATGCAGGTAAGGAATTTGAGGCAGAATTGCCAGATCCTGTAGAACTAAAAAAACACCTTGACCGTTTAGGGCTAAAAGTTATTTGCAGTCATTTGTGTGATTCGGATATTGATGGGTTTATTGATTACAACTTAAAGATAGGTAGCAGCGGAATCGTTATGCCGATGGCGTTTTTTAACAGCAAGGAACAAACAGTAGCTTATGCCAAAGAGCTGAATGCAATTGGAAAAAAATGTGCCGATGCAGGCTTGAACTTCTACTATCATAATCACTTCCAAGAGTTTGAAAAGTTTGAAGGTGAGACGGTTATGGAGATATTGATTAACAATACATCACCAGCATACGTTAATTTTGAGTTGGATACTTATTGGACACAACGGGGTGGGGTGAATCCGGTGGAGTATCTTCAAGAGATTGGTGATCGTTGTAAGATAGTACACCAAAAAGATATCAATAAATCCTTAGCACCAGAAGATGTGAATATTCTCGATCACGTTGAAGGTGAGATAACAATGGATACCGTTTTACCGGTTATGAAGCCTGAGAACTTTACGGAGATCGGAACAGGAACTATGGATATTAAGGCAATTGTGAATCAAGTTAATCAAATGGACAGCGTTGAATACATTATTGTTGAAGTAGATATGTCGACACTTCCATCTCTTGAAAGCGTAGAGATTAGTCTTAAGAATCTTAAGAAAATAATGGCATAGACAATTAACGGTGGATAAGTAAGGAGAAGAAAGATGAAACGATTAAAGTTTGGAATTATCGGCTGTGGAGGCATTGCCAACCAAAAACACTTACCTGCGCTAACATACTTAAACGAAGAAGTAGAGATTGTTGGACTGTGTGACATCATCGTTGAACGTGCTCAAAAAGCAAAAAAAGAATATGGACTAGATAATGCAACCGTTTATGAAGACTATCAAGAACTGCTCAAGGATGAGACAATTGATGTTATACATGTCTGTACACCAAATGTGTCGCATTCATTCATTACAGTCGAAGCCTTAGAGGCAGGCAAGCATGTCTTATGTGAAAAACCGATGGCGATTAATTCTCAAGAAGCTAAGAAGATGATTGAGGCTGCAGAAAGAACAGGTAAAAAGTTAACCATCGGGTATCAAAACCGATATAGAGATGATGCACAGTTTGCACATAAAGTATGTAGTGCTGGGGAACTTGGGGATATCTACTATGGGGAAGCCTATGCTATTCGACGTAGAGCAGTTCCTACCTGGGGCGTATTTATGGACAAAGAAAAGCAAGGTGGAGGACCACTTATTGATATAGGAACGCATGCCCTTGATTTAACGCTTTGGATGATGGATAACTATGAACCTGCAATTGTTGTGGGATCAACATTTAGTAAGTTAACAGATAAACCAGAGGCGAATATGTTTGGACCATGGGATCCTAAGACATTTGACGTAGAAGATTCAGCTTTTGGCTTTATCAAGATGAAGAACGGAGCAACTATTTTCCTAAAGGCGTCCTGGGCACTTAATACAACGGACACGAGAGAAGCGATGTTTAGCTTATCTGGAACCGAAGCCGGATTTGAGATGACAGGTTCAGCATTTGACGGAACGATGACATACAACATTAACAGTGAAAAGAACGGACAACTTATTGAGACAAAACCAGCAAAAGCAGCTCAAATCGCATACTTTAGTGAAGATCAAAGCGATTCAGAATCGACAAGAGAAGTTAGACAATGGCTTGATGCGATTCATAATGATACAGAGCCATGTGTAAAACCGACACAAGCCTATGTCGTTACACAGATTCTTGAGGCCATTTATGAATCAGAGAAAACAGGAAAGGCGGTGTACTTCTAAGATGATGACATTGGGTAGGATTGCAGGGGCACAGGAACAGGCATTTATTGAAGCCAAGAGAATAGGGCTGGATTTTCTCGAATTCACAGTAGATATCGGGGATGATGGCGAGGAATTTGTTGCTAAGGTTGACCAATTGAAGCAATGGTCTGAAGAGACCGGCGTTGGTATTGGTTCTGTGGGACGATGGAAAACCGATAGAATTGATGAAGCTGGTGACGTTATTGAAGAGGAACTTCAGATTTGCTTTAATTTAATTGACGCGGCTGCTGCCCTAGGATGTAGTAATTTTGTCAGTGGGTGTAATTATATCCAATCTCGAAGCTATCTAGATAACTGTCTGTCAGCCATTGATTTCTACTCAAGATTAATTGCTTATGGTGCTAAAAAGAATGTACGAATATCATCAGCAACCTGCTACAAAAATAACTTTGTGAACAATCCTACAGCTTGGCAAGTGATTCACGGGCATTTGCCGGAGCTTGGGATTAAGTATGACCCATCACATAGAATCTATGCAGGAGAAGATTATCTACAAGAAGTGAAGGATTGGGGGCATCGGTTTTATCATGTGCATCTAAAAGGTTCATTTGCCATGGGCAGAGAGCGAATTGACGAACCAATTCCAGGTATGGATCAGACCAATTGGCAGCTTTTTATGTCGCTGTTATATGCCAAGGGATACGATGCGGGTTTAAGCATAGAGCCACACTCATCATATATTACAGGTAAACGCGAGGTTAAAAGCATCGAATTTACAGTCAATTACTTTAAAAAAATGCTTTTTTAATTGGATGATTATAGATGTTGGAGGTGCCAAAAATAATGAAGTTAAGATATGCGTGCATTGGGATTGGTGGAATCGCAGGCAAAAAACACTTAAAGCAGTACGCAATGGTGGAATCCATTGAGATGGTAGCTGTGTGCGATGTTGATAGTGAGAAAGCGAAGCAGGCGGCAAGTAAGTTTGGAATTGCTAAGGTTTACTCGGATTATCAAGAACTGTTTCGACAGGAGAGGCTGGACCTTGTCAGCATCTGTACACCCAATAATCTTCATGCAACAATGGTAAAAGCTGCATTAGAAGCGGGAATACATGTACACTGTGAGAAGCCCTTGGCCTTAAATCCAAAGGAGATTGAGGCGATTATTGAGGCGAAAAATCGCACAGGAAAAAAAGTTCTCGTTGGGTTAAACAAGCGTTTTACGCCAGAGACTGAGTACATCAAGCGATGTATTGACGCTGATTTTCTTGGCGAGATATATCACAGCCAGTGTGGATGGCGTAGAAGAGCAGGTATTCCTGGGCGAGGCAGTTGGTTTACAGACAAGCAAAAATCTGGTGGTGGAGCTCTAATCGACCTAGGCGTGCATATGATGGATTTGACCATGTATTTGATGGATTATCCGATACCTATAGCCGTTGATGGATCAGCGTATCAAAAATTTAATGAAAGCCATACACGCGATAGGAATGGATATAATGGTTCCAAAGAAGGCGTGTTTGATGTAGAGGACATGGCCGTAGGGCATGTTCGTCTAGACAATGGCTGTACCTTAAGCTATGAATTTAGTTGGGCGTCGAACATCAAAAAAGAATCCTTCTACTATGAATTAAAAGGAACCAAAGGAGGCGTGACGTTCATTGATAACCAACTTGAGATATACACAGAGTTAAATGGCGTTTGTGTGGATGTCATACCTAGATTGAATGAACGTGTTGCTAGCATAGGAGAATGCGAACATTTTGTTGAATGCATCGTTCATGATTTGGAGCCAAGAGCTACAGCTGAACAGGCATATGAGCTTAGCAAAATAATTGATGGTGCATATACGTCATCTACTATAGGGAGACAGGTAAAACTGTGATACACTTAGAGTAGACTATCATTAGCTAAGAGGTGAAGATCAGATGAATTATCCCTATGAATTTATAAGATACAATGCATCCATTCCCATAAAACTCTTTTGTCTTCAATATCCAATGAGCCTTTCGCTACAACCGATAAAAGAAGATAAGGATTATGTCTATATGCCAAAAACCCAATTGCACTGGCATACTGAAGTGGAGATTATCTATGTGATTAAAGGTGAGATTAAAGTGGTCTGTGAACATCAGGACTATTTGATGCAAAAAAACGATCTCATTTTATTTAATAGTAATGCACTGCATACCACAAGTGCGACGGGGAATGAGAGCGCGGTGTTTATCTGTATTCAGATGAATAAAAAGCTTTTTGAAGACCATTGTAAAGATTTTGATGATGTAACCTTAAAGTGCAACACCAAGATTGAATCAAAGCATTCAGAACAAGACTATGATCTTATCCGAATGATTATATCCCGGATGATGCTGGCGATAAATAATGGTAAAGCATATAAGGAGCTTTTGGTTGAAAGCTGGCTAAGTATTTTAATTTATCAATTACTGCGTAATTTTGTTGAAGATAGTGCTCAGCAGGTGCATCGAAAGATTGCTTATAAAAACATGGAACGCTTAAAGCGGATCATTAGTCATATCAATAATAATTATCAAAATACACTGACACTTCATGAGATTGCGGATTCAGAACATTTGAACCTGCATTATCTATCGCATTTTATCAATGACAATCTGGGAATTTCATTTCAGCAGTACCTGACCGATGTTCGATTTGAAGCTGTGTTGGAAAAGCTAATCAACACAGATATGAAAATCATAGATATCGTCTATGAGTGCGGATTTTCAGATGTGAATAATTTTTATAAACTTTTTAAAAAGCGTTATGGGACCACGCCGTTAAATTACAGGAAAAAATTTTCGGCGACGTCACATGCAATCGAGATCGATTCGCGTAGAGCGCTTATGGGGGAAGTCTCTGAGAAAAACAGAGAACTGATTATGAAGAAAGTTGAGCAAATCCAACAAAAATATGGTTGGATTAATTTACCCGGTTAAAGGAGAAGAATATGGATTATGTTATAAATACGGATACAAAAAACATGGTTAGCAACAAAGAACGTTTTGGATATTCGCTTGGGGATGTAGCATCAAATCTGACATTTACACTGGTAACAACTTATTTAATGTTTTTTTATACAGATGTCGTTGGTCTAGCACCGGCTGTAGTTGCAACACTTTTTTTAGTCGCTCGAATATGGGATGCGATTAATGACCCGATTATGGGAATTGTAGTGGATAAAACGGATACAAAATGGGGAAAATGCCGTCCGTGGTTTCTGTGGTTGGCGATTCCTTATGGCATTATAGCTATCTTAACCTTTACAGTACCCGATTTGTCTATGAATGGAAAAATCATATATGCTTATGTTACTTATATTGGATTGGGCATGATTTATACAGGAATCAACATTCCATACTCTGCTATTTTACCCAGTTTAACAAGTAATGTCCAAGAAAGAACAGAAGTCAATGCAGTGAGAATGATCATGGCAATGATTGGTGGACTAATTGTCAATATGTTGACCATGCCCATGGTTAATGCACTAGGTAATGGTAATAATGAAAAAGGGTTTCAGATGACTATGATTATTTTTGCATCCGTTGCCGTTGTCTTGTTTTTGATTACCTTTGCCAGCACGAAGGAGAGAGTTAACTTTAAGCAAGATAAAAAACAAACGGTACGCGATGGATTTAAGGCGATAAAAGGGAATCTGCCTTGGTTGATATCACTCTTGATTAACTTTGTGTTCTGGGTTGGAATGACCATGAAAACAGGTACGATTGTCTATTATATGATCTATAATATCGGTAGAGAAGATATGATTCCGTTAGTTATGCTGTCAATAACAGCGGGAATGCTTCCGGCAATCGCTCTATCACCTGCACTTTCAAAATTAGTCAAAGGTAAGCGTAATACAATGATAGTCGGAAACATTATCGCTATTATAGGTACACTTATTATGTTTGCAGCAGGCACAAATAATATCGGGCTATTAATCGCCGGTAATGTGATAGGTTCTTTTGGTGTAGGTTTTACAGCAGGTGTATTATTTGCTGTTATGGCAGATACAGTAGATTATGGAGAGTGGAAATCGGGCATTCGAGCACAGGGGCTTTTGTATGCGGCTTCAAGCTTTGGTGTAAAACTTGGAATGGGAATTGGCGGTGCACTTAGTGCAGCAATTCTTGGGTATGTAGGCTATATAGCAGGCACACAGCAGACAGAAGCAGCACTTGCAGGAATCCGCTTTAATATTATATGGATGCCAATCATTGCTTATATTGTAGCCATTGTTTTACTATTATTTTATAAGTTAGATAAGGAGCAAGATCAGATGCAATATGAACTTGCACAAAGAAGAATGGCCCACGAGGCATAACAAGCAAAGCTGGAACCTTTTGAACAAAGGCTCCGGCTTTTTTATATCTATAGGACACTCAGCACTGTTAATGGACAAGTGGCTAGTGTATAATTAAAGAAGGACTTTCCTAACATTATGATGGAGAGGAGAAGGTATATGGGCGATGGAAGATATTACACCTATTTTCAATTTTTTGATATAGTACTTTTGACCATTCTAACTACGGTATCGGTAGTGAGCGTGTTGTCATTTTATTACAAAAAAAACAAAGGATTGAATATTCTATATATTTTCATTCCTTCGATAATTATACTTTTATTTTTAATCGGTCGTGTTGTTGAAACCGTTATACCAAATCTTGTTTGGGCACTTGAACTTAGAAAAGTACAAGGTGTACTGTTGCTTGCTGCACTTATCTTATGCATACTCTCAAAAGAGGTTATAGAACGACACTATAAAGCTATTTGCTTTCTTATCCCACTTATGGGGCTCTTAGCGATACATTCAACCATTTTCCTTAAAACATATGATTTTCACAATATAATCTACACAGGAACATACAAAATCCTCGTTTTTTTGCTGCTCGTCGTCAGTTCTGCTTATCTGCTTTTAGAAAAAAAAGCGTATATATACAAAGGTATATGTATTCTATTGCCGCTAGGCATATATGTATATATGTTGATGTTAAATCACTCTGGGATATGTTATATGGAACTCGTACTTTCGCAATCGGTGATTGTCTATCTGAATATAATTTTTTCACTGAATTCGGAGCGTTCCAATGCACTATTAGCATTTGATAAAATAGGCAATATCAGTACCAACTATATATTTGTTGTCGATCATTGGAGTAAAGTCATCTACTCGAACCATGTAGCCAAACAATCTGAGTTTTTTGGAGAAGTCACAAAGATTAAAAATATATCTGAGATTTTTCAATGTGACTTTGTCCAAACCTATAGCCAACGGGGGCAAGCATGCATCAAAATCAAAAAAGAAGAGCAGGAGTTTTACTTTTCCTATACCATAAAAAAACTACATCATCTTGAAAAAGATATAGGAAAGATTATCACGATTACCAATATTACAGAGCTGGTACTTTTGTTAAATGCTTTGGAAGCAAAGAAGAGGGAATCTAAAAAGCTGAACGATGAACTGAAAAATTACTCCAAGGTAGTCTATCATCTTGAAAAAGAAAAAACAATCAACAAGCTTTTAGAAGAAGTCATAATCAACCGGGACGAGCAGATGAGCTATTTGACAAACCTCATCAAGGATACCAAGGCGAAGATGGATGATAAAACCTTTGAACATTATATTGAGATATCCATAGACAAGAGCAATGAACTGCTTGAAGCGGTTAGAGATACAGTGACACACTATAGAGAATATTATGGAGGGTAAATATGATCAAAGTAATTTTAGTGGATGATCAGCAACTTCTAAGAGAATCGATTTCGATGCTTTTAGAAAGTGATGAGGAGATTAGTGTGGCAGCTATGGGAGAAAATGGTCACGAAGCCATAAAGCTATGTGAAGTCTATAGACCGGATGTTGCACTTATTGACATTGAGATGCCAAAGCTTGATGGTGTTAGTGCGACAAAAATTATAAAAGAAAGGTATCCAGAGGTAAAGATTATCATCTTAACGACATTTGAGAATCCAGATAACATTATGGAATCATTTATCAATGATGCAGATGGCTATATCGTAAAAAATATTTCGCATAAGGATTTGGTAAGAAGCATCAAGTGTGTTAATAATGGGTTGACGGTTATTCATAAGAGTGTAAAACAGATAATGATGGATAGATTCAAAGGATTGAGTGAATATAAAAGTCGATATAAAGAGGTGCTGACGGATAGGGATATTGATATTATCAGGCTGATATCTGCAGGGCTTAGCAATAAAGAAATCGCAGCTGAACTTAATTTTTCTCAAGGGACAATTAAAAACAACATAAGCAAAATATTAGAAAAACTGGAAGTATCGGATCGGATGCAGATTGCTATTTTTGCTATCGAAAACGGGATTGTGTAGGTGAGTTTATGGAGTTGGGCGCTGAAGTAAAAGTGGCAACAATTGTTTTGTGGAATTTTGTCGCACTAATGATTAATATTGGTGCGCTTGTAATTATGCATATGAAAGCCAACAAAAACATAACCTTAAAAGCTTTTTTTGTTGTTCAAGCAGGAATGATTATATGGTTGGTTGGAAAAATATTCAAAACAGTCTCGCCAACAGTAGAGCTTAGGTGGTTTTTCATCGTTTTTTATTACCTTGGAATCTGTTTGTTGGAAGTCGCTTTTTTTGAGTTTGCATATATTTATCTCAAAGAAAAAAAGTTGGATAAAAAAGTAAAATGGATAATTTATGCAATAGGCTTCATCCAATTTGTCATCGTAGCAACCAATCCACTGCATTATAAATTCTACAGCATCTTTGACTTTTGGGGAGATGAGTTTGGTCCACTTTTTTATGTGCATGCCGTTATCAATTACCTCTTTATATTGACGGGCATGTTTATGTGTAGTATCAAGTTTAAACAACAGGTCAAAAATAAAAGTAAAATAGAACAAAACCTTATTTTTATGGCAATATTAGTGCCGCTGGTGTTTAATTTTATCTACATAACACGAATGCTTGAAGCGGTGTTTGACTATTTGAATATCCAGATTTTTGATACGACACCGATTGTATATACTTGGTCGATTCTTATCTTTGTCTATGCTACGTTTAAGTATGAGTTTTTTTATGTCAATCCGATTATGAAGCATGAAGTATCCAAAAAACTTGACAATCCTGTCCTTGTAATGGATAAGCGATATACCAAAGTCTATGCAAATGCAGAGTTTGAAAACACAATGGAAAACGCCATAAAAACGATTATTGATGAAATCAAAAAAGGAAAAGACACAGTCATACGATTAGGCGATAAATATTATTACTATTGCCTGAATCAGCATAAAAGCTATGGAGGGATAAAATCTATTGTTTGCTTTACAGATATAACCATGTATGAAAAAGCCAAGGAAGAGGTTAATAAAGAGAATAAAGAGCTTGCTTTATCCAATACAAAGCTGGAAAATCAGATTGAGATGTTAAAGCAGACCTCACAAGTCGGGGCAAGAAATTACATGGCAAGAGAACTGCATGATATCTTAGGACACTCTCTTGTCGTTACCATAAAACTGCTGGAAGTAAGTCGATTATACTATAAAACCAATAGGCAACGAGCGATGGAGAGTTTGGATAATGCGGTTAAATCCATTCAAAAAGGTTTTGAAGGCATGAAGACGATTCAAGATAAAGACAATGCGCTGATATATAACACAACTGCTTTAGAAAAAGAATTAAAAAGTATGCTTAATATTGTTGCAGTAAGTGGAATTGAGGTGAATTTTTATTTGCGAGGGACCAAAATGCTATTAGATGAAACAATCTATGACACTTTAAAAAAGATTGTCACCGAACTTGTGACCAACACATTAAAGCATGCTAAAGCAACCCAGATGCTTGTATCCATAACCATTGCCGACAAAAGACTCACCTTACGGACGATGGACAATGGAAAAGGGAATCCATGCCTTACCAAAGGCAATGGACTCACAGGCATCGATGGAAGGGTGGCACTTGTTGGTGGAAGTGCAAAATATACAACAGCTCCGGAAGAAGGTTTTGTGAGTAATATATGCATTCCACTTGAGATATAAGTTTTCTTGTTGAGTCCATACCATGACCCGGAAAACGTGGCAATAACCATGTGGCTATAAATATTGGCTTTGTGACCAACCCAAAATGACTACTAGGATATGGCGAAGTAAGCTAAAGAAGTATATGCTTATACTGAACTTATCGAGAGTTTTTTAAAGATTATTCTTAGTAGAAAGGGTAAAGGAGGAGACAATGAAAAAAATAGTGATGTGGCTAGGTGTACTTATGCTAATGCTTTCATGTATGGGTTGTACACAAGATGAGGTGAAAAAAGTCGGACAAACCTTAACAGAAAAGGGGGGAGAATACGTAGAGCAAGTTGTTGCACAAGGCGTTAGTGGAACCAATCTTACAGCATGCGGGGATGCGTATAACGCACAGAACCTAAGCTATAATGTGTATGGAGTACAGTTAAGAGAAGATGGGAACACAAAGCACTTAGTTCTCAGTATGGAAGTGTTGAATAATTCGGATAAGGATATTAGTTTTAGTCCGATGATGCGATTAGAACTGCTTAATGCCAATGGTGAAGAATGTAGTTGGAATATGATGATTGGAAAGTTAGACGGAGTCATCACACCTAATAATAAGTTAAAGGGTGATGTGGCTTTTGATGTTACAGATATTGAAACGAGTGACTATACGTTGAGCATCGGTAATGATTTTGAACTTAATCAAGCGATTGCTATAACCTCAGAAGATATTGGCAAAACATACCCTGAAATATTTGAAACAAGTGGTGTAGTAAGTGAATTCACTGTAGGGGTTCCGGTTTTATCTGAAAGGTTTGATATGGAGATTACGGAGGTTGATAGAAAGCCATCTGATAAGGAAGGTCTAGACATTTTGTTGATTACGTTGTCCATGACCAATAATGCTTCCGAGGCGTCGGCATTAGGTTTTGAAATTGATGGAGTATATACAGCAGAGGGAGAAGAACTGAATACGGCGGTCAATGAGTGGACGTTTACTAATTGGCCCATTGAAAGCAATACAACTGAGACGGGAATTGTATCCTATTATGTCCCAGAAGCGATCAACGATTGTTATATGACAGTAAGACCTAATATCAGCGACTTCAATAATTTGAACAATATTGTGTTTTCTGTAGAGCCGGTAACAGATGAGAATGGAACAAGCTTAATTAGTTCAATGGCTACTGAGCGTCTGGATACATTGAGTGTAACTGCAGACATCACTGCGTTTGGCACCACAACAACGATGACCACATATTATGATGGCAATAAATCCAAAACGGAAGTGAGCATGCCAGACATGCCAATGAGCATCATGATTCATATTCCCAATCAAGAAGTTATGTATCAATATGTTTATGGGGAGTCTACAGGAGTTAAGATTACAGGAGCTACCCTTGAAGGCGCTCAACAGATGGGGATGATGATGGATACTTCTATATTGGCGACGCTAGTTGATGGAGGGTCAGAGGATATCACCACGAGTATAGAATATATCGAAGAATTAGGTGGTGAAGAAGTCATCTATATTGAAGCGACCCAATCAGATGATGAAGTAGGGGAGATTCTTGTGAAGATGTGGTATTCAGAAAAATATGCTACACCATTAAAGTATCAAATAATTATGGGCGAGACAATTATGACCGATATGGTGGTAACAAAGATTCATGATAATGTAAAGTATAATGCAGATACATTCATGCCGCCTGCAGACATTGAATTTCAAGAAGTCGACATGGACACGATGATGCAAATGTGGTAATGAAGTTTGTCCTCAACTCTACGTTACGTAGGTTGGCATATCTGCCAAGATAACATAAAATATAAGAAACGAAGTCATGAGAAAGTTGAGGAACAAACATGAGTTATGTAACCGGAAAAACAATCAAAGAATTAAGAGAAAAGAAAAAATATACCCAGAAGCATTTAGCGCAGTTGCTTCAGATTAGCGATAAAACCGTATCAAAATGGGAAACGGATAGAGGTCTTCCAGACGTTAGTCTTATCAGTGGACTGGCCGAGGTCTTGGGGGTATCAGTAGCAGAGCTATTGATGGGAGAAGTCATAGAAAATGATAATCCTTCAGCCAACGTTAAAAAACTGAACTTTTACATCTGCCCCATATGCGGCAATGTAATTCAAAGTATAGGTGTAGGGTCTTACAGCTGTTGTGGCATTCACTTACCAGTGGCAACAGTTGAAGAAAACGATTTGGAACATGAGATTTGTGTCGAAGATATCGATGGAGAATATTATGTACATATGGAGCATCCTATGAGTAAAACCCATTATATTTCTTTTGTCGCTTTCGTCACGAGTAATCGTGTTGAGATGGTCAAGTTATATCCTGAACAGAATGTAGAGTGTCGCTTGGCAAAACGGGGACACGGATACCTGTATATCTACTGCAACAGACATGGTCTATATAGAACCATTATCTAGAAAAGAGGGTACTTAAAAAGTCAGTTTTCTACTGGCTTTTTTTTGTGTTTTCAGATAGAATGGATATTAACATTTTTGAGGAGTAGTATTTTTTAGGGAAAACAGGTGAAGAGTTAAGGAGGTAATCATATGCAACATCTAGGGACGCAGCGACTTGAAACCGAGCGGTTGATACTACGTCGCATTGAATTGACAGATGCTTTTGACATGTACCAGAATTGGGCGAGTGATGATGAGGTGACGCGTTATCTGACATGGCCTTCTCATGGGTCAGAAGCGGGATCGTATGCTTATATCGAAATCCTGCAAAAAGCATATGAAAGCAATCAATCCTATGATTGGGGAATTGAACTAAAAGCAACTCGGCAACTCATTGGGACAATAGGATCGGTGCGTTATGATGACAATGTTAAGTCTGCCCATATTGGATACGCTCTTGGACGTCCATGGTGGGGACAGGGCATTATGACAGAGGCTTTACGCGAGGTTATTCGCTTCTTACTGGTAGAGGTTGGACTTAACCGTGTAGATTCAAGACATGATCCAATGAATCCAGGCTCTGGTCGTGTTATGCTTAAGAGTGGGATGACCTATGAAGGTACATTAAGAAAAACTGATCGTAATAATCAAGGTATCTGTGACGCTGCATGGTATGGTTTGATTCGTGAAGACTATCTCAATAAAAAAGCAGAAGCGATGGACTGTGGATGGACTATGGGGCGACAGTGGTTTCGCTATCGGGCATGTGCGATTATTATTGAAGATGGATGCGTGTTATTTGGCAAAAATCCGGTGGATAACTATTATTATTCGATCGGTGGCGGTGTACATCTAGGAGAAAAATCTGAAGATGCGGTCCGACGTGAAGTGCTTGAAGAGACAGGCGTAGAGTATGCCATAGATCGTTTGGCATTTGTCCATGAGAACTTTTTTACAGGCACAGGGAGTCTTGCAGGGTATGATTGCCATGAGATTGCCTACTACTACTTGATGCAGCCAAGAGGAAGCCAAACGCTAAAAAGCAATAGCTACACCAACGGAGTTAAGGAAGAGATGCACTGGCTACCCTTAGATCGGATTGGAGAGTATCATGCTTACCCGAATTTTTATCAAGAACATTTACAAGACATATTAGATGGACAGGGCGTCAGACATGTGATGACAGATGTACGTGCACAGGCAGAGGAGAAAAAAGTATTATGAAACGTGCGAGGAACTTTTTTATATTTGTAATTATCGGTATCATTATAATGGTAACACTGCAACAGTTTATTGATTCAATGGCAATCATTATGGGAATTACGTATATACTTATGTTTGGAATGTTTTTGGGTAGTAGTATATATCGTCGTAGCAAACGCTTAGCGCTATTAAACGATGCTTGTGACCCAGAAGCCTTTTTGCAAAAGACCCTTAAGCAACAAGAATTAACAGGTAGTCATAAAAAAAGTGATGTGATTCTTAAGCTTGACCAAAGTGCGGCATATTTATGTATGGATAAACCCGATGAAGCGAGAAAACTGCTTTTAGAGATAGAGCAAAAATACATCAAGAATCCTTCCCTTAAGATGGTCTATGTCGTCAATCTTATTATTGCCTATTATGAACTGGGAGAAATTGAACAAGCAGAACGTCTCTATGAGCAGGAAGTCGGTCTCTTGCTACCCACAGGTAAGAAGATGCAAAAATCGATGCAGTTACTTACGGCAGAGCGATACTATTATCTAAAAAAATATCAAGCGTGTATCGATTATTATGAAGAACTCTTAAGTCAAAAAGACTTTGTAAAAGGTCTTCGAAATCGTCATCATGCAGGGATTGCTTATATCATGGCACTATCCAATCTACACCTTGGGCATACAGATACGGCTCATGAGCAACTGCAACAAGTTATCACAAAAGGGAACAAACTTGCAATGGTCCAAGATGCCAAGCAACGCTTAGCAGAGATTTAAGGAGGGGTATACAATGAAAGTCTTAATGGTAAACGGAAGTCCGCGAAAAGATGGGTGTACTTATACAGCACTAGAAGCTATGGCAAAAGTCTATCAGGACAAAGGTGTGGAGACGGAGATTATCCAACTGGGAAAGCAACCCATTCGTGACTGTACGGCGTGTGGGCAGTGTCGTAATCTTGATAACGCCTGTATCTTTAATGATGATCCGGTCAATGCGTTTTTAGAAAAAGCCAAAGAGGCTGATGGTATTGTCTTTGGAACACCCGTGTACTATGCACATCCATCGGGACGCATTCTATCCTTTCTTGACCGTGTCTTCTATGCAGGTGGCAAAAGCCTAGCCAATAAGCCGGGGGCGATGATTGCTTCGGCTAGACGTGCAGGTACCACAGCGTCCATGGACGTCTTAAACAAGTACTTTACTATCTCTAACATGCCAATCGTCTCCTCATCCTATTGGAACGGCGTCCACGGCAACACACCTCAAGAAGTGCTTCAAGACCTGGAAGGTCTTCAAACAGTGCGTAACATTGCTATCAACATGACATGGTTGATGGAGTGCATCGCCCTCGGTCGCAAGCACGGCATAGAAGAGCCTACGCTCTACAGTGGTGAACGGACAAACTTTATTCGATAAAAGTGGCATTCATTCTTGGAAGCGGATACAAAGTATGGTAAAATATTAAGCGAAGGGTAAATTATTGATGGGGGATAATCAAGATGCCAAGCTTAATAGCAATAGAGCAACCATTTATAACCAAAAAAAATATCACAACAACATATAGATTATATAAAGCATATAGACCAACGCTGAATAAAAGTATAGCCAAGGCATTACTATTTATTCCATAATGCAGTTGGTCTTCTTTGCGTATGAAAATATATGGTAGTGCAAGAAGATAGAGAGAAGAGAGAAGAGAGAAGAGAGAAGAAAGTGGGAAGCAGTGTTGGCGCAATGCGTAAACACAACTAAAACAATGCGTGTTGTTGCAATGCGTAAACAGTGGAGTTAGAGGAAATCCACACCTGAGCACAAAAGGAGAAAAATATGTTGATAGAGAATGAAATTAAGTACCTCAAGAGTTTAATTGTTGATATTGAAAACAAATTTCAGAAATTAAGTATACCTTATGCTCCGGGTAAGGTTATTATGGGAGTAATTGGAACAAGTGATGTCTCTGATTATTATTCAAGTAAGACTGTGGTTGATACAGTTCTAAGTTTAGACAAGAAGATAAAGCTGTCTCTTGATAAAGCGATTGAATACGCATACTCAGAAGTTGTTCTGAATAATTTCAACCCTATTTTAGAGGGAGGGGAGGAGGAGTTTCTGGCATACTATTATATTGAGAATGCTATATATAGAACATCTACAATATGGGATTGTATAGCACAATTATACAACATTTATCACAACCTCGGTAAAGATCAGAATAGAATTCATTATCATGGACTATTTAAAGAATTAAGTAGTAAGCCTGAGACCGAAAGGATCGACGGAGTAGAAAAGATCTTTAATTATCTTGATGAGGTGGATGATACAACATTAGTTGGTAGATGGAATGGTAACCATGGCTATATAAAGCAGTATAGGAATAAGATGATTCATAGGAATGCACCGGATGGATTATCAATGTCAAACTTTGATATGAACATGAAATCTCCACCTGTGTATATTTTGAAGCGTCTGATTGAGGATTATTTTCAATCTATGTTGTTTTTTGAGAAGATAGCTTTAGCTGCACTTAACAGAGATAATTGATATTTATAGGTTGTTCAAAGGGGACGGCGTGGACTTCCTCTAACAGCGAGTTGACGACATGGCCTTTTTAATCGGAAGGATGGCACACGTCGTCAACTCACAGGACGTTAGGCGAAAGAATCAATTAGTTAAGAGAATTTTAAGATTTAGAGTATGAAAATTTTTTGGAGGGTGTATACATGCAGCTAAAAGACTACATAACAATAGGTTTATCTCTTCTGGCTTTGTTTTTTTCATTCTGTAGTATAATTTTTACTTATTTGAGTTTTCGAAGATCGGCTACAAGGTTGAAAGTACAACAGATGAGTTTTTCTCCAAATCCATTCATGGTATCTGTTAGGCCTAATATGCTTTATATTTACGGTAAACAGAGTCCTAAGCTTTGGAATGTTGTCCCGATGTTATATCTGGTATTGTATTTGAAGATTGATAATTTAAGCCATACAGGAATTACAATAAGCAATGTAGTGCTAAATGATTGTTTCTTGGTCTCAAAAACAAATAACGAACAATTAGATAAAGATCTTTCATTAACATACTTTTCGAGTGAAGAAGCAAAGGAGAGAGATATAAGCATATATGGTCATGCAGTTCCAATGTCTAATAGTAAGCTTGAACGAAGCCATTACGATGAAATTATGATTGGTGATAGAATTGAATCAAAATCTAGTATAGAGGGTCTATTCATTGTAAGCGGGAACTTAAATCTATATGACTCAGTTTTTGATGGTGATAATAAATTGACAATTGTTACGCCTGACAAAAAGTTTGATACATATGTAGAGATATATAAAACAATAATACCAGATATGGGAGAGTAATTGACTATTCCGAGATAGTCTTAAGCTGCCATTGATTCCTTCGCCTAACAGCGAATTGACGACATGGACAAGAACAAGGAAGGATGTCCACGTCGTCAATTCACGGAACGTTAGTGCGCCAAGC
>DGAD01000052.1 GCA_002382805.1 Clostridiales bacterium UBA4039
AATCACGCTAAAGCGTGCAATAAAATAAAAACCGACTGGTCGGTTTTTATTGGAGGTAAGAAAGAGATGAGCAAAAAATATAATGCACAGTCAACAATAGATGATATATTATCCGTTTCGGCAAAACTATTTTTGGAAAAGGGCTTTAACAAAACGAGTATGAATGATATTGCTAAAGCCGCCGGAATATCAAAAGGCGCTATATATCATCATTTTCAGTCTAAAAACGAAATTATCAACATCGTTAGTAAAAAACAAGCTCAACTGATCAAAGAAACTATGGAAAACTGGCTATCAGAAATAAGTACGCTTAATGGAAAAGAACAATTACAAGCCCTTTTAGAAAAAAATCTTGATAGCCAAGAGGCACACTATTTAGACGATATCATGTGTAGCCGTATGAAAAGTGCAGAATTTGTTCTATCCTATATGCAAGATTGTGTTAATAATGATTCACACTTAGTTTCAAAAATAATACAGGAAGGTATAGATGACGGATCCCTTTCTACAGACTTCCCTGACGAAGCTGCTGAGGTTTTTTTGTTACTACTAAATGTGTGGTGTGACTCTGCAATCTTTAATTGTAATATCGAAAAACTATCCATGCGTTTGAGATTTATACAGCATATGATGAAATCTATCGGAATAGATGTACTGACGGACACGCTCATTCAACAATCTACGGATTTATTAGAAAAAATCTACTTCCAAGGAGAGCAGAATATATGAATACACATTTGGCAGTAAAAACTGAAAATATTACCAAAGCTTTTCTACATCAGGAAGTGCTTAGTAACTGTAATATCCATGTAGAAAAAGGAACTATTTATGGGTTTTTAGGTGTAAATGGCGCTGGAAAAACAACACTTTTTAAAATTTTATCGGGTTTACTTACACCGACAATGGGGAGCGTAGAAATCTTAGGTAAGAATATAGCATCTGAGCGCAATAGCATATTATCAGAAATCGGATTAATTATTGAAACGCCTATCTTTTATGAGCATCTATCGGCTATCGATAATTTAAAGATTCATTTAGAATATATGGGAAAAAACGATGCCGATCTTTACTCTACTATATCTAGCGTTGGGTTAAATGCACCAAGTCAGCAACCTGTATCTACGTTTTCTCTGGGTATGCGTCAAAGACTTGCTATTGCAAGAGCTATCATTCATAAACCTCAGTTACTCATTTTGGACGAGCCAATTAACGGTCTTGACCCTATGGGTATTAAAGAAATGCGGAATCTATTTACAGATCTTGTGAATCATCAACAGATTACTTTATGGATATCATAATAGGAGAAAAAACAAATGAAAAAATTCATTAAACTTGAATTGAAAAGAACCGATTTTCATGCATATGTCCTTGCCACTTTTATTATTGCATTAATCATGTTGGGCTTTCTATATCTTTTTGCATATGTACCTAAGTTAGAGCCCAACGATGCCGATATAGTGATTTTTACAGAGTATAAAACACTTATTCCTCTATATAGTGTGCTGAATATGGCAATATTTTGCGTGTTAGCAGCAGTTATATATACAAAGCTAATTATAGGGGAATATTCAGGTAAACGTTCCATCTTGCTTTTTTCATATCCTGTCAGCAGAAAAAAAATAATGCTATCTAAACTTTGTATTGTTTATTGCTTCACTTTGATTTCAATGGCCACGAGTAATATAATCATTTTTTGTATCTTTGGAACAACAGAAAAAATCATGCCCCTTGTGCATGAACACTTTACATTTTCAATTATGCTACAAGCCATCGAAACCACACTCATTATGTCATTTATCGCTGCAAGTATAGGGGTTATTGCCGTAGGCATCGGTTTCATAAAGAAATCTGTTCCGGTCACAATTATATCCGCTGTAATAATGGCTTCTTTAATGTGCAATATAGTTTTAAGCGCAACTTCAAGCAAAATAATACTGTATATACTCATGGTGTCAGTACTATGTATCAGTCTGATTTTTTCAGCTAATCTCATGAAAAAAGTAGATGTTATGGAGATTTAGTCGATGCCATAGATCTTACTTATACTGTTGATAAAACGACAAAAGAGCATCTTATCTAGATGCTCTTTTTAACGTCCCCACTAGGAATCGAACCTAGAATTGAGACTTAGGAGTTCCACGTACTGTTTGTTTCTATATGGTACGGTATTTTGCCAAGTACTATCCAAGTCCTTACTATAAAGGCTTTCACAACGAACTAAATGTTATTCAGTTCAAGGAACATGATACCTCGTTTCATATGGTTTCGGGGTGTTCAATTAGCAAGATATTAGCAAAATCAATGAATAGATAGGCAATCGAACTATCACAAAGGATACTTGAAAATTCAATATTTACAGATGAAACGGAATTTTAGCCAAGCTAAAGTTCCGTTTTTTTATGGAGAAATCTATGGATAAAATACAACATTCTCGTAAGCGAGACTTCTTCATGTGCCAGAATATGATCTTTGACCAGGACATATCTGAACACGCCAAAATCACCTACGCATATTTAAGTAAATGTGCAGATGATAAGGAACAATCTTTTCCTAGTTATAAGAAGATTGGTGAAAAGTGTTCTTTCTCTAGGTCAACTGCCATTAAAGCTGTTAAAGAGTTAAAGGCAATCGGTTTACTCTCTTCTAAAAATAGAGTTGTTATTGACGAACAGGATAAAGCTAGATATACATCAAATCTTTACACCATACATGATGTACCTATCAGTAATAATGGAAGTGATTCAGATGGTCTGCCTCCTACACCACCCCCTAGTAGCTCAGATAACCCACCTCTAGTTGCTGATAGAAGCTACCCTAGTATTCCAGGTAACCATAATAAATACCCAATTAACAATACCCATATTATTAATACTCACTCTATCCCTCAAGAGAAAGAACGAGAGATTGATATTAATGAAATTCTATTTGAACTGGAAACAACACATACCATCCCATATTACCTAAGTAATTTTCCAAGTTTCATGGAGACTATTATTAAGCAATTATCTGAATGGGAATATAAATATCCTAAGGGTTATGAAGATAACTTTGAACAGTCTGCATACAACTTATTGATTGAAGCATTAACTGAAATGGCTACTTCATCCAAATTATTAATATCGGAAGAAGAATGTCATCCATCTCCCCATTTATTTTTTTTCAATTTCAGACTGTCTATGTATTAATCTGTTAGAATTATTTTTTTTCAACGGTTTAATACCATCAAGACCTAGAGATAGAAAATTTTTCCAACTTTCAGGTGCTAATGATATTGATTCACTTTTATTATTTAACAATGCGTTTAACCATTCATAAGTAATTTCTGAATCAGTAGTGTCGATTATTGTAAATTTAGCTACAAAATTATTTACCTCATTACCGTCTTTATCTCTTGCTCTTTCTAAATCCTGACCAAATGGAATTAGTGGATTACCAGGTACTGCCAACCCTAAAAATTTAACATCTCGTTTTTTTTCATCTGCTTTGCTAAAAATAAAAAAAGGTGGTATTTTTGAATATTCACCATTATGGAGCCAGGTAAACACATTCTCTAATAAAAGATTTCCTTTTTGCTTAGTGTCATAAATATCTTTATTCAAGTCATGCTGATCTCAATAATATGTAAACACACCTGTATTTTCATCAAGATAATCTGGCCACTCAATAACTGCTCCTGTTGTTTGCAATGCAATATATGCCCATTCTCCTTTAATATTTTTTCCTTGTGTATTCTCACACAATTTCTTTCTGAATCCACTCTGATTACCTAGTTTAGGAAAAATATTACGTATAGGATCATCAGAAAGATTACCATTATGCCCTGAACCATAAACTGCTCCTACAACTAAATTTTCACCTCTAGCATCTTCAAAATTTACATACATAATATAATTCCTCTCTAGTATTTCAATGCCTATATATACCGGCTAATATCAATACAAAATTAATACTCATTTATTTAAAAAGTAACTCTTTGATTATGAAAATTTATCTTCCATTGATTCAGCAGATTTTTCTGCGAAGAGTTGGATTTTTCAATATCAGTAAATTGACTTGCTATTACCTTCTTAGTTATTGTACCTTGAGGTGTGGACAATATATTATACCATTACAACCCCTTCAACTTAATATTATTCATTTTTTATTTATCATATATACCTAATTTCCGATGTAAATCACTCAACATCTTCCCCAATGGCTTACTTTTCATCATCTCTTCAGTAATCTTTGGTCCAAATATAATATGCTTAATATATGAATCTGTTATGCTATATTTATTTAAAACATCCCTAATCTCATCATATTGTTCTTCTCTATAGGCATCATAAAGCTCTTTCAATTCTCTAGCTTCCTTCACATGTATTTGATATGCATATTTAATGCGCATTTCATTAATATTGTTTTTCAAACCTTCATGATTATTATTCATCCGTATTTCAATTCCTACGAAATCATTTGTATAATCAAAAGTCAATTCTTTTGTGAAGTCAATATCTTCATCAAAAACCGAAGCAAACGGTCCCTTCTTATAACTTTTAATTCGATTACAATTACCACATACTGGAATCAAATTATATAACGAGAGAGACAGATATGGATAATCTTCTTTGCTATAAAAATGATCAAGTTGCGCACCTGCAGCACCTTCTCCACGTGCATTGATATAATCTCTATTACAATATGGACATACAGTTATTCCTAATTCCTCTACCATTCTCACACGCATTGTTTTACGTTTCTTTTGAGCACTTGCTACCGAAGCAAATTTACCTTTATATTCTTCATAAATATCACTACTTATATTATCACAATACGCTTTTGAAAGGTTGAGATGAATTCCACATTTAGATTCAACAACATTTTTCATCGTATTAAAAGGCATCAAAATCAACGTTCTAAAGTTCAAATCATCAAAATCATTTATAAAAAACCTATCCTTACAATCTTTTATAACAGCTTCCTGAATATACTTTGGAACAGACTGAGTTACTTTTTCAAAATAAATTTTTTCGAATTCATCTTTATACCTATTAAGCTTTATCATAATATTCGCCCTCAAGTCTCTTCAATTCCAATTTAAGCTCTTTAATTTTATTTAACCTGTCTGTTTCCCTATCCTTATAATCTAGAGATTTTTTCCAATCTTCCGTAATGTATAACATTTCCAATAGTTGATTTCTGTATATTGGCTCTGCTATTGATTCTATAAGATTTTTTAATTGATTCAATTTACTATCTTGATTTTCCTTAACAGTAAAAAAAGGCATTTTATCATAATCAATGTATTTCAATTCATTTTCCTGTGTAGAAAGAGCCTCCATTATATGGCCTATCATTGATTTACTGAATTCTCCTATAGTATTTTCCATAAAAAAATTGCATCTTAACAACATATGAATGTTTTGAGCAAATGTTCCTACTCTTTTAGAGGATTCTTTGGGCAAATAATGGACATCTTCCGATAATATATCTGAAATTATAAACGGTGAATTCGTAGTCATCACAAACTGAATTTTATTTGAATTCTCAACTTTTTCGATAAAATTTAGCCATTCTGACAACAGAAGTCTTTGCCATTCTGGATGGAGATATAGTTCACACTCATCCATAAATATCATTGCAGATTCATCAGGAGACAAAAAGGCATGTTCATCAAATTCATTTGCACCAAATTTATTTTTATTTGCTTCAAAATATTCTTCTCCATTAAGAAACCAGTAAAACTTAGAAAATAAACACAACTTTGCATATTGACCAGCTGATAGATAGGATATGCGTGATTCAGGCTGATAAATATAATTGGAGTACTTATCCATTAATAATTCAGTATCATAAATAATATGACTATCATCGATAATTAACTCTTCAGATTGTTTACTTATTATTCTCAATTGACAGTCTTTTCCTAATCCTAACTGTTTACTCAATGTCCCAAAACCTACATTTGATATATAAAAGAGTTGATAAAATAGTTCTTTATTAAAATATTTTTTTAAACTAATCCTTTCTCTCATTGGATCTGCATCATCCATCATTCTATGTTTAACTATAAATGATTTATCTTCCGAATAATCCATTAATCTAAAGTTACTTAATACTCTATCATAATTTTTATCTAAATCTTCAAGCTTAGAATTTGCTGAAACACTCCAAAACAATTTTGGATTAGAAATATTTAAGGCACTTGAAAAAAATATAATTTTACTCAAATCATTATCTTTTTTGTAACCTCCCTTCTCAAAAGGAATTACTCCCTGATATTCAGTAATTAATATATTGGATAAATAATAATCCACTCCATTTAATTTGAATACAACTAAGAATTTAGTATCTCCATAAATCTGCCTGTATCCCTCAAATGAATTTTCTTCGAGTATACCATCAGTAGTTTTAATATATCCTTCATTGACTAATTTTAGAACCTTAAAAAATGTTGTTCTCAGAAAATCGATAGTAGAAGTTTTACCCGTACCATTTTTACCAACAATACATGAAAGTGAAAATATATTTTTACCATATACACCTTCAAAACACCGACATAATTCATCATTCTTTATCAAACTATTATTGCCACTATCGAATTTAAATCTATGGTCAAAATCAATATCCTGTTTTGCCAACGTCCGGTACTTATCTAAGTAAACATAAGAAAATGAAAAATCATGATTTTTTTCATTTTGAATCTTTCCGTCAGATTCAGCGTAAGAATTTTTCATTAATATAAATTCTTCCATCCTATCAATTTGCTCATTGCTCTGCAAATCAAACAGACTATAATCATAATAATCAAAGTCTTTATATTTTATGCTCTGTTCAACATTACCACTATATATTTTAATTTTTTCATTCTCATTATTTAACATATTTAAGGAAAAACTTATGATTTTCTTTTCGTCATCTTTTTCCTGCTTAATAAAGAAACTCCGTTCACTATCTTTGTCACTATACCAATATCCATATAGAAACTCTTTGCTATTCTCCTCTACTTTTAGTAATACACCGAATTTTTTATCTCCAATTTTTACATCATAATCTAATCTATAAGGATTCACATTCAATTCCCTTTTATACATCTCAAAAAGTATTAAATTTGCTGTATTAGCCATAATTAAACTATCAAGATAAAAAAATTTCAATTTTTTCTTTCTTATTTTATCAGTATTAGATCCATTAATCGCAGCCCATACTTGATGTCTAATTATTTTATTATTTATTAATTCATAAAGCGAAGAATTTTCAATTATATCTATTACAGTCTCTAAAGGCAAATAACTAAAATATTTTTCAATTTTATCAATTCCTCCATATGCATAACCTGAATCATATATCGTTCCTGCATTTTTAAAGTGACTTTTAATACTATCAGCAATTAGTTTAGATAATTTTCGATTTTTTTCTTGTCCTTTAGGAAAATAAATGCATATCATTTCTATAGCTAATTCATTATTAGCAAAATCTCCATAATAATTTTTAAAAAAACACAGCATAGATTTATATAATATTAAGCCTATTTCAGCATCGTCTTTAAGAGATACCCAGCTATCGGTAATTAGTTCGATATTATTTTTTCTATACTTAAAAAATGAATATCCAATATATCTATTTTCTAACAACCGAGTAACATACTGTTGCTCTTCAACTTTATTTTTTCTGAAGTCGTTATAATGTTTAATCAATAATTGACTAATTAATGAAGCCATAAAAATAACACCATTTTGATATAGATCATTTTCTTTAACTACTTGTTTTTCTTCAATATTAAACGCTGTTACTAAATATTGAAGACTTGAAGACTCTTCTTCAATATATGCTTTATAAAGCATCTGCTTACTTGCCTTTGGAAAGTAACTATAAAGGTCTTTAAGCATTTTTTTTAGATTAGTGTAAAACTCTTTCATTAAACTTCCCCCTCATTTCTAAATATATTTTATATATGTATGATTCTATATTTTCTTAATTGCATCTTACATTTGAATTGTTGAATTGGCAACACTTTTCTAGACAACTTTTTTAAGGTGAATATCTTTATATTGTTTTGGGGTTAAATAACCAAGTGAAGAATGAATCCTATGATTATTAAACCAGTTTACATAGTCTGCCAGTTCGATTTTTAGTTGCTCAATATTTTCAAATTTATACTGCTTTACAAACTCAGTTTTGATAATCTTGTAGGTAGCTTCTGCCACAGCATTATCATATGGGCACCCTTTCATACTGAGAGATCGTTGGATAGAAAAGGTTTCTAAGGTTTCATCAATTAGTTTGTTTTTGAACTCATTTCCACGATCTGTATGAAAAATCTGGATCTTTGATAGTTCACCTTCGATGGTGGCAAATGCTTTTGATACTAATAATGCATCTTTTCTTGTACCTGCACTGTGACCGATTATTTCACGATTAAATAGATCGATAACGACACATATATAATTCCATGAGGAACCAACTCTAACATAGGTAAGATCGCTTACAATAGCTTGTTTAGGTTCTTTAGTATTGAAGTTGCATTTGAGCAAATTAGCTGTTTTTGATTCATTACATGTTTCTTTATGTGGTTTATATTTTGACACTTGATATGACGAAATCAAGCCTTCTTGTTTCATGATACGTCGAATTCTACGTTTAGAAACAGCGATCTCAAACTGAGTATATAATTCATTTTTGATTTTTAGAGCTCCGTAATTATTTCGGCTCTCTTTAAATATAGTTTTAATTTTCAAAACCAAATCACTATCATCGGGCTTGTGTTTGGCTTCATAATAATAAGTACTTCTAGGGAGTTGTAGGACGCGACACATTGCTGATACCGAATACTTGTGAGTATTGTTTCTTATCACTTTGATTTTTGTCCCATTATCAGTAATAACCGAGAGATATCGGCGTCGAAGACGGTTTACGAAGTAAACTTGTGAGCTGCTTGCTTTAAAATATCATTTTCCATGAGAAGTTGTTGATTTTGTTTTCGAAGTTTCATGAGTTCTAGTTGCTCAGGTGTCAAGTTGTCCTTTTCCTTAAAAGAACCACTATTCTCCTCTTGTTTGATCCATTTATCAAGAGTTGAATAACCAACGTCATATTCTTTGGTAATATCGCATTTGCGTTTACCATTTTTGTAAAGCTGGACTAGTTGATGTTTGAATTCAGGGGTAAATGTTCTTCTTGGTCTTTTAGACTGGGCCATAGTATGATCTCCTTTAGTTTATGAATTTATAATACATGACCTTAAAATAACTGTCCAGTTAAGTGTAACCTATCCATTGTTCTATATTCTGTATCCATCAAATAATGGCTTTCCATTGTACTTTTTCTCCATAAAATAATTTTACACCAATCTTTGAATTTTGTAAAAATATTAAGATCGTTGTATAATAATTTCTGGAGGTAGAAGCATGAGATATGATATAACGTCACCAGAATCAATTGAACAACACGCGAAATTACTAATAGGAAGAACATTACGAGACATATTACCTTCTGATTATTCTAAATACGGTGGCAAAGGTAATATTGGTCAGTTAATAGAAAAGTACCACTTTGATTATGAACCAAATAGTGACAAAGAACCGGACTTCTCTGAAGCTGGTGTTGAATTAAAAGTCACCGGATATAAAAAACTTAAATCTGGCAATAATTATTCAGCAAAAGAACGATTGTCCTTAAGTATCATAGATTTTATGGAAATCGTGAATGAATCCTTTGAAACAAGCTCATTTTTGAAGAAAAACAAACTTCTATTACTTATTTTTTATTTATATGAGTATGGAAATATTGATAATATAGATTTTAGTATTGATTTTGCCCAGTTATTTCAATACCCAGATGTTGACTATGAAATTATTAAAAACGACTGGAATACTATTGTTAATAAGATACGTGATGGTAAAGCGCATGAATTATCGGAAGGCGATACTATGTATCTTGGCGCTGCAACTAAAGGTAGCACTTCCGAAAAAAGCAAACGTCATCAACCTTTTTCTGATATAAAGGCTCCACAACGTGCTTTTTCACTTAAAAACAAATATATGACCCATATCCTTAGGAAATACATTCTTAATGAAAAAGCTACATATGAATCCATAGTCAAATCGCCTTCAGATTTACAAAATACGACATTCGAACAACTTATTTTAAATAAATTGAAACCTTATTATGGAAAAACAAAATTAGAATTAGCACAACAATTCGATTTGAATGAAAATGCTAAAGATATTACTTCAAAAATAGCTTTTCGTATCCTTGGTGTCAAAACAGATAATGCTTCTGAATTTGAAAAAGCTAATATTGTAGTAAAAAGTATACGACTAGAACAAAATGGTACAATTGAGCAACATATGTCATTTCCTACATTCAAATTTAAAGAATTAATTACTGAGAACTGGAACGATTCTACATTACGAACAACTTTTAGTGAAACTAAATTTTTATTTGTTGTTTACCAATTTGATGAACATAGAAACTTATATTTGAAAAAAAGTTTCTTTTGGAATATGCCTTTAAGCATACTTGACTCCGAAATCAAGAATGTATGGATAAAAACAGTTAATACATTAAAAACCGGAGTTATACTCAGAAAAAGTGGTAAAAGAACTTTTAATAATTTGCCAAGTCCATCAGAGAACTTTTATTCTCATGTACGTCCTCATGCTACAAAAGCATCTTATGAAGCTTATTGTCCTTATGCTGATGAGCTTCCAGATGGAAGATGGATGACAAAGCAATGTTTCTGGTTGAATAGAGAATATATATTACAAATAATAAATGATTCCAAATAGAGGTTAAAAATGAATATAACATATATTGAAGGCATAGACTATATAAAATCGGAAGTTGATAAAAGAAAACTTAATGGAGAAATAGAATTCATTTTACATCCTGTGTCATTTATACATCTTTCATTTCCTGGAAAATTGAATGAGTACGACTATATAATGTCCACTTCAAAAACAGAAAAACCCAGTCATTATAAAATTTGTAAGATATTAATTGAATTAATCGATACTAAAAGATATAGCTTTAATACCCTCAATAAATTTCTTTCAAATATACATACCAAAGGTACAACCATAGATTTTGATGACATTTATTTAAATAACTTAAAGCATGCAATTTTTTGGGTTACATTACAGGAAGAAATCAACTATCCTCGCTCTGAGGGTAAAGCAGGTATAAATCTTCCATTTTGTAGGTACTACGAAGCAATTTATTGCGCTGAATATAATCCAATATTTGACATTCAGCATATTCAATATCGCTGCCTAAATCATGGTAGAATTAAGCCACCTTTATATCAAATCAAAGCACCTAACTACTATAATTACTAGATTATGAGGCCTACAATGAAAAACAATAAAGATAATGATATTTTTATTTTAAATCAATTCTGTCGTATTGCTGTTAAAAAATATGACGATTTGAAACTAACCCAGTCAACAATTAACGATGATGATGTATGTAACTTATATAGTATTAAGCTCAACTCCAATATGGATAATAGAATTGAATTAATGGTTCCAGGACGCAAGAACTTTCATCCACCTAAACTAGGTATAAGCATAATCTCAAAAAAAAATCCTGATAGATTTGGTGATTATCAATGTTTAATAAAAGGCAAACCTCTTTCACATCCAGAATTTTGTCAAGAATTATATGAAATAGTATATCAATCTAAGGATAAGAAACTGACTTTTAATCACCTAAATCATTTACTAGAAGAAACCTATACTAACGGAATAGACTGGAATAATTCCAAGAATTATGATGATGATGATTTCTACTTAATACAAAAATTATATTTATTAACTTTACAAGAAGACATCAATTATCCTAATGGACAAGGGCGTAAAAAACCATTTTCACGATATTACGAAGCTATTTATGCAGGTATTTACAATGACAAACTATCTATTGATGAAGTAAAAATTCGTTGTGATTATAATAATAATAATGACTCAAGAACAATAGATATGTTACAAGATTATGAATTCTATCATAATCAGCCAAGTTATTATGTAACTTGCCTTGATAATCGAATCAATCCAAAAACCTCAATCTCTATAAAACAAAAGGAATTTCTTAATAGTTTACTTAGAAAATATCCAAATTACACTTTAGAACTTAATTCAGATATTATGACCAAATCCACATCATTTAAATTAATAGAAAAGCTTAATAATGGTAACTTGGAAATATTATATCAACAAGGCATATTATCAAAGATAACGTGATATGAACATAAGAAAAATAATTCAAATGAAACATTATTTCTAAATCTGATGTATTCGATAATTAGTTGCTTCAATAACCCAGTCATTATTTATTTCTTCAAAATAAAAATGATATGGGTTTTGAACTTCTTTTACTATTCTTTCAAACCTATTATACAAATATAAATAATACCTATCTTTCTTTTCTTTAGCTTTTGCTATTTCATTTTCGGATATGTAGAAGTTATAATCTTTATCACAACTTTTTACCTCAATATATTTTTCATCATTTATATCATCTGAAAAAAATGATAAAATATCAAATCCAGCTGAAGCATCAATATTTGAAATCTGAATCGGTTCCTTCTTAATATTTAAATCAATCAATTTTTGCTTCTCATATTCTAAGACAAAAAGTTCAGCTTCTGCTCCCAATTCTTTATCTCTTAATAGTTTCTTTTCTAACTCTTCGAGGGATAATCGCTTATGCTTAGCTTGTTTATTTATAAGACTTTTTATTGTATTGCCATTGGTTACAAACCTATTTCCTTGTAATTCAAGTTCCCCAAAATCTCTCAACAGCATAAATAATCCCGCTAATTTAAGTGGAATTTTATTCCTATAAATAAAAAAGTACTTCTTGACAGAATCATATTGGATTTTCCCATCAAATGCTTCTAATACAATTGTTTCGTACTTAGAAATAAGCCTACATTTAAATATTTCAATAAAATCTAACTCATTCAAAATTTCTAATTTTATATATCTATCCTCTACTTTTTTAATAAAAGAAAGGTCCATCAATAACAATATTGTATTATTCATCGACTTTGCATTGTATGAAGTATTTACCAAATCAATATCTTTGCATAGTGAGTCTCCGATATCTATGTATAAGGCGCTTACTTCTTTTAATGATAATAAAAAATTAAATATAACGTTTTCTTCTCTCATAATAATCCTTTATAATTGCCTTAATATCATCTGCGGAATCTTCTTCATAATCTATATTATTGGCTAGTAATGGAATTTCTTCACTTTCGATTAAATTTAGCATTCTCTGTTCTTTTTCCATAATCCGGTTATATACAACAGAATCCACTGTATCACCTGATTGTATAAAATAATAAGTTGTCGTTATGTCATCGGTTAGACCTACTCTATGGATTCTATCTTTCGATTGCATATAAACTCCTGCATTAAATCCTTGCTCTAAATATATGGCATTATGACAAGTAGTATGTAGCGAAATAGACTCCCCAACTGCATGTGGATTAGCTATTATAACATTAAAACACGCTTTTTCTTTATTCAAGAACTCACGTATTATAACTTCACGTTCATCTTGTGGACATTTACCATACAGTATTCTGTTATCAATCCCATTATTCTCAAAATACAAACTCAAATCATCACAAGTGCCTATGAACTCACACCATATTATTAGTTTTTCTCCTTTGCTAATAAGTTCTTTGGCTATATTCAGCGCTACGACAAATTTATTAGGAACTTCTAAACTTTTATATTGAACAATTCTACTAACTATTTCTTTATCAATTTCAATATCATTTTCATTTTGAGATGACATATTATCATCACCTTCATAATCTATATTTTCTTCTTCTAATGATTTAAGCAATAGTCCTGGGTTTGATGCTGCTTGTCTTAATCTTATAGATGCTGCTCTACGAATAGACTCCGGCAATCTAGATTGTTCCCATCTATGCACTATCATATCCTCTATTGATTGATATATACTTCTTTGTATTGGTGACATATCTACAATTTCTGGTTTACGAAAAATTGGATCTGGCAGGTTCAAATCTGATTTCTTAACTCGTATGAAAAACGAGCTTATCCTATCAATTAAATCCTCTACTCTTCTATCATCAGCATTACTACTCATTGCTGCCAATTGAGGTACAGAGTAACCTATTACATTATTAAATGGCCAAATAAACTTATATAAGTTATATAAGTCAACATAGCTGTTCGCAGCCGGAGTTCCTGTTAAAACAACACGAGATTTAGCATATGGTGAAAGTGATAACACATAATTGCTTTGAGCATCATCGCTAACTCTTTTTATTCTATGTGCTTCATCTAAAACTACCATACAATTATTATGCTTCAAAAAATGGAGAATAATATCATAATTACCTTGGACACTACCGTAGCTAATAATCAGTAATTCACATTCAGATTTACTAGCCATAAGATTTTCCTTGAGTAACTGTTTTTTTACTCCACCTCTTATTTCAATTGAATTAGGCTCAACTCCAAAACATGCTTCATATTCCATTTTCCATGCAATAAATGATGATAAGGGACCAAATACAACTAATTTTTCTATCTGATTTTTTCCCTCTTGTTTTTTTAAATATTCATACGCTGCAAGAACAGTTGAAGTCTTTCCTGAACCTGGCACTGAAAAGTTACATGCATTTTGTGAAAATGCAATATGATATGCTGCTAATAACTGATAAACCTTCAAATTTCTTTTAAAATCTGTATCTGAAAGAACTGAACAGAAATCCGAAAAATCATCTTCATTCATCTCATTGTTTCTTATTTCTTTAGCTTTTTTTGAGAATATCTTAAATCTATTCGCTTCATCTTCAGCATCATCAAATACTTTTTTAGCACCGATATTGGATTCGATTTCGCAGGAAAATTCTTCTTCAAATATCCTTCGAATCTTCGTATATAAAGTATTGACATCTATTTCATCAAGTGATATTGAAACGAGATTTGGTGAAATTATTTGTCCTTTAATTACTTTTAAATAACTAGTAATACCTCTAAGTTTATCTAGTTGAAAGTCCATTGGTTTAATATTCATACAATTTTGATCTTTCTTATACTCAATTAGTACTTTCATCAATCTATCCTCTGCTTAATGTGCCCAATCTGCTTCATTAATCCCTTTACACCCTCAAGAAAGTCATTAGAATTTATTATCTCTTCATAATCCTTTTTGGTTATAATTTCCTCTAGTTTTGTTATTTTTTGACTAATTTGCTCAATAATTTTTCCTGGTGTTTCAATGGTATTTCGACTTACATTAACCGCTTTTTCTTCGCCAAAAATATTATTCATTGGTTTTTTTAAAACGTTCTTATAATCATTTTCTCTTATTACAGATATTTGTATTTCGGACTCATCTACATATTTATCTCTATATTCATCAAGTGAATCAACTGGTAATACTTTTACAAGTTCATTAACTTGTGAATTAAACTTTTTCCATCTATCTTGATGACTAAATATAGTTTTAAACTCTCTGAATTCATGTGTTGCAAGGTTCATCCAAATATAATCAAAATAACGCTTCTTCAAATCAATAATATCCATTTCATCAAATGCCCATATATTTTTTCCTGCTTTACCTGTTTTAAAGCTTTTTACTGTTTTATATAAGTTTATAAAAGCTTCTTCTCTACCTTCTAACGCAGTATATATCCCTGGCTCACCAATATACTCAAGATGCTCTTCCATATATTCAAATATTGCAATCCATTCTGTAACAACATTATCTTTACCATCAGTTAGTGTCCAAAAATTTTCTGCAATTTCTGTTTTATTATATCCTATATCTAATTGCTCTTTGGCAGCAATGTACTTTTGAATAGGATCATATTCAACTTTATCCTCTGTTCCATATTGATAAAATGATTCATACTTTCTTATCTCTTTTTCATCTAACTCTTTCTCTAGTATCGCTGCTTCAAAAAATTCTGTTCCAGTAAGGTTTACACCTGGCTTAGCATACTTCTTATAGTTTCGTTGTATGTGATTCAACAATCTAAATCTTCTATTTCCTGATAAAATAACACCTGATGGTGTAACTACACCTGGATCTAATTGACCATCTTTTGCCAAAGAATTTAAGGTGTTATCATTTTTACTTTCTTTATATTCCCATATAAATTTTTCAATTTCTTTTATATCCTCAGGTTTCTCATCACTTAATACTTGGCCATTTCTAGCTTCTAATGTCTTTGCCTGTGCTAGAAATCTTGTATTGTAAGGATTATAAGATAAATATTCCAAAGGGATTTTATATACATTCCTAATTCCTCGTCCAGGTATCTTAATTGTACTAATTGGCTTTTGATTCGCCACTATTTCTTCTAGCTTTTTTCGCCTTGCTTCTCTACTTTTTGGAAAATCTTCACCGATCTTTGCCATTTTTCACATCACTCCTTAATGTTTTTATTATCCCTACTCACCATATATTATTGTAATAATATATATATTATAATACAGAATCTAGTAATAACATTCAACACATATGCATTTATATATGAAAAAAGTAACCCTTTATGGTTACTCTTTTTCAATAATCTTATTCAATTCTCTACCAATCTTCTCCACTATCCCAACAACCAACGCATTACCCATACAAAAATATCTAAATCTTTCAGACATTCCTGTATCAGTCCACCCTTTATCAAAACCATTTAATGCTTCACATTCACTTGGTGTTAGCTTACGTAAACGTCCTGTTTCTGGATCTTCAATAATATGAGTGGATCTATTAGCCGAAGCTTCGCTTGTTAACATTGTTCTTGCTGGTCTGTCAATTGGATCAGGAAATGCAATTGCTCCCTCTGCAAAGAAATACTGGTGACCATCTTTATGTGTTCTTGGAATTTTTTTTGATCCCTTCATATAACGCCATTTTTCCAAGTCCTCATTAAGATAAAATCGTTCTGGTACATCTTTATCTAGTATCGTCTCCATGTTAACCGATTTACCTTCTAATGGTTTCAAATCCTCTGTATAAATCTGATTATCTATAAGACAACCTGTATTCCAAAATTGTAATTTGAAGGTATCTGATATTTCTTTAATATCATTGGTTTCTATATTTTTAACATTAATACGACTACTATTATAAGGCTTACCAGGAAACAACTTTTGATGAAGCCCACCGTCTCTTACAACAAATTCCCCTAAACTTACTTTTTTCACATCATCAATATCTAATTGAAGTTGTTCACTATTTTGGCTACCTTTATATCTGTTATCTAAGTCTTTTCTATAGTTGGTATCATTTTTATATGCAAAGATAAAGACTCTTCTTCTTCTCTGAACAAAGCCATATTCAGCAGCATTGATTACTTTCCATTCAACCGAATAGTTTAAACTTTTAAAACAAGCCAACATAACACCAAAGTCTCTTCCCCTTTGTGATGTCGGTGATTTTAAGAGCCTATCTACATTTTCCAATAAGACAAATTTAGGACTTTTAGCTTCAAGTATACTATAGATATTCCACCACAATACACCTTTTTTCCCTTCAATCCCCTTTGCACCTGTTGAAGCAACACTATAATCTTGGCAAGGAAATCCTCCAACTAATAATGTATGATCTGGTATTGCATTAACATCAACTTCATTAATATCTTGATTTGAGTGATTTTCACTTTCTCCAAAATTATGTATATAACATTCATATGCCTCTTGTGCTTTCTTACTTGGTTCCCATTGATTAGCCCAAACGGTCTTAAATTCTTTACTTGCACGCTCTAATCCGACTCGAAATCCTCCGACTCCTGCAAAGAGCTCAACTACTGTTTTTTCCATTGTCAGTCCTCCTGAATTACTAGTTACATTATATCTTAATCCCGGAATGGGATCAACAATTTTCTTCAATTATTTCTAATATTTTATCCTTGCGCCAATATTACGTAAAAAATTCATCCAAAGGCAAGGCGCATTGTACTTCAAGCCACTGTTCTTCATTCAATCTATCTGCTAACTCTTTAAATGACCGATTAATTTCTTGCATTAAATAATCATCTGAAGATATTATCTCTTTCTGCATGACAAGTGCTTCCTTAAACTCATCTAGTGAATTATCCTTTGCCATACTATTAAACATTTCTATCGAATCCCAAGATATGCCTAACTTTTTAAGCATATCTTCTTTCATTTCATGTGTTGCATACAACCTATTTGCTTCTATAATGAACGTCTTTATAAATGTCTCTTTCTCATATTCATTATTAGACATTTCATATTTAACTGAAAATGAATCTCTTAGTTCTTTCAGTTCATTAAACTTAGCATCTTCTTTTGATAAATTACCTCGCCTAACTCTAGAATAAATTCGGTTATATACTTTCGAATACTCGGTATTAATCACATTCTTTGATACCTTAGCTTTGTATTTCATCTTAGCTACATATTCTTGGCAGGTATCTTTTGTATCTCTATATTGAACATTGCAGTAATTAGCTACATAGGAATATTTATTAAGAAAATAACGTCCACATAATTTACACTTTTTAGGTATTTGCTCCATTTCAATCAAATAATGCATCCCACTTAAGAAAATATCATCAAATATGTCAAATATAGTTTTATCTATATAATCATCTATCTCATAAACATTTGGCATTTCAAAACATAAAACATTTCCTTCTTCATTAATCATTGATAAAAAACTTTCCTTAACATCAAATGAACCATATCGTTGTGCATTATAGAAGACTGCGTATGCTAAAATACTTTCCTGTGAGCCTGCACTAAGAAACATTTCATATCCAAATAATAATCTTAATGGATCGATTATTTTGGCATTTTCATAGGGCTCTATTAATGATTCGTAAATATACTTTTGATATTTCTCAAACTTGTCCATCAATATATTAAGACGATTTTCAACCACTTGAAGCTTTTCAGGATAAACATCCTTAGCTTCAACCATTTGATAGATGTCATTCACTAAGACCCATAAGAATGGTAACTCACTTTGTAATCCAATGAAAATCTCAATAAACTCATCAATTCCATGATTCTTTAATATCTCTGTTAGATATATCAACTCATCATATACTGCTTTATCACCTTCGTATATATTTAAATCAAGCATTTTTTTCCAATTGTATAAATAGTTTTTCTTTTCGCTTTTAATAACGCTTACATCGGAATTAGCATCAATAACAGAGACTTCAAAATATTCTTCATTCGTCTTTTTGTTAGAAAGAAACTTTATTGAATCTATTCTTAATGGCTGATTTTCACTTTTTTTAGATAATAGCTCTCTAAGTTTTTTCATCGAAACACCTCGCAATCAACTTCCTATTTCATATTATATCGTACAAAAACAAGTTTTGCAAAAAGAATCAATTTTATTTTTTCACCTATTTGTACTTGACAGTACGGAACATAATATAATACAATCAAATAGACAAGTTAAGTATTTTATAATATTTACATTTTTGTCACGAACCTTGAAAACTTCATACCGAACAAATTCCGTTTCTATAACACTTCATGCTAATTCAGTACACATGGTATAATACGATTAGCAAAATACCTGTGTACTATCGGATATATATTAAACTAAGAAAGGATGATAACATGAGTACAACACTTACCGATAGTAAACCAAAAGGAAACCGAACCTATAGAGTTGAAGATATTGCCGAGTTACTTGATATTGGACGTACTTCTGCCTATAACCTAGTTAAAGAAGGACATTTTAAAACTGTACGTATAGGAACTTCCATACGAATTTCCAAGAAATCCTTTGATGAATGGCTTGATAGCCTGTCCTAGCAAAGGAGAACACATATGGCTTCAATTGTAAAAAGAAAAAATTCATGGTCAGTGGTTTATTATTACACTGATGAGAGTGGTAAAAGAAAGCAAAAGTGGGAACGCTTTACCAAGATAGAAGATGCAGAGCATCGTAAGAAAGACTTGGAGTAACTAGAAAAGTATGGTCATTTACATGCAGCAACTCAATCAATTGATACTTTTGGTGATTTAATTAATCCTATGTTGAAATTGAAGGTAAAGAGAAATGGGCACCATCGACTTATACAGGTAATCTTGGCTTAATTAAGAACTATATCATGCCAATTATTGGTTCTAAGAAGATTCATGAAGTCAATACTACCTTAATTGAAGACTACTACAAAATCATTCTTCCCAATACCCCTGCTGTCGAAAGAAAAGGACGTTATACCAAAAGAATGGTATCCAATTCAACCATTCGAGAAATCCACAAGATTATTAATCCTGCTCTTAAATACGGTGTGGTTAAAAAGTTTTTTACTACTAATCCTGCTGATTATATTACCTTGCCAAGGGTAAAGAAAAAAAGTCGAGATATATGGACTTTAGAAACCTTTGAGAAGGCATGTAATTTATGTGATAATGAGCAACTTGATGCTATCATGCACATTGCCTTTGCCTGTTCATTACGAATTGGAGAAATACTTGGATTAACCTGGGATTGTGTTGAAATATCTGAAAATGCAATCAACTCTGGTACTGCTTTTCTTCGAGTGAATAAGCAATTACAACGAGCTAATTTAGATGCCATAGAAATCATTAATCAGAATGATGACGAAGAAGTACTCTTTATATTCCCACCAGTTCTAGCTCATTCTAAATCTCGGATTATTCTTAAAGAAGTAAAGACAGAAAGTAGTGACCGTATAGTCTTCCTACCTAAAACGGTAGCCAAGAAGTTAATCCGTATTAAAGAGATTCAAGATAGTTGGAAAAATATTCTAGGTGATGATTACGTCGATTACAACCAAGTCTTTACGAAGCCTGACGGCAATCCAATCTTAACGAGAGTTGTTGAAAAATGGTTTGATGATTTAATTAAGAGAAATGACTTACCTAAAGTTGTCTTTCATTCCTTAAGACATACCAGTACAACCTATAAATTACGGCTTTTTAAGGATATTAAAGCTGTACAGGGTGATACTGGTCACTCACAGAGTAAAATGGTCACAGACGTCTATTCCCACATTCTCGACGAAGATCGTAGAACCAATGCTGAAATCTTTGAACGTGAATTCTATAATAGAGATTCAACTAATTCTACTATTACACCTTCACTTGAACAGGAAAAGCTTGTTAACCTAATCAAGGAACAACCAGAACTTGCCAAACAGCTTTTAAATCTAATGTCCAGTATGACAGGTTATAACGATTAGCAAAAAATCATTATAGAACCTCATTACACATAACCTATTAGCAATGAAGCAATTTTTATTAGCACCACAACCATTAGCAAGATATTTTATTAGCAAAAGTTGATTGCTAAGATAAGCAAATAATCACTTATATTTTTAAGTATTAAAAAAGCTGTAGGCTGCTAGAATAAGCCTACAGCAACGTTCCTGGCGGGATTCGAACCCACGGCCCCTCGCTTAGGAGGCGAGTGCTCTATCCTACTGAGCTACAGAAACATGTTACATTTTATCAAATTTAGGACCCGCCCTAGTTACTCCTTAGGAGGTCCCGGTTATATCCATTTAACTATGAGGACAAATAAGAACAAAGCTTTGATGCGACTAGTTTGTCGCATCATTATCTTCGTCATGGTTTTCAAAATCATCATGCAATTCAAAGTCAATCTGACCATGTACCCAACAGGTTCCTTTAAAGCGCATGCCGCGCATGGGTTTGCCAATAAGGTCCTCTGAATTAATGTACGTATCCACAACAATGTTCATACATCGCATACGAATTCGCCAAACTTCTTCCTTAGTAACTCGGTTGATCAGTTTTTTTGCGTCAATAATCGTGCCAAGCACTGAATATACGTCTTCTGTATCTCCTAATGGGATAAAAAAACCTTCCAAAATTGTCAAGAGGTCTTCATTTTTAAGTCGCTCCCGTAAAATGCGTGTTGCTTCTAGCGCTTCTTCTTCAAGGGCGTCCATAGCATCTTCATCGCCTTCACGCGCTTGACTAAGCAACTCTTCTCGAATCAACTGCTCCGCAAGTTCCATATCTTCATCGTCTTCATCTTTTTCGATAGGAAGAATCACCGTGCCTTCCACCGCAAATAAAGATAAGCGAACCCCATCAATATATACATGTTCATCATCTTGAATTTCAATATAATCAATCAGGTTTTGCAAATAAAAAGATACCGGCGTACCTGATTTATTCTCTTCACAAAATCCACTATAACTCATCGTATCATCATTGGCTGAAACATCAATCTCATGGGTATCCATCAGGTTGCGCCCTTTTGCATAAGGAATGACGGTATGAATTACTAGTTCCTCTTTATCATCCATCTCTCCACGCACCACAAGACCAAAATCTTTGCCATAGGATTTATAGTATTCGACTTTTATTGCATCTTCTTTATAGTTTGAAATATAACGCGTTGTGGGTTTGTCTATTACTTGTTGTACAAGTTTTTCCGCTTTTTCTCTTGTATCATATTCACTAAATCCAAGCGCTTTGATATAGAGCATCATAATATTACCTCGCTTAATCAAAAAATAATCGCTTCCCATTTTGATACGTTATATCTTCGACGTCTTCTGGGGATATTCCTTTTATTTTTCCGATTTCTTCTATAATGTATTTCAAGTATCTAGAATCATTGCGTTTTCCTCGATACGGTTCCGGTGCCAAATAAGGCGCATCTGTCTCCACAACAATACTTTCCATTGGAATGGCTTCAACCACTTCACGTAATTTTTTACCATTTTTAAACGTAATTACACCGCCAACCCCAATCATATATCCAGCTTTTATATAATCCATCGCCATTTGGGCATGACCTGAATAACAGTGAATAACTCCTTTGGGACGCTTAGGATTACGTGCACTTTTTAAATCGGCTTCCATGAGAAGATCAAACGTATCTTGCGATGCCTCTCGACTATGTATAACCACTGGCAAATCCAGCTCATTGGAAAGCTTTAGCTGCTCTCTAAACCAAAGCTTCTGCACACTTTTCGGTGCACTATCATAGTAGTAGTCTAGGCCAATCTCTCCGATTGCAACCACTTTTTCATATGTAGCCAAATGAATCAAACGCTCTAAGTCCTCCTCTTTCATTTCACCAACATCATGAGGATGTACCCCCACCGTTGCATACAAAAAAGGATAACGTTTGGCAAGTTCAATGGATAATCTGGACGAACGCATGTCCGCCCCGATATTGATTACATATTGAATATTTTGTTTTGGAAACTCTTTAAACATTGCTTCTCTATCTTTATAAAATTGTGGATCATCATAATGTGCATGACTTTCAAAAATCATTTAATCACCTTCTGTCAAAATCTATCGAACTTCTGCTCCACTATTAACGGCCTTGTCCACAGTTACAAGACTTACTTTTCCATCTTCTTTTGATGCGGCTAAAATCATTCCTTCTGACAACTCACCTCGAAGTTTTACAGGCTTTAAGTTCTTCACTACAACCACTTGCTTACCAACAAGTTCTTCTGGCGTATATGAATTTGCAATCCCAGAGACGATTTGGCGTATTTCCTCGCCTAATTGAACTTTTGAGACAAGAAGTCGATCTGCCTTCGGATGTTTTTTACATTCAAGGATTTCTCCTACTGCAAACTGTACCTTTGCAAAATCATCAATAGTAATCTCTGGAACCTCTTCAACTTCTTGAGGTTGTTTAGGTTCTTCAACGACTTTTTTGGGTTGCTTTGCCTGCATTTTTTCTTCAATCATGTCTAATGTTTTTTTCTCATCAAGACGTGCAAATAAGGCAACACCTTCTCCAACTTTATCCCCGGCATGAATACCATCAAAGTTGCCAAGAGAATCCCAATCCGTCACTTGCGTATTGAGTTGTTCAAAGATTTTTTCTGCAGTCTCTGGCATAAATGGCTGCAACATAACTGCAGACATACGAATGGATTCAAGCAAGTTATATAATACGGTTCCAAGACGTGGCATTAATGCTTCATCCTTAGCCAAAATCCATGGTGTTGTCTCATCAATATATTTGTTGGAACGACGAAGCAATGTCCATATCGCATCCATGGCGTCGGCAACACGAAGATCATCCATTTTATCCAACACTTTACCTGGTGTAGCCAAAGCTAATGTCCGTAAGGAATCATCAATCGTTTCTTTCGTATCCGGCGCTTGAATCACACCGTCAAAATACTTATTCACCATAGCTACTGTACGATTAACTAAGTTACCTAATATATTTGCCAAATCAGAATTAATACGTTGAACCAACAATTCATAGGTTAATGTACCGTCTTGACCAAAAGGCATCTCATGTAATAAATAATATCGAACCGCATCAACACCAAAAAATTCTACGAGATCTTTGGCATAGATAACATTTCCACGGGATTTACTCATCTTATCCATGCCAATCATTAGCCATGGATGTCCAAACACTTGCTTAGGTAATTCAACCTCAAGGGCCATCAACATAATCGGCCAATAAATAGTATGGAATCGTAAAATGTCCTTACCTATAATATGGACATCCGCCGGCCAGTACTTATTAAATAAGTCACCATGATTACCCTCTGGGTCATAGCCAAGTCCTGTAATATAGTTTGATAAGGCATCAATCCATACATAGATAACATGTCCTTCATCAAACGTTACCGGAACACCCCAATTAAAGCTCGTTCGTGACACACATAAGTCTTGTAATCCAGGCTTTAGGAAGTTGTTTACCATTTCATTTTTACGTGATTCTGGTTGAATAAACTCAGGATGTTGATTGATGTGATCCATTAATCGATCTGCATATTTACTCAATTTAAGAAAATAGGCTTCTTCACTGGTTTTTTCCACTTCTCGACCACAATCCGGACATTTTCCATCGACAAGCTGGCTTTCAGTAAAAAAAGATTCACAGGGTGTACAATAAAGGCCTTCATAGCTTCCTTTATAGATATCACCTTGATCATATAATTTTTTAAAAATCTTTTGAACAGTTTTGACATGTTCATCATCCGTTGTTCGAATAAATTTATCATAGCTTGTATTCATTAAATCCCAGATTTCCTTAACTTCACCTGCGATTTTGTCTACATGTTGTTTAGGTGTAATGTTCTCTTCTTGTGCCTGAAGCTGAATTTTTTGCCCATGCTCGTCCGTTCCTGTTTGAAAAAAAACATCGTATCCCAACAAGCGCTTAAAACGTGCAATACTATCTGTAATAACTGCTTCATAGGTATTTCCAATATGTGGTGTTCGCGATGTATATGCGATGGCTGTCGTAATATAATATGGTTTTTTAGCCATAATAATCCTCCTTATGATTAACTAGTACGATTATACACTAATGAAAAAACGAAATCAATGAATCTGCCCCTTTTCAAAACTAATTTTCGCTTTCTTCATATACTCAACCGCTTTTTCATGTTGGTCTAAATTCGCATAGCATTTACTTAGCTCTTCAAAAATCATAACTGTTAAGCTATTATACATTTTTTCCTGATAATACGTGATCGACTTCTCCAAGTATTTAATGGCTTTAAGATAGTCCTTGAGATTAAAATAGGCGCTTCCTAGCACCATATTATATCTGGCTTTACTATAGTCATCTAACATTTCAAAATCAATATTCTTGGCTGCGCTGATTGCCGCTTCATTATCGTTTTGTGAAAACAACAAGTACACATCTTGAACTTCTTTACCTGCAATCAATCGGCGTATTAATTCTTTGGCTTTTTGGTTATAATCCATTGCTTTTTTATGGTCCCCGGTCATTGTATATGCATCTACTAGCTTTACATATAATTCATATGCAATGAGTTCATGATTAAGCAAGAGTGTATTCTCATTTTCAAGTAGTTTCTCGTAATAAAAAAGCGCTTGCTGATACTCACCATTTTTTATATGCATATTCGCTTTTTTAAAATGGCAATTGATATATATATCCTCAATAAAGTTGGAATTAAATATTGCTGGGGATTCAAAACGTAAGGCTTCCAATCGTTCAAGAACTTCGATACAATTATCTTCTTTATAGTCAGACATTAATTCTTTGGCCAACTTTGCGATTTGCTCTGATTTTGTTTCTTCGCTCATAAAATAATCTATCGTTTTATTTAAACGATTCGCCAAATACGCCATCGTTGTAATTGATGGCTTTGCAAGATTATTTTCAATTTGACTCAACATATTTCGAGTTATAAAATTACCTGCCAACTCTTTTTGTGTCAGTTTATTCTTTTTTCGCTCATCCCTTATTTTTTGTCCTAAGGTTCTCTCCATATGACTGACTCCTTAAGTTCATATCGGCTAATAAGCCTAACTTAAAATATTGTATCATTAAACCTTGATAAAAACAAGATTTATAGCCCCAACTTCCCCTTTTCATGACTGAAAAAATCATCCACTTTTGTCAATGCTTTCACCAAAACATCAAGCTCATCTTCTTCTAGTCGATTCATCACTTCTTTTACCATGCGATCATGAAACTCGATATGATGTCGAAAGGCTTTTTTCCCTTGCAACGTTAATGAAACTAAGACAACCCGACGGTCTTTCGAACTTCGAATCCGCTGAACGAACCCTTTTTTGACCAAATGATTAATCGCAATCGTCAATGTACCTACGGTAATCGATAAATCTTTGGCTATCGAAGACATATTACGGGATGTATTTAATCCAATCGCTTCAATTGTATGCATATCTGTAATAGTAAGCTCCTTAAAAGGACCTTGAGCCAAGGCTTTTTCTTCTACTTTCATAATATCATTAAACAAATGTACGAGGATATGATTAAGCACTTCATATTTTTGATCCATAACTTCACCTAATTTTCTATTTTTTCTCGAATCTGATTATATATATTTTTCAAACTATAACTTTGGATGGTTGATACATTTCCTTCTATCCGCTGCTTTTTTTCATCGTCTATATCTTGATTAGTTTCAAAAACAACTGTACTTCCTTCAGCCAGACTCACTTGTTCTAGCGCCTCTGGATGCCCATATAAATACTTATACATCTGAGTTATCATCGTTTTTTTCGCTTCTCCGTCAGCACCGATAATCGCAAATCTTGATACCATCATACCCGAAATATGATTATATAAAATCGGATCCACATCCATTGTCTGGGCATTATACATTGCCACTGCATCGGCTAACAGCTTTTCATCCATTTCAATAGCTTCATACTCCGTATCAAGGATATCTCCTCCCAAACCATAGTAAAGACCTAGAACTATTTCTGGCGAGGATGCACTAGATACCTCATTAGGTCGAATAGTAAGCGGCAAGACATATGTTTTTCCTTTGAACCTTCCGGCATTTAATGCATCACCATAATACGTATACGCTTCCATATCCATGAGCTCATCAACGGCTAATGCGATCCCATAAGCTGATACATCCTGAGCATAGTTTGCCTGACTGATTAAGACATCCGGTAATTGACTATAATCAACTTCACTTAAGGTTTTATAAACCTTTGCTTGAGCATATATTCCTTCACTCTCAAGTGATTTAAACAGGTCTTGATACGCTTGATTTACCGATGCTTCAAAACCAAACAGTGCGATTTGAATTGTTACCCCATCCCTTGGCTTAGGGTTTTCTAAGTCTTCTTGACCCGTCCCATCTTCTCCAGCGGTTTCTCCGGGAATTATATCCGGAACTTCTTCCGGTGCTTCTTCTGGTACGTCTACATGTATTTTTCGTGTTGTTGTTGGTCCATATATTCCAAAACGGTTCATATACACGACCGATAACTCAACGTCACCCTCTTGCCCTTCTAGTATGACTTTTTTTGCAGCGATTCCCGTATCCATAGGATTGGAGCCGTCAAGGGTATACTTTAAGGTCAAACCTCTCGGCTCTTTTAAATCAATTGTCTCTTGAGGCATGTAACTTGTCCCAATTGCTGTCAAATCCGCATGCTTAGGTTGCAATTGATTATACCAATATCCTACGCTCACTCCATGACCCATCAGCTCATGTCCATAGCTCAAAAGTGATTGCAGTGCTTGGTCCTTTATTTTATCGGGTAAGTTTTCATTAACTTTAAGCATATCAAAATACTGATATAAGGTTATATTCGCTTTATAATAAGCTTTTTGCTCTATCAACTGCTCAATATAGGCGTCCCACATATCAATATTGGTCGAATCTATATCAAATACTGAGATTTCTGTCTTTTCTTGACATCCTGATAATAAAAAAATAAGAACAGCCAACACACCGATATTAAAACCTTTGAGCTTCATAACTATTTTTATCCCTTCATAATCTATGATATAAAAAACGTTGATTTAATTTTACACTACAACCCCTTAATTAGCAAATAAAACGAATGTGTTTTCCTAGCTTGACAGCATCCAAAATTCCCCTGTACAATCTAATTAGGACTACACAAAACACTTGAAAGGAGCACGTTTTTTATGGCCGCGATGAAGCGCAAAAAACAGCCACTTCATTAGCTGGCTGTTTTTGCAGTTGTTTTAATTTTTTCATATGGCTGCTTTGACAAAAAAAGAAGAAAAATTTAAGCATTATTTCTTAACCAGGTGGTTATTTTGCGAATGAACTCTGTACTTCGAGATAATTCTGATGGTTTATTATCCATTAACCATATTTGTTTGAAATCCAAAAACCAATATTCAATGCGTTCTGCCAGTTGCCATGCATCTAAATCTTGTTCTAATTCAATACCTTGAGCGTCTTTTCGTACCAATAGGTAAAGCATGTTCATCCATTGTATGCCTTGTGCTGAAACAATAAATGCATTCACATGTTTTCTTTTTTGTGTGTCCAAACCTTGCATACTGTCTTGGAGTGTATGGATAATATGCTCAATGTCTTTATTACATGTATACACATGTTCTTCCGATACATTGATACGCTTAATGTATTCATCATTATCCTTTTCAAACCATCGTACAAACGAGGTGAAATCCATAATATGTTTGTCGGATAATTGCATGAGCAGTCCCATTATATCGTTGTTCGTCTCATAAAGCATAGCATTTACTGCTTGATTCATCTGTTCAATCGTGCGACTGTCTCCCCAAGAAAACGCCGCTCCATATATTAATCCAGGGAAGGAGTTGTAGATAAAGTTCCAGTGTCCAAAATCGCCCCAATCTGTATTTAATATACCGATAGCATCATATTTCTTTCCATAATCGGTCATCATCTTTATATTGTCATAGGCCATTTGATGATTGTTCATAAAACGATTCCATCCGTTAACCCCTGGGCACATATATTGAGGAAATCCATACTCTGCAATCGCTTTAACTTTTGCTTCCGGATATTCAGGTTCATACCACCAGTTTAAGCAGACTAAATCTTTAGGCAACTCTTTGGCACACTTTGAATGCTCCAAAATCATATCGCCCCAGAACATAATTTCTTTATCATACGTACGTGCATGCTCAATAATTTGATTCAAAAAGTCAACATATAAGCGACTTTTTCCAACTTTCTGTGCCAGTGCCTTTGTTCTTCCTTCTCCAAGGTCAAAAGTCTCATCTGCACAAATGTTGAGTTTGTTGGAACTAAACAAAGGAACAAAATCATCCATCATTTGTTTTACGAAGGCAATGCTTTCATCCAATGTGGTATTTAGTGTATGGTGAAGCATCCGATCATAAAAACTAAACTCATCTATTTTTTCACTTTCCGAAAGATGCTTAAAAGAATCTGTTTGGAGTGCTTCATACAGATGTCCAAACGTTGTAATTGAAGGAACCAATTCAATGTAGCGCTCACGACAGTACATATCTAGCTGAATAATTTCTTCTGCCGTCAGTGGGTCTGTTACCGTCCACACTTCGCTTTGTCCGCTAAACAAAAATGTATGCTCCACATAAAGCTGTAACTGATTTAACTTAAAAAAAGCCATTGTATCTACAAGTGACTGCATCATCTTAAGAGTAGGTACTTTTCCGCGTGTCACATCATGATAGAACCCTCGATGATTAAATAGGGGTTTGTCTTGAATATGCATTTGTGGAATATAGCGTTTGAACTGAACAATCAGCTGTTTTAACGACTGCATTCCATAATACAATCCTTGATCATCGGGTGCTTGAATTCGAATGACGTCACACTCTACCTTCAGTTCATAAGCATTCTCTGTCGCCATATGCTCAAAAATAATTCTACGCTTTGCCGACAAGGAAAGATTTATGTCTAAGCCCAACTTCTCCTTTATAAAATCTTTTAATTCAATCGCAAACTTGTTTGTTTGGCGCTGATTGCTTACAATAAGTGCTGTTTGAATATCAATGACAAATTGCCCTTCGTATATTTCGACCTGCTTTGGCTTTGGTATTATATTCATAGTTCCCTCCAGTTTCAAAAATTTACTATATCTTTCAGAATATATCCTATCCTTTTATACCTGTTAATGCAACCCCTTCAACAAAATATTTTTTAGCACAATATTGACCTCGACTTTTTCTACACCGCACTTTTTCGCTCCAAGATAGGACGCTATAACAAACGATTGCTACCTAAAGAAAAAAGAATAAGGAAGCCTTTTATATAAAAAGCTTCCTTATTCTTTTTAATCGTTATTCTTTTTAATCCTTATGCTTCTGCCCAATTGAGCTTGAATTTTCGTACTTTCTTATTGTTATCATATTCAAAATGCTTAGCCATCATATCACTGCGTCTGATAATCCCTATAAAGATTCCTGTATCATCCACCACCGGAATGAAGTTTTGATATTGTGTCAATTCCTCTACAACAGAAAACTCTTCATTAATTGACACCGCTTCAATACTTCTAGATCTTTCTATTTGGCTTATATTAACTTTTTCAGAATTTTTTATACTTAAATCCATATGATCTTTAACATACCACAGGATATCTCCTTCTGATAATGTATATCTATAACGCCCTTCATCATCAATGACTGGAACAGCTGAATACTTATGATATTCCATCTTTTCCATGGCTTGTCGTAAAGTCATTGATTCTGTCAGTGTAACTATTTCATGCTTAGGCGTTAAGAAAAATGCGATATTCATTGCCTCACCTCGTCATTCTCATAATCTATATCTATATACTACTTCTTTATAATATCAAATAAATATGACACAATGATGTAAAAATTCTTAGGATTTCATTAAAATTATCATTATTTTTGTTCATATGTACTATTTTAATCCTTCTACAAGTGATGCCACAAACCCTGCAATCGTATCTGAATCTCCTTTGGATTCGTATATTTTTTTTACGATTGCCGTTCCCACAATAACCGCATCCGCCAATTCCCCCATACGCTTAACATCATCCGGCGTCGATATGCCAAATCCAATAGCTATCGGCAACGTCGTATACGATCTTACCTCTTGAACATATGTATCCAAATCTTTATAAAACTCCGACAAACGCCCCGTCACTCCCATAGATGAAACGGTATAGACAAACCCTTGTCCTTGGTTTAATGTAAAGTGCATGCGTTCTTTTGATGTCGGCGTAGCAAATGGAATTAAGGCAATAGATGTATTTTTTAAATAATGGCTAAGTTCTTCTTGCTCTTCAAAGGGTAAGTCGGGAATAATTAATCCATCAATACCTATCTTAACACACTGTTGAACAAATGCTTCGACGCCATAGATAACAAGGGTATTATAATACACTAAAAAAGCAATAGGCACTTGAATAGTATTTCGAAATGTCGCTACGCATTCAAAAATTTTATAAATCGTGGTTCCCCTCTCAATCGCTCTTTGTCCAGCGGCTTGAATCACTGGTCCATCGGCTAGAGGGTCTGAAAAAGGGATACCCATCTCAATAACATCACATCCACCTCTATAAAGAGCGCCCACAATACTTGGTAAGGCTTCTATTGAAGGGTCTCCTGCCGTAAAGTATCCAATAAAGCTTTTTAGATTTTGCTGTTTTTTTGTTTTTAGTGCTTGTTCAATACGATTCATTTTTTTCCTCCTAGCATTCAATAGCTTTATTTGTTCAAGCGTTCCAAGTCTTTTTTTCCTTGTTCAAAATATGCCATGACCGTATGCGTATCCTTATCTCCCCGTCCAGACACGTTGATAACAACAATATCTTCTGGCTGGGTCGCTTTTATTTCTCGTGTCGCCAACGCAATGGCGTGGGCACTTTCAAGTGCCGGAATAATCCCCTCTGTCCTTGACAATTCTTCGAAAGCTTCAAGGGCTTCTTGATCTGAAACGACGGCATAACGTGCACGATTTATCGAATCAAGATAGGCATGTTCCGGTCCAATTCCCGGATAGTCTAATCCTGCTGATATCGAATGTGCCGGAATAATATTTCCATTTTCATCGGCTAAAAGTGCTGTTTTCATTCCCTGAAACACACCAATGCGACTCTCAACCTCTTTGGATAATACTACTGCATGCTTTCCACTCGCTATACCAAGTCCTCCGGCTTCTGCTCCAATTAAGTCCACCTTGGTATCTTCCAAAAAGGGATAAAACATTCCCATAGCATTACTCCCACCGCCAACACAAGCATAGATACGATTAGGTAGACGCCCTTCTTGTTCAAGAATCTGCTCACGAGTTTCATCACCAATAACCCGTTGAAAATCTCGAACCATTTGCGGATAAGGATGGGGTCCTACCACGGAACCAATCACATAAAATGTATCTTCTGCCAAGCGAACCCATTCCCTGATAGCTTCATTGGTTGCGTCTTTTAATGTCGCTGTCCCTGATGAAACCGGAATCACTTGCGCTCCTAATAATTTCATTCGAAAAACATTAAGCTCTTGACGCTTTATGTCTTCTTCCCCCATAAACACACGACACTCCATACCAAAAAGGGCGGCACCCGTTGCTGCTGCAACCCCATGTTGACCTGCTCCAGTTTCAGCAATTATCTTTGTCTTTCCCATTCGTTTAGCTAGGAGGATTTGCCCCAACACATTATTGATTTTATGGGCTCCTGTATGATTTAAATCCTCCCGTTTGAGATAGATTTTTGCTTTCTGATATTTTTCTGTTAAGCGCTTCGCAAAATATAAGGGTGCCGGCCGCCCTACATATTGCTTTAGATAATACCTATATGCATCCATAAACCCTTGGTCGTTAAGGGCCTCTTTGTATGCTTTCTCTAATTCCTTTAAAGGATTCATCAACGCTTCCGGTACATATTGTCCTCCAAATTCTCCAAATCGACTCATATCTTCAACTCCTCAAATAATTTTTTTATTCTTCCATAGGTTTTATACCCATGTACTTCAATTCCTGAATTCACATCAATAACATTAGGTTGCACCTTGTTTATTGCTTCATGAATATTTTCTGGTCTTAGTCCCCCGGCAAGGATCATCTTACTTTGCTTAAAAAGTGTAAAGGGGATGCATGACCAATCAAACTCAACACCTGTTCCTCCATGCATATCTTTATGATAGGTATCCAACAGCAGTCCTTCCACAATTCCTAGATAGTTTTGCACCCCTTCAAAACTGGATGTATCTTCAACCTGAATGGTTTTCCACACCCTGCAAGGTATTTTTTGAATATAATCCACAGTTTCCTTTCCATGTAGTTGGATAACATCCAATTTGCATACATTCACCGCACGTAGAACTTCTTCTATCGGACTATCCACAAACACACCTACTTTTTGTATATCTTTTCGCATGGATTGAATAAGTGCCCTCGCTTGGTCAATAGACACTTGACGCTTTGAGGGTGCAAAGATAAATCCCGCATAGGCTATGGGAAACTGATTAATGATATTAATCTCTTCCTTTGTTTTTAATCCACAAATTTTAACGTCGATAGGCATTTTTTAACTCCTTTGCACTTTGCTTAATGGATGTGCTTCGCATAAAATTCTCTCCCACAAGAATTGCGTCAATATCCACATAGGATAGCACTTCGACATCAAGAGGAGATAAAATCCCACTCTCGCTAATGACAATACACTCTTTTGGAATATATTTTGCCAAGTCTAGTGTCACATCAACCTTGGTTTCAAATGTGCTAAGATTACGGTTGTTAATCCCTATAATCTCAGCTCCGGCACATACTGCTCGTTCTATTTCTTCTCGTGTATGTGTCTCTACCAAGGCATCCATCCCTAGCTCTTTTGTTAATTGTAATAAATCACCTAGCTGTGTATCTGTAAGAATATGGACAATCAATAATACTGCACTGGCACCAAGCGCTTTCGCATTGAAAATCTGTATCGGATCTATAATAAAATCTTTGCACAATGTCGGTAGCGTAATGGCTCGACTAACCTCTTCCAAATAAATATCTGACCCTAGAAAATAATGTTCTTCTGTCAATACCGACACCGCATCAACGCACATTGCATACTCTTTTGCAATCGCCACCGGATGAAAATCTTCTCGAATTAAGCCTTTGGACGGCGAGGCTTTCTTAATTTCCCCAATAATGGACAGTCCCTTTTTTTGTAGAGCTTCTTTGAAGCTTGGTCGAAAACCTTGCTGTTGAATCCGCATATCTAGTTCTTGATAACTTAATTGACGCTCTTCTAGTCGTACACGTTTTTGATGGACAATCTCATGTAAATATAATGCCATCTTATCACCCCGCAATCGAAATACGTTTAAGCGTATTAGTAACCTCAACGAATTCGTTTAACTTATGCATTGCTTTTTTTGTATCAAGGATATGTTCTGCCATATTGATACCCTCTTTAATTGTTGCCGCTTTTTGACACGTATAAAGCGCCGCTCCTGCATTGAGTACAAGAACGTCTCGCATTGGTCCTTTTTTTCCCTGGAATATATCTAATAGAATCTGAGCATTGGTTGTACTGTCACCACCAACAATGGTGCTTAAAGGCGCGCGCTTATACCCAAAATCTTCTGGGCTTATGGTTTTAAGTGTAATCTCTCCTTCTCGAAGCTCACAAATTTTTGTCTCCGATGCAATCGTAATTTCATCAAGACCATCCATCCCATGTACAACCATTGCTTGCTTAACTCCTAGCTCTTTTAAAACTTTTGCAAAAATCATAAGGAGTTGTTCATCAAAGACACCTACTAATTGATAGGATGCGCTCGCCGGATTCGCCAATGGTCCTAAAATATTAAAAATCGTACGATAGCCCAAGGTCTTTCTAACCGAACCCACATGTCGCATCGTTGCGTGGAAAATAGGTGCATATAAAAAACCCATCTGCGTTTTCTCAATACACGCTTTAACTTGTTCAGGTTGGAGTTCAATCGCAACCCCTAATGCTTCCAATACATCTGCACATCCACACTTACTGGATACGGAGCGGTTACCATGTTTAACAACACAGACACCCGCTGCTGCTGAAAGAATCGCTACACCCGTACTAATGTTAAACGTTCCCAGCGCATCTCCCCCTGTCCCACAAGTATCAAGGGTTATCTCTTGAGCAAGGTCTATCGTCATGGCCTTTTGCCTTAACACCCGTGCCCCAGCAATAATTTCAGCCACTGCTTCTTTTTTCATTTTGAGGGCTGTCAAAAAGCTTCCTGCAAGAATCGGGTCTATGGTTCCACTCATTAACCCTTCCATAACCTTTGTCATCTCATCCATTGTTAAATCTTCACCTGACATGATTTTTTCAATATATTCTTTCATGCACAAACCTCCTTAACTAAGCAATAAAAAGTTTCGAATTATATCCATCCCTTGAGTTGTCAATAATGACTCCGGATGGAACTGCAATCCATAAACCGGATAGTCTTCATGTTTCATCGCCATGATTTCATCTTCATATATACTAAGAACCTTCAACTCCTTGGGCAATGTATGCCGATCTACAATAAGAGAATGGTATCGCGCCACATCGATGGGTCCTTCAATTCCATTAAAAATCGGATCTGGGTCAAAGTTAATGCAACTTGATTTTCCATGATAGAGTACGTTTGCATGCTTGACTATACCCCCAAAGGCTTCTCCAATACTTTGGTGTCCAAGACATATGCCAAGGATTGGGATCTTATCATAAAATTGTTGAATAACCTCAAGACAAATCCCCGCTTCCTTTGGCGTCTTAGGACCAGGCGATAGTACAATTTGTTCAGGTGCCAGTTGTTCTATCTGCTCAATCGTTATCTCATCATTACGTACCACTTTGATGTCTTTTTTAAAGTGTCCAATATATTGATACAGATTATATGTAAAAGAATCATAATTATCGATTAACAATAGCATAGCCTACCTCCGTTCCTCCAATAGCCGCCACCAAAGCTTTAGCCTTATTTAGGGTTTCTTCATATTCTTTTTTCGGATCCGAATCAGCAACGATTCCTGCACCCGCTTGAATATGAATGATGTCATCTTTGATAACCATCGTGCGTATAGCAATGCACATGTCCATATTCCCGTTAAACCCAAAGTACCCAATGGCACCACCATAGATTCCCCGCCGTTTATTTTCCAGTTCATCAATAATTTCCATTGCCCTGATTTTAGGAGCTCCAGACAAGGTTCCTGCTGGTAAAAAACTCATCAATACTTCAAACATACTCATACCCTCTCGCCGTTTCCCAGAGACTAGGGAAACCAAATGCATCACATGCGAATAATGATGTACTTCCATCAATGCCTCAATCTTTACGGAATCAATTTCAGCAATTCTTCCCATGTCATTGCGTCCAAGATCGACTAACATCATATGTTCTGCCCGCTCTTTTTCATCCTCAAGTAACGCCTTAGCCAACGCAGTATTTTCCTCATCGGTTGCACCTAATTTTCTCGTCCCGGCTATCGGACACGTGCGAATGCAGTCTTTTTTGATGGAGACTAACATTTCTGGCGAGCTCCCCACAATCGCATAGTCACCCATATTAAAGTAATATAAATATGGAGAAGGATTAACCTGTCTCAGCTTGCGATAGAGGTTAAATGTATTCACATGTTGACTTTTCCCGCTTAACCGCTGGGATAAGACGACTTGAAAAATATCCCCTTCATAAATATAGCGCTTTGCTTGATGTACCGCCTTGATATAGGCTTGTTCACTCATATTCGTTGTAAATTCTACCTCTATAGGTGCACATGTCTTACTTAAATTAAGAGGTTCATGCAACTGTGCCTGCATACGATTAAAGCGCTTTTCACTGCGTTTTTGTCCTTCCTCATCATCACTATCGAGACAAATCAGATGTATCTGATGGCGGTAATGGTCATAGGCAATAAGCTCTTTAACAAACAGTAGATGCGCATCGGGTGTACCAATAGTATCTGGATTATTATCGGGAAGCACCTCATAATCACGAATCATATCATATCCTACTGTTCCGACGGCTCCCCCAATAAATGGCAACTGGGTCGTATTACATACTTTAATATCATCCATCATCGTTTTGATATGCTCTAATCCTCGTCCATAGGTGACTTGCGTTATATCCTCTGTTGTTGTTTCAATACGGTCCCGATAAATACGAATCTGCATATATGGATTAGCTGCCATAAATGAATAGCGTCCCTTAGGTTGCTCTTTGCTTTCAAGTAAAAAACCAACCTGTGTATGTACATATTTTGAGTAAATAGAAATCGGTGTCTCCGTGTCTCCTGAAAGTTTTCGTTCATACGTTCTTAACTTCATCTTCATCATCGTCATCCTCCTCTTTAACTTAAAAAAAGACATATTCACCCCTTCCTTGGGACGAATATGTCTTCGCTATGCCACCCAAAATGGTACAAAAAAAACACTTCGTTTGAGACGAAATGTTCATAAGCCACTCAAAGTCATTCTGTACGGATGAATCATCAATGCTTCATCGATACTATATCTCTGTAACGGGAGAACCCGGCATCGGATACTGAACTTCACCTAGCATCTCATGGAACCATTCACTAACACTGTATGTACCGTACCTCACACCACCGACGGCTCGCTGAACATCTTAATCTTAGCTACTTTTTCCACTCGTAGATATTGTCTACTATAATTAAAAAAAGTATAGCACAATTCTTTACCACTGTAAAGCGATAATTCTTTTTTTTTTAAGAACAAAAGAAGCCAAGTCAATAATGACAAGGCTTCCCAGCTTTTATAACACTATTTTCATTCATTAAATGAAGATGGACTCAGATATTTTTTAGGGCTATACGCCATACCTTCTTGGTATTTAATCGTAACATAAAGGACTTCTTGTCCATTGGAAAGCTTTGCATAACATATACCATCATCATCAAATTTTTGGGTAATATCAATTTTTTGATCAAAGTAATCAATCCAAACCGAACCGTCCTCTTCATATCGCACATCCGGATCATTGAGGTGATCTATAATCTCCTCTTGTGTCAATGGGCGTTCACTTCCATCCGCATTAATGGCCACGCCTCCGCCTCCCTGGTTAATCGTTTTGCCTTCACTGTCTACATATTCCATTGCATAGCTTCCGTCAGCTTCAAACTCAATACTGACTTCTGTCTGATCCCCGTCTATCCATAGTTGAAGTGTGCGCTGGATTCCACCCAAATCAGTTGCATAAGCAACGGATGAGCCTCCGACTAAAAGTATACAGGCAACAATACCTGCAATCATTTGATTAAATCTTTGCTTTTTGTTTGTCATTGTTTTTACCTCCAAAGAAAAGTCATCCGAGATATGCACTCCTGAAAACGCCTGCTTATATTTTTCCTTATTCGTCATCTTCCCATACCTCCTTTAATGTGTTTTTTAGCAACTTTCTTCCACGTGACAATCTGACCTTTACATTGCTCTCAGAAATTTTTAAAATACTGGCAATGTCTTTGACAGCGTAATCTTCGTAATAAAACAAATGAATAACAACTCGGTATTTTTCTGGCAGTTTAATGACCGTATCAAACAGTTCAAAAGACTCTGATGATTCAAAAGTCAATGTTTCCATATAGTTTTCCAACGGCTCGATTTTACGTCTAAAAAAAGTTAGGTTCTTATTCTTTGCTTTGTTGATTGCTACCCTGATAAGCCATGCACGTATGTGTTGCTCTGTTTCAAATTCTTTTTTAAATGTTATATACTGAATGAAGGTATCTTGAACAACATCTTCTGCATCCTGAATATTTTTGCAAATGTTAAATGCAATAACATACAAGTTATTCTTATACGTTTCAATCAGTATCTCTACTGGTTGTCTCATGAGCTTACTCCTTTGTTGTTAAAAAGCTTTTCACTAATAATACAAACGAACCCTTTAAAAGGTTACACTTTTTATAAAATAAACATGTTTATTTTTTCCCCAGTCTAAATAATCCAGTGTTATGGCAAGAACTCTCCACTAACACTGGACTTACATTTCAGCTTATACAATATTTCCTTGAACTAACTAAATAGATTCATGACCTTATTTGTCCATCTTAGGGCTTTAAGATATCCATCGGATAGCAACTCACAATCCATGTTGATCTTCGCTGCCAAGTCCGCCACTTCAACCCATTTTCCTTTTTCATAGGCCATGATTAGTTGACACATTATGGCAAACTTTCCCTCTTTATATACCAATGCATCATAAATATTTTCCGGCAATAACATACCTTCAAGTGCTGATGCCATAGACTGCTCTAAAAGGACATCCAGCATACTAAACAGACACATCATGGCTATTTGATCACTGTATGCATTAAGGCTACTGTGTTGCGCAATATACTCACTAAACTTAGCTCTGATTAATGACAGACGCGTAAGCTCTGCCGGCTTTTCTTGGGAAAACTCTTGTAGCATTAAGACATTGATCCATCGTTCTAATTCCTTAAATCCCATGACCAGCAAAATTTTCTTGATGGAATTATACATGTCATTTTCTTTTTTATGACTCATCACTTTTAGCAAACGATACGCTAAATTTAAGTCGGATACAATAATCGCTGTTATTCTGTCAAACGATGGCTCTTCTTGTTGAAGCTCATGAATAATTTGAGAATACTGAACTTTAGACGATTGCTTGATATTAGAATTTCCTATGATTTTTGGCTTACTAAAAAAAAAGCCTTGGAATAGGTGAAATCCCATTTCTTTAGCCTTTTGAAATTCTTCATTTGTTTCGATTTTCTCTGCTAAGATGATTTTGTGTTGGGATAACGCTTCCTTTACATCGTGTTGAATGGTTTCTAGAGGGGTAACCATAATATCATATTTGATGATATCAGCAATGGGAACAATCGGATAATCAAGATAACTTTTATCAAAATCATCTAATGCGATTTTATAACCTAATTTTTTAAGATCGTGAAGGCGCCTGATAAACGCCTCATCAACCTCTACGGTCTCAAGAACCTCTATAACAAGTGTCTCCGGGTCAATTAATTCCATACCCTCTGACATGATAAAATCATAATCGAAATTGACAAAGGCTTTGGAGGTTCCGACAATTTGTTCTATTCCATTTTCAAACAAACCTCCCACAACAGATGCTGTCGCCGAAATCGATGAAGACTGGCTAAAATGTTGACTATTCACATCTGCCCTAAACAAGAGCTCATAACCATATATCTTCAAGTCTTTATTAAAAATTGGTTGCCTAGCTATAAACATAAACATACTCCTTGCAATAATAACATATCTATATTGAGAGAAGTATACCACTTATATCAATTGATTGCTAGGGAACAATTGTTGCTTAGCATCGCTTAATATACAAACACACTATCGCGTGAATTGAAAAATCGATGAAATCCAAGTATAATATATCATAGAATAAACATAAAGGTAGGTATCGTATCGATGAAAAAAGTCGGAGTCATTTTTACAGGCGGAACTATATCCATGAAAGTTGATGAACGCCTCTCTGCAGCTATTCCAGCTATGAGTAGCGAAGAAATCATGTCCATGGTTACGAACATTGATCAAATCGCTGAAATTGAAGTTATCCAGTTTGCCCGTATTCCCGGTCCACATATGACGCCGGATTTGATGTTAGCGCTTTCACAGTGTATTCAAACAGCATTATTAAGGGATGATATCTGCGGCATAATCGTCACCCACGGAACAGATACACTCGAAGAAACTGCATATTTTTTGGACCTAAACATTCAAAGTCACAAACCGATTGTCGTCGTTGGTTCTATGCGCAATGCTTCTGAACTTGGTTATGACGGTCCAAGTAATCTATCGGCAGCCATCTGTACAGCTGTAGCGCCCGATTCACAAAACAAAGGTGTCCTTGTTGTCCTTAATAATGAAGTCAATGCTGCTTCTGAAGTAACCAAAACCCATACTATGAGCCTTGACACTTTTAAGTCTCCAACCTTTGGTCCTTTGGGTATTGTTGATAATAATAAAGTTATCTATTATCGAAAAAAAACACCTACACAACATATTCTTAGCGATACCATCGTAAATGATGTAGCGCTTATAAAAACGTGTGCAGGTATGGATGATGGTTATATTCATTACTGTCTCTCAAAAGGCGTGAAAGGGATTGTTCTTGAAGCCATGGGACGTGGTAATATTCCTCCGTCGATGCTTGGTGGTCTAACGTCTGCCTTACAGCAAAAAATTCCTGTGCTCATTGTTTCAAGATGTCCCATGGGACGTGTTCTAGATTCCTATGGCTACGAAGGTGGCGGTAAAATGCTTCGCAATCTTGGTGCGATTTTTGCCGGAGACCTCAATGGACAAAAAGCCCGAATCAAACTGATGCTCATCCTTAGTCAAACCTCAGATTTAGAACATATTCGCAAACTCTTTGAAGATGAATTTTATGGTTAAATTGTAACCACCGATTCAACCTGCTGAGTGATATCGACAATCTCTTCCATCCCGCTAACTCTACCAACTTTTATAGTATCAGATAATCCATAAAAATCAATACAGGTACCACAGGCAACAAGATCAACACCTGCATCTTGTAGACCATTAAGCGCATCTAAATACATGGAGCCTTCTGCTAAAAGTTTGACTGCCGAATTATAAAAGATGATGGCATGAGGTTTTTCTTTTCGGATCCACACTTTTTTTAGAAAAGCGCCCATCAGCTTATGCCCTAATTCGTCATCTCCATGTCCCATAAATTCATTGTTCAAGATATACACTGTTTTCATCTTTTTTCATCCTTTCGTATTGTTTTTCTATTTATTTTCTGTAGAATTTTATTATTTTTTGTATTAGTCATTGGTAAAATGGGCATATACCTCTCTCTTATTCATATGCCGTGAAGCTGCAATTTGCTTTATGGCCTCTTTTTTAGATAACCCTTGGTCTAATAATGCTTCCATCTGTTCTTCAAGAGAAATCGATGCATATTCCTCTTGCTCTATGTGCTCACGCTCTTGTTCTGACATGCCTGCAACCACCAACACGTATTCGCCTTTTGGATCTGTCTGGGTATAGTAATCCATGGCTTCACCCAAGGTCATCTTTTTAACCTCTTCATACATTTTGGTCAATTCCCGAACAAGACTTATGGAACGCTTAGCTCCAAACGCATTCACAAAATCTTTTAATGTTGCCTTCAAGCGATGGGGCGCCTCATAAAAAACCAGCGTTCGCGTATCTGTCGCTAGTAAGTCCAATCGGATTTTTCGCTCCTTTTTTTTTGTCGGTAAAAACCCTTCAAAAATCATCCGATTGGTATTTTGCCCAGATAGCACCACTGCATTTGCAAAAGCGACTGGTCCTGGAATAATGGTATAGGGAATCTGGTGTTCTTGACATAATGTAACCAAATAACTACCTGGGTCAGAGATTCCGGGAGTACCTGCATCTGTGACTAATCCTACCGCTTTACCTTCGTTTAAATCCTGAATTATAGATTCTGCTTTTGTATATTGATTATGTTCATGATAAGAAACCAACTTTTTAGAAATATTAAAGTGGTTTAATAATTTTATAGAATGGCGCGTATCTTCCGCCAGAATATAATCAACCGCCTCTAATGTTTTTACTGCACGAAAACTCATATCATCTAAATTTCCAATAGGCGTTGCAATCAAATAAAGCTTTCCTTGAACTATTTCATTCATTGGTAGGCAACTCCTTTCCATAGATTTTATATATCTCCGAACTATATTGATTTTTATCTGAATAAATAATTAATGGTGAATGAACTTTTAACAATGGATTGCCTCCACGTATGGCTTCAATTAAAACCATCGTTGCTTCTTTGTGTGCATAGGAATGCACCATGCGAATCTGTTTTGGCTCTAGCCGATGTTTTTTTAGTGTTGCAAAAATTTCCATTAACCGTTGAGGACGATGCACCATATAAAACCGTCCACCTACACGAAGCAGTTTTGATGCATTATAGATCACATCTTCAAGAGAGCAAAGTACCTCATGACGTGCAATCGCTTTTGCCGAGGATGGATTCATCAACCCTTTACCGGAGTTCATATATGGTGGATTTGATGTTATAACATCAAACGTAGATAAAGGAAACAGCTGGGCCGCTTCCTTTATATCACCATGTAGAATTGTTACTTTATCGGCTTGTCCGTTCATCTGAACACTTCGTCTTGCCATGTCGACAAATTCTTCTTGAATTTCTAATCCCATATACGCCTTTCCCTTGGTTTTAGCTTCAAGAAGAATCGGGATAATCCCAGTTCCTGTTCCCATATCAAGTACAGTTTCTGCTTCTTTTACTTTTGCAAAATCACTCAGCAAAACTGCATCCATTCCAAAACAAAAGCCTTCTTTATTTTGTATGATACGATAATTTTGAATATGTAAATCATCCACACGTTCCGTTTTATTTCGTTCCATAAACTTGCTCCAGCATTAATCTTCTAATTTTTTATCACTCTCATGTGCTTCAAGCTTTTCTAATTTTTTCAACTCTAGATACTCTTCTTTTGGTAAACGGGCATTTTTATTTCCACGCTTTTTCTTAATCTTGAGCTCATCGAGTTTAAACTCAACAATATCGACATTATTATCTGTACGAATAACCGTTTTTACGAGTTGTCGAATAATGTTAACATGCTTTACTTCAGCTTCAACGCCACCTGGTGTAATAACGATATCACCAATGTTTGGCAGTTTTTTATTCAGTTCCACATACGTCTCTTCTTCATATTTGAGGCAACACATCAATCGTCCACAGACTCCAGATATTTTTGTCGGATTAAGCGATAAATTTTGTTCTTTTGCCATTTTAATAGACACTGGATGAAAATCAGATAAGTGGCTAAAGCAACATAACGGGCGTCCACAAATACCAATACTGCCCATCATTTTTGTCTCGTCACGCACACCAATTTGTCTTAATTCAATACGTGTCTTAAATACCGAAGCCAAATCTTTAACCAATTCTCTAAAATCCACACGCCCATCTGCTGTAAAATAGAAAAGTAGCTTATTCTTATCAAAGGTATACTCGCAATCAATAAGCTTCATCTCCAACTTATGCTTTTTGATTTTTTCAAGGCATATCTTTGCTGCTTCTTTTTCTTCTTGTTTATTGATAGATTCTTGAGCATCATCTTCTTCTGTCGCTATTCGCATAACTTTTTTTAACGGATGTACCACTTCTTCATCAGGGACTTCCATAATTCCTTTAACCACTTTACCGTATTCAACCCCTCGGGCTGTCTCAACGATAACGTGTTCATTTTCTTGTATGTTTAATTCATCAGGGTCAAAATAATATATCTTACCCGCTTTTCGAAAGCGAACACCTATGACTTTTATCATGTCATTTCCTCCAAAATCTATTGCATTATTGTTCCATATTGGTTAGCATCACCGTTACTGCTAATGAATAGTTCACATTGAGCCGGAGTTGATTAATCAGTGTGTAACTATTATATACAAGCCGAATCAATCGGTTAGCATTCACCCTTTGACTCAGTCGGATAATTTCTTGTTCAATATCTTTATGGATAATATTATCGATATCTTGGGTCCCATGATAGTACAAAATATCTCTGCTCAAACTAATCAATATATCAATATTTTCTAAAATATCCGCTTTGATCTCTTCAAAGAGTTGCACAACCTCTATTATATCATAATCTTTCCCATTTATAAATATTTCTAAACACTTGAGCATATTTTGTCGTTGGGTTGTAAAGTTTTCTGATTCTTTTAAGATTAATGCTTTTCCAAGATTTCCTCTTGAAAAAGACCCATATACTCTAGCTTGAGTATAGTTCATACCATATTGTGTCGATAAATATTCTTCAATTTGCTTGGTACTAATTGGTTTTAAAGACATCTTCACTGAACGGGATAGAATGGTTTGTAAAAATTTATGGCTATTGGAAGATACCAAGAAAAACAACCCGTATTCTGGCGGTTCTTCGATAGTTTTTAATATACTATTTTGAGCTTGAACCGTCATAAGTTCTGCCTGCTCAATAATATAAATCTTATACTTACTTTGATATGGGCGTACTTTAATATCTTTAACAACTTGCTCACGTATATCTGTAACACCATATCCTGTTTTTTTTGTTGGGCGTACATAAGCGATATCCGGATGATTTCCCGATTCAATTTGCAGACAAGATGCGCAGACATTACATGGTCTACTTTCTTGTGGATTTTCACATTGAAGCAACTTGGAGAATGCCTTAACCAGTGTTTTTTTGCCCATGCCATCTTCACCTTCTACAATATAAGCATGAGACACTTTCCCAGTTAAAAAAGCATTCTCCATATGTTTTATTATATTCTCATGTCCAACAATTTCATCAAATGAATACATTTATTCTACCTCTATATAACCATGTCAAGTAGCAATCCTCTAATTTCATCGACTTTTCCTAAGATGTTCAAATGATTTTTTTCATCTTTAATAAGTTCTTGTGCCAATTCATCTAGATTCTTATCTACAAGTTTTACGATACCATAGACACGGTGTCGTCCTCTGCGGTCCAAAAAATTCTCGCGCGAAAATTGATGTGAATGTGTAACCACTTCATTGATAAACTCTTTAATAGTTTCGCGATATTTACGCATATCACGCACATCCATATGCTTGGAAATCTTATTTCCTTGTTCGGTAATCGATTCAATCATACTATTGAGCTTTGATTGCAATTGTGCTTCATCCACTTTACTCAAAAGCGTAAATTTAAAATCACTTTTTGGCGCATCATTATTTTTTGATGCACTCTCAATATTTTGTACATTTTGAACCGAGTTTACTTTCACATCCATAAGATTTCCTCCAAATAAAAACCGACTAAACTTTTAAGTATTGATCCACATCCAGCACAAAAATCGTTGCTCCACCGACGGTAATTTCAACAGGATATGCCAACATATTATCCGGCACATTCGACACTGGTGGGTTAACAAGGGACATTTTTTTACTGGTTTTACATATCTCTTTGATAAGTTCAACGACTTTATCAACTTTATCTTTTTCAACTCCAACAAAAAGGGTTGTATTTCCTGTCTTTAAGAGACCACCTGTGCTTGCCAATTTTGTTGCCATAAACCCCTCTTTTGTTAATGCTTCCATTAAACGATGGGAATCTTCATCATGAATCACTGCCATTACCATTTTCATACTATTCACTCCTCGTCATTATATTTATCGGTTATTATTCCTTTTTCTTTAAGTCCCAAAAGTATACATTGGTGAACTTCTTCAATCGACTGGCTTGCATCAATATCAATCATACGCTCTTGATTAGCTTTTGCCAATTGTTTATATCCATCACGTACTTTTTGGTGAAACTGCTCTTTTTCCCCTTCAAGGCGATCTAGCTCTTGCTGATTCTTCTTGCGCTCCATCCCTTGTCGGTGCTCTAAGTCTAAGAAAAATGTAATATCTGGCTGTAACCCTTTGGTTGCATATTGATTAATCGTCGCAACCATTTCTTCACCTAATTCGCGTGCCATTCCTTGATAGACAATAGATGAGTCCACAAAACGATCACATATAACAATGTCCCCTTGTTCTACTGCCGGTAAAATATATTCTGCAACATGTTGGGCTCTAGCCGCAGCATAGAGTAATGCCTCTGTCACATAATCCATCTCTTGATAATTTACATTGAGTATAATCTCTCGTATTGCTTCACTAATTCTTGTTCCTCCAGGTTCACGCGTGATACGCACGTGCTTTCCTTTTGTTTCAAAATACTCTTTTAATCGATTGATCTGTGTTGTCTTTCCCGAGCCGTCCATGCCCTCAATTGTAATAAATATGCCTTTCATATATACCTCGCAACGTGTTATTTTAGAACCTGTATTTCTCCTTTTATTATACCATAAATCTCCTTGTCATGCTTCTCTAAACCTATAAGATAATCAATAATCTCCTGAGTTATTGCTTCTCCAGGAAGTATCAAGGGAATCCCTGGTGGATATGGTATAATCATATTTCGAGAAGTATATCCTTGTGCATCCTTTAGTGCAATCCACATCCATTCAAGGCTTTGTTTAGCTTGATGCATGAGCATCATTTGCTGGGGTAATTGAGTTCCTATCGCCTGATTTTTAATGATATCATCCTGCATTGTCTTATGGTCAATCCCGCCAAGACATGCTTTTATCCCGTCTACAAGCTCAAGAATATCTTCTAATGTATCTGCCAATGAAGTGATTGCAACAATATGTTTTTCACCTGCCATCTCTACCTGAATCTGATGCTTGTTACGAAGTGCCTCGCTTAACCAATAACCACTAACTCCATTTTGCTGTATAACAAAAGTAAGCCGTGTAGGATCATCGCTCATCCAATATCCTCCTTGGATTGGATGTGTTTTTAATAACAATTGTAATGCATCAATCCATTGATCATACGCATAACGATGGTTATCCATATAGTCTATTCCTTGTTCAATGGAACTCATCAAAAGATATGATGGTGATGACGACTGATAAATCGCTAGATATTCTTTAAGAATTTCTCTTTCTTCATCTGAGAGTTTCTGTGTATGTAGTATCGCCGTTTGTGTAAGGCAAGGTAACGTTTTATGTGTGCTTTGAATAACATAGTCCGCCCCCTGTTCAATCGCTGATTTAGGTAATTTGTCGCTAAAAGTAAAATGCGCGCCATGAGCTTCATCCACAACTAATGTTGCGCCATACGCATGCACGATATCACTAATGGCTTGAATATCTGAAGTCATACCTTCATAGGTTGGTGATGTAATAACAACTGTATGGATATCTGGATGTTCCAAAAGCATTTTTTCAATGGATTTTGGGCTAACTTCTCCATAAAACCCTTCATCTGCATAATATGAAGGGTAAATATAGTGCGCTTTTATTTGATGAAGATATATACTATTGTACACCGATTTATGACAATTTCTAGACACCAAAACAGAACCTTGTTGACGAGCGCGTGTTGCCATCGTCGCCAAGATTCCTGCTGTACTTCCATTGATTAATAAATACGTTTGATCGGATCGATATATGGTCGCGATCCGATCTTGTAACTCTTTGATAATCCCAGTAGGGTGATGCAAATCATCTGTCCATGGAACTTCAGTAACATCCAAGGCATAGACATCCTCTAATGTCTGAAGCTTTCCATTTTTATGTCCAGGCATATGAAAAGACTTTATTTCATGGGTATATTTTTTTAATTCCTCGTACATGATGGACCTCTTTATAAAGGTTGACCTGTTTTGATGTGAATTTTTTTCTGAACTTTTATGGCTACCTCATCAAATATTCTCATCATCTCTTCAGACAAACGATTCTTTTGTGTAACTGCTCCATTAATTGGTAACTCCGCTAAAAGTTCAACTTCTTGATCTTCTAAGAACGCTTCAATATCATCGCTTTCAAATACTCGAATTTTATCATCGCAATGCGGGCATGTCATATAGCTCATATTTTCTATAACGCCAAGTACCTCTACATTTAATCGCTTGGTCATTGCAATGGCCTTTGAGACAATCATAGATACCATATCTTGAGGTACACTTACCATGACAATACCATCGAGTGGAAAGCTTTGCATGATTGTCAATGCAATGTCTCCTGTCCCAGGTGGCATATCAATGATAAGATAATCGAGTTCTCCCCATATAACATCTTGATAAAATTGTTTGATTGTATTGGTGATAATTGGACCTCTCCATATGACAGGCTTCTTTTCTTCATCCAACAAAAAATTCAACGACATCGCTTTAAGGTTTGTCTCAATCTCAACAGCTTCTAAACCATGAGGATACATTAACGCCTTTTTATCTTCTGCATTAAAAATTCTTGGAATACTTGGACCAGTAATATCTGCATCTAAAACTCCCACTTTATATCCTTGTCGATGTAAAGATAGTGCAAGGTTAGCAGCAACTGTCGACTTACCAACGCCGCCTTTTCCACTAAGTACACCGATAATATGTTTAAACTGATTATTGGAGTTTGTTCCTATTACTTGACATTCCGACTTATTTTCTACATTACAACTTTCTTTTGATGAACATGAATCACAATTTGAAGCCATATGAACCTCCTTATATTTTATGTGGCATATGCCAACTATAATAATCCTATTAATATAATCTGTCAAGTCTATTATACTAGATATGTCAAGTTCTATTCATAGATACACAGCAAAAGAGACCAGTGGGCGCTGGTCTCTTTTTAAAGAATTCCCATAGGATTAGGAATATAACTAAAGGTATAAACACTATATATAAACTAGTTACCTAGCTCATACCAAATTAAAAAATCAAATACTTATCGAACATGTACGCCTTTAATTTCAAAGTCAGCATAACTTTCAACGCCATGCTCTTCTATATCAAGTCCAATATGTTCTTCTTGTGAACTTACACGTAAACCTATGATTAAATCCACTGCTCTAAACAGTATAAAGGATGTTGTAAGAACCCAAGCCGCCACAGCAGCGACACCAACTAATTGAATACCAAGTGCCGAAAAACTTCCGGTTGTAAGTAATCCATTATCTACAGAAAAGACACCTACTAAAATCGTTCCGACAGCACCAGATATACCATGGACGCCTACAGCTCCTACTGGATCATCTACTTTTAATACCTTATCGACAAATTCAATTCCAAAGACAATCACCACACCTGCAATCATCCCAATAAGGGCTGCTGCTCCCGGCGTAACCACATCACATCCAGCCGTTATTGCTACAAGACCTGCTAGTGCACCATTTAATGTCATCGAAACATCTGGCTTTTTATAACGTAACCAGGTGATAATCATTGCAACAATTGCTGCGGCTGCAGCTGACAAGTTTGTCGTAACAAAGATTCGGCTAATCGCAAGGGCATCGGCTTCTGATCCTGCTGCTAATTGAGATCCCGGGTTAAAACCGAACCATCCGAACCAAAGAATAAAAACCCCTAAGGCTCCAAGAGTAATACTGTGTCCAGGAATCGCATGAGATTTTCCATCTTGACTGTATTTACCTAGACGCGGTCCTAATATCGATGCACCAACAAGGGCTGCCCAACCACCTACCGAATGTACTGCGGTAGATCCAGCAAAATCATGAAATCCAATCTCTGATAACCATCCTCCACCCCAAATCCAATGCCCGGATACAGGATATATAATTAACGAAATAAAGAAACTATATACTAAATACGAAATAAACTTTGTCCGTTCTGCCATTGCTCCAGAAACAATGGTTGCTGCTGTTGCGGCAAAAACTGTTTGAAATATAAGCGCCGTATAATCACCATTAAAGAAAAAATCTGGTTTTCCAAAAATTCCACTTACACTTTCGCCATACATTAAACTATATCCCACCGTCCAGAAAATAATGGATCCAACTGAAAAATCCATAAGATTTTTCATAATAATATTACCTGCATTTTTTGAACGGGTAAATCCTGTCTCTACCATGGCAAATCCAGCTTGCATAAAAAACACCAGTGCTGCTGCGATTAGTACCCACATCGTATCTATTGCAAATTTTAATTCTTCCATATACTTTCACTCCTTTAATCTTTTTGTTTTACTCTCTGGATCCATGTTTATAATCTATAATGCTTTAACCCCTTCTTCTCCTGTACGCACCTTTATTACATTTTCGACCGGATAGATAAAAATTTTCCCATCACCAATTTCTCCTGTACGTAAAACTTTTTTTGCAACTTCAACAACTTTTTCTACAGGTACTTCACATACAACGGTTTCAACACGAATCTTTGGGAGTAAATCAATACTATATGGATTCCCTCTATAATACTCCGTCTTTCCTTTTTGTAAACCACAACCTAATACATGGGAAAATGTCATTCCCGTTATTCCAATTTCATTTAAAGCTTCTTTTAACACCTCTGCTTTATCTGGTCGGGTAATTATGTCCACCTTTGTTATCTTATCCATATACGAACCTCCTTAAGTTTGAAAACAAAAAAAGCCCATATAATCTCACACCTATTGGTGTAAAATCATATAGACTCCGTTGTCTAAAAAATTTAATACCTCTTTGCATTAAAACGCTTTAATTTATGTTCCTTATTATACATACTCTATATTCTCTTGTCAATAACTTTTTGAATCTTTTTATTTGTTATCCTGCATTTTTATATATATTTTTTGCTTTCATCGTTCAAAAACCTTTTAAATTTAAGGTTCGCAGATAACACAAAATATAAATATGAATTATAATTATATGATTCATTCAAATGATTTTAATAGATAATATAAAAAAAACACACAATCTATAAGAACTGTGTGTTTAATGAGGCACCCGGGACTCGAACCCGGGACACCTAGATTAAAAGTCTAGTGCTCTAGCCGACTGAGCTAGTGCCCCATAATGCCCAGAGGCGGAATCGAACCACCGACACGAGGATTTTCAGTCCTCTGCTCTACCGACTGAGCTATCTGGGCATATATTTAATATGCTACTTAGTTGCGGAGAGAGGATTTGAACCTCTGACCTTCGGGTTATGAGCCCGACGAGCTTCCAGACTGCTCCACTCCGCGATATGAAATTTTAATGGAGGGAGAAGGATTCGAACCTTCGAAGTCGTAGACAACAGATTTACAGTCTGCCCCCTTTGGCCACTCGGGAACCCCTCCATACGATGATTATAACAATCATCAAAGCCGACGATCGGACTCGAACCGATAACCTGCTGATTACAAGTCAGCTGCTCTGCCAATTGAGCCACGTCGGCATATTAAGTTTTTTTGCTGACAGAGCCACTGCTCTGCGCATGTGCCTTCGCTCTGCTCAGTTCACTGAAGAATTGAGCCACGTCAGCATATTTGATTTTACTGAAGTATACACTTCAAATGGGCGCAACAGGGCTCGAACCTGTGACCCCCTGCTTGTAAGGCAGGTGCTCTCCCAGCTGAGCTATGCGCCCTGGGATAATATTAAACTTACAACCATTATGTTATCACTCTTATGAAGTCTCGCAAGTAAGTTTACTTACGACCCAGAAGGGACTCGAACCCTCGACCTCCGGCGTGACAGGCCGGCGCTCTAACCAACTGAGCCACTGGGCCATACATTTACATTTTATTCTACATTCTAAAGTCAAA
>DGAD01000020.1 GCA_002382805.1 Clostridiales bacterium UBA4039
GTCCATGTCGTCATCGTCGTCTATGTCGTCGTCGTCATCGTCATCGTCAAGACGATCTTCCTCTTCTTCTCGCAGCTTTTCAAGACGCTCTTCTTCGTCTTCACGTAACTCCTCAAGGCGATCTTCTTCATCTTCTTCTAAATCTTCAAGCCATTCAAGCTCATCTTCAAGACGATCTTCTTCGTCTTCAAGCAAGTCTTCAAGGCGATCTTCTTCGTCTTCAAGTCGGTCTTCACGCAGTTCTTCTGCGAGTTCAGCTAGTTCTTCTGCGCGATCAATATCTTCTAATTGAAGCAATAGAGCTTCTTTTACTCTTGCCACTTCATCTTTTGATAATTCAACATCTAACATTGCTTGCTTTGACACTTCCATCTTTGCACGGGCTTTATCAATCGCTTCTTGGTCTCCTGATTCCAACGCTTTTTCATATGAAATTTTATCTTCCAAGAATATCGCTTTAGCTGTCAAATAGTCTTCTTTTGCTAGTAAAAAGTCATTGATAATTTCTTCTCGTAGATCATCATCTAATTTTGCTTTATCAAGATTTTTTTGAACTCGATTTACTTTATGTTCAAAATCTTCTACCAATATTATTCCATCTTTTGCAAATGCTAAAACACGCTCATCATCTTCAAAGAATTCTTTGACCGAAGTAATGTTTTCACCGTTTTTAGCTGTTGATAACAAGCCAACCGGAACCTTTGCCTTTATTGCTTCTTTTAGCTGTTTTTCATCTGCTTGCGCTAATGCAACATTGACACTTCCCATTAATTCACTTGTCTCTTTTAACGCTTCCAAACGCTGTTGAATATCTTGGCTGTTTTCTTTAGATACTGTTGTGATTAAAATATAGTCATCTTCCAAATCTTCAACATCCATAAATCCTGCCAAAAATGCTTCACTTGCAATTGTTTCTACCGCTTGTTCAACTGTTTCTCCCTTTATGTTCTTCAAGTTTAATGTCTTTGCATCCTCATTAAGTTGGTCATACCCAATGACTACCGCGTCTTTATTTAAGTCCAGTTTGACGCTCGGATTGATGTCAACAACTACATATGATGCTGGTTTTGGCAAACCTAACACCACTCCTAATATGATAAGAATTAATAAACTTGCTGCAACTGCTACTATTTTTTTGTACTGCATAAAACTATTTCTCCTTTCAGAATCGTAATATATTATGTCTTCTTCGGAAAAAAGGATATGCTGCCCTTGTTGCATTGTACCTTTGCGTTGAATACGGTAGTATGCCTTGTTTGACAAAACAACAGAATATTCATCATACACTTTCATAACAATACCTTTTTGCATCACGATCACCTCTTTCCACTATACTATTCCCAGGTAAAATAATTTTTAGGGTACATTTTTCAAAAAATTTATAAAAGTTTTTTTAAATCCACTGTTTTAACAAGTCAAATTTTTCTACCCATACAACAATAACGGATATAATAAACTCTTTGCTTCGACCAATAATTTTTCGCGTAATATTAAATCGACGACACATTTTAGTTATTGGCAGCCTTCTTTTTTCATATAGCCAATCAACTAAGTCTTGTTCTTGACTGGTTTTTTTTCCAATCTCCACACTTCGCTCTCGTGTGTCTAAGTGCATTGGCTTATTTTCAACCAAATCATCAAAGGTTAGTCCAAAAAGTTGAAGTTTTTTTTCAAAAGCCTCAATCTCTTGTTTGAGAATAATCTGTTCTTCTAAGGAAGGCGTATTGTCACACATTTCATGATCGTCTATGTCTTCATGTATATGGGTATCATGCCTTTCTAGATAATTAGCTACTCGACGTTGTAACACCATTTTGGCAAAACCATAAAAATGTCCTTTTTGTACATCATATTTTTCTATAGCTTCTAAAAAAGCAGATAACCCAACTGAAAAAGCTTCATCATTCTGATCAGATACATATCTTCCTAATTTACTCGATACATTTGATAAGATAAAGGGTTTATATTCTTCAATAAACTGCGCACATGCATTTGAATGAATATCTTTTTGAAGTTCTATTACGTACTCGTCTAGCTCCATCATCAACCCTCTCTCTCTGTATCTGTATATCTCTTTATTTGTATATCTTATTCAACATCCATATCATCATAACATTTTATCTTGTTGCTTTCAATTTACTTTTTTATATATTTTTACACCATATCCATCAATGACGACTTTCGCGTCTTCCATTCTATGCTCAAGAACATTCTCCCATTGTTTTTCGCCTAGATGAATTGTTTGTTTTGTTGCATTAAAATTCATCACAAAGACAAACGTATTTTTTTCATCATATCGCGTCTGCACAGAAACACCTTCCGGTATCTTTGCGTTCATTACAGGTTGTAGCTGAAGCTCTTGAATAAGTTGTCCATAAAAATCTTCTTCAAAGTTTTGATTATTTCTAAAAGCAATGTAAAAAGCTTGCCCTAAACCAAAAGTATTTTTTGTTAATGCTGGCTTTTGCGCATAAAAATCTTCGGTATACGTTCCTATGGCTTTTGCAGTCTCAAGATGTAATAAATCACACAACTCAATCCCTTTGTACGCTCTACCTTCCAATCCTTCCATAGTAAGATTGATGGTATTGTACTCTTGAGGATAAAGGCTGTCTGTCTCTTCCACCCAGATTCCTAACACTTGTCGTAAAGGTCCCGGCATACCACCTAAAAAGCATAAATCATTTGCATCGACAACACCACTCATATAGGTTGCCACAAATGTTCCTCCGGCTTTTACAAAGGCTTCAATACGCTTTGCTATATCTTTTCGTACCATATAGAGCATCGGGGCAACAACGACTTTATATGCATTAATATCTTGTTCCATATCAATAATATCAACCGGAATGCCTTTTTTCCAAAAAGCACCATAGTGTTTCTTTACCGTTTCAAGGTACTTTTTATTGCGATTATTATACCCTTTTGCTTCATTAATCCCCCAACGATTTTCCCAATCATATATGAGTGCTACTTCCGGCTTGACAGAGGTACCCACAACTTCATCCAATTGTTCTAGCACACTCCCTACTTCGCTGACATCGTTAAAAACCCGTGTATGTTCATGCCCACAGTGATCCACCACTGCACCATGAAATTTTTCAAAAGACCCTCTGCTTTTTCTCCATTGAAAATATTGAACTGTATCTGCCCCGTGGGCAATTGCTTGAACTGAAGCTAATAAATGCATCCCCGGACGTTTTAATTTTGCCACTTCCTGCCAGTTCGTCATACTCGGGGTGCTTTCCATTAACATAAATGGCTTCCCTTTTTTTAGACTTCGATTCAGATCATGCAAAAAACCCGTCTCTATAGCAATCTCAAGCGAATCCCGATCTGTGTGCCATAAGGGATAACTGTCCCATGAGATAACATCTAGTGTCGTTGCCATTTTCCAGTAATTTAATCCTTCAAAAGTCCCCATAAAATTTGTTGTTACCGGTATGTCCGGTGTTAATTGGCGTAACGGCTCTATCTCATTTTCCATAAAATCCAGTGTTTGATCTGTGACAAATCGTTTCCAATCAATAACTAGCCCATGAACAGATCGCTCTCCCTTTGATGATGGGGATTGAATTTGATCCCACTGTGTATATGTATGGCTCCAAAACCCTGTCCACCATGCATGATTTAATTTTTTCAAATCATGATCATATTTTTGTTTTAGCCATTCTCGAAAGGCATCTTGACATAAATCACAATGACATTCTCCACTATATTCATTGCTGATGTGCCAGGCTATCAGCGCCGGATGGTCCTTGTAGCGTTTTGCCAATTCTGTATTTATACGTCTAGTTTTTTCTCGATAGATAGGGGCTGTAAAACAGTGATTGTGCCGTTCACCATGCAAGTTCTTAGTTCGGTCTTCATTGGTACGAAGTACACTTGGATATTTTTGAGATAACCAGGCCGGTCTTGCTCCACTAGGCGTTGCAAGAATTGCATATTTCCCTTCTGCTGCCAAGCGATCCATAATCTGATCCATCCATGAAAAATCAAACTTTCCTTCCTCAACTTCAAGAGCACTCCATGAAAATATACCAATAGACATTGCGTTAACATGGGCTAAGTCCATTAATCGAAAATCTTCATCCCATATTCCCTCATAGCCCATCCATTGGTCCGGATTATAATCTGCTCCGTGTAACATTTTAGGTATTTTCTTACTAATCGGTCCGTAATTCATCTTTACATCATCCTTTCACAACACTATAATATAATTATACTGTTATTATATGTCTCTATTAATCACCGTTCAATATGAGCTTTTTGAATAACATATAATTATATTGTCATGGAGGTCTTATATGCATTTTCCTGTAATTACCGAAGAAGAACGTCTACTTCCTTTATATGTAACTGGTATAGGCCATCAAAACCCTCAAGAAAAAATCCACCGTCCAGACGGATTTAATGATTATCAATGGATATATTGTGCACGCGGCGAAGGTAAAATTACCGTCAATCATCAAGAATTCATCGTCACTGCAGGACAAGGGTTTTATCTTGCCCCCAATATCGCCCACGAATATACCTCTATCAAAGGTCCTTGGGAGACGTATTGGATTATGTATAACGGTACGGCTATTGATTTAATCTATCACCAATTAAACTTAGGTATATTTGGAACAATTAATATAGGAAGTAATTTTTCATTTTATACCTCTATATACACCCTTTTAACAAGTGACATAACCCATAAAATCATAGATTCTAGCGTCATACTCTATCAACTCATTGTACAACAAAAAGACAGTCTTCAAAGCACTTTGACTTCAAAGACTGTCTCTCCCGTTGATAAATTACAACCTGTTATTCAATATATGCGCTCTCATCTGCATGAAGATCTTAGTTTGGACCAACTTGCCGATACCATTGATGTGACCACCTACTATTTGTGCAAGCTATTTAAAAGCGCTTTTGGTCTAGCACCAATAAAGTATCTTACCCAACTGCGTATTCAACACGCCAAAGAATTGCTTCTCACAAAAGCTTCCTACCCTGTTTGGCAAATAGCACAAAGTGTAGGGTACCGGGATACAAGTTACTTTTGTCATGTTTTTAAACAAAACGAGTTGTTATCACCAACTGCATTTCGAAAAAACCATGGTTTATAGCGATGCTTCTAACACTTGCACACGCTCATCTTCTTTGATTTTTCCTAATGCAATAAATTGTTCTGTAATATTACCAAGGGCTGTAGCTTCCTTCGATCCAAAAATCAGCTTTTTCTTGCTGTATTTTTCAATCAGCTGGCAAAGTAACTGATCCCTCACACCGCCTCCAAACATACATACTTGGTCATAATGTTTATCTACTGCTTCTTCTAGCTCTGACAAAGTCTTGGCTATTTGCTTGGCAAGACTTTCTTCAATGACGCGAACAATTTCACCAACGGTGTTTGGCACTTGCTGATTGGTCTCTTGACAAAACTGTTGAACTTTAACCGGCATATCTCCCGGTTCAAAGAATCGCGTATCATAAATATCAATAATACTATTAATAGATGCTTCACGTGCAACTTCAACCATTTCACCAAAGCCAATATTCATACCATTGTTTTCCCAATAGCGCTTAGATTCTTGTAAAATCCACAGACCCACATGATTTTTCAACAAGTTAACTGATGGATATCTTCCACCTTCATTGGTCAAGCCATACTCCATCACTTTGGCATTCATGGTCATCTTTTCTTGCTTGGACCCAACAATAATCCAGGTACCTGTTGCAATAAAAAGATAATCATCCTCCATCGGTAATCCTTGAAGAGCCAGCGCCGTATCATGGCTTGTTACAGATATCACATCAAACGTCTGAACACCTAGCTCTTTTGTGATCTCCTCTTTGACTGCCCCTAGATTCGTACCTGATGGCGTAATTGGCATAAAAAGGGAACGGTTAAACCCTAGATCCTCCATAAGTTTTTGGTTCCAATCCATCGTCTTGTAGTCCAAAAGCTGTGTGGTCGTTGCCATACTATACTCTGATAATTTTTTTCCTGTTAAAAAATAATTAAATAAGTCCGGTGTATTTAAAATAGCGGCAGCTTGATCCCAGCGAATATAGCGATCAACCATAAACTGGTTAATCGTGTTGTAAGAAACAAGATCCATACCTGTATTTTCTTTTAACGTCTCTTCATCATACTTTTCCAACAACAGTTCCATTCCTCTAGTACACCGTTCATCGCGATAATGAATCGGATTACCCATAAGCTCTCCTTGGGTGTCAAGAACTCCATAATCTACTCCCCATGAATCTATGCCAACACTTTGAATTTTAAATCCTTGGTTTTCTGCTTTAATCAATGCTGTCTTTAATTCAAAGAGTAATCGCGGAAAATCCCAATACATATAATTGTTCATTCTTACCGGATTATTTGCAAAACGATGCACTTCATGAAGAACAATCTTACCGCGATTGTATTCCCCTACAATCGCGCGTCCGTTACTTGCACCTAGGTCAAAGGCTAATACTTGCATCAAAGAACCTCCTTAGCTTATTTTTTGTATAACGCTCCATATGTCTGGCACGCTCTAAAATCTGCACCTTCCAAATCTTTTGTTCCAAAGCCACTCCATGCTTTTGGTCTAAAGATACGGCTCTCATCAACGTTATGCATACTTACAGGAATTCTAAGCATTGATGCTAATGTGATTAATTGGTCTCCAATATGTCCATAGCTGATAGCACCATGATTAGCGCCCCATGTGTTCATTACAGAATATACATCCTTAAATGCACCTTCGCCTGTTAGAATTGGTGCAAACCATGTTGTTGGCCATGCCGGATCGGTTCTTTGGTTAAGCACTTCATGAACATCGCCGGGAAGTTCTACTGTATATCCTTCAGCGATTTGTAGTACAGGACCCAATCCTTTGATGATATTGACACGAGACATTGTCACTGGCATGTTTTCACGTGTTGTAAAGTTTGCAGAGTATCCACCACCACGGAAGTACTCATTATTCGCAGGACAAAAACGTGTTGCATCTATACAACGTTTAACTTCTTCTTCTTTAATTTCCCAATAAGGTTTCATGACCGGCTGTCCGTTAGCATCACTTTGTTGTCCGGTTCCATCAAGCGTTGTTGAACCACTGTTAATTAAGTGAATAATTCCATTGGCCGCTTTTCCTTCTAATTCATGACCTGTCACACGTTTTACAGATTCCGGACTCCAGTATGTACGTACATCAGAAAAAATCTGTGCAGTTCCGGTAAGTAGATGGCCAAATAACATAGGCACACCATTTAAACTATCATTTTCTGTTGCCACAACAAATGGCTCACGAATACCATTCCAGTCAAAAGATGAGTTAAGCATCGTCTCTAAGAAGTCTCCATTTGGAAGATAGTCAATCCACTGACGTTGTCCTTGAAATCCACCTGCAATTGCATGGTGTCCGCACGCTTCTTCTGCAAAACCTAGTTCAATAAGTTTTGGATTTCCAATCATTAAGTCTCTAAAGATAATCGTCATCTTAACCACGTATTCCCAGTACTCATCAAGTTGTTCACGGCTAAATGGCTTTTTATTATAATCCGGTCCTTCTTGGCAATTTTCTCTTACCCATGCAATAGCTTTCTCATATTCTTCTTCATCATATATTTTTTCTTGGATACGGCGAGAGATTTCACACATATCAATGTACTCATTACGCATACCTAGGTAATCATTAAAGAAATTATTATCAACGATAGATCCAGCGATTCCCATTGAAACAGTTCCAACAGATAAATACGCCTTATCTCGCATTGTTGTTACTGCGATTGCAGACTTCACGAAAAGCAACATCTTATCTTGAACATCTGTCGGTATAGTTGTATCATCATTATCTTGAACATCTTCACCATATATGGTAAATACAGGAAGACCCAATTGATCATGTCCTGCTGCTGCTGCCGCAAGATAAACTGCACCTGGACGCTCTGTACCATTAAATCCCCAGATTGCCTTTGGTCGCATCATATTCATATCCAATGTCTCTGTACCATAACACCAACAAGGTGTTACTGTTAAGGATACGCCAACGCCCTCACGTTGGAATTTTTCTTCGCATGCTGCCGCTTCTGCTACGCCACCAATAGTTGTATCTGCAATAACACATTCAACAGGCTCTCCGCTCGCATGCCGTAAATTTTCTTCAATAAATTTCGCTGCATTTTTTGCCATGTTCATCGTTTGATCTTCTAGAGATTCACGCACTCCACGACGACGACCATCAATGGTTGGTCGAATTCCAACTTTTGGTAAGCTACCGTTCAATCTGAATTTTTTTTCCATAACTTTTCTCCTTTGTATGCCTTTAACACAACATAACTCTCTAGATTCTAAGAGTATGTTGTGTTAAGACTTTAATATTATATTATTAATGTTATTATACTATAGTTTATTCATAAAGCACAGGGAATACATCTTCGCTGTCAATGTTACTTGCATCATACCATACAAATCCTGTATCGATGTTTTCTTCTAATTCTTCACCGTTAACTGCTTTAACTGCCGCTTCAACTGCTTTGTATCCAATACCGATTGGGTCTTGAGAAATCGAACCAGCGATAACGCCTTCACGTACTGCGTCCATTTGTGCTTTACCTGAGTCATATCCTACTGCAACGATTTTACCTTCTAATCCAACTTCACGAATGGCATTAAGAACACCAACAATTGAACCTTCATTAGATCCGAAGAAACCGTTTAAGTCTGGATGTGCAGTAAACATTGCTTTGGCTACTTCTGTAGATTTTAATTGGTCACCATCGCCGTATTGAATGTCTACAATTTCGATATTTGGATATTTGTCTTCAATACGATCTTTGAATCCATCACGACGGTCAACACCTGTTTTTGATGTTTGGTCATGAACAACCATTCCGATTTTTCCTTCTTCGCCGATAAGTTCAGCCATTTTATCTGCTGCGTACATAGAAGCTGCATAGTTGTCTGTTGCTGCTGTTGCTGCGATAAGCTCACTATCCACACCAGAGTCAAAACCTATAACCGGAATACCTTCTTCTGTTGCTCTTTCAATAAGTGGAATAACCGCTTTTGAATCTAGTGCTGCAAGACATAATGCGTCTGGATTTTTACTTAAAGCTGCTTCAACCATTTCGATTTGCTTGTCAACCATAGCTTCTGTTTCTGGTCCTTCAAAAGTAATGGTTACGCCATAATCAACTGCTGCTTGTTCAGCACCTTTTTTAACTGCTTGCCAGAATTGATGTTGGAACCCTTTTGAAACAATTGGAATGTAAAGAGGTTCATCGTCTGTTGCTTCATCCGTTGCTGTATCTTCTGTTGCTGTATCTTCCGCTGCCGTCGTTGTATCTGTCGTTGCATTGTCTGATGCGTTATCTGTCGCTTCCTCTTTCCCACATCCTGCTAAAAGCGCTAATGTTAACATCATAACCATCATTATACTTACTACTTTTTTCATACCTTGTTTCCTCCTTTTATTTCTCATAATGAGCTTAGTATATTTGAACAAGTTTCCTTGTTACAAATCCTGTTGATTGTCTGTTACGCAGATTGCTTGTTACGTCGATAAATATCAACAAATACTGCTACAATAACAATAACTCCTGTTAATACTGTTTGCCATTCTTGAGGTACAGACATGATACGTAATCCATTTAATAATACACTCATGATGAAGGCACCAATAACGGTTCCAGAGATTGTTCCTTTACCTCCACTAAGAGATGTCCCACCAATAACAACTGCTGCAATGGCGTCTAACTCATATCCTTGTCCTAATGCCGGCTGCGCTGAATTTAATCTTGCTGCCATAAGCACTCCGGCTAGTCCCACAAAAGCACCTGTTAAACTGTGAATAATAATTAACCATCGTTCTGTGTTGATTCCAGATAATCTTGTTGCTTGCAAGTTACTACCTATCGCAAAGTTAAATCGTCCAACAATCGTTTTGTTTAGAATAATATGCGCAAGTATCGCCGCAAGAAAGAAGATGATTACTCCTGAAGGAATTCCAAAAAAAGTTGCTTTTGAAATATTTGCAAATTGTGGTGTATCAATAAAGTAAATTGGTTTTGCTCCTGAAATAACTAGGGATAATCCTTTTGTTATCATCATCATACCTAGCGTTGCAATGAACGCCGGAATCTTTAATCTAGCTACATTAAATCCGTTGATAAATCCAATAAGTGCTCCGGTAAGAATCCCTACAATCACACCTACAAAAATCGGCAAACCTAAAAAGGTAATCGCTACCCCTGTCATTACTGATGCAAACGTCATCCCGGTACCAATTGAAAGGTCAATTCCTCCGGTGATAATAACAAAGGTTACACCTACAGCCAAAACACCATTAACTGCTGTAGCCAATAATATACTAATAAGGTTAGAGCTTGTCATAAACACTGGTGATGCTAATGTAAAAAATAAGATGAGTAGTACTAATGCTCCAAGTGCCAATAATTTTTGAGCTGCTCCTGATTTTAAAAAGCTTTTTTTGTGTGTCATGCTTACATCCGCCATTTTTTCCTCCATTCTATGCCGTTCGATCCGTCGCACATGTCATAATTCGTTCTTGTGTAGCTTCATTTCGCTTTAATTCTCCAGTGATCTTTCCTTCACACATAACCATAATGCGATGGCTCATCCGAAGAACTTCCGGCAATTCTGATGAAATCATAATAATCGACTTACCTTGATCGGCTAGTTCATTTAACAATTTGTATATCTCGCTCTTAGCACCAACATCAATACCTCGTGTAGGCTCATCAAAGATTAGAACATCACAGTCTCTCGTTAACCATTTTCCAATAACCACTTTTTGTTGGTTTCCTCCTGAGAGATTTTTAACCAATTGTTTTCCACTTGGCGTTTTGATATCTAATGCTTCAATATATTTTGATGCATTGACTACTTCCTGGTCTTCCTTTAAAAATCCAAACTGATTACTAAATCTTGGCATCGTCGCCATAGCAATATTCGTATTAACATCTAGTCCTAAGACAAGACCATAACGCTTTCTATCTTCTGACAAGTATCCGATTCCATTAGCTACTGCATCTTTTGGAGAACGTATATTGACTTTTTTCCCTTTGATAAAAATATCTCCACTATCTTTTGCATCAGCTCCAAATAGGCATCTTGCAACTTCGGTACGTCCCGCACCCATCAACCCGGCAAAACCTAAGATTTCTCCTTTTCTTAATTGGAAACTGACATCCTTGACTTTTTTTCCACGTGTTAAGTTTTTGACTTCAAGGATAATGTCACTGCTTTGTTCACGTTCTAAATCATGAACCTCTTCGTAAATCTCTCGTCCAACCATCATTGTGATGATTTCATCAATTGTCACTTCACTCATGTTGCGCATGCCGACGTACTCACCATCACGCATTACCGTTACTCGGTCACATATTTTCTTCAATTCTTCCATTCTGTGTGAGATATAGACAATACCAACACCTTTTGCCTTAAGTTCTCGTATGATTCTAAAAAGTTCTTCAATCTCAGCCTCTGTTAACGCCGCTGTCGGTTCATCCATAATCAACACTTCTGAATTAAAGGATAACGCCTTTGCAATTTCAATCATCTGTTGTTGAGCAACCGTTAATCGATCCACCTTGACCGTTGGGTCAATCTTCACATTCATATTATCTAGTAATTCTTTTGCCATTTTGTTTTGCAGTGCAGTATCGCAAAACAGGCCTTTAAATCGCATGGGTTCACGTCCGATGAAAATGTTTTCTGCAACTGTCAAATCCGGCATTAAGTTTAACTCTTGATGTATAATACTAATACCTAAGTCTTGAGCTGCTTTAGGAGAATGTACTTCCACTTCTTCTCCTTTGTAATAAATCTTTCCGCCATTCTTATCATGAACACCGGTTAACACTTTCATGAGCGTTGATTTTCCTGCACCATTTTCTCCGATGAGTGCGTGGACTTCTCCTTTATCAAGCTCGAACGAACATTCTTTTAATGCATGTACTCCTGGAAAATGTTTTTCAATATCTACCATCCGTACTACGTTTTCACCCATTTTCTTCACCTCCGTTGACTTTCTTATATGCATTATAACGAAAACAGAAGGTGAAAAAGTTAAAAATCTGACACAAAAAGTTAAAAATAGGGCTTATTCATGATTAATTGTCACCAAAAATGAACAATTAGCATTAAATAAACCCAAGAATTTTCACACAATTTTAATATATATTTCTTTATATTTTCATATTTTTTATAATATCATTGCAAATACACACAATTGCGTGTATTCTGTATCATAAGTATATCTTTCATATAGTATAAAAAAGGGGACTTTTCATGATTAATCATCTTTTTATTTCATCCATTGTTATTATTCTTTCAATTATCAGCAGCAAATTTTCACAAAAAATCGGTATTCCTAGCTTGTTGCTGTTTATGGGTATAGGCGTATTTTTTGGTTCTGACGGTGTTGTTCGTATACCTTTTGATAATTACCAGCTAGCCAAAACCATATGCTCTATTTCTCTTATTTTCATTATATTTTACGGCGGCTTTGGCACACGCTGGCAAACAGCCAAACCCGTTGCCGTTAGAGCCCTTCTCATCTCTTCGATTGGCGTATTTATAACCGCCTTACTTGTAGGGCTTTTTTGTCATTTTCTTCTAAAGATCAATCTATTAGAGAGCTTTTTACTTGGTGCGGTTGTTAGTTCGACCGATGCTGCCTCTGTTTTTTCTATTCTAAAATCCAAGAAGCTTGCACTAAAAAATCAAACCGCTCCGCTGCTTGAATTAGAAAGTGGAAGCAACGACCCTGCCGCTTATATGCTTACGCTTATTATTTTAGAGATCATGAACGGCTCTGCAAGTTATGGAAAATATGTCTACATGATTATCGGTCAGTTTGTCATCGGAGCTTTGTGTGCTGTTGTGCTAGCATATATCACGCTTTATCTATATCAAAGCTTTGAATTAAAATCCAATGGTCTAGAGATTATATACTTTGTTGGGATGGTACTACTCTCATTTTCTTTGTCGGAAAAAATAGGAGGCAACGGTTATCTTAGCACCTATATATTTGGCATTATAGTTGGAAACCAGCATTTTAAAAACAAACGTATCCTTATTCACTTTTTTGATGGACTTACAGGGCTTGTACAGATATGCATTTTCTTTTTGCTTGGTCTCTTAGCTTTCCCTTCCCAAATGCCTCAAATTTTATTAACCGCCTTGGCTATCACCGTTTTCTTAACTTTTTTTGCAAGACCCATGACAATGCTTACACTGTTAAAGCCTTTTGGGTGTCCTCTTAATCAGATTGGGCTCATCTCTTTTGCAGGGATTCGTGGTGCCTCTTCCATTGTTTTTGCCATCATTGCTATGGTAAGTCCTGCTTACTTAAAACATGATGTTTTTCACATTGTTTTTTGTATTGTTTTATTTTCCATCGCATTTCAAGGGACGCTTTTACCCTATGTAGCCCGAAAGTTAAATATGATTGATGCTGATGGTGATGTTTTGACAACCTTTACTGATTATCAGGAAGAAAATTCCATTCAATTGATTCGCTTACCTATCTTCCATGATCACCCTTGGCATCTCCTCCCATTAAAAGCCTTGGAACTGCCTCCTCAAATGTTGGTGATTGCAATTTTAAAAGATGACACCATCATTATCCCTAATGGTAATACCGTTATTGAGTATAACGACACTATCCTTATAGCCGCTCCAGGATACCAAGACGTTGTAAAGCTTGAAGTCAATGAGATGACCATAAACACTCGCCACGACTGGCGGCAAAAAAAAATCCACGCCATTAATATTGACCCTGATAGCTTGGTCGCCATTATAAAGCGTGGTAATGATATTATCGTTCCTAATGGAAACACCTTGATTAACGAAGATGACACCCTAGTTGTCGTTAGCAAATCTGAATAAGGTTTTATCTCTCGGCAAAAGGAACAATCAATTTTTGATTTTCAGGTAAAAACATGTTCTCCTTATTAATGAGTACAGCGCTGACATCCACCTGCCTTGGATCGTTGGTCTCTTGGACTTCTAAGGCTTCCTTAATGGCTAGGTATCCCATGTTAAAGGGTCTTTGTGCCATAGCCGCTTTGATAACATCTGTTTCTACAAAATAAGCCACACGTGTATTCATATCAAAGCCAACAACATGAACATCATCTTTGATCCCTAAATCATTGACCGCTTCCGCTGCTCCTTGTAACGAGACTTCGTTGGTTCCATATATCGCTACAATATCCGGATATGTTTTAACAATCTCTTTTGTATATTGATATGCCGTTTTAAGGTCATCATTACTATAATAAACCGTTTGTTCTACAACAAGATTTTCAAACGGTTTCAAACCTTTTTTAAAGCCTTCCTCACGTTCAAAGGCTGAATAAGTCCCTTTGACATGGGAAAGAATAACCACTCTACCTTCACGCTTGACCATGGTTCCAAGCTCATGCGCCAAGCGTTGCGAAGCCAACAGATTGTTCGTTGCAACGTAACTATGTTCTGCTTCAAACAGCGCATCCGAATCATAAGTAACCACCGTGATGCCTTGATTAATGGCTTTTTGGCATACTTCGCCAATCCGTTCATAGTCCGTTGCTGCCACAGCGATAGCTGCCGGCTTCTTTTTTATTGCGTTTTCAATGATTTCAATTTGTTTTTCCACTTCCGTTTCATTTTTGGGTCCATCTACAACAACTTTGACCCCAAGCTCTGTTGCTGCCACTTTTGCCCCTTTGGCTACACTATTCCAAAAATCAATACCTACAGAAGTTTTAGTAATTAAATAAATGGTCTGTTGCTTTTTCCCTTCATAATCAAGGCGCTTCATCGCACCAATACTAATTCCAACCAGCAACACAAGAACCAGAAGAAGAAAATACGTCATTTTATTGCGAAACATTTTCATTCAAAGTACCTCCTGTCAAATAAGGCAAGCGTATTTTTACACATGTTCCTTCAAACATTTCACTTTGCACATCGATGCCATAGCGTTCACCATAATATAGCTTAATCCTTTGGTCTACATTATAGACACCGACACCTCCACTTTTTTTCTTGGATAAAATCTGTCCCGTTAGAAGCTGGCTAACGGTTTCTTCATCCATTCCTACCCCATCATCGCACACTTCAATACATATATTTTCTTCTTCCTGAATGGTCTCTTTATAGATATTCACATCAATGGTTCCTTTTCCAGGTAATTTCTTTAACCCATGATAAATAGCATTTTCAACAATAGGTTGAATAATAATTTTGATAATCCGTACAGGCAACAACTTCTCATCGATATGAATGTTATAATCGAGTTTTTCTCCATAGCGCATCTTTTGAATCGTTAAATAGCTTTCTACATGTTCAATCTCTTGCTTAATCGTAATAAATTCGTGCCCTTTACTAATACTTATGCGAAACAGTTTTGACAACGCCGACGTCATTTTGACTACTTCTGAAGATTTTCCGGCTTCTCCCATCCATACAATCGAATCCAATGTATTATATAAAAAATGGGGATTAATCTGGGCTTGCAATGCATCAAGATCTGATTTTCTTTTCATACGCTCAACTTCTTTATTCGTATCAATCAAAGTCTTAATACGGCGTGTCATAGTATTAAATGTATTGGTTAATATTCCCAGTTCATTTTGGCTTTCAATTTCCACTTGCACATTTAAGTCTCCTGCCTGAAATTCCGACATTCCTCGAAGCAGCGACTTGACCGGTCGCAAAATACTCCCTGCAATCATTGCCGAAAGGACCAGCGACACCATCAGTGTCACCATAATAATCACAATAAAAAATTCTCTTAACGTATCACTGTAACTGTTTAGATCTTGATTATAAATCTTGCCGATAACTTTCCAGTTCGAATACTCTGAGTTAGTTACAACAAAATTCACAGTTTGACTATCATCCATGGTTTCTATAATCGTTTTTTGACTTTGTAAAAGTTCTTCAATGGGTTCTTCTTTTATTCCGCTATAAATCAATTCCAGCTTCGGATGATAAATGTGATTACCGCTAGAATCAATGATAAATAAATACCCTTGTTCACCAATAACAATACGACTTACCATATCTTCAATCAAACTAAAATTAAGGTCAATTAGAATCACCCCTAAAAGTTCTTCCCCATCATACACTGCTTTTGAACAGGTAACCACCCAAGGATATTCTCCAAGTGCGATGTTTTGGATATGTGATTTTGAGATAACAAACGCTTCGGAATCTACGGCTTGTTTATAATATGGCTGCTCTAACGCATTGGCCGTTTCTTTAATGGTAGCTCCTGCATCGTTAGATAGAATCTCACCATCTGTTCGAATCAAATATATATTGAGAATATCTTCTCGCGTATCTAACAAAGTGTTTAAATAATCTCTAGCATGGGCTTCCTGCTTTTGGCCTGGCTGATGAAAGTACGCTAACACATTATCTGAAACGCGAATCCCTTCAATGGTAGTCTCAACGGTTCTTAGATAATAGTCCATGTCATAATTGACTTGATTAATCATTTTTAGTGTGGACTGTGCTGTATTTTCCCGAATGACACGGTTGGTTACTATATAAGATAATATCCCTACACTTGCAATTACTGTAACAATTAATATCCCGATGCCTACCGCTAGCGTTATCTGTATGCTATTCATAAAACGCACGTCTTTATTCTTTCTTGAGCGCATAATTATTCCTTCCTATATTGGGATGGTGTCATTCCTACATTTTTACGAAAATTATAACTAAAGTAATGCGGATCTTCATAGCCGATGGCTTGGGAGATTTCAAATACTTTCATCGTTGAATTCTTAAGTAATTCTTTGGCTTTTTTCATACGAAAATCGGTCAAATATTCTAAAAAGGTCTGTCCATTATGGCGTTTGAAAATTCGGGCAAAATAGCTGCTACTCACGTGTAGCTCTTCTGAAATCGTACTTAAATCAAGGTTTGTCTCTCCATAATGGGTTTCAATATATTGAATCGCTTGAAAGATTAATGTCGCCTTATCATCTTCTCTGTTTTGTTCAAGCTGCTTTAAAAGCTCCTCACTTTTTTCAATGATTTGCTCTTGCATCAACAAAAGGTCATCCATGCTCAATAACTCTTCAATCAAACGAAAATCTAGTGTTATACTCTCTTTTTTATCAACAATAAGTTGATTAGCCGTACTATAAATACGTGTAATCAACGTAAGAATCAAACTTTTAAATTCGCCTAGCTGAACTTTGTTGAACTTCAGCGTATCAAAATACAGTCGGATGTATTTACTTAGATTTTGCATATTGTTCACACGTATGGCTACTTCAATCTGCTCTAAGAATTCATTGGATTGGCGATGTCCTCTTGTAGAGCTTCGTTCTACATCCGTTTTTACAATAATCTGGTTGCCACCTTCTATTACTTTATATTCTAGTGCTGTCAAGGCATCTTTAAAGGAGTACTTAAGGTCCGAAAGATTGCTATAACACTCTCCCATGCCTGCCACAACATCCATTTGATAAATATGGCGTATACTCACAAGCATCTCATGCAAAATCTCATACGCTTTTTCACACGCTTTTTTTTCTTGATCAAAAACAAAACAAACAATGATTTTTCCATGGTCTCCCATGAGCAAATAGTGCTTTGGATAGTCTGCTATTACTTCTTTGCATATATTAAACAGTGCGAAGTGCAAAAGCGAATAATCTTCTCCCCAAAGGGTTTCACCTATTTCTTTTTTATTCACAATCTCAAGAACGCCAACAACATAGTCGGTTCCTACCGGGTTAAACCCTAACTCTTGACACGCTTCTTGAACGCGTACTTTTGGAATAAAACCAAGCAAAATATCATAGAGTAGCTTTTCTTGAAGATATTCCCGTCGTTTTTCATACTCCTTTTTTAGCCGATTTATATTATTTTTTTCTGCTAGCTCTTGCTCGATATTATTACGAATATCGACTAAAACTCCTGTTAATTCATCCTTAGTAATCGGTTTCAACAAATATTTATTTGCATTTAGCGAAATCGCTTCCTTGGCATATTCAAATTCATTATATCCTGTCAAAAAAACCACTTTACAGTAGGTATCTTTTTGGCGCACTCGCCGAACCAGTTCCAACCCATCAACAAAGGGCATGTAGATATCTGTAATCATGAGGTCAATCGCATGATCTTCCAAATAGTTAAGTGCATCTTGACCATCTTCTGCCGCATAGACCACTTCATATCCTAACTCTTCCCAATTGATAATCGAAATTATCGCATCACGAACAGGTAATTCATCTTCAACAATCAGAACTTTATACATCTAACCTACACTCCTTTTATGTATATACTTTTCAATGGACTATACATAGATTACCACTTGAAACCTATCCTATGCAAGTTTTTCCTCTGAAAATATTAATGCTCCTTTCTTGGTATTCAAGCAGATTCAACTTGTATACCTAAAAAGGAGCATATGATGCGCTTCATTCATATTTCTATAAAATGTATGCCCTATTTTACAACACCTTTTTTCAAAATGATGTTGGCATACAGAGCTTGTTCACCTGTCGCAACCACTGCATAGGCTTTTTTTGCTCGTTCATAAAAGGCAAAGCGTTCAACCATTTCTAATTGATGGTCCCCTTCTTTATCCTTAATAACTCGCTTATAGTCTTCCCAAATGGTTGGCTTGTAGTCATCTCCTGGTGTGACCTCCATCAATGCAACGGGTGCCTCTACATACGTATCTAAAGGCATTAATTCAAGAATCGCCTCAAGGATTGTTGGAATGTCATGTCCATCTAAGCGAATGAGTCGCTGAGCCATGGAAGCCGCAGGAAAATTACCATCTGAGATGACAATCTCATCGCTGTGTCCCATCTCCATAAGAACTTTTAATAATTCTGGTGATAAAATACTTGGAATCTTTTTTAACATTGTGCTCCTCCTTATATGAATTCTTGCCAAAGCCTTGGATCCGGTCTTGGAATAACCGAAGTCTGCAGTAGCAAGCCTTTTTCAATAACACTTTTCTTCGCCTTTTCAATAGATGCTTCTACACTAGATAACTCGCCGGAAAATACTACATAAGCTTTTCCGCTAATCCCTTTAGCGATACGAATCTCTAATATGCTCACCGGAGTGGTCTTGACCACATCATCAGCCACTTCAAAAATCGAAGCAACTGAATAGGTTTCCATCACACCGACCGCTTCTATGCCTTCAACATCTCCACTACAATTTAGTCCTTCAAAAATAGCTGGGTGAGGATTCCCCAATATACAGTGGTCAACTAAGATAGCGGAGTGCTCATCCGATATTCCTCGTTCTATTGCCGCATTAACCGCACTTAAATCGCCTCGAATTAAAACCACATACTTTCCAGGGCATACCGGTTTTGCAAGGACAAGGTCGACATCGGCTGTCTTTAGCACGTCATCTGCTGCCTTCATTCCTGTGGCTATGGAACGATATTCTAATACTCCTAATGATTGTCTAGACTCTGTCATAATTCTAACCTCTCAATACAAATGTATTCATCATTAACTTCGTTGACTCTACCACTGATACTTGCATGAATATGGGCACTTAATCCGCCTTCTACAGCTTGTGCAATCCGCATATTCTCTTTTACATTCTGACCAATTGTAACTAACGGTTTTGCCGCCTGTCCGATATGTTGCTGCAATGGAATCTTCACTGCACCGACTGGGATGGATTCTGGGTAAAAGGGTAAGGGTACATCATATTTTTTGAGTCCAAGACGCATAACAAGCCGTCCTGCCGGAACTCTTCGATAATCACGATCGGGATGCATATCGGTACAATTTGTCGGCGATGGTCTTACACCATTTTTTGCAAATTCACGCTTGACCATAATCATCATTTTTCTTGGAGATAGGTCATGGTGACAAGCATAGAGCTCACACACACCGCAATCTACACACCCAAGGGCTGTCTCTAACACACTACTGTTATCAATCACTCCATTAGCCATAGCGTTCATCAATTTATGCGGTTCCACATTATGTCCCATCAGATGCCTTGGGCACATATCCGTACATGCACGACACTGAGAACACGATGCCATAATACGTGTTAAATGTTTTATATTGACATCCTCCATTTGCTGAATCAGAGAATGATTTTCTTCAAGTACAATTAATGCTTTGGTATTTTTTTTAACGACATCACGAATAGTTGTCAAGCTTCCCGTCATCGGTCCACCTATAATGATTTTATGGTTTTTATTACGTCGTTTTCCTAACGTGTCCACCATATATTCCACTGATATACCTATTGGAACATAGTACGTTCCCGGTGCATCAACCTCCCCTGTCACTGTGACAAAGGTATGGGTCACATTCTTGTCTTCAAATAGTTTCTGATATATGTTATATAATGTTTCAGTATTTGTAACCATGACATGATGTTGTATAGGAATTTCACCTTTTTTTACAACAATGCCTGTAATTTCTTCTATAAGTATTACTTCATCGCCAATCGGATAAACGTTTGGCAAGGGATAGATTTCTATGTTTGGATAGTTTTTTGCTGCTGCATTTAAATGTTCAATCACATCAACATATTTATCCTTAATGCCAATAACTCCTTTTTTGATTGCGAGCGCTTCCATTAACTGATGCAAGCTTTTGATCAAAGGTTCGGCATATTCTTTTGCTAAATTTTTATCCACTTGTAAAAGGGGTTCACACTCTGCATTGTTAATAATTAGGGTGTCGATTGCTCCTTTTAGTTTTACATGGGTTGGAAATCCAGCTCCACCTGCACCAACAATACCGGCATCAAATATTTTTTCAATGATGTTTTCCATAGCTGCTCACCTTTCACTAGTTAAAAATATCTAGATCGTTTTCTTCATCAACAATACCTACAATTGAGGCATCCACCGGGGCTTCACTATTTGGCATACTGATTCTTGCACTACTTCCTGTTGCAATTAATACATGTTCACCTATGCCGGCTCCAACTGTATCTACAGCAATAATTGTTTCTTTTGTATTGTTTTTCTTGATTTCACATACTAAAAATTTATTGCCTATCAACCGCTCATGCTTGCGCGTTGAGACGATTCGACCAATCACTTTTCCAATAATCATGATAATTCTCCATTCTATCGCATTCACTAGGTACGCCAATTGTTGGATACAACATGCTATATCCAACAATTGCCGCAATCGCTAATGAACGATGGTCACTTGATCACTTTGTTGAATACCAAATGCATTGGCTTCATCTGTATCAATATGCATTTCAAGTCGATATGTGTCATGAACACGTACTAAGACATTGCTTAAGATGCCTTTTCGCGTTCCATCTTGTGTCTTGACGGATACAATTTGTTTATCTTTGACACCTAGGCGCTTTGCATCTTCCGGCGTCATATGAATATGACGCTGTGCAACGATACACCCTTGTTCTAAGCGAACAGCTCCTGCCGGACCGACAATGGTAATGGGCATAGACCCTTCAATATCACCGCTTTCGCGAATAGGAGCATTGAGCCCAAGTTGTCTAGCATCTGTTTTTGAAACTTCAACTTGTGTCGCACTACGTTCTGGTCCTAGAATTCTTACATTCTCAATTACCCGCAAATTCATTCCTACAATTGTCACACGTTCTTCTGCAGCAAATTGTCCACCCATCAGCTCTTTTTTTACATGTAGCTGATGGCCCTTTCCAAAGAGGATGTCCAAATGTTCACGTGTCACATGTAGATGTCTAGCTGATACACCTACTGGAACAGTCAATGCAGGTTGAGATTGTTTGAGTACGTTTGCAGTTGTTTTTTGCTTGATTTGCTGCATAACAGCTTCTTTAACAAGCGCTTCTAATGCATTCGTTGTTACTGCCATATTAATCTCAACCTTTCAGACTTTGCTTATAATTTAGGTAAAATTTTTGTTACATCTGTATGAGGGCGAGGAATAACATGTGTCGCTACAACTTCACCTAAACGAGAAGCTACAGAAGCTCCTGCTTCAACGGCTGCTTTTACTGCTCCAACGTCACCGCTTACTAATACTGTCACTAAACCGGATCCGATTTTTTCTGTTCCTACAAGTTCAACGTTCGCTGCTTTTAACATAGCATCTGCCGCTTCAGTTACTGCTACCAAACCTCTTGTCTCGATCATTCCTAATGCCTTTTGTACCATGATTTTTTCCTCCTTGGATTCATTTGTTTTATTGGTTGTCGATTTTGCGGCTGTCTTTGCCGCCGTCGTTTTTTCTGTTGTTTTTGCTGCTGCTTTTACTGCCATGATAGACCACCTTTGCTAAAGTCAACGCTTACTTTGAAAATGCATACTTTGACGCACTCTCCTTAATAATCTTCATCACTTCATCGTGGGGATTATTAATAAAGGCTGTTGCGACTGTTTTTGTAATCCCGTTTGCAATTGTCTCTCCATGAGCGATAGCGGCATGTACAGAGGATATGTCCCCCTGTACAACAATGCTCACTAAGCGTCCACCGAGCTTTTTTTCCCACGTTAGTACCGTGACATCTGCGGCTTTTACCATTGCATCAATGGCTTCATAAGCTGCAACCATACCACTGACCTCAATAATTCCCAGTGCGTTCATGCATTCACCTACTTATTTTAATGATGGAAGAATTTTTTCCACATCAAGATGTGGACGAGGAATAACGTGTACTGCTACAAGTTCTCCTAGGTTAGCTGCTGCATTTGCACCAACTTCAGTTGCTGCCTTAACAGCTCCTACATCTCCACGAACCATAACTGTTACAAGACCTGATCCGATTTTTTCTGTTCCGATTAATGTAACGTCTGCTGCCTTTACCATTGCATCTGCTGCCTCAACTGATGCTACTAAACCTCTAGTTTCTACCATTCCTAACGCTTCTTGCATAATATAATCCTCCTATAAATTATCATCATTATTGTGTGTTTATATACAGCTAATCTTCAAAAACTTTTCCATGCCTTCCGATGGATTAGCTATCACGTACTTTGCGTGAACACCGGATATCTCTTCTGCTGCTCGTGCTGCTGCTTCAACCCCTGCTTCAACATCTGCAACCGCCCCACGTATCTTAATCATAATCAATAGTGGTACCGGAAGCTCGTCTGCATTGGGTGGCTTATTTCTATCAAAAGCTTCAATAATGACATCGCCCGCTTTGCACGCGGCATCGGCTGCATAATATGCAGTTGCCATACCAAAGACTTCGATCAAACCAACGGCTTTCTTCATAATATAACCTCATTACCTATTTTTATTTATTGACGAAAGCTACTTTTATTCCTTCGAGGCGCATATTTACATGCATTGCTTCATTTAATTCGTCTAAAGCAAAATCATGTGTTACGAGCTCTTCAATTGGAAGTCCTATGCCTTTTGCACGTCGTATAAAATCTAATGTTGTCGCATAGTCTGCAAATGTGTATACCCATGAACCAACAAGGGTAATCTCTTTTTGACATAAGTCAAAGTGTGGATTAATGGTTGCATCACCATTGTCAACGAAAAATCCAACTTCACATAATCCGCCGCCACGACGAATCATTTTGTAAATGGAACTTGCGGCACTTGGAACTCCTGTACATTGGAATGCAAAATCCACGCCGCCACCGGAAATTTTATGAATTCCCGCAAGCATATCATCAAATTTTCCAAAATCTTTGAAGTTAAATGTATATTTTGCTCCAAGACGTTGTGCCATTTTTAGACGTTGGTTATCCCCATCAACAGCCAAGATGTTTTCAATTCCCATCGTACGAAGTACAGATAGAAGCATAAGACCGATTGGTCCACACCCTTGAACAAGTACCATACTGTTGAACTTTAGTAATCCTGTTGTCTTTGCACGTTCAACTGCATGTACTGTTACAGCTGCCGGTTCAATCAACAAACGCTCTTTTAAACTCATGTCATTGACACGGAAAATAGATGAGTTCTTACGAAGGACGATGTATTCTCCAAACCATCCGTTAAATCGGTATTCATCATCCGGAAGCAGTCCATATACATCCATGTGATCACTTAGGTTGGCTTTTTCAGGATGCATTTTTGAAAATGTGTCTTCTTCGGTAATTGTAACACTAGTTACAATTTTATCGCCAAGCTTTAAAGGTTGTCCCATAATGTCTGTTTTGACGTTTTTACCTAGCTTAACAATTGTTCCTGTACCTTCATGCCCTAGCACAACCGGAATAAGACCAAAGGGATCGTTTTTGTACTCATGTACATCGGTGCCACATACACCACACCCTTCCACTTTAACCAAGACTTCATCATCATTGATCTGTGGAATTTGAAATTCTTTGATTTCTAATTTTTGCTTTTCTGTCAACACCGCTACTTTTGCCATTGTTGGCACTTGTCCTGGTGCACTATTTTGTGTCTTTGAATCTTCACCAAGTGATTCCATCACTTTTGACACAATTGTTTGTATGTCGATTTGATTGATATCCATGTTTACCTCCTTTTATCGTATGTATAAGAATTCCGACATGACGCATCGTCGAGATTTTGTAAATGAATTGGCATTGGTTAACCCTTCGCCTGTTTTACTTGCTATGGTAAAGGTTGTAAAACCTTCCCCGCCAAATCCGATACCTGCATAGGATGGTGCATTTTTTACGAAGATTGCTGTATCAATGGCTCGGGCAAATTTTGTTAGGTTTTCAATATTCATAGAATGCATATGTGCTGAGTGGCGATTACCACCTTCAAGTTCCACACTCACTGCAATCCCTTCATCCACATCGGCTACACGTACGATTCCAAGAATTGGCATCATCAGTTCTTCGTAGATAAGTGGGTGATCTTTGGTTCCTTCAAAAATAATACATCGAATGCTCTCATCCGCTTTAATGTTAATTGCTTCAAGTATTTTATGGGCATCACGTCCGACCCATTTACGGTTAATTCCTAACTTACCTTTGTTTTCAACTAAGACTTCTTTGGCTAGTTTGTCTGCAAGTTCTTTGGATAAGTAATAACAATCATTGTTCTTAATCATTTCATCAATAAGCTTATCTGCGACTTGATCAACAACAACTACTTCTTTTTCCGCGATACATGGAAGGTTGTTATCAAAGGTTGCACCGTTAATGATATCTTCGGCTGCTTTAACAATGTTAGCCGTCTCATCAACAAGTACTGGCGGATTCCCTGCTCCGGCTGCAATACCTCGTTTGCCTGAGCTTAAGATTGCTTTAACAACTCCCGGACCACCTGTAGCCACAAGTAACGGTGTATCCGGATGCTTAAACATGATGTTCCCGCTGTCTAATGTAGGTTTCTTGACCGATACTGCCAAGTTTTCAAAAGCTCCACATTCAACCGCAGCTTCGTTTACCAATTGTACTGCATAGTTTGATGTGTTTGCTGCATTAGGATGTGGGTTAAAGACAACCGTATTACCTGAGGCAATCATCCCTATGGAATTACATAGGATGGTTTCACTTGGGTTGGTTGATGGTGTTACTGCACCAACGACACCCCATGTTCCTCGCTCAATTAATGTTAATCCTTGGTCTCCTGTAAAGACTTCCGGCGCAATACATTCTGTTCCCGGCGTTTTATCCGCCACCAATTGGTGCTTTAATACTTTATGTCCTACACGTCCCATGCCGGTCTCTGCAACACCCATTTGTGCCAAGGTATCTGCATTTTCATGAATTTTTTCACGAATCCTTGTGATGATTTGCTCTCTGAATTCATTGGGCATCATACGTAATTTACGTTGTGCTTCTTTGGCCGCTGCAATGGCATCTTCCATATTTTCAAATACACCTTTTCCAACATTAACGATGGGTAAGGCCACTGAAGATCCACGGTGTGCAGGTGCCGTTTGAACATTGCTTGTTGTTCCTGCAATTTCACTCATGACTTTTGCCACAATTGACTGTAAGTCTTGTTCATTCATACGCTTTTCCTTTCTGTCTTACTCGCTCCATATGATGCAAGATAGATATCATTGTCAGCGCTACTGCCGCTCACGCCGATTGCACCATAGGTGACATCTTTATTCTTAAGTGGATAACCTCCACCTAGAGTTATGATTTTCTCATCAACCATATCTTCCACCCCTTCAAAAGGGGCTCCTTGGCTGACCAATGTCTTAAGTTCATGGGTCGGCATCTGAAGAGCTGCCGATGTGAATGCTTTTTTCTCAGCAAGTCCTTTGCTAATAAAAAATGCATCATCCATCATTTGAGTTAAAATACTGACGCCGTCTTTGTTGGCTATACTGATGACAACTTTTGCTCCCATGCGTTTTGCTTCATTTTCAATTACGCTTGCGATGTGTTTTGCCAAATCCAGGGTCATGCTTTTTGGGTGTGCTCCTACTGGACTTGAGGTATCCATGGATTGGAGAACTAAGTCTCTAAACTCAAGTCTTCTTGCCAGAACAAAGAGATAATCCGATAACCTGTTGATGTACTTCCTAATGCTTGTCTGTATGTTTTTGATCTCTATCAGATGGGTTAACCGTCGCTCTGCTCGTCTCGCTATGGTTCTTGCCAAATCAATCTGGGCTGCGACCTTAAGGTCTCCCGGATAAATGAAGTGGTCAAGGGGCGGAAACAGCTGTTGATTATGATCAATGGCCTGTTCTAGGGCTTTTGTGTCCTCCTGTGTATCGATGTCTTTTTCAAAGTCTGATGCGATAACTGCCATGATGTCTTTTAATCGTTTTTGTATGTTCAGTAATTCGCTCGCTATATCGTCCTCTTGAAGGGTTGATCGTACAATGCCAATGGCACTGGTTAACTCATCGATATTACCTAAAGTCTCAATATGTATGTCGGTTTTATGTACGCGCTGTCCGTTAAATAAGTCTGTCATTCCACCGTCGCCTTTTTTTGTATATACACTCACATCTTCACCACCTTATATAAAGGGCTTATTCTTGGTATATCGTGCTGCATTTTGTCCTGTCTGTCTTGGGGTCCTTGGTTCAAAGGCAACCTTAGCTAGACCAACTTGGGTATTAAAGGCAAGGGCTACCTTGGTTTTATAGATGCCAATGCCGGTTCCAAGGGCTGATTGCTTTGCCGCCTTATTTGCTAATGTCTCTGCAACATGTTTTAAAGGTTCATCTATTGTCTGGGCGAGACCGCCTTCTTCTTCAATTCCAGCTAATACTTCTTGTAATGTTTTTTTATCCGGTTCATAACTCGCTACGATGATACTCGTTTTTAGATTTTTCATTGAAACGCCTCACTTAAATAGCTCATGACTAATCCAGTCGCTACTGCATTTCTGGGTCCTAAGACACCACGAATGTCTCCACGTCCGGCAACAATGTTATACTTAGCCAGTTCCTGTTGAATCAACTCCGGTATCTCTTGATCTAGGGCTGAACCTCCGAGGATAACGACATTGGGAATCTGTCGTATATCACCATTTGGCGCCACTTTTTCCAACGCTCTTAGCGCATTCGTTACAAAGACTTTTTGCTTAATCTCCTGGCGCACAGTTGTAATACGCTCTAAGGATAAATCTGTTATTATAGGAATCAGTTCACTGTCTGTAACCACTACAACACGTGCATAGAGTTTTGCCGGTAAGGGTTTATGATGAAAAACCACCTCGCCGTTTTCCATGGTCATATGATATAAGGAATTAACTTTGGCAATGGGATAGCGCTTAATTAACTCTGCCATCGTTAGGTTTTCTAGGCGTAATTCCTTGTCAATCAACATGGTTACAAAGCTTCCTGCACCTGCTAAGTGTATCGAGCGAACTTCACCTTTTTTGTCAAGCAAGGCTGCATCGGTTGATCCTCCACCCAAATCCAGTATGGCTATGGGAAGTTGTGTGCCTTTGGTTGTCATCGCTCCGATGGCTGCCATCACCGCCTCAACACCTGCCACTTTTACCGGGATGTTCAACTGCTCTTCGAGCTGTCTTGCTAATCGATTCATCGGAAGCTTATCTGCCTTAACCATGGCTGCGATTGCAACAGCTTTTTCCATAGCCACCTCATCTGCAAGAGCTCCTTTAACTTTAACCGGAACAAAGGTGTCAATGGCTAGTAAGTCATTAATACTTAACTTCGTTGTAGATTCTTCCGATAGTTCCGATAGGTTCTGCTTCATGCGATGAAGCATGTCGCCTACATAAGTTCCCTGTTCTCCTTGAATGTCTTTGATGTCTCCTACGGTTTGGACTGCTTCCATAATCGCTCTAGCTCCTGCATCAATAGATATCGAAACCGTTTTGTCTTCGTAGTCTTTCAAGGTTAAACTTCCTGCTTCAACTTTAACTTCCCGCATGCCACCTTCTGCATTTTTTACAACAACTGCTGACTTTTTGCCAATCAGACTTTTGGATATTGGAATCACCGCTGATGTTTCCGACGGTGATAGGTCAAAAAGTTTTGCAATGCCGTACGGGTTGGATAATGTTTTTATAGTCATCCCTGGGATGGCTACTTCAATAGCGGCCATTTTACCTATCGGAAGTTTATCAATGCCACTCACTTCATCTATAATCGGAATTTTTTTGGTCAAACGATTGTAGACTAGAACGGCTTCGTCGCGTTGTAAGATGAGGCCGACGATATTTTGTTCTGCCGCATTAATGCATTTGGCACAAAATTCATAATCCATAGTTTCAGGAACCATCACCAAGAGGGGTTCTTTGTGACGTATCTCAATGAGGTCTTTGATAAATATGGTTCTTCCTACGCCCACACCTTGACCTGCAGGTGTGTCCGGGTTGTGTCCAACCATTGTCGAATCTGTGATAATGGTCTCTGTAATGGTCTCCATGGCCGTATCGCCAATGACCGGGGCCGCTTCATTTAATCGGATGAGGGATAAGTCCCTTACTTGCATCTTTTCCTTAAGCATGGCATGACGCAAACCTTCTTTGATACCTTTGATGTTATGAATTGTCCCTTTGGTTCCTGTCGTCTCGACTTCTGCATAGGAGAGAAAATGCATATATCCTTGTTCATCGACCTTTGCAATACTGATTTCAGTTGTTGAATTTCCGATATCTACACCGGCTATGAGCATATCATCACCATTTTCTCTACTGTTTTAGTAAGTCGCGTTTTTTATAGACATATAATGTCTCTTCAATGAAGTCTGCACATACTTGTGCATCATATTCTGTTCGAAGCCTACTACTAAGGGCTTTTAACTCTTCTTCTGTGGAACGATAAGGTCGCAACATATTGTACATATCAAGGATTTCATCATCAGGAATTTCAATCAGTTCTGCGGATCGAACAAAGTTCTGTGCCAGTTGAATCTTACCTTCTTGTCTTGCTACTTCTGCTTGCAAGACTAAGACTTCCTTGGATATCTTAATATCTTCTGCCGTTACATCTCCAGCAACAATGGCTTCTAATGTAATCTCATCAAGACCCTTTCCACTTTTACTTTTGATAATATTGGGATGTTTTTCTTTTAACGGATATAAGTCCATACTTACCTCCTACATAGGTACTTCTATTTCAATATACGGGCCACGTTTGACGACATATTCCGTCTCCTTGGTATGCATTAAAGCTGCTCGAACTTGGTACTTAGGTCTGGAAGTGATGTCATTGATAACTTTTACCGGTTTGACCTGCTCTCCTTTTGCATACTTTGCCGCATTTTTCCCGATTTGTCGATACATCTTAAGCGTAATGATGGGCGCTTGGGGAAATAGTTCAAGATTTGTCAAAGGATACAAGTCTTTTTGATGAATGACTGTCGTCCCTTTAGACTGGATACCAACAGCAATTCCTGAACCTACAAGCTTGGCTACATCATTGGCGATAAAGGCAACATCCGATGTCCTTGTTCCACGGATCACGCGGGGAATCATGCCTTCTTCTTCAATTCCCGCCAAGATTTCCTTAAGAACTACCATATGGTCTAGTCCATTAATCGTTTTGTGGATATGCAGACCATAGGCTGGGCCAATAGCCACCCCAACTTCTTTTACATCTTGACTGGGTTTGACGGTTCCTAGCTGTTTAAGCTCTCCTACTTGGGTTTTATCTTCTGTCGGCATCTTAGATTCTGTCATTGTACTTATGACCTTGTTCACCGCTTCGACAATTTCTTCGACAGTGATGTCTCGGTTGAATGTATTCATCTATGACACCTCCTTATAAATCATCCAGTTGAATTATGTGGGGGATTTTTTTTATTTCATCCCAGCGCTTTTCATCCATGACATACCCCGTTCCCGGTCCTTTGTAGGTGTTGGGATAGTTAACAGTACTCATAACATCATAGGATTCATTTAATATGGCTGAGGTTTGAAGATAATCGCCAGATAATCTTTGTTTTAACATACTTAAGACCATATCCGCCTCTTCTTCAAATCCAGACTTATATAAGGCTTTAATAACATCAATCCCCGTTACTTTGTCTTGCATCATCTTGTCAATCGCCTGCAAGTCTGAGACAACATCCCGATCTGGAACATCTCGACTGCCATGGGCATAGGTAATCGCTTCGACTTCTTCATCTGTTACTTGTCCAAGTTCCAGAGTTTCTATAATCGCTTTCATGGCTTTTGCCGCTCTGTTTCTCACACGAATAACGTCTTCTTCTTTGACCGGTCTAAGACCACCATCTACTTTTAAATCCCGCTGCAACACATTGTAGTCATCAAAATCTTCTGCATCAAAGTTTGAACCGGCAAACATATTGTCTTCATTAGGAACGCCGCTATATCCACTAAAGATAAAATCGGTTCCGGGTAAAAACTGCATCATGGTTCGAGCGGTTCTTCGCATATCCGAATGACTAAAATTCTGATCATTGGAGGATGCACATTCTAAATCAAGGGAAGATGCAATCAGGTTTTCTGCCAACACAGCACGTATTCCTGAGGGCACTGCTGATGTGACACCAATACAACTTACGGAACCATTTTGAATCCCTTGAACGCCCGCCCCTTTGGTAACCATGAGACATCTTGTCTCAAGATAAAGCATGGATTTGCCATCGGCGCTTCCCATCAACACTTCAGAACCTGTCCCTGAGGTAAAGCGTGTCTTTAAACCACGGGAGGCATAAGCTGATGCCAAAAACGCTTTGGAATAAGGTGTATCATCCCCATCCATAAAAACAGCTTCTGTTCCATAGACACTCATGGTCTCGGCATAAGTTGTAAAACCACGCATACCTAGCTGTAACTCAACAGCTTCTTCAACTGCACATTGGGTTAAAACCCCTTTGGAACCAATCTGGGCTCCAACTAATAATCCTACTGCTGTTAACGGTGCATATCTTGCAATACCAACGGTTGTCTCTTCCTCACGAAAACCACGAAGCGCGCCTTCAGCCGCATCCGCAGCAATCAAAATCGGATTGTCTTTTGCATTGGTAATATGTGCTTGATTTGCAGGGAACAAACGCCCACGCATTTTTTGCATTGCCATCATCATCTCAACAACATTAAGCTCATTAAGCACTTCGGTAACTCGGGCTGGGGTCAGTCCTTTAAAAATATTTATGATCTGTTGTCGATCAACGTGAATATCAACCAATAATCTAGCTATTTGTATCGGCGACAACGCCATGCTCTCTTGCGCCGTCTTGACATCAATGTAATGATCTGCTATGAATTCATCAATAAAGTCAAATTCTTCACGATTTTTTCCATCCAGCTCAATCACTCGGTTATTGTCAATGATTAAGCTTGCCTTTGGATCATAAGGGCTTGACATCGCCACAAATCCTTTTTCCGGCCACTCATCAATAAAACCATCTTGGTTGACAGGACGCTGATCGAGAATCTCCATTCTTCGAGAGCGTTTCACATTGCTCACCTCTATTTCAACTGCTCAATAACACGTTTTACAATTTCTGCAATTGCTGCTTCACTTGCGTCTGTTTTTGCTGGTGAATTTGTTTTTGTTGAACACGCGCCACTTTGGCAGTCTACCGGATGACGACCTGGTACATCAAATTGTTTACGAAGTTCGTATAATCGAGCCACTTCTTCAGATGGTAATTCTTTTGCCCCACCTAAAGCTTTTGCTTTGTATGCCAAAGATGCATAGAACTCTAAGCTTTCCATTTTAAAGTAGGCTGACATCAAATCATGTCCCCATGCCAAAGCTCCGTGGTTTTCAAGAAGCACTGCATCATAACAGTCAAGGTAAGGTTCAACTGCATCTGGAATCTCCATTGTTGAAGGTAAACCGTATTTTGCAATTGGAACTTCGCCTAAGAAGATAACCGCTTCAGGCATTATTTTTTCTGTTAGTGGAATACCTGCGATTGCGTATGCTGTTGCATATTGTGGATGTGCATGAACAACAGAGTTAACGTCTGGACGTTCTTTGTAAATACGCATGTGCATCTTAATCTCTGAAGATGGTTTCCATTGACCATTAGGTTGCTTTAAGTTTCCATCTGCATCGACTTTACAGATCATGTCTGGTGTCATAAAACCTTTAGACACGCCTGTTGGTGTACATAAAAATGTGTTCTCATCGAGTTTCACTGAAAAGTTCCCGTCGTTTGCTGCAACCATTTCACGTTGGTAAATGCGTTGACCAATTTCACACATTTGTTTTTTTACTTCAAATTCATTAAACATAGCTTACCTCCAAATAATTCTTGATTTATGTTGTTTTATGTTGTTTTATCTTTATTTCATTCTAATAGTACCACTTAACCCCACTAATGTCAATGAATTTACCCCTGTTTTTATGTGTTTTTTTGTGGATTATCCTTGTTTTCTTCTAAGGCCAAAAAATGCCCCAGGAAATATATCAATACTCGATATATTTCCTGGGGCATTACGGCTCTGAAACAACGCTTTTCTTTCTTTTTGTGTTTGTTTTAGTTTTTTTAAAAGGTATTTGATTTTCTCCTCTTCTTCAAAGGTAATCCTTAAGATATTTTCAAGTTTCTCCTGCAAAATCTAAATAACAAAAAACCAACTTTTCACTGTGGTATTTTATGAATATACTTATTATCATCATTATTCATAATCTCTCCATTCTGTGTAAACAAATTCGTAATCCTCTCCTATTGTAAAGCTTCCTCTTGTATATGCCCATTTTTCCTGTTTTATATCGTTTAAACGTTTGTATATATTCTCATGATTGATCTGTTCCAATTCTTTCGGATGCACATATAGAATCACTATATGTGGTAATATTTCCTCTTCTTTAAATAATTTCCTTACTGTATCTATATCAATGTCTCTATTACTTTTATATTCAGGATCTTCTACAATTATCGAGAAATGTACATCTCTAATTTCTGACTGATGTTCCATAAACTCCCTAACAGTCATATCCGGATGTTCACCTCTCAATGAGTGACCACCTGTATTAAAGAACACCTTGTAATCCTTATACACTTCTCATACGATTTTGCTTAGTTCTTCTTCGACTTCATCTCTGAGATAAAGCATTAGGTAACTATCATGAATATCTCCTGTTTTATGGTTTAAGTAAACTGTTATTCTGTCTGGAAATTCTGTAGATTTAACTATAAATACATCCTCTCCAGATGCTGAGGTTAATGGTTCATCTTCCAAAAAGATAAACTCGTGTCCATAACGTTCATTCATCCTGTTTATAATATAATCTTCCTTTTCTTCTCCTAACGTCTCCCAAATGGGTATTAGTGGTTCTTCCTTCTTACATGCTGTTAGACCAACAAACATAATAATCAGTAGTATGCTTATTATAGGGTTTTTCAGTTTTTTTAAACGTTTTATAGTAAGCGCTAAATAACC
>DGAD01000021.1 GCA_002382805.1 Clostridiales bacterium UBA4039
ATTCCGAGAGACTATAATATATTATAAGGAGGTCATCTTTATGACCAAATATCGCGAAATACTTAGGCTCCATTCCATGGGACTGAGCCAACAAAACATTGCCTATAGCTGCAGTGTATCCAAAAAGACTGTTAATAAAGTCTTAAAGCGCGCCAATGAAATGGATATTTCCTGGCCGTTACCAGACTCTCAAACAGACAAGACGTTATCTGACTTGATATTTCCTAAATCAGATAAGACTGCTACAGAAAAACGCTTGCCAAACTTCACCTACATCCGTTCTTAGCTTCTCAAGAACGGTGTTAGCAAAAAGCTTTTATGAACTGAATACATGGAAGAATGCCGCCTTAACGGCGATGAACCACTTATGTATTCACAGTTTTGTTATCACATCCAGCAAGATGAACAGAAACGTCGTGCTACCATGCACATCAATAGAAAGCCTGGTGAACAGGTTGAAGTTGATTGGGCTGGTGATCCTGCTAAGATTATCGACCCTGATACAGGTGAAATCATTGATGCATATCTCTTTGTCGGAGTTATGACGTATAGCCAGTACGCTTTTGTAGAAGCATTTATCAACGAGAAACAACAAGCATGGATTACAGCTCATGTTCACATGTATGAATACTTTGGTGGCGTAGCTAAAATCCTTGTTCCGGATAATTGTAAGACTGCTGTTATCCATAACAAAGGCTGGTACACCCAGAAGCTAAATAAAACCTATCATGAAATGGCTGAACACTATAATACAGCCATCATACCGGCTAGGGTGCGAAAACCAAAAGATAAACCCAATGCCGAAGGCGTAGTAGGCAACATATCCACTTGGATTACTGCTAAGTTAAGGAATGAACAATTCTTCTCACTAGCTGAACTAAATGCAGCAATACGTGAAGAACTGGCAGAGTTTAATGCTAAAGACTTTCAAAAGAAAGAAGGTAGCAGATTGAGTCTCTTCCACAACGAAGAATTGCCCTACCTAAGCACACTACCTACTACCTCTTACGAACTGGCGGATTGGAAACAAGCCACCGTCCAGTTTAATTATCACATATCCGTGGAACAAATGCTATACTCTGTTCCTTTTGAATACATAAAACGTAAGGTTGATGTACGAATAACCGATACGGTCATTGAAATTTTTTATAATCACAACCGCATTGCCTCTCACAAACGTCTTATCGGACGAAAGGGACAATATAGCACCATCACTGAACACATGCCACCCGATCATCAAAAGTACCTAGAATGGAATGGCGACCGATTCAGACAATGGGCCAAGCGGATTGGAAACAATACATTTATGGCAGTTGATGCCATTCTTACCTCAAAACGTGTGGAGCAACAGACATACCGTAGTTGTATGGGACTTCTCAAACTAGCTGACAAGCATTCAGATCAACAATTAGAAGCTGCTTGTGAAAAGGCATTAGGCTTTACGGCTAGTCCCAGTTATTAGAGTATTAAAAACATTCTTACGACTGGTATTACGGAGAAAATCAAACCAGCTAAGGATGAATCCGCACCCAACAAATACGGCGTTACACGTGGCGCTAAATACTACGGAGGTAAGAAATAATGATAACTAATAGTACAACTGATAAGCTTATCGAAATGCGATTAACAGCCATGTCAGAAGCATTCCGTCAACAACTGTCTGACCCTGCAATGAAGGATATGGACTTTGAAGAACGCTTTGGCATGATGGTTGATATCGAATATACAAGACGTAAAAACAATCGTCTAAACCGATTGATCAAAAATGCTGAATTCGAACAACCAGATGCCTATATTTTGGATATTGATTACACTTCAGGTCGCAAGTTAAATAAAAATCTTATTAAGAAACTTGCCACTTGTGATTATATATCTGAACACCGAAACATATTTATTACCGGTGCAACAAGCTGTGGTAAAACTTATATGGCTAATGCTTTTGGAATGGAAGCATGTAAACAGTTTTATAAAACCAAGTACGTTCGCCTTCCTGACTTACTGCTTGATATCGAGTACGCAAGGCAAGAGGGTAACTATAAAAAGGTTCTTGCCAAATATGCAAACCCAATATTACTCATCATCGATGAATGGTTATTATTAAAGCCAACACCATCTGAACAAAAGGATATCTTTGAACTTCTACATCACAGAAGGAAAAGATCCTCAACCATCTTGTGTTCTCAATACAGACATGAAGGATGGTATGATCAATTAGGTGGTGATGACTCAACCTTGGCTGACGCCATACTTGACCGCATCGTACACGATGCATATATGATAAATATCACCAGCATTGATGAGACAAAGGATCTTTCAATGCGTGAGGTATATGGATTAGACAAAAATCTAATCGAATAACAATCTAGCGGTATCGTAAGTCCGGATTTGCGGTTTCCACCGCACCGAACACGCGGTACTAATCAACCGTAATATGCAGTGGTCGGTGTACTCATTAATACAATATTCTGTCAATTATCTTTCTAAGAAAACGGACACCACTTCTAAAAATGCCCGTTTTCTTAAATACTCATTTTGTCGATGGTACATATATAGCTTATCACAGCACATGTGAATCAACATAATCGGTCTCATCTGGGATTCATTGCCGCTGCTCTGGCTTCATCACATTAACTCTCATCACTTCCAACACCAACAATGAAACTCCCCATATAACCTTACCGCCTCCCCCACCCAGCTAACCTTTATATTTATATGAGGCTCTGCTGTTTGGTGGTTAATCTCTACTGAATAAATCTCTTGTGTAGACCTTGTCCACTACATCTTTTAATTCATCTGACAATCTATTTGCAACGATAACATCAGAAATCTTCTTGAACTCATCAAAGTCTTTGATTACTCTCGAATGGAAGAATTCATCTTCATGAAGTGCAGGCTCAAATACTACGACCTCAATACCTTTAGCTTTGATTCTCTTCATTACACCTTGTATCGCAGATTGTCTGAAGTTATCAGAATCCATCTTCATTGTAAGCCTGTAAATACCAACTATCTTCGGTTGTCTTTTAATAATCATATCAGCGATATGGTCTTTTCTTGTACGGTTAGCATCTACTATCGCAGACATCACGTTTTGGGGCACATCTTGGTAATTGGATAATAATTGTTTTGTATCTTTAGGCAAGCAGTATCCTCCATAACCAAATGATGGGTTATTGTAGTAATTACCGATACGTGGGTCCAGCCCAACACCCTCAATTATCTGCTTAGTATTAAGCCCCCTTACTTCTGCGTATGAGTCAAGCTCGTTGAAATATGCTACTCTAAGGGCAAGGTAAGTATTAGCAAACAATTTAATCGCTTCTGCTTCTGTTGCATCTGTATAAAGAATCGGAATGTCTTTTTTAATTGCACCTTGAGCTAATAACTCAGCAAACACTTTAGCTCTCTCTGATTGCTCTCCAACCACTATTCTAGATGGATAGAGGTTATCATATAAAGCCTTACCTTCTCTTAAGAACTCTGGTGAAAAGATGATGTTCTCAGTATCAAACATTTCTCTTACCTTTTCTGTATATCCAACAGGCACTGTGGACTTAATAACCATTACAGCATCTGGATTTATCGATAATACATTTGCAATTATAGCTTCTACAGTTCTTGTATTGAAATAATTCTTCTCCGGATCATAGTTTGTTGGTGTTGAAATGATGACATAATCAGCATGTTTATAAGCCTCATAATTATCTGTAGTCGCAATTAAGTTTAGATTTTTTGTTGCTAGATACTCCTCAACCTCAGGATCGATGATTGGAGACTTTTTATTGTTTATCATGTCAACTTTGTCTTTAATGATATCCAGTGCGATGACTTCATTGTGTTGTGCTAATAGAATAGCATTTGATAAACCAACATAACCTGTTCCGGCTACTGTTATCTTCATTAATTCTTACCCCCTTGTTTATGTAAGGTCATGAAGACCTTAGATTCATTCGGTTTTTGATTATGGCTATCATTCTCAACCAACCTATTTCTCTACCTTATAATGCTCCTCATACCATTCAACGAATTTCTTAAGTCCGTCTTCAATACTCGTAGATGGTTTGAAATTAATATCTCTTTCTAAGTCGCTTACATCAGCATAGGTTCTTAATACATCTCCAGGTTGCATATCCATATAGATTTTCTCTGCTTCTTTTCCAAGTGCAGATTCTAAAGCATTAATAAATCTCATTAGCTGTACTGGATTGTTGTTCCCGATATTATAAATCTTGTAAGGTGCAAAGCTTGTACTTAAATCATCCTTACTTTCATCCCATTCTTTATTAGCAGTTGGAGCCTTATCGATAAGCTTCACGATACCTTCTACAATGTCATCAATGTAAGTGAAGTCTCTTTCCATCTTTCCGTGGTTAAACACTTTTATAGGCTTTCCAGCTAAGATGTCCTTCGTGAATGAGAAGTAAGCCATATCAGGTCTTCCATAAGGACCATAAACAGTAAAGAATCTTAGTCCGGTTGTTGGAATACCATACAAATGACTGTAAGTATGAGCCATCAACTCATTTGATTTCTTCGTTGCTGCATAAAGCGACACCGGATGATCCACATTATGATTCGTAGAGAATGGCGCTACCTTATTACCACCATAGACAGAGCTTGAAGAAGCATAAAGAAGATGCTCCACTGGATAGTTTCTACAAGCTTCTAATATATTCATAAATCCAGTCAAGTTTGAATCCACATAAGCATAGGGATTCTCAATAGAGTACCGCACTCCTGCTTGAGCCGCTAAATTTATGACATGAGTTGGTTGGTAGGTTTCAAAGATATTGTCTACTGTAGCCTTGTCTTTTAGATCTACCTTATGAAAATTGAAGTTATTATACTTACCTAAAATTTCAAGTCTAGATTGTTTTAGGCTTGGATCATAATAGTCATTCAAGTTATCAATTCCAATTATCTGATAGGAATCATCAAGTAATTTCTTTGAAAGGTGAGATCCGATAAAACCGGCAGCACCTGTTATTAGTATTTTCACTTTAATTGCACTCCCTCCATAAAATACCCTAGTATATTTTTCAACTTACTTTTACACTAATTTTTATTCATGTCCATTATTGACTTGATTAATATTTGTTTAACATACTCCAATTGTTTTTCAATTGCCTTAAGATTATAGCGAAGTATAAGCCAAACCAAACGAATGCAAGAAGAATTGATTCTAATATGCTTCCCATTATCTTTTCTATGTTTAATTGTTCTTTAAGCAACATAAAAACTAATGCAAATACAGCATTTATTATTGTAATTCGTGCAACTTTTTTCCAGGGGAAAATTCGTTTAAACTTAATATCAATGCTTTTAGCAGTTGCTATCAATTGCAATATCTGGACTAACAATATAGTTATTAACGTAGCTATAGATGGGCCAATGAAACCAAAAATCAAATAAAACACATAATTTAGTACTATATTAATACCTAGTGATACCAAAGAACTATAAAAAATTAACTTTGTTTTGCCAATAGAATTTAGGACCATCCCAAAGTAAGTTACTCTCAATAAAAGTACTAAACTATAGACTCTAAAGACATCTACCCCTGGTAAGTATTTACTAGAATAAAGTAAGTTTATGACATCTGGAGCAAAAGCAATTAAACCAAATGAGAAGTAACATATAATAATATATGACGCTTCTATTGAATGAGCCCAAACATTTACTGCTGTTTCATATTCTCTATCCTTTAGCAGTCTAACCAATCTTGGCATCAAAACCGCAGTCATTGCACTTGCAATAATCGTAACTGGCATTTCCCTTGCAGCATTTGTATAAATAGCAATATCTTCTGTTGAAAAAAACCTACCAATTACTAATTTATCAAGCTCAACGCTGAATTTCCCTACAACAGAAGCTAATCCAATTGGTAGAGAAAATTTGAGTATCATTCGGACATCTTTGCGACTAAAGTAGGGATAAATTTTACCTGCGGTCCTAAAAACAATAAAATATACAGATAAAGCCAATAAAAATTCAGCCAAAATATATAATATCATAAAATGATTAAATGATAAACTCATTGATTCAATTATGAGTATTATAAGTAATACAATAATGCTATTTAGAATTCTAAAAAACATGATACTATTTGGCCTGCCGTATATAATCAGTACATGATCTATGCTTGAAAGGATAATTTTTGTCCAAGGAAAAATAGCTAAAACATATATAAAGTTTTTGATTAACATATTGTCAAAATAATTTGCTATCATAGGTGTTGTTAATACTAGTACAAGACCTGTGATAAACCCAAGAAAAGTAGAAATAGTATAATATATCGACAAGAACTTTTGCTTTTCGTCATCTGTTTCAGCGCGAGCCAAAAAAAAATTTATACTATTTGGTAATCCCATCATTAATATTGTCGTTGTCAAATTAATAACTAATAGCAATTGTGAATATGTTCCATATTCTTCCAGGGTTCTAAATCGAGATAACAACATAGCTGTAATCATTGATATACCCATGGTTATTATTTTAGATACTGTTAATTTTAATGCATCACTAGCTATTGATTGTTTCAAATCATTCATCACGTTTTATCCCTTGCACAATTTTATCAATTTCTACTTCAGTCAAATATGGATGCATTGGCAAAGAAATCACTATATCACAAAGCTCATTTGTCACTTCAAAGTCTTTATCATCGTAGTCATATACTGCGAATGCGCCTTGCTTATGCATAGGTTTCGCATAATATACCATGCTTGGAATACCTTCTTCTTTTAACTTAACTTGTAAAGCATCTCTTTCTTCTGTGTTCTTTAACTTTATCGTATACTGGGCAAAGCTTGATACATATCCCTCTGGAATAACTGGTGTTTCTACAACACCTTTAAGCATCTCAGTATATAGTCTATACACTCTATTTACATCTTCCAGTTCATGTTCAATAAAAGCTGTTAACTTAACATTTAGAATAGCAGCTTGAATTGAATCAAGTCTCGAGTTAACTCCTATTCTCACGTTGTCATACTTATCATCACCTTTACCATGAACCTTCAATGAATTAAGAAGTTCAGCTAACTCGTCATCATTTGTAAAAATTGCTCCACCATCACCATAGCATCCTAATGGTTTTGCAGGGAAGAATGATGTTGTAGCCGCATCGCCAAAGCTACAAGCTTTCTTACCATTAATACTTCCGCCAAATCCTTGAGCTGCATCCTCTAAAACTCTTAAATTATACTTCTTTGCTATTCTATCTATTTCAACATGATTAGCAGGTAAACCAAATAAATCAACAGGAATAACCATCTTTGGAGTAAGCTTACCTTCATTGATTACTTTATTTATTGATTTTTCAAGTTTATCAGTATCAATATTAAACGTATCCCTATCAACATCTACAAAAATTGGTGTAGCTCCTCTAAAGGAAACAACCTCTCCCGTTGAAAAAAATGTAAAGTCTGGAACGAAAACAGCATCTCCTTCTTTTATATCCCATGCCATCATAAGGAGAGTCATGGCTTCAGTTCCATTTGCACATGTAATACAATGTTTTACACCTATATATTCAGAAAGTCTCTGTTCTAAGCTGTTCACTTCTTTTCCGCCAATGAAATTGGTATTATTTATTACTTCTTGGATTGCTGCATCAACTTCACATTTATATTTCTCATATTGGGTTTTTAAATCTCTAAATTCCATGACTATCACTCCTCTTCAATATTAACTAAATATTTGATAACAATTAACACTAATTAAAATCATCTGCCAATTTTCGATAAATTTTAATCATCTCTTCGACATTGTTGTTCCAATCATAATTATCTAACACTCTTTTTCTAGACTCTTCCCCAAAATCATTTCTCAAATCATTATTGTAGTACAATTCATTCATTTTTTCTGACATCATACTATCATTGCCTCTCTCTACGATAAACCCTGTTTTTTTATCTAGAATAACTTCTTTTAGTCCTTCAGCATCTGTTGCAATCACTGGCACTTTACAAGACATCGCCTCAACTGCTGCAACTCCGAAGCTCTCAGAGTAACTTCCTAAACAAAAAACATCGATATTATTTAAAACTTTTGGCACTAGCTCATAATCGATATATCCTTTAAAATTGACATTATTTTTAATACCTAATTTTTCTGTCAAGTCAATTAATCGTTTTTTATCTCGCCCATCTCCATATATATCAAGAACAGTATTATCTTTATGTTTTTCATTCAAAATCAAGAATTTACCATAAGCTTTGATAACTGTATCAATCCCATAAACTGGTGCTAGAGTCTTCACAATACCAAACACAAATTTTTCCTTCTTTAGTTTTAAATCGCACTCACTTTTAAATAGAAAAGTATCTACACCAAATGGTGTAATCTTGCATTCCATATCTTTGTCCATTATTTCATTAACTTTTGCTGCCATACATGCACTAGTTGAAGCGATTGCATTAGCATGTGTCAAGTTTTTTTTAATAACTGTTTTGTGAATGACACTTTTTTGGGGAAATAAATAGATGTCAGATCCCCACACTGATAATAATAATGGACTTAATCTAGCAAGCCTAGCTAGTGTACCATAACCACTTGCATAATGTGCATTCACTAAATCTGGTTGTATCATTTTGAATATTTTTCTGAGTTGCATATAATTCAGGTAATAACCTTGGATTCCACTATACTTTAAAAGAAATATTTTTATTTTCGGATTAAGTTTTTTAGCAACACATTCGGCATTTGGTGACGGCTGTGAAACTAAGTATACCTCTATTTCTTTTTCAGCTAATGTGTTTACCCACCTAATTGTATGAATGCTTTCAATATTTGATAAAAATAATATCTTCATATAATAATGGTTTGATTAATAATAATCATCCCGACCTCCTTGTTTATTTTTGAAACTAATAGTGAATTAGTAAATTCCTACATGACATGATGCCTATACTTACTTTTTATGCCTCCATAAAAATTGCTCATAAAATCCAAGCATTACTTTTTCTTGATTTTCAACATTATACTCTTTTATTATTTTTTCTTTTGAGTTCATTCCCATTCGTATTCTTTGTTCAGGATTTTTTATTAAATATTCTATTTTATCAGCCATAGCAATTATTGATTCAGATGTTATAAACCCTGATATGTTGTCATCAATTATTAACTCTGCACCATCTCCACCATTTACAATCGGAACACATTCATATGACATTGCTTCAAGCAAAGCGTTATTACAATAAACTAAATCTGTTGGAAGGATGAAAATTGAAGATTGTTCGAAAAATGTATGAGTATCATTAGTAAACGTATAACATTTGATAATATCATCTAATTTTTTCTCTTTAATTCTTTTTTTAAACTCTAATTCCAATTTATCCGTCTCATATGCTTTTAAATTTCCTTCTGTAAATCCAACAACATCCATATTGAAATCAATATCTCTTTTTTTTAACTCTTCTGCTATTTCAATTAGTCGTAAAGGATTTCTGAATTTTTTCAGCGAATTCAAATACAAAATTCTATTGCTAAATTTTACAGTCTTTTTGTCAGGTACAGGAACTGCGTTATGCACAAAAACTACATGATCTAATTTAGCAATGTTATAATCAATAAAATATTTTGGCATGTACAGTTCTCTTAGTGAAATAAGATTTGCAGACCTTAATGCAAACATATTTGCTATTTTCCTATGTAGAGAATGGGTTTTCCAATTCAATATTTCACCACCTCTACATTTAACAAATATTGGTATCCTTTTAACTTTCGCATATAGTACATAAAAAAACAAATCCCAAGTGCGTAACCCTAAATAAAATTCAATGTGCATCGGCTTTTCAGTTTTAATTTTCTTAATATAATTTTTCCAATCAACAAATGAATTATATGTTAATCTGACAACGTCAATCTTCTCTTTAATTTCATTTTCAATACCAATCCCATACCTATCTGTAGCAAAGTATACAGTTGATAATCCCGTTTTCTTGAACTGCTTATTTAGATAATATGCTTTATGAGTTAGTTGATCTTGTCCCACATCAAATAACACCATTTTACTTTTTCTAGTATTTATTCTTAGTCTGCCTTTTTCAACCATAGTTTCTTTTGGAGCAGTAGGAATACTATATTCTTTTAATTTATAAGAAAATCTATAATCTTTCATAACTTTCACCACCTCGATATCTACATTCACATTTACTTGTTGTTTTTTTTTTATTTCATTAATCTGACATAATAATCATTTTTACTCAAAACAATCAGATGATTAAATCTAATCACGAATAACATTGCATAAATTTCTTATAATTATAATTAAACCTCTTTCGACGCTACATATTTTACATTGCAAACTGATTTTTTATAATCAAATGGTTTAAGTTGCTTGTTGATAATATATAAAACTGGAAATGTAGTTAAACCTTTTTGAAAAGCAGTTGCTAAATCTCCACCAATAGCAAACCCGAAATAAAAGAATAGAATTGCTACGTAATATGTGTTGCTAAATTTTACGTGATCTTTAATTTTCAAATAAAATCTATCAATTTTCTTTCCAATAACACCAATCAAAACAGCATATATAGAGACCCATAATAAACCACCACTATAATAAGCCGCTGCGATTATTCCAGAAGGAACTTGTATTAGATTTGGAACTCCTGACAAATACATCGAATTATAATAAGTTATGGTAGGTGGTTTAGTAATACCTAGTAATTTAGATGGTACAATCGAAATTATTGAATAAATTATTTCCATGAAAAGATTAGGAGCATGTGTGCCATCGTTGACTACTCTTAAAGAAGTTTCTAAAGAGACTTGATAATGTTCAAATGAGTCAAGTAAACTACTAAATGTATTTCCTATTGAAGTTATATTGTATTTTGATGACTGCGTAACCTCGGAAATAAACCTACTCCAAACATATACTAATCCATTTGAAGACAAATACTGACTTGAAATAATCAAGGGTCTATAAAGCACAATAAAAAACACAAAACCAAAAATCAAAAGTATGATATACTTAATTTTAATTCTTTTTCTGATTTTGAGAGCTTTCCCCATAACAAGAATTATAAACATCTGTAACATTAAACCTCTACCGCCGGTGCTAATTGCAATCAAAAATGCAACTACATAGTTTACCAATACAATTTTATGAGCTTTTGTACTCCTTAAATAATCAGCAGTAATAAATAAAGCAAAAGGAGCCACTCTATATAATTTATTTAAAAAATCAAACTGACCTGTTTTAGTTGAAACAAAACCTGCTCTTATATCTGATATACTTTTAAAAACATTCATTACACCTCCAAACAATGAGGCATATAAAACAAATGTTAAAATAGAAAAAGTGGTAATGTATATCGATAGTTTGATTATCTTTTTCTGCTCATTCGGAATATACTTTTGAATTATCCCATTATCTACTTTTAATATGTTGCTAAATTTAAAAAAAAAGTAAAATGTTAATACACAAACAAAACCCAAGATAGTAGGTTCAGCATTGGTTCCATAAAAGTGTTCGTATCTACTAATAAAATTACCACTATTGCTGTAAATATGCCTTAAATTAGGCAATACATAGTAAACAAACAAACCGGATTCAATGATAATACTTGAGCTGATGATTCTTTTTTTAAATGTAATTATTATACTAACCGCTAATGCTATTCCTAATAATATATATAGAATCCCTAACATATTTTCAGTCCTTTAATCGTTCATTAATTAAATTTGCAATTCTTTCGGCCCAATTAAAAACTAGTTCATTTCTTCTTTTAAATTGTTTGGTTTTGAGGTTTTCTAAGAAATTAACATCTTTCGAACTTAATAACTTATTTGACAGGCTTTCAATATTAGGATCAAAAATTGCTATGTCATCTTTTAGGATCTCTGGAATTCCACCAACATTAGAAGCAATTACTGGCACATTGTTATAAATACTTTCCATTACAGTATTTGGAAATGAATCAGCTAGTGATGGAACTACTACTAAGTCACATGCTTTTAATATTTTGATGGGATTTACTAAATAACCTAAAAAATGATAATTTTTATAATTGGAATATTTCAATCTAACTTTATCAAGATTTTTACCAGTACCAACAAAAAAAACATCACTATCCTCGTTATTACTCGCAATAAATTCCAGCGATTCTAATAGTAATTTATATCCCTTTCTTTCACTTTCAAAGTTTCCTATATAGCATATTTTAAATGAATTATTATACTTAAATATGCTACTATCCGCTTCATCCTTAGAATTTCTAACAATCCAACTTGGGTTAACGTTGTTAATTTGAACTAAAATTTTATTTTTAAAATAGTTGCGATACACTTTATGTCTACTTAAAAGCTGATCTTTATCATAATTGCATTGTACTATTGTTATTTTTGATTTCATCAAACTAATTACTTCTGCAAATTTATAAAACCCAATTGTCAATTTTTTTTTCAAATAATTAACATTATCACTATTCATTTCAATAGTTTTATATGCAATCAAATCTTTTCTAATTAGCATAATAATATTCTTATAATTTAGTATGGATAACCAAAATACTGTAGTAGCTTCAAATGCAATAATATAATCAAAATTATCTTTGATACTTAATAGTAATTCTCTGTTACCCTTATACATAAAATATGTTGGTGGCATTATTCCACCTATATTTTTACATGGATCTAATTTTATATGGTTAAGACTTCTAGGCAAGTCATTAAAAGAATCCGTAGAACATAACGTTAAATCATAATCAGAATCATCGTTGTAATAATTTGTAAGCTCGCAAAACCTTTTAGTGCCTCCAGTTTGCGGACCACTAAAAGGAGCCCCAAAAGAAATTAACATTATTTTTTTAATAGTTTTCATTTAATGTTCACCTCCAGAATAGACCATTTAAAGTTTAATATTCTAACTATTCAGATCTTTAAACAGAATTCATCAATAGTTCTTTCCCGTTAATTGATATATATTATACATTAAGGATTAAAAATCTTTAGCTATACTTACTTCTCTCTTAGTTCTTCATTATCAAGTGTGTATGCTCTCTCACACTCAGTACACTTCAAATTGTCTTTTAAAGGTACTCCACATTCACAAACCCATCCTATTTGTTTTGCAGGAACACCTGCCATTAGTGCATAGGCTGGAACATCTTTTGTCACTACTGCTCCAGAAGCAATCATAGCCCATTCGCCAATAGTATTTCCGCATACAATCGTTGCATTTGCACCAATCGACGCTCCATACTTTACTAAAGTCCTCTTATAACCAGTTGGGCCTTTGGGATATTTGCTTCTTGGCGTTAAATCATTTGTAAACACCATAGAAGGACCACAAAAAACATAATCCTCAAGTTCAACCCCCTCATAAACGGATACATTATTTTGGATCTTAACACCATTACCAATTTTTACGTTATTCGATACATTTACGTTTTGACCCAAAGAACACTTCTCACCAATCTGAGCACCTTTGTGGACATGACAGAAATGCCATATTTTTGTACCCTCACCTATTGATACATTCTCATCTATATAACTGCTTTCATGGACGAAGTAGCTCATCTGTCGAACCTTCCTTTAAAATCTAATGTACTGCACTTATCAAGTGGAAGTTTGACACTCTTTCCTTCAGCTGCTGACTTGTAAATAGCAAGGACTAACTCAAGAGCATTTCTTCCATCAACTGCTGTTACATATGGCTGCCTATCATTCTTAATTGCATCAATCACATCTGCATAGAGTGGATTGTGACCAAATCCATATACATTTGGTGGGTTCTCATGATATTTCTCTTTTACTTCTTCTGGATTATCTAACTTATCAGCAAATTGCCATTCTTCAATCAGGTTTACTGACTTTCCGCCTGCTTTAACAGTCCCCTTTTCTCCAAAGATGTATAACGTCTCTTCAAGATTTTTTGGATAAATATTTGTGGTACCCTCAATTATTCCATAGCTTCCATTAGCAAACTTTACTAGTGACATGCCCAAATCTTCTGCATCAATAAATCCGTGGATCAAATTATCTGTCATACCTACAACTTCAGTGATTTCGTCACCCATCATCCATCTCAAGAGATCTATATTATGGATACACTGATTCATAAGAGCACCACCATCTTGTTCCCAGGTGCCTCGCCAAGGTGCTTGAGTATAATACTCTTCTCCTCTATTCCATCTAATGTGAGCAGTACCATGCATCATTCTACCAAATCTATCAGCTTCCACAGCGTCTCTAATCTTTTGTACAGATTTGTTGAATCTATTCTGGTGACAAGCACTAACCTTAATGTTCTTTTCATTGGCTTTCTCTATTATTAAATCTGCCTCTTCCAAAGAAAGAGCTATCGGCTTTTCGATGATAAGATTTGCTCCAGCATCTATACAATCTAATGCTATCTGGCCATGCTTACCACTTTCCGTACAAATTGCTACAAGTTCAGGTTTTTCATTTTGAAGCATTCCTTTATAATCAACATATTTCTTTGTTTCATTCGGTAGGTTGAAATTTTGAATAGTAGCATTCATTTTTGATTCTTCTATATCACATAAAGCTACAATGTCCAAGTTGTTTTCAATTGCAGCTGCTATATGATTTGGTGAAATTCTTCCACATCCGATAATCGCATATTTCAAACTCAAAGTAAATCCCCCTTAAAGTAACTCGATATTTTCACGTGATTCTACTTGCTTCATTGCATTCTTTGTATCAAAGATCGCCTTAGCATATTTCTGAACAAAATTATAATCAACATTTGTGTGAGCAGTAGTTACAATTACAAGGTCAGCACTTTCAATGAGTTCTGCAGTAAGTTCAGGTTCACTCTTCTTAACTACACCATACTCACGATATTCAGAAACAAATGGATCATAATAAACAACTTCTGCACCTTCTTTTTCAAGTTCTTCTATTACTCGAATAGCAGGGCTTTCTCTGTAATCATCAATATCTTGCTTATAAGCAACACCAAGAATTAAGATCTTAGCACCATTCATAGCTTTCTTAAATCTATTAAGAATCTTGCTTGATCTCTCAGCGCAGTATTCAGGCATCCTATCGTTTACCATCATTGAAGACTCAATCATAGATGTATGGAATCCATATTCTCTCGCCTTCCATGACAAGTAATAAGGATCTAACGGAATACAATGGCCACCAAGACCAGGTCCTGGATAGAATGCTTGGAACCCATAGGGTTTTGATTTAGCTGCATCTACAACTTCCCAGAAGTTGATGCCCATTTTGTTACTCAAAATAGCCAACTCATTAACAAGTCCAATATTTACATTTCTATATGTGTTTTCCAGGATTTTTTCCATCTCAGCAACTGCAGGCGATGATACTCTATGAATGGGCGCTTCAAGGATTGCCTCATACATTGCTGCAGCTACATCTGTACATTCAGGTGTTATTCCACCAACTACTTTAGGAGTATTTTTCGTTTTATATATAAGATTACCTGGATCTACCCTTTCAGGTGAAAAAGCAAGATGAAAGTCTACTCCACATTTCAATCCAGATTTCTCAAGGATAGGTTTCAACAGTTCTTCTGTTGTTCCTGGATACGTAGTTGATTCAAGAACAATTAACATATCCTTATGCATATATGGCACAATACTCTCAGCTGATGCTTTAACATAGCTGATATCCGGTTGTTGATATGCATCAAGTGGCGTAGGCACTGCAATACAAACACAATCAGCTGATGCTACCTGAGCAAAATCCGTTGTAGCAGATAATAATCCTGACTTAACTATTTCTTCAAGATCTTCATTAACAACATCACCAATATAATTCTTACCTGCATTTACCATTTCAACTTTAGATTCTTGAACGTCAAATCCTATAGTCTTAAATCCCGCTTTAGCTTTTTCTACCGCTAAAGGAAGTCCTACATAGCCTAATCCTACTACACCAAGAGTTGCCGTCTTGTCCATTAACTTCTTTTTGATATTATTCATTGATTTTCCCTCCATTGACTATCGCCTCACATATTTTTAATGCAGCATTCCCTTCTCCGAAAGACATAGGCTGTGGATGCTGTAAACATGCTAATTCACGCTGCACCTTAGTTTTAATCTCTTCAGCATTAATCTGACTTAAGACATTCCATGAATTTTCTAATGTTTCAACCCATTCAGTTTGATCCCTAAGTGTTGTGCATGGAGTCTTAAGAAAATATGCTTCTTTCTGTAAACCTCCCGAATCCGTTACTACCATATAAGCATTAGACGTTAAATATAGCATTAGTAGGTAACCAACTGGATTGATGATTATAATATTCTTCATACCAACTTCTAAATTCTCTATTAATTTTTTAGTTCTAGGATGAAGTGGTAATAACACCGGCTTGTCCAACTCACTAAATGCTTTGAAAATATTCGAGAGTTTTTCTGGATTGTCAGTATTTTCAGCTCTATGAATGGTTGCTAAGTAAAATCCATTTTCACTAATTTTGCTTATTTCACCATTTTCTCTTACTATTTCATCGAACCAAAATCCATTAGAATATTTTTCATTCGCTATACCAATATTTCTAAGTGCAGTATCATACATAATATCCCCGGTATTTGCTACTCCAGCTGTAATACCTTCTTTTTTAAGATTATCTACTGCAGTTTGTGTAGGACACAACAACATATCCGAAATATGATCTGTCAAAGTTCTATTTTGCTCTTCTGGCATTAATTTGTTATAACTACGAAGACCTGCTTCTACATGAAAAACTGGGATGTGAAGCTTGCTTGCGGCTAAAGCACCTGCAAGTGTTGAATTAGTATCACCATAAACTAGAAGCCCATCTGGCTTTTCTTTAAGTAATATTTCTTCTATTCCTTCTAGCATACTGGCAGTTTGTTTACCGTGACTTCCAGATCCAACTCCTAGGTTGTAATCTGGTTTAGGAATTCCTAATTCATCAAAGAATATATCTGACATATTTACATCATAATGTTGTCCTGTGTGAACAAGAATCTCTTCGTTATTTTTCCTGAATTCTTCTGAAAATGGTGCTGCTTTGATGAATTGTGGTCTAGCACCAATAATAGTTAATAATTTCAAATATTATTACCTCCATTTATTACATCTTCTAAATTATTTGCTAAGTTCTCAAAATCAAATTTTTTTGCTGCTATTAATGAGTTGTCACATAATTTCTTATATTCAAGAGATGTCATATCACGTACTTCAAGAATTGCCATTGCAATATCTTTTGGATTAGTACTATCAATGACCACACCACATTTATACTTTTCAATTAAATCATATCCAAATTTACAATCAGACAAAGTCGGTTTTCCACTAGCAAAGTATTCAAACATTTTATTCAAACTAGCTCCATACTTTTTAATTTTGTTTTGTTCAAAATGAATTATGTTTAAATCAGACTTGCTTAATATATAGGGAATATACTTTTTATCAACAAATCCTTTAAAGACGACGTTATTTATTCCGTTTTCTTTACAATATTCTTCTAGTGAAGCCTTATCACTACCCTCGCCATATATAAGAAATTTTATATTCTCAACACCAAGCTTTTTAATTTCAAACGCAGCATCCACTATGCTTTTTACATTATTAACTAAGCGAATCGATCCAGCATAAATCACTTTAAAAGTATTATTATCTAAATCTTCATCTTCAAATTGAAAATTCACCTTATTGTATTTAAAAACCTTCAAATCAACTCCGTTGTTTATATGATGAACTTTATTCATATCAATTGGTCCACCTTGTTCTGCATCCCAACCCTGTTCGATTATGTAGTCTCTCCCACCTTCCATAGTGAAAATAAGCTTGTCTGCATTTTTATAAATCCATTTTTCACCCGCATAAAGTATATGAAGTAATGGATTCTTATTACTTATAAGTCCATACGCAACAAAACTCTCAGGCCATAAATCCCTTATTTCAATAATTGATTGACACCCATATTTTCTTCCTTGTTTAATAGCTGCAACAGCTGCCAGAGGATGAGCAGATGATCCAATTATTACATCCGGTTTTCCGTTGTTCTTAAAATATAAACTTGAGACTTTATTCACATTACAGTAATAACTTAATATATTAAGCACCCTTCGTATTTTACTCTTTTTATATTCTGCCGTACGTATAAAAACAAACCTCACAGTATCAAAAATTAATTCTTTGAAAAGCGATTTATCAGAGATAATGTTTTCATTACTATAATGAAGATAAGCAGAAGAGAAAATTTCACACCTATAACCTCTATGTATAAGTTGTTTTGAGAAATTGTATGCTCGAGTTAATCCGCTCATATTAGGTGGCGTGGCATAATGATGAAATATCCAAATTTTTTTGTTTTTTATATTTTCATTCATAACAACTATATCTCCATTTTAGTCTTTTTAATCGTTTCTCTAAACTCACATATTCTATAATCACTTTCATATTCAGACATACTTATGTCATACACCAAGTCACCAAATACCTTATTCACCGTACTTACATTCAGTAATCTCAATAAGGAATTAAATAACTTCGTCATTTTCACCTGTTTACCATGAGCCTCAGCAATCAACCTAACCATTTCGCTGGTATTCACATACTTAGCATTCTGCGGAAAGAACAATCCTCCACTTCTTTTATCAATAAGCTGCTTTACGAACTCTGTTAAGTTATCTATGTAGATCATGCTTCGCTTATTGTCTACCTTTGGAAAGATCGGCGTCTTGAGAGCTAGTCCTACTAACCTCGGATAGTTGCCTCTGCAGCCTTTGCCATAGACCATAGGCGGTCTTAGTGTTGATACGGTGAATGAGTTATCTTGAAGTTTATTTATAAACTCTTCCGCTTCAACCTTTGACTTACCATAAGCACTATTAGGTTTAAGAGGAGTATTCTTATCAATGACACCATTCTCGATACCATATACACTCATTGAACTCAGAAAAATAAACTGCTCTACTCCATCTTCTTTAGCCTTTTGAGCAGTTTCATAAGCCAAGTCCCTGTTTACTTTATAATAAAGATCCTGGTTACCATTTGTTTCCTTGATATGAGCAATCCCAGCAACATGAAACACGACATCATATGAACCAAAGTCCTTATTTTTCCATGACCCATCTTTCATATCAACCGTATCTACTTTATATTTATCAGGTTCTCTCATGAGCCAATTCTCTAGAGATGTACCTATGTAACTGTTTTTCCCGGTAATTAAAATATTTTTCATTTCGTCACCTCAATCAAGTGGGATGTATCAAGCACTTCAGATTTTTGATTTTTCAGTCTTGTAACTTGAATCTTGTCCTGCCTTAACCCCAGTCCCACCTTCAACAATACCATCACTTCTAAGAACACTAAATATCGTCCCAAAAAAGCACCTGACGTCCATCATTAATCCAATCTTCTCAGCGTACTCTCCATCAAGTCTCGCCTTCACATCAATCTCAAGTTCATCTCTACCATTTATCTGCGCCCAGCCCGTGAGGCCAACCGGTACGTCATTCGCACCGTACTTGTCTCTCTCTTCGATCAAATCATATTGATTCCAGAGAGCAGGCCTAGGACCGATGATACTCATTTCACCTTTAAAAATATTGATAATCTGTGGTAGCTCATCAAGAGATGTTTTACGTAGGAACTTACCTACCTTCGTAATCCACTGCTCCGGATTTTCTAGCAGGTGTGTTGGTGTGTCCTTCGGTGTATCAATACGCATAGTTCTAAACTTCAATATATGAAAATGACTCTTATGGATTCCTACTCTCTTCTGTTTAAAGAGAACAGGCCCAGGGGATTCAAGCTTGATTGTTATAATGAGTATAAAAAAAACAGGAGCTAAAATGATAAGTCCTAATGATGAAAGTATGATATCTATTAATCTTTTGATTTTTAAGTAAACCATGTTAGTTCCTCCTGCTCTATGTAAATGTATAATTGAGGGTGTGTAGAACACCTTGATTTCTTAGTCTATATATAGTGTTTTGTATTTGATTTCACACTATATCTTGCATGAATCTAGCGTTTGATTGGATGTTTAGACGTGTAATGCCTCTGTAACATTAGTATTTTTTGTAGTTGTGTTGAAACCCTTGATATCAAAGCCTTACAGGCTCTTTATCCTTTCACCATACTCACGTCGAAATTTTACAGCGATAATCATTCTCATTTATGTAATATCTTGTAAATGGATTTTTGCCTTACATTATATATTGTATTTCGCTATTTCAATTTATCCTTACTCCATACTCACCTTGACATTAATATGCGGAAAGAACAAAAATCTACATATTGTATCTTGTGTGTATTTCACGCCTTGTAAACCACTATATATTGCGATTTTAACCCTTTCGCGATACTCACGTCGAATTGCCATATTATATTTATTAGAAATTATGCAAGCTTTAGCAGAAGCATTTTTCACCTCTGCATCATCTTGTGTTTAACATTTTTCATTCATCCATACATAACACTTTCTTTACTTTTCCATCTTCGTAGATAATAACACGACCTGCTTTGCATATCTCATCTAAACTATATTGATTAAATATTCTATCCATAGGATCAATAACATTTTAAACCCATCAGATTTTTTCTCATTGTAATCACCTTTAGATTTAAGTATCAACATCTCTTCACTTGTATCATTCGACCCTATAGAAAGATATTCACTGCCGTCATCAACAAGACCCTTCATCTGCCTTATTGCGATTTTATTAAACTTTTCAAATCTCAAGCTTTGATAATCACACTACTTGAGATAAGTTCGCATAATTTCTTATATCTTCAGTTTTATCTAGATTATTTTCTTTCCAAGTTCTGCGATCATTCTAGGCAAAGCCATATTAAGAACGTCTGTCTCAGAGGCATAAGTTCTACCATATCTTCCTGGCTTAGATACAATACCAATTGCATTGACGGATTCAATCCATTTTTTGCTGTGAGAACAACTCACGCTAACACTCTTTTTGGTCTACTAAAACATTTTTAGTTATTTTTCATAGTCATTCATGCGCTTCTTTTCAAAATATTATAAATAATCTAATAAATTATAGCAAAAAACTTCTTTTGATAAACGAATGTATTCTTCTACTAGGTCTGTCTTCAAATAAATGAGTGCAACCTCTTCATTTCTGTCCAGGTTCATCTTATCTATAGTATCAATAAGCACATAATCAATCAAGATATCTTCTCGATTCAATTCATAAAAAGCAAGTTCAATGACTTCACGAATCTCCTTATCCTGAATATAGACATATATCTGTTGATACTGTTCACTTAAGCCTCTTAAAAAGACTTTAATCATCTGTTTGGACATGTCTATAGCCTTATAATGGGCTTTAAGATAGTTTACCGTCTTTTTAGCTTTAGCCATCATCCCGAATGGTGTCAGCATATAGAGAACTTGTTTCTGAGAGACTTGAGTCATCTTGATTAAACCTTCACGAACCATCTTATTCATCAATACATTAACTGTTCCTAGGGATACCCCCATATTACGCGACAATTCTCGTTGGGTTACCTTGTCATTAGCTTCAATTTCTTGCATAATTGCATATTCATAATCTTTGTATAACGATTTGTTGTGGTTCATATCCTTCTCCTTATACCGTTCGCAAAATGAACACAAAGATAATATTACAGGTTTTATACAGCAATGTCAATAGCTACAGGAATTTTATATACAGAAAAGAGAAGCATTTCGCTCCTCTTTTTTTGAATGAATTATCCATTCATTTCATTATGCCAATAGGCCTTGAAAAAAGCTACAAATATACCAATCATGCCACCTAATACGAGGGCAATCGCTAGGATCAGCATCTTGCGTGGAGCTACAGGACTCTCCGGCAAGCTTGCCCGTTCATTGACTAGTACTCGAGACTGCATCACTTCTAATAGACCATCTGTCATCGTAGACACATCTGATCCTCGTCTATAACTTAGAAGATTCGCTTCTTCCGTCTCAAGTTCAGCTAAATAACGCTCTGTACGCTCCTTCGATAGTTGGAGCTCATCCAGTTGTTGCTTTAGACTGATGAGTTTTCCTTGGAGGTTATCATAGTGCGGATTAACAACTTCTTCTAGCATCATCTCTTCTGATAATTCCTCTAAGCTTAAGCTACGTTCTGCCGCCAGGTTAGCCGCATAGAGCGGATCATCAAGCACTAGCTTCTTAAGTGTAATCGTCGGTTCAACCATTGTCATTAGGTTCTTTGTATTTTCCAAATCCTTTTGCAAACGAAGCTCAGATTCTTCATAAGATTGATTCTCTACAAAATAAGACCGTTGAAAATAATCAATGGCTTTTTCTTTGTATAATATATTAACCTCTTCTACAAAATATTGAGTTAATGTTTCAATTAAGATCTGTGCGTCTTCTGGACTTCCTGCAGTCACTACAAATGAAAACACACTTGAGTCCTTTTCATTGTTAATGCTTATGCGTTTTCCCAGTCCTTCAACACTTGTATCTAAGTTAAGTGCATTAATCGTCTGACCCAAGACACGATTGGACTTAATTAGCGCCAAATAATCTAAGACGTTTTGGGAGGGTAGTGGATAGCTTCCATACTTTGTCTCTACGGCTTCCGGTATGCTGATAGTCCCTTCCATCTTCGACTCATAGCTCGGGTCTGCTATAACAAATCCATATAGGCCACCAAGAACAGCTACAATTAACGTAATCACCACAATCAGCTTCCAATTATTTAACAGTACCATAATGAGTTCTTTTAATGAAATTTCATCTTCATATACACACTCTTCCATCTTGATCTCCTTCTACTTCTCTTCTCTTTTATAGGTTGGTACAAATTCTTGCATCTTTACCTTAATAGCTTCATCATCCATCGCTTGAATACTCGCTTCAAAGTCTCGAATCTTCGTAACAAGGGCTTGGTGATTAATATCCATAGGTTGACCTACATGAATTTTATCATGAGCTGTATCTCTTATACCTTCTTCATCCATGAGAAGCTCTTCATATAACTTCTCACCCGGACGTAAGCCTGTAAATACTATCGGTATATCTTCGTAAGGCTCATATCCAGATAGGCGAATCACATCTTCTGCTAGATTGACAATCTTAACCGGTTCTCCCATATCCAAGATAAAGATTTCACCACCCTGTGCCATAGAACCTGCCTGGAGAACAAGCTGACTAGCCTCAGGTATAGTCATAAAATACCTAGTAATCTCTGGATGGGTAACCGTTACCGGTCCACCTTCGCTCACTTGCTTCTTAAAGGTTGGAACTACACTGCCATTACTACCTAATACATTGCCAAATCGCACAGCTACATACTCCGTCGAACTAACCTTATCCATACTTTGTATAATCATCTCACACAACCGTTTGGTTGCTCCCATAATATTGGTCGGGTTGACCGCTTTATCCGTTGAAATCATCACAAAGCGTTTTACGCTTGCTTTGTGGGCCGCTTGGGCAACATTGAGGGTACCGATAACATTGTTTTTAAATGCTGCCTGTGGATTGGCCTCCATGAGAGGGACATGTTTATGGGCCGCCGCATGAAAGACAACCTCTGGCTTAAGCTCTTGCATAATTTTATAAATCCGCTCTCGATCTCTGACAGATGCAATCTTAATCGTTAAGTCTAGATCAGGATGAAGCTTTAAAAGTTCATTTTGAAGGGCAAAGACACCATTTTCATAGATATCTAATAATATTAAGGCTTTGGGTCCAAAAGAAGCAATCTGACGACTCAGTTCTGAACCAATAGACCCGCCACCACCAGTAACCATAACCACTTTACCATTAAGATAATCTGCTATCGCCTTATTATCTAAATTCACTTCATCTCGTCCTAGAATATCCTTAATGTCAATATCACGAACACTCTGTATATTCACAGTACCACCAATAAGTTCATACATCCCTGGCACGATACGAATCTTAACCTTAGTCCGCTTACATTCATTGACAATCTCTTTAATTGTACTCCGCTTTGCTGAAGGGATAGCAATAATAATCTCATCAACCTTCTTCTTGCGAACTACACTGATAATGTCTTCACGTTGCCCTACAATAGGCACACCATTAATATGTGTCCCTTCTTTTAAAGGATTATCATCAATAATAGCTATCGGTTTACTACGAAGATTACTATGATTCTTAAGTTCGCGTATAATCATGGCTCCTGCATCACCACCACCAATCACGAGAACCCGCTTGGCCGCCCCCTGAATATCGTGATGCGTAGATTTTACCTTTAGAAGAACTCTAGCCATCATTCGTGACCCACCGATCAGCATAATATCCAACATAACGACGATGATATAGACACTTCTTGGTAAGACTGAGTGAAAAAAAGTCAAATATGATATGGCCAAAGCATTCGCCACTCCGACTGCAAAGGTTATATTCATAACTTCTGTAATACTAGCATATTTATAGAGATTCTTATATATTTTCAAATATGTAAACACCGCTAGCTTAATCAGCGTGAGCTCTAGCCAATGTTCTAGGTATACCTCAAAGTAAGCTTGAAACTGATTTCCTGTCGTCTGCCCTTCAAAGCGTAACCATAGTGCAAAAATATATGCCAGATTCAGCATAAAAATATCCGCTATATAAATCACTATAAGGCGCACCTGTCGCTTAAATAATGTCATTGTATCCTACTCCCTTTTATTATATCTGTGTTTTTTTACTTTTTTCTAGATTTAGCATGACTAATAAGATTCCAAACAAGGCAAACATCATATACGTGACAAAAACAACACTATCGTTAATCAAACCTACGACAAAATAGGATAAAATCGGAATGACTAAGAAATCCATGCGACTCCGTATAAATGTATATAGAACAATTCCTAAAAATAATACCAATCCAACAAAGCCAAAGTTTAGCCCAATATTTAGGAACAAATTATGAGGCTTATCCACAATAATTGTATGGTTATAATAAATTTGCTGCTTATAAATCAAATCACCTTGAGGATAATCTATCGTAAATGTATCCGCTCCATACCCAAGTATTGGATTATCCAAAATCATTGGAATCGTACGATTCCATATATAACCTCGATTACTCATCAATCGCTCATTCTCAAACCACTCTATTGATTCCGCATCATAATTCTCTTCATCTAAGGGTAAAGTTCCAACTGAAAATTGACCTATATAATAGTAATTAAATCTTGATTCTGATACTTTTTCAGTTTCAATATGTCTTACATTCATACGAATAAGCCCCGTTTTATAATAATAGATAACCTGTTTAATATACTCATCACTTTTTATCTTATATATAATACGTTCATTTTTATCATCCTGTATTACTTTCCCTTCACCTTCTGACTCCACATCCAATCCACCTTCAATTGGTGCAATAGTAATATGTTCTCCATTTTGAAGATAATAGGTTATCGCAGGATGATTATATTCAACTGAGGCAAACTCCGTAGTGAAAGCAGTGTCATCATTCATATCTAAGCTATCTGCTATTTTATTCATATAAGGTTCAAATATAGATAACTGAGTTAATAGGATAATACCTATAATAAATATTATCGTTGCACCTACATATACTTTAATATTGGTACGATATTTTATTAATGCATATATAATCATAAAAAGGATAGACATAGCAACTGCCACAAATCCACCAGTTGAGTCTGATCCAATCAGCGAAATCATTTGCGGAATAATTAATATAGCAAATCCAAGCTTCATCCACCATTGCCTTGTTGCCGCAACACAGTATATCGTCAAAGGAAACGACAAAGCTACTAAGGAACCTACATAGTTAGGATTATAAAGCGTTGAATAGACACGTCCTTCTTCAAAGTTAAAGTTCACCTGCATGAAGAGCTCTTCATAGCGACTTCCTAGCATCATAAGTTTGCCTAGGTCCGTCTTAAAAAAGTCCATTCCGAACATTTGAAAAGCTCCAATTATTGACACTATCGATGCACTAAGCACAAAAGAGCCAACCAATGCATTAATATCTCTTCGTGTTTTTACAACGGTCATGGTTATATATGTTAAACCTATATAGCACAACCATGTTAATGTTCCTTCGTATCGATCAATCATCCCTATCCAAGCAAGCTGCTTATGTTCTGACAATAAGAAGGAAATCATAATGCTCGCTGCAAAAACTAACAGCAAAATTTTTATTCCTTTATTCTGTGGTGTAGCATGTTTTTTTCGCATATTCCATTGGTAAAAAAGTACCAATATGAAGCTGAGTATAGTTCCAGTTTTCAATATCTGGACTTTGGCATACGCAAAAAAATCATAACTTACTTCTTGATTATATAATTGTTGTAATGATTCTGGTATAGGGACAATTTTAAGACTAACAATTAACGGAACCAAAAATATTGTGGTTAACAGTATTGCAATAATTATTTTTCTTATCTTTTCTAAGTTTTTTTCATTCATTTTTACACCATCACTTTTATCTCTTGACATCTAATCTATTGTATCAAGATTCGCTAAAAATGTAAACAGACATCTCAATTCTTTAATTATATATTAATATGGCTCTTAATTAATAATTCGCCTTTACATTCACTTACATATGCGCCATCTTGCCCCATACCTTGTCCATAGATAAGCATATTAGAATAGAATACTACACATAATAGCGTAAAAAGGCTCAAGTGATTTCTCACTTGAGCCTAAGTGACTAATTGTACTTTAGCGAGTTACCCCACATTTAACAAAAAGTTTATGATTTAACTACATCTCTAACGATAACCATTTGAACATAATTACTGTTAGCTGCATCTAAAACTACATCAATTTCTACAACACCATCATCAAGAAGGTCTTTAAGATCTCTTAAGTTGATGTCATCAATATCACCTGAATCAGTAGCATCAAGGATGATGTAATCAGATACAAGTTTCAATGTAGCTGCTCTACCATCAACTTTGAATTCTCTGTCTGAAACATCAACACTTGCTAATGTTTCACCAGCTTCAAGTTTATCAGCATCGATTGAATTGATTTCTAAAACTTCATCAGTTTCATCATCAACAGTTAATACGAATAGAGCACCTTCAGTAGTTGTTTTCTTAATAGAATCAACGCGGTAAGTGTTCTTTCCTTCAGTTGACCAAGCAGTTACACGAACTACTTCATCATCTGTGTTTAATCTGAAGCTATCAACAACAGCGTTTATATCTGAAGTATCATCGCCAACTTCTTCTGTTACAACATAAAGTACTTTGTCACTTTCAAAGTAGTAAGTACCTTCTGCTATATCATCAAAGTTATCTTCACTCCACTCAAGAACAGTTACATCATCTTTATCAACGCTTTCTCCAGGATTGAAAGCTTTCCATCCATCAACAGCAAAGACAACAACACTTGAAGTTATTTTGTTTCCATCAACATAGTCGTCTCCAACTTCGATTTCAGAGTTGAATGTTCTTGAATCAACAAATGTCAACTCTACAATGTCACCATCTTCATCATAAACAAATTCTACGACTTGTCCTGATCTAAGAGCGTTACCATCATTAGCTGCTACAACTTCTGCTTCTGATGATACATCATCATCATCATCAGCTGAATCAACTGCATTGATTGCATCTAAGTCAGTTAATTTAACAGTTTCTGTTACTTTTGTTCCTTCTTCATTAACAAATACAAATTCTGCATATGTACGTCCAAAAGAAGTGTCATACTCTACATCTTCAAGTAAGATACCAGCTACTGTGTTTGTATCAGCTTCTCCAAGATCACCATTTACGAATACTAATTCGCCAGTTCTATCAAGGAATAACATTACATCTTCTTCTGCAGCTTCCATGTCTTCTGCAGCATCTTCATCAAATACTAAGAAGTCATCACCATCTAAGTAGTATGAAACACCAGCATCAACAACAGTTGCAGTATATTCGTAGTCTTCATCATCAACTTCAATAGCGTCAGAATAAACGTTTTCGATTTCACCTTTTACAGAGTTATTATAAACTTCAGCGAATTCATCATCATCATTGAAGAATACAACGTCATTTTCTTCGATATCAGTAGTTGCAATTAACATACCGTCTTTGAAAATTGTATATCCATCAAGGTCAAATTCTTCACCGTCAACAGCAATTACAACTTGATCATCATCTTTGTCTAATTTTTCTGCAACAAAGATATCTTCAAAAGTATAAAGGTCAACGAATACAACATCATTTTTGTCATTAAGAACAACTTTACCTAATGCATAAGTTTTGCCATCATAAGCCGCTTCTGCATCACCATCATTGTCAAAATATTCATCGAAGTTGCCACCATTAACAGCTACTTCAGCATCTTTGTGCATGTCATATTTTTTATCAGCTGTTACTAATTTAAGCTCGTCGCCATCAAATTCAACAGCATCAAGGAAGTAGTCACTAGTGATATCAGCAAAGATAACTTCATCATCTTCATTTACCCAAACATCAGCTTCGTTTAAGTATAAGTGATAAAAGTCAAGACCTGTAGCTAATTCAAAAGTTCCTTCATCAGTTTTGATTTCATTGTCGTCTACATCATAGTCTTCAACAACAACACTGTACTCATCGATGTTAAGGTTAACTGTTAATAAAGTATCACCAGCTAATGGACCGTATTGTACAGAACCATCATACTCATAACCTCTAGCGCCCCACTTAGTAATTGTAAGTGTGTTTACTAACATCTTAGCAGCATTACCACGTGTTGCCATAGCGTTACTTGAAACGTTTACTTTATCAAGAACACCTTCAAGGTTTGCACGAGTGATGTAGTTTGCTGGCCAGTTTCCTTCTTTGTCTACTACTGGACCTAATCCAATTAGACGAGTAAGGATTGTAATCGCTTCAGCGTTTGATAAAGGATTACTTGGCTTGTAAGTTCCATCTGGATATCCTTTAAGAATACCTCTGTCTACAGCTACGTTGATGTAACCAGCTGCCCAGTGGAAAGCGTCTACATCTGTAAAGATTGTGTTAGCTTTTGATACTTCAGCAGCATCGTTAAGCCCTAATGCAAGAACTGCAATCTTAGCGAATTCTGCACGAGTGATTTGTCCTTCTGGACGGAAAGTTCCATCTGGGTAACCTTCCATAATACCTACGGCATTTAATTTTGTAACAGCTACTTCGTAATCTGTATCAACAACATCTTCATTTACAGCTGCAAATGCTGATGACATTGAACCAAATACTAAAACGAGTGTTAACAATAATGCCATAAAACGTTTAGTGTTTTTCATGTTTGTGTTTCCTCCTTTTAAATAGTTGTCTGTGAATACAGACCAAATTATAGCACTCCCCTTTAAGACTCGTCAATATGTAACAACTAGATGTAATGAGATTGTAACACAACGCTCTCCCGCTGCTTCCATAATACTCTACTTAAAGTCTGTGCCTGTATTTCATTTTATCACAATGACGGTGAATTACAAGCAATTTTGCGATTTGTAACGTAGGTGTAATATTTCGTCATAATAGGCAGTGATGGCATCTGCTGATATTGGCTCACTGTAATAATAGCCTTGTATAATATCGCATCCCATGGCTTCTAATAGTTCCACCTGTTCAAGAGTCTCTACGCCTTCTGCTACCACTTCCTTATCTAATAGATGCACATAATCGATGATGCTTTGCACAAGGACATTAATCTCTTTTTGCTGAAGCCGGTCCATGAAGTACTTGTCAATCTTAATCACATCCACATCCACTTCTCCGATGGAAAAGTAGGTGTTATACCCTGTACCATAATCATCGATTGCTATCTTATAGCCTAGTTCACTGTACTTTTGCAGATTCTCCTTTAATAGGCCATCGCTTTCAACTACAACCCGCTCTGTAATCTCAATCTCTATCTGTGAGGGCAATACGCCGGCTTCTTGAAATATCTGATCAAACGCCTCTCGAAAGAGCGGGTCTAGAAGCTCCCTTGAGGTTAAATTAATCGACACCTTCACATCTATCCCCGCTTCTTGCCATGCACCTATCTGCCATGCACACTCTCTAGCCACCCATAGGGAGATCTCATCAATAATCCCAATCTCTTCCGCTACGCCGATAAAGATATCCGGTCCTATAGGCATCTTATCCTTGCGGTCCCAGCGAATAAGAGCTTCTACTCCACACACCGATTGGGTATGCAGATTATACTTTGGCTGATACATAAGATAGAAGGCTTCACTTTTCACCGCATGCGATAATGCATTCGTCACTTCGAAGGCTAATCGGTTCCTTCGATCGATGTACTTATTATAATAGAAGAAACCCGTTCGTTGCCCTTCTTCTTGGTCAGACGCTGCACGCACATGCGATATAATATCAAAGGCCTGTATGCCGTGATCTGGGTACCTTGCCAGACCCCCTTTGACAAGTAGTTGTAATCGGTATCCATTGACTTCGATTGGAATAGAAAAACTTTTATAAAACTCTACACTTTTTTTCTTGATATGGTCATCCGAATCCCCTTCCATAGCCACTAAATACTCTGACCGCCCATGTGAATAACACGTATGTTCATCAAAGGCTTCCCTCATCTTATGACCTATACCTCGAATCAGTTGACTCATGGTCTGGTCATCTACATACTTGCTGATACTGCCTAAGTTCGTTATACGATAAGTAACAAGGCTGAATTTTTTGCCTTGTTCAATATATTGTTCCAAATCCTGTTTTAATTTATTGGTATTATACAGACCTGTATAGATACTGCGTAAGTCCGTCTCGCGTATGCGCTGATTTAGGACGTTCATTCGTGCGATGAGTAGTCCTGACACTAGACTTACAAGCAAAAAGAACGACAAACGAATTAACCAGATAGCTGGTGATTGCTGCAATCCCAAGTTCACGTTTAATGGCATATAAGGTCCAAGACTTAGCCCTGCAATGACTGCTATAGTGACACTTCCTCTGTATCCAAAAAAATATGCAGCCAACAATATAGGCAAATACATCAAGTGCGGCAATGCCGTACTCGTACCTCCTCCCATATATATCGTTATATTAAATACAACAACTAGCGCTATGATGCTCAACCATTTTAACACAATCTTAGGTTGCATATCTTTACCCTCTCTTCCTCAATTCTTACCCTTATGGATAAGTATAGCATAAAATGATAAAGATATGCACTATCAATTGTAGTCAATTGTAAATTTCTTTTACTTTTTTACCGGAACCCAATACTCGCTTACATAGTCGGGGGAGCTTGGATTTCCCGGCATATAGACTTCAAGTTCTGCTGTCCCTGCATGTTCAAACTCAACGGATGGAAACCATTCCGAAAAGACACGCTGTACAACATTTTGCAAACTTTCAGGCAGTGCTCCTGTTGCCTCAAAGACTGCATAAGTGCTTTGGGGAATAGTTTTTTGAACCCAGCCTTCTTGTACAAATCCTTGATCTTCAATCATGATGCCATAATTAAACATCCCCGCATCCATGTCCATATCCGCACATACACCTAATACGCCAAGCGGTCCCATATGCTCCATTAGCAATGCATATTCCCCGCTTTCCATAAGTTCATTCCAAAATTTAGGAATAACCTTAAAGTTTTCTCCGTGTTCTATGCTCACTTTTTTTATTGGTCCGACAACGGAAAAGCTTTCTTTTTCAACAATTTTTACTTTCATTTCTTCAACTCCCTTTATCTGCAATTGAAAGGTTAACTTGGGCTGCATCTTAAGATATGGTTTTTCACGTCGCACAAACGATGGCGAAAAGCCAAATTGCCGTTTGAACGCTTTGGTAAATCCTTCTGCCGTCTGATAACCATACTTAAATGCAATGGTGATGATTTTGTCTTCGGTCGATAGGAGGTCTCCTGCGGCTAGGGACAAGCGGCGATTACGAATATATTCTCCAAGCGTCAAGCCTGTAACGACATGAAACAATCGTTGGAAGTGGAACCTGGAGCAACATGCAATTTTGGCAATCTCCTGGGTATCCATCTCGCCTGACATCTGCTCTTCCATATATACTAACGCTTTTTGAAACGCCTCTAATCCTGTCATCGCAACCTCCATCACCTAAGCTACTTATATAGTAACACTTTCAATCACAGTTTATCTGTCTTTTATTGCAACATGTGGACAGATATAGGGTTCTTACTCTGTCTTAAATCGTTTAAGCATCTGTTCAAGCTTTCCTGCAAGTTCCCGTAGTTCTTCTGAGGAGGTATTAACTGAACGTACTGTCTCTGCCTGAACTTCCATAGATGCGGTTACTTCTTCTGATGCCGCCGCTGTCTCTTCAGATACTGCAGAGATATTTTCGATAGAACCCACAACCTCTTCTTTTTTCTCTGATATTTCTTGCACTTTATGGGTTGCTTGTTCAATCATCCGTGTAATGTCTTCAATTACAGAAAAAATTACTTGGAACGTTGTCTCTACTTCTTTAACGGATGCATTTTGCAGGTTGCCGCTTTCCTTAACCACACCCATGATCTCTGTCGTTTCATTGGATTGGTCTTGGATCTCTTGAATATGCTGTTGAATCTCTTTGACCGCGTTGGCTGATTCTTCTGCCAACTTACGAATCTCCTCAGCTACAACGGCAAAACCTTTACCATGCTCTCCAGCTCTTGCCGCTTCAATAGATGCATTAAGCGCTAAGAGGTTGGTCTGGTCTGCAATCGAATAGATTGTCTCAACAATTGTTCCAATAGTATGGCTCTTGCTGTCTAGACTACTAACTGCATCTTCAATACGAATAATCGCTGTATCGCTCTCACTTGAGCGTTCACGCAACGTCTTAATGACCGTACTGGATTTTTCATTTTGCTCTTTGACATGATCGGCTTTTCCCATCATCTCTTGAATATATGTTAATAATTGATCTAAGGCTGTATTAAGCTCATTGGCTTTGATGACACCACTCTCTGAGTCTTTGGCTTGATCGCTGGCTCCAAGGGCAATCTCTTGGACAGTTTTTGACACTTCTTCAGCGGATATAAGCGCCGTCTCAGCATCCTTAGACAATCCGTCTGACGCCGTGCTTACGCTATATGATGCTTGCTTCGTCTCACTAACCAGTTGACTGACATTATCAAGCATGGCATTAAAGGCCGTTGCCATGTGTGCAATCTCATCTTTTCCTTTAATTTGTACACGGGTTGAAAAATCCCCTTCCTTCACGGTATTCATTGCTTCTTGTAACCTTTTGACTGGCTTTGTGATTTTACTAGAGAAGACAGTACTAATCATGATTACAATGACAAACGTAATGAAGCCGATAACTAATATCTGGATTAATATCGGAAGCGCTTTATTGAAAAACTCTGCATTATCAATTCCAACAATAACCGTCCATCCGGTCTCTTTAATCTCTCTGTAGACACCAAAGCGACTCGTTCCATTATAAGTATAGTTAACTGTACCACTGGAATTTTGAGTAATCGCCTCTTTAATCTCTGGAATTGGAACTTCTTTTCCAAGAACGCCTTCCTCTTTATGGGTCAGCACCTTGCCTTGTCGGTCAAGGATAAAGGGATAGCCTGACTCAAGAATCTGAATAGCATTCATCTGCTCACCTAGTGTTCCAACATTTATATCCGCTGCCAACACCCCGATAATGGAATCATCACGTCCATAAATAGGCAAAGCAACGGATATGGTGATCGAATCATCGACCGAGTTAACATAGGGATCTGTCCATATAAATCCTTCTGCTGCAACTGCCTCTTCATACCAGGGTCGCACCATCGGGTCAAAGTCTTCCCCAACTTCACTCTCTGGGTAGATATAGAACTCTTTGTTCTTATACCCGACATAGATATTGCTAACAGCATCAAACTCGTCAATATAATTGGAAAACTCTCGTGTAAGCATGCGTATATCTCGTTCATAGTAAGCCTTTTGCAAACTTTCATTGATGCGCATCACACTTAGTGCGTGTCGATACATCTCAAGTTCTCTTGTAATATTGCCGGACATCTCTTCTACCAACGACTCAGAGACTTCCTTGATTTCTTCTGAAAAAATTCGCTGTGTTGTCAAAAATGACAATCCGCCAAGAGCAATCAGCGCAAATAAAATAGTTACAATAAATGTAAGACTCAACTTCATTCTTAATTTCATGGCATCCTCCTTGATTCTGTTTTCAGTTGACTTTGTTATATCGGCTGATTTGTTGAATCCCTTTAATTATATCTCAAAAAAAGTGGTCAGGCAATGCCATGAAATTTTGCTACTTATTTGGTTTTTCTTTTTTAGGCTTCCCATTACCAGGTTTTTCTTCCTTGATGGAAAAAGCCACTTCTTGGGTCTCACCGTCTACCGCACTTAAATCAATATAAATATACGTATATTGATCTTGTTCAATGACAGAGATGGCTTCACTCTTATTCTCAACGGTTAATTCACTAGCATTAAGGACAATCTCAACTTCATCTTGAAGCTTTTGTGTCGGGTCGGCATAGCTTACAATCCAGCGCGCCTCTTGGTCTTGTGTCATAACGATTCCCGGATGACTGATGGACTGAATCATCGTCTCTTCATCTAGGTGTGTATCTTCTTCCCAAAAAACATAGCCCGTCAACCCTGTTGTTGATTCCTTGACAATCTGAGCCGAAGAATCATTACGAAGAATCTTAACCTCTGGTTTTTTGTAGTATTTTTTTACTTGGGAGCTTTTGTTCATCGATGGAAGAAGAACATAACTGTACTGTTCCATCGCCGGGTCAATTCCATGGTCTTTCCAAAGGGTGACATAGTTACCGGTGACTGGCTTATCACCATCTACAAAACGTGCGGCACCATTGATGTCCTTCCAGTAGCCTTCCCGTTGTTCAAGAAGGATTTTGAGCGTTTCTTGTTCTGGAAAATAGTACCCTATACCATTGGATAAATATGCCCAATCGACTTCTTTTTCATGGATAATGCCATCGTGCTCTATCTTCTTACCATTAATAACTAATGTCTCCGTTGCTGCATCACTAATTTTTCGATTTTCCACAATCGTCTCTATGGTTCGCCCTTGGCTACTATGAATATCCGTCCCTAAGGCTACAATCTCATTGTCAAAAAAGAACCATGCTTTTTTAGCCTTTAAATCCATGCCCACTTGATCGTTATCCTTGTTTAACTGCATTGCTGCAACACCGTAGGTATTCTCCAATGTTACGCCTCCGACGAAGCTTTCCTTTGATTTTTTACGTTCTCCTGCTGCATCCGATAGCACTTTGGTATCTACCGTTGTTCCCGGCAATCGATAAGGATTTACGGTTGACCAATAGTCTTGGGTAAAGTGTCCCAGATCTTCATGATAAAGATATAGCATACCATCTCCCGTATGCCATCCATGCAAGTTCTCTTGATTCAGACTTTCATAGTTGGATATTCGATTAGAATACATACTGATTCCTGCTGCATACGAAGCATTGCGATGCACAATCCGGTCCATATCTGCAAAGACATAGTTGCCGACCAACGGTCCCCTAGATTGGACACTGGAATCATTAAGAATCCCTTGTGCCTGTAACAAAATGTTCAAGTCATTGGCACTATCTAAAAAGTCTAGATAGTCATTGGATTCAATCCAATATTTGACCATACTCTTTATTTCACTTGCATACGGTTCCGGCGCAAAGCTAGAGTACTCAACCATTCGCTTAATCATACCGATACCATGCTTACGCTCGCCAATATCTTGACGTGCAACGGATCGTCCTGAAACCATGTCCATCATCATCCCTCTATAGATTAATGGTTGCACACCTTTTATAAGCATCTCATAGACATTGTTAACCGATTCAGACTCTTTTTCCCATGGACTATCACTTAGGATATTAAAAATACGTCCGATACCTGAAAAGAGAATGCTTCCATAGGTTCCTGTATATGGCACATGATAATGCTGAACGAAGGAACCATCTTCATAAAAACCGTCACCTGAATCAACATATTCATAGACAACTTCCAAACTATGACTTGCATCCAGTATCTTAGCTTCATCTTTATCAAGAATCCCACTGCCAAGAACAACTAAGCACAAATCTGAGCGGTTAGCGCCTGTAGATAATACATGCCATTTTTTTGAAAAATATCTTGGGTCTGGAACATACCAGTCAAGCGCATCCACATAGGCATCAATTAACGCTGGCTCAACATCATCGTGGATAAGCACTAGAGTATCAATAATGTGTTGCGCAGAGCCTATTTCCCAGTCCCACCAGTTGCCATACCACACATCCGCCTTATAGTGATGTCTGTTCATCCACTCCAAACCATAGACGATGTCTTGTAAAAGCTCTACATTTCCTTGTAAGTCGCTTCCTGTAATCTGATATGCCTTAGCCATCTGATTGAGATAATTAAAGTTTTGTGTCACTGTCGATGAGGCTGAAAAGTCGCTACTTGATTCCCACAAGTAAGCGTCGCTTTCGGTATCCATGGACTTCCAAGCGTCATAGCCTGCCTGTTCAATATTTTCAATCAAAACACGTGTTGACGCGTCGTCAAGATTAGGCGCAACTCCCCCGACAATGGAATCAAACCATTTTCTTCTCAAAAGGTCATAATCATCGTCTGCCTGCATTGTAACTTCAAGTTCAAGGGTATCATAGATATGCTCTTGATCTAAGCTCTTCGCAATAACGGTTGTCGTTCCAACGGATATACCTTTGACAAAACCTTGGTCAATCGATGCAATGGATGCATCTGCAACGCTCCAAATCACACTCTTATCACTGGCATACTCTGGATACGCTGTTGCCAAGAGCTGGCGTCCTGTCCCTACATCTAGGACAAGGCGTTCACGGTCGATTACAACCTCATTTACCGGAATATATCCATCCACAATCGTCACTTCACATTTATCCGTTATCGTTTCATCATCTAAGGACTGTAGTGTAATCGTCGCCGTTCCTTCCCCTTGCCCTGTGATAGTGCCTTGGGCATCTACTGAGACGATATTTTCGTCAGAGGAGTACCACTTTACTTGCTGGTTGGTAGCATCCCCAGGATACACGCTATACTCTAACGATGCCGTGTTGCCTTTGCGAATGGTTACCTGGTCGCTTTCTATATCAACGTGTTCAACTAAAACCACATCGGCCAACACTTGAATCTGATCAACCAAAACTTCTCCGCTCGCTCCGTTACCACTGCCCCACTGTCCCAAGAATAGCACCACTTTAAGATGGGTTGCATCCGGGTGATTAACTACATACTGACCGAATAATGGGGTCCAATCCGAATATACGCCATTGGTCAAACTATCTAGCGTCGCCCGTGTGCCCTCAATATAATTACCTTGACTATCGACAAGTTCCACACGTAAAAATATAGGTACTTGACTGCTATGGGCGGTTATCAGGTTACCTTTAACCAACGTCTTGACTTGGTACTGTGCACCATTGACAATCGGTATCCTGTGTTCTGTCTCCGGTTCAATCCAGCTAACTGAAGAGTCCAAAACCATCTCAATATTTCCTTGTGCATCAACATCGATTATTGGCTCAGCAGCTCCATCTACTGCAAACTCCGGTCGATATTGGTACCGCCATCCATCGGGTTTTGTCCCCTTTGCCCAATAGGCTTCTTGGGTCTCTTTAACGATTGCAAAGTCACCATTATAGGCAATATCTTCTTGCTCTACCTCTGGGTCTTCTGGATTTTCTGGGTCTTCTGGGTCTGTCAGGTCCCCACTACCTTCTTTAAGAAGTTGTATATAGTCTAAACCATATGTTCCATTTGCTTCTGAATTCGTCCACCATCCAAATACGACGTGGATACTGACATAATTATAGGCTTCATCATCAATTGTGAACGTATATTGATCAACACTCCAGTCTCTGGTGTTACTATACGCCCCAAGTTCAACCTGCTTGATAGGAGAAGCTGCCACATCCTCATAATAAGACGCTCGGATATATATCGCCGCTCGACTCGTATTGACATTCTCCAGATTTTGCTGCATATGATGAATATTCACAACATATTCATCCCCTTGTTCTACAGGGATTTTTTCACTCATCAAATAGGCACTCGTATCTTCTAGCATAAACTCTATCGCATTACCACCTTGATACTGCGCTCCTTGAATCACTTCCTTTAGCGGCAAGCTGCCTCCATTGGCGATAAGCTTCCACTGATCCAGCCCATTTTCAAATTTTGGGTTTGCCAACAAACCATCTTCAACACTTTCCTCGGGCTGTTCATGACGTGTGATGTCGATATGATCAATATAGAGATCACCACTGACTTTTGATGTTGTCCACCAACCAAAAACAACTTGCACCGAGATGTAGTTAACGTCAGGATTTGTAATCTCAAAACTTGCTGTCTGCGTCCTCCAATCCTTCGTTCCCGATACCGCCATTAATTCAAGGCGCTCTGGGGTTATCGGCGCCGATGAGGCCGTCTCAAATTGGTTGATTCTAAAAAACACGCCATCTTTTGCCGGATCCATGTTCTCTATTAAAGTGTTCTTAAGAACAACATTCAAATCCAGCTGGTCTTTATAGTTCACTGGGATACGTACACTTTCAATATACCCTAGCGCTTGTGTCATTGATGCATGTAGTACGTTTCTTCCTTCTTGCTGGACAAAGTCAAATTCCGGCAAGGGTCCGCCGCCACTTTCTTTTTGCGACCATGCGTCTAAGCTACTGTCAAAGCTCTCTTCGAAGCTTTTGGTTGATTCCACTCCATAGATTGAAACCTGCATAGTCGATATACACAATACTACAATTAAAAAACTTGCAATCCATTTTCTCATCTTCCTATTCATCCTCCTTTTGTCATATAATATTATGATAAAGCACTTTCTATTGTGAATTCTATAGGCGAATTTTTGCTTTCATTGTCATTATTCGATATTTCTTCGTTTTTTTGCACAAAAAAAGACTGAGGTATTAAAAAACCCCAGTCTATATTGACGCATATATTATATTTCTCAATTTTCATTTTCTTCACACAAGAAAAGTCTTACTTGTCACCAGTCCATATCGGACTCGTCCATCCAATATGTCGATTGTCCATAACAATTCGCCCATAATAGTAGGCATCTGCTTTTGGATCAATATCTAACACCAGCTCAAACCATTCATCGGCATTGGGCACGCTATGCAAGAGTTGACCATCTCTGATAATCTCTATCTTGCTTACGACATGGGGGGCGATGCCTTTAAAGATAAGTCGCTCTTGTTCAAGTGATATCTCACCAAACCACCTAGGATGGGTCGTCGCAAGGGTTCTTTGATGGGTTAATCCATCAAAGATATCTTCTCGCGTCTTATCCGCAGCAAATACCCCTGTCAATCCACCATAGCCGGGCTTACCGTCATGACCATCACTTCCTGCCGTAACACCCCACCGTTTACCCATATTCAAAAACTCACAAAACGTATTGTGCTTTACATTATTTCTCGCTTTTAGAACCATCGGATGCTCTTGATTTTCAAAGCGTCCCCATTGACTGGAAAAAATCTCACATAAGACTTCCTTTGGGTTTGACTCCTTCCAATTGTCCAGGTTAAATCCTTCATACTTTTTCTCTTGTTGGTCCTTACTAGGCCGACCTTCACAATATCTATGAAAGTGCGGAATCGTCAACATCTTTTTGTCCTTATATTTTTCCCAAAGGTCTGTCACTTCTTCAATGTCCGCTCCAGGATATCCATAGGTTGACAAACTCTCTCCAAACACAGCAATCGTATCCCCCCGCTTCGAGTGCAATTCAATCCCTGGGAAGGTAACTAAAGCCTGGGTATTATACATATCCGCTTTTTGTCCGATTTGTTCCCATGTGCTTTGATCAATGTTGACACTTCTGTCTTCATTAAATCGAAAGGTCTGCTCTGATAGACATATAAAATCTAGATGACTGACTTTTTGACTATATAGATAACTATTGTCCGGTGTGGAATTCCAATCATTATCTCGAATGTTTGCTGACAGATTCGAGTGAGTATGAAGATCCCCCCAGTATAATTGTCTAGCGGCCATCCGGGAGACGATAACGGCTTTTTCTACAAATAAATCCGTACTGATAGCTTCAATTAAAAATCGTCCTTCTTGTCGCAAAATCCCTGTGAACTTGTGGTTATCACATTGTAGACGTTGGACCTCTTGCCCATGTTTATCTATAATACGAAGTTCAATCGACTCCATATCATAATCAAAAATCGGGTTGTTAAATTGATCTGCACAAACAAGTTCAACCTCAAACCGAGTATCCGGTTGAACGGACGTAGGCGCAAACACCTTTAATACTGCTGGTTGATCCGGTAAGAGCTCAACAGCATCCATCACTTCCAGTTTTACATAGTCTCCTGTACCTTGCGTATCGATGGCCACTTGATAGGTCAAATAGTTCCCTTCTACCTTGTTGGCAAACTGGGATATTCTTGACGTCATACACTCTCTACCCACCCACGGTCGGTCGGTTCCGCCAAAATACACTGAGATTGTCTCTCCCGGCGCAAGCCCCTCTTGGCATGTAATGATGGCTACACGCTTACTATCCGGCCACCGTTTTATATGCGAAAATGCCGATTCAACACTTTCTACTCTTACATCCACTTTAATATCGTCTCTTGAGCCCAACGCATAGATATAGTTTGGCTTCCAATAATCATACGCTTGAAGATATTCTTCACTGCGTTGATGTTGATATGCCGGAACCTCTATAGAAAGGCTGGCACCCTTTTTCATCTGAATATCCGAAGTAAATTCAAGACTCCATTCAAAATCCGAGCCGACAACAATTTTCTTATCCATCCTTACGACAAAGGTGCCAAAAGGAGTTTTTGTTTTTTGTATGTCCATAGATTAATCCTCTTCCATCTCGTCATCTGTTATGATGAGTTTTGCCAAACCGTGGCGTCCCGATGCAACAAGGCCATCGGTGTACCCATCAAAATCATCGACGCTGTCTTTTGTCAAGACACATTCTAATAACATAGGCAAGTTAACACCACCGATGAGGCAAATCCTTTCATCATAATAACTAAGTTCAAGTGCTGTCTTAAAGGGGGATCCCCCTTGTAAATCAGCAAAAATAATTACCCTGTCGCATCTGCTAAGCTCTTCAACCCTTTGCTTCATCAAAGCTTTAAGCTCATCTACCTGCATCTGCTGCTTAAAATCTATCGTATGACAATTGTCTTGATCGCCTGCTATAAGTTTTATTGATTCATAGATTCCTGTTGCAAATTTTCCATGTCCCGTTATGATTATTCCTATCTCCATAGTATTCTCCTTATAATAGTTCCCCGATGTTCACTTTTTTATCCTTAGGAACCATTTGCAAGTGCACTAACGTCCCTGCATGAATTAAATTCTTAAACGCCTTCTCGTCTTCTACAGTAATACTCACTGTGCGGTAGAGGACTTTGGAACCTTCTTTTGCTGCCATATTACCTACAATGACTTCTTGAATATCTACGCCTTGGTGAACCAATGCTTCAATAACTTCCGGCTTCTTAACCACTATAAACACATTTTGTCCATCATATTTATCTGTTTTTAAATTTTCCGCTGCTTTTTCAATCGTTAACAATGACAACTTCATACCTACAGGTACAGCACTTTTTAATGCCATCTTTTGAAGCGGATCTTTGACGACGTCATCATCAATAATCATAATACGTGTTGCCCCAACCGCCTTACACCATGCTGTTGCCACTTGTCCATGTATCAACCGTTCATCAATTCTTACTGCACATATTGCCATCTGGCTACCTCCCTAAACTTACAAATTCATCGTCACTTGCATTTCTTGCTTCAATACATTCTTTTTTATTGACTTTCCATTGAGGGTCTATTGCAATGAGCCCTTCTAACATATAATCGTTTGTTTGTTCCATATGATTGTGCAACGCTTTTTTCATAGCTATGGCTATCTTTTTGTAGGCTTCATCCTCAATCACATTTCTTTTTTCCAGTGGGTCAAACCTGAGATCATATAAGGCTTCTCTGTATTTTTTCTTATCTTTGATTCCTGCAGATAAGTATTCATCCTTTGTCAGGGACGCATCGATATTAGAAAGATTCATCCCCAAGTAGTCATCATAATAGACGACATAACGATATTGCTTGGAGCGAACTGCTCTACAAGGTTCATAGGACGTATGAAAGTTAATCTCTTCAAAAACATACTCTCTATAGTTGTCTTGATCTCCTCGAAGCACTTCAATCATCGACTCGCCTTGAAGATTTGTCGGTTTTTCCATTTGAAGGATGTCACACAACGTGGGAAAAATATCCACATGGCTAGTAAGCGCATCCGTCACTTGTCCGTTATGTCGTCCCTTCGGATCTCGAATCATGAGTAGCACACCTGTGCCTTGGTCATTGAGATTACATTTTGCATACGGATTGGCTAATCCGTGGTCAGTCGTAAAAATAATAATCGTCTCTTCATAGATGCCTTTTTGCTTCAGCGCTTGAATAACTTTTCCAAAGTTTTCATCCGCCCACTGGAGCGAGGTTAAATACCTCGCATAATCTAATCGTGTATTTTCATTATCCATTATGTTGTCCGGTACTTTTACATAATTTGGATCAATCCCTTTTGCTATGGTACTTGGGTATTTTCGATGGGTGGCATACATACCATAAGAAAGAAAAAACGGCTGTTTCCCATCATGATGATGAATCCAACGCGCCGCTGATAATGCGTTTTTTTCATCCCATAGGACAAAGTCTTCTTCTTTATAACCTGCGATACTTGTCGTTAAGTTTTCATCATACCCTATCATCTTAGCGCCTTTTTCATGGTCTAGATACCATGACGCTTCATGCTGAATCCCACTAAGCACCGTATAGAATCCTTGCGCCTTTAAATAGGTGACTAGATGCTTAGACATATCCATCTCAAAGCCTCGTTGCGACAACCCAAGCATGCCGACTTGATGCGGATACATTCCCGATAAGAGGGCTGCTCGACTGGGAGAGCATGTAGGCGAAGCACAAAACGCCTTGTTAAACTTTAGTGCCTCTTTTGCAAAGCACATCATATTCGGGGTCGGAGTATTATATCCATAAGGACTAATCACTTTACCCGTATCATGTGTATGTATGTACAAAATATTCATTGCTTGCCTCCGTCTCTAACCTTATCTGCAATTTTGTTCGAAAAGGAAACCATTGATTCTGACTTGGGTTGTTTTATAGTTCCCCACTGTTTTAGGACATCAATCTCTCGCTTATGTTTTTCATATTGTCTTAACAGCTTTTTATCATCAAGTAAAAAAGGTTCCATTGCTTTATACTGTTCTTTATACCCCGGTGTGTCACAGGATATCTCTTGATCCGTTTTGCTATCAAACATCCGTAGTGCACGACCTATCTTTAAAAGTTTTGTCTGGTCATGAATAATACACTGTCCATATCTTAATGGCTTTTCATACATCTGCTCAATAATCACCGGCTTTGTTTTTGGCTGGGTCATGATGTCTTGTCCGTCAACATTTGGCAGATGGGCATCTGCAAGGTTTAAGAGCGTTGCTGAGAGGTCAACTAAAGATACTGCATCTTCACGCACACTCCCTTCCTGGCTGTTCATAGGTTTTATCAAAAGCGGGATGTGTATAGACGCTTCATAAAATGTCTTCTTACCAAATAAACCTCGTCTTCCAAGTTGGTCACCATGATCCGATGTGTAGACAAAGGTTCCGTCCTTTTTATCCAACCGTTTTTCAAAAGCTTTATATATCTGCCATACTTTTTCTTCCAGTTCTTGACACATAGAATAATAGCCCGCCTTAACTTTTCTACGCTTATCTTGATTCGTTGCCTGTACTAAATAGGCGTACTGGTCTAAGGCTTCTTCTGATGCATAGTGTTCATCATTATATGCTTCCATGTAGTTTTTATAGGATGCTTCATAACCGATATATGGAAAATGCGGTCCATAAAATCCGACCACCATAAAGATGGGTTGGTCATGCTCTATTAAAAGCTGATTCAACGCTTCTTGATATACTTGTTCATCATAATCATGTACCGGAGAGTATCCATATCCTAGGATGTCTTGGCATCCCTGCATCTTCAGGGTATTCGCGTAATCATAAAGCTCTCTGCGCTTCACGCCCCAATATTGGGATGTTATATCTCCAACAAGACGTTCATCAAACCCGTGCCACTGATCAATACCTTTAAAGTGCATCCGTCCGACAAGAATCGTTTTGTACCCTCTTGCTCCTAATGCATGAGCAAGAGTGGGTACATCACTTGATAAAAGGCTGTCATTATCAAATATCTTCGTATGTCTTGGCAGCTTTCCGGTCAAAAACGACATGCGCGAAGGTACACACAAAGGGGCATTGGTGTATGCGTTGACATAATTTATTCCTGTTTCGCTAATCGTTTTTAGGCGTGTTGTGTTAAGCGAACTTCTTTCATTAAGAGAACACGCTTCAAAAGAGTGCTGATCCGACATAACTAATACAATATCTTTCAAAAAACAACATCCTTTCTACATAATTCCAAGCGCCACCATTACCGCCGCAAACGCCACGATAATCAGCATAACTTTTGTTCCTGACATTTTCTTCTTAGCCACAAGTAACCATGCTGCAACGGTAACAAGTAAAGGAACTAAGTTTGGCATAATCTTATCTAACAATGCTTGTACTTCAATAGACATCGATCCGTTAGTATATACATAAGATACCGGCGCTTGAACTGTTGTTGAGGCCACACCACCGATAACAATTAATCCGACAATGGTCAGTCCCATTGTGATTTTTTCAGTCAAAGCTTTGTTACCCAGCAAAGATTTTGCCGCATTGCCTCCAAGGTCATAACCTTTCATAAACAGGCTATATCTAAAGGGTAGCATTGTTCCTAACCAAAGAAGTATATAAAATAACGGTCCGACAATAGAGCCATCCACAGCAAGTCCTAGGGCAATACTTAAAATAATCGGATTATATGTCCCTATAATGAGTGAATCCCCAATACCTGCAAACGGACCCATCAGTGCGTTTTTGGTACTGATAATTGTTTGCTCATTCATCTCTTCCCCATTCGCCATGGATTCTTCAAGGGCAACAACAACCCCCGGAATCATACTGCCAAGATGAGGTTCCGTATTAAAAAACTGCATATGGCGCTCTAACGCCTTGATATAGTCATCACCTTTGTATAATCGCTTTAAAATAGGTGCAATCGTATGGCAAAACGCCAACCCCATCATTCGCTCAAAGTTCTGTGCACAATGGGAAAAGAATATCCACTTCACCGCAGCTTTTCTGACCTCACCACGAGGTACGCTCACTTTAGTCTTCATAACAATCGTCCTCCTCTATTAGTTCACCTGATGTACTAACAACGCTTTGCTCATGTCCTGTTCGCATGACAAATAAAAATGCGATACCAATAGAAAAGAGGGCAAGAGCTGTAATCGTAATCGACGTTGAAATCATGACCACATATCCCATCAAGAAAAATGCAATCATCCATGTCTTGTTAACCGATTGTTTTAACAAAAGAGCAAAACCGACTGCCGGAAGCATACGACCGGCTATTTTAAAGAAATGAAGAACAGATTCAGGTAACGCCCCAATAATAGCTTCTGCTGCCGGCGCTCCAAAGTAACAGACTGCAGCAACAATCCCAAATCTTAAGATGAACGTAGGCACTGTACCTAGGATATTCATACGTGCAATTCCTTTTTCATCTCCTTTAGCAGCGTACTTATCTCCCCAATGTGGAAACGCCGCATTAATTGACATAAGAAAGTTAAAAACCCCAATTCCAACCATACTTAATGGAACAGCTAGCGCTACCGCATAGTCTGCGCCTCCTCCTGAGGCCAATGCCAAAGGAATACCAATATAACCTGCAAAAATCACGTCCGCCGGTAATGCACCCCCAGGTGTAATCATTCCGATATACATCGCTTGGACGGCAACCCCTGCCAAGATTCCTGATCGAAGATCTCCCAAAATAATCCCGACAATCATCCCTGCAACAAGAGGCTTCCCAATAACTTGCCAGCCACCTGTAACCCCAAAAACCCAAGGCGTTCTCTTGGAACCAAGATATGCGAACACCCCAATCAATAAAGCTTGTACTACACTCATATGATACCTCCTAATTTTTTTAGCGGTTCAGAGTCACCCCTGAACTATATAATAAAGTATAGCACTTCACTCCACTAACGTCAATACATTTGAATTATATTTTAAATACATTTGTTTACATTTTTATTAATTGTATTTACATTTATGTTGCGTTTTTTATGTTAATCCGCTATAATAGATGGGAAAAGAACAAAGGGGGGAGAACCATGGAAAAGAAAATCGCAAAATATAAAATCATCGAAAACGATTTGCTCAATGACATACATAACAACAAGTATTTGGATGGAGATCTCATTCCTACCGAACTTGAACTTTCCACCAAGTATCAGGTAAGCCGCGTAACCGTAAGACGCGCAACGGATAACCTGGTCGCCAAAGGTTTTTTAAAACGCACTGCCGGTTTAGGAACAACCGTCAATCTTAGGCCTAAGACAAGTTCTGATCTACGGGTCAGAGGATTTAACGATCAGATGAAAGACCTAGGTAAGAAGGTAGTCTCAACGGTACATACCTTTAACATCACCTCAGCCAGCCCCAAAAAAGCGCAAATTCTTGGAATCTCTGAAAAGGATCTCATATATTACATCGAACGCATTCGAAAAGCCGATGACAAAGTGTATCTTTTTGAGATTTCATATATTTCTGTTGATAAGTTTCCTGAATTGTCAATACAATATCTACAAAATTCAAAGTATGATTTTTTTAGGGATGTCAAAAATGTAACTATCGATCATCAAAAGCATGTCGTTCATCCTATCCTTAGCGATGATAAAATCAGTAGCATTCTAAGCATTAAAAAAGGTACCCCTATCATCATGGTTGAAAATTATACCTATTGTGATGATGGCACCATTATTGATTTTTCACATAACTACTACAATCCAGATGAGTATGAACTATGCTATATTAAGTCAAACACTTAATCTTAAGTTGTATTAAGCCAAGCCTTTTAAACCCATAAAACGGATACATCAGTAAAGTCATCTTTGCTGATGTATCCGTTTTTATTTTCTTTGGAAGTGTGTATGTGTGTCAGTGTGTCGATTCCTTGACGCAGTTGCGCCCACTACTTTTTGCCAAATACAAAGCCTCATCTGTACGTTGGTATATATGGCGGAAGGTTTCGCCCATCTTGCGCTGTGCTACACCTACACTTACCGTGTATTTGCCTACAATCGGATGAATGGATTTTTCTATGGCACTACGTATTTTCTCTGCAACTTCTATGGCACCTTTAATATCTGTGTGCGAAAGCACCACCATAAATTCTTCACCACCTAGGCGAAAAATCACATCCGACTTTCGGCATGATTGCACCAATAAATCCGCTGTGTGCTTTAAGACTTGATCCCCGATGGGATGTCCCCAATGGTCATTAATGTTTTTAAAATGGTCTAGGTCGACTATCAGCATAGACATATTGATGTCATAGCGTTCTGCCTGTTCGATTTCTGTCCCTATAAACGTCTCAAGATGATACCGATTGTATAATCCTGTCAACTTATCTCGTACCGCCAAATTCGTCAGTGTCTCTTCAATCTTTTTCTGTTCTGTAACATCATAAAAATTCAGCAAAATCGCCTCTTTCCGCTGATAAGTGCCGGATGAGACAGATACTTCCATAATCACCGGATCTATTGTCCCAAAGGTCACTTCTAAGGCTCCCTTATCTTCTTCTTGAAGCAGTTGTTCATATATCTGCTTCCACGAAACCTCGCTTTTCTTAAAAAGCTCTTCAATATGCTCCAACGACTTACTCACACCTAAGCGCTCAAGTAAAACATCCCCACGTTCATTACGTGTAACTACTTTGCCCTCTTTGGATAACATGAACATGGCGTTACGCATAATGTGAAAAAGCTTAACCATATTGGTGTTATTCTCCTGGGCCTCAATGTACCACTCTCGAATGGTTTGATGCGCCGGGACATAGACATATACCAGCAAGATAACGCTACATATAATCATTAAATTCAAAAAGATGACCTGTAGTCTCTTAATCCACAAAAATGTCTCTCCTGCCTCCCAGACATACTGATTAACCATAGTATCCATATGCGCTAAAAAGTCATCTTCATAGATAAACACCTTCATCCGGGCTTCAAGCAATGTTTCTTGGGAAGCCGGTGTGATTCGACCAATGTTTTTTAATACATCCTGTGCACTGCTTATAAAAATACTTCGGGTAGGTTCAAACTTCTCCAGCATATCTGCTATTGCCGCGCTTTGGTTTTTTTCAACCAGTTGCAAGTACTCACTTTCAAGAGACTGTATTGATCGATGTAATTCAACTGCATAGTGATCACGTACACTAACATCAAGATTTTCTCTCAGCATCGCCACATCTTTGGCAATCTTTTGACTGAGCATACGCTGTCGTCCTGCGATATTAATCACCTCTGACACCTTGTCATAATCTGCACTTAACTTTGCTATTGACCATTGCCATATCAAAAAAAGTGCAATTAAGAAACATGAAGCAATAATAATTCGCCTTTCCACTTTTTTATACATCGAAGCCCCCCCTTATAGCAACAATTCATTTATTTCTATCATATCATATAAATCAGATTTTTTCCCTACACAAGATTTAATTATACAAAAAAAGATTATGCGATATTATTATACCGCATAATCTTTTTTCTTATATTCTTACCATCATTACAATTTTATCGAACACTTCTGTTCATGGGATAAGAACGCCGCTTCCATGACTTTCATCACTTCAAGCGCTTGAGCGGAAGTTACACTAAGTAGCGCTTTACCTTCGATTGCATCAATCAAGCCATCATAAACTACCGTCAGGCTGTCAGTAACATCCATAGGCTCGCTTAGCTTAATTGTCTCTGTTGATTCACTGCGCCTAGGTGCCATCGTCTTTGTCGGGCCTGCCTTAGTATAGACAATCTCATCTTCCCATGTGTTTTCTTTGTCAATACATCGAACAATCTGACCATGACAATCCCAATCATCAATTTGAAGGGTTCCTTGTGTTCCTAAAACATACCAACGCGGATGCGTTATATAATTATTGGTTGAAACTTCCACTTGTGCACTAAGTCCACTTTCAAAAGTCATCACCAATCGGAAGTTATCATCCACTTCAGGGTATTCGATGCTATACATTTTACAATAGACATCAACAACCTTTTCAGGAATCATATGCATCAATTGGTCAATTAAATGCACACCCCAATCAAGCATCATTCCACCACCAAGGGATTTAATCGTACGCCATCCTTTTGGCATACCTCGTGACCCCTCCACACGAGATTCAATCACATAAGGCTTTCCAATAAGTCCTTGTTCAATACTACGGCGCATTAATACAAAGTCTTTATTGGTTCGGCGATTTTGATTAATGGTAAAGAATTTGTCTGTTTGTTTTTCTACTTCCATAATCTCCAAGAGTTCTTCTGAATTCATGGTCACCGGTTTTTCACAAATGACATGTTTGCCTGCTCTAAGTGCTTCAATCGATAATTCTTTGTGAACTTCATTGGTCGTCGCAATCAGTACGATATCGATTGATTTATCTGTAAGCAAGGCTTCTTTGCTTTCATAAGAGATGAGTCCATTGTCTTTTGCAACAGTACCACGCTCTGGATTTACATCATAAATGCCCTTAACGTTAAGACGTTTGTATTTTTTTAATTGTTTGACATGGTAGTCTGCCATCCCACCATAGCCAATAATTCCAAGTGTATACATTTTTCTATCTCCTTATGCCCACCACATATCTGTCGGGGTCTCATGAATCAATACATCTTTTAATAGGTTTACAGCTTTTGTCAATCCTTCATCAATTGACATTAAGCCATCTTCATGTTCAATACTGACAACTCCGTTATAACCTACTGCACGTAGTGTACTAATCATCTCATTCCACTCAAGCTGTCCGTGTCCATAACCCACAGTTCTAAAGACCCAAGAACGGTTAAGCACGTCACCATAGTGGCGGTTGTCAAGCACACCGTTCACTTGCGTATTATGCGCATCAATCTTCGTATCTTTTGCATGAAAATGATAGATAGCTCCTTTTAACGCTTTAATGGATTCTACCGGATTCATACCTTGCCAGTATAGATGTGATGGATCAAAGTTCGCTCCGATAGTATCGCCAACCGCTTCTCTTAAACGTAAAAGTGTCGCCGGATTATATACACAAAATCCCGGATGCATCTCAAGAGCAATTTTTGTTACTCCATGCGCATTAGCAAATTTTACGGTTTCTTTCCAATAAGGAATAAGCACGTCATTCCACTGGTACTCAAGAATCTCACTAAAGTCTTCCGGCCATGGGCATGTCACCCAGTTAGGTTTTTGAGAACTTTCACTGTCACCAGGACAACCTGAAAATCCAACAATGGTATCAATTCCAAGCTTTTCAGCCAACAAAATTGCGTTGACAAACTGATCATGAAAATCTTTTGCAATCGCTTTATTGGGATGTACCGGGTTTCCATGACATGCCAAAGCGGCAATCTCGATATCATGTTTTTTTAATAATTCCTTAACGCCTTCAACCTTTGCATCATCTTCTAATAACGCTTTTGTGTTTAAATGTGTATCTCCAGGATAACCACCTGCACCTACCTCAAGCGCTTCTACACCCATGTTTTTTAATTTAATAATAGCATCTTCAAAACTTAGCCCATATAATGGCACTGTTAATACGGATAATTTCATTTTTACACCTCTTTCAAATAGTTAACGGAACGTTTCATCGCTTCTAACGGATCTATGTCCATCGTTTCTTGTTCATAAACAAACGCACTTTTATCGGCTATCTCAACCGCTTTTTTAAAATCAATAACACCTGCATCTGCGGTTACATTTTTCTTAGTCTGCATATTTTCCATCTGCTTTAAGTGAATAATCGGCGAACGATCTTTTACTTTTTCCAAGTATTGAATCGGATCAACGCCTGCATATGCCACCCAGTATAGATCCGGCTGCTGGTACAGATTCCCGGGTTCTACATTCTCAAACAATCGGTCCAATAAATACGTATCTTGGTCTTTGACAAACTCATGTGCATGATTGTGATACAAAAGCTTAATATTATAATTTTTTGCTACTTCACCGATGTGATTTAGCTTCTGTGCGAGCACTTTGACATCCTCGATTGTTTTTATATCATAATATGGACACACGATAAATTCACTGCCAAGTTCTTTTAAATACTCCATCTCACCTTTTGGATTCTCCTCTAAACGTTCAATGGATACATGTGATGAAAGACAGGTTATATTCAATGCCTCTAAGGCTTTTCGCAGTTCCTTGGCACTATGGCCCCCGTAACCGGCAAATTCAACTCCGCTATAGCCCATCAATGCAATCTCGCGCAAAGTATGCATATATGCCTTTTCCATAGCATCCTTCACCGAGTATAGTTGTGCATATATTGATTTCATAATATCCTCCTCTTAGTTTAACGCCTCTTAATCAAACTCGATTGTTTTTCCTGTGCGAGCGGATTCATAGATAGCTTCTAAAATCTCTGTAACCACAAGCGCTTGTTCAGGCTTAACAACAAGTTCACTTCCATGAATCACCGCATCATAGAAAGTTTTGGCTTCAATCACTTCCGGCTTATCATCTCCGCCTTCATAGAAGTCTACACCATCCGCTCCAAGCGCTGGTTTTTTCTCAACAAGTTTTCCAAGGTCCGCCATGTTAAAGCGTAATCCATCGCGCATATCGGCACCTGCTTTGGTTCCGCAAAGAGTAGTCTTGGCTTCACCACTATCTAGAGTATTAAGCGCCCAGCTGGATTCTAAAATAATTGTTGCCCCATCTTGCATGGTGATAAAACCAAAAGCTGAATCTTCTACTGTAAACTCTTTTGGATCCCAGTCACCAAAAGCATTACCTGTCTCTGTTTGGTCCCCAAGTTTTTTATAGACACTTCCTTTGACACTTTTAACTTTGTAGTTATCCATCAACCATAAAGTTAAATCCAGTGCATGCGTTCCGATATCAATTAACGGTCCTCCACCTTGCTCTTCTTCGTTTAGGAACACGCCCCATGTTGGGACTGCGCGTCGACGCACCGCATGTGCTTTTGCAAAATAGATCTCACCTAAATCGCCTCGTTGGCAAGCTTTGTGCAGATATCGGCTATCTTCACGATATCGGTTTTGATATCCAACCGACAGAAGGTTACCTGTCTCTTTTGCTGCTTGTAACATGGCTTTTGCATCTGCAGCTGTTTTTGCCATCGGTTTTTCACATAACACATGTTTGTTCGCATGAAGCGCATCGATACTGATATCTTTATGGGATTTATTCGGTGTACATACGTGGATGGTTTGAATCTCTTTGTCCTTAAGTAATTCTTTGTAATTCGTATACACCTTCGCGTCCTTAGTTCCAAATTCTTTTGCCGCCTTAACTGCACGTTCTTCTATAAGGTCACAAAATGCAACTACTTCCACTTCCTCCACTGCTGACAGCGCAGGTAAATGCTTTTGCATTCCAATTCCACCACACCCAATGATACCTACTTTAACTTTTTTCATTGTAAAACCTCCTTGTTCTTCTAGTGTTTCATATATTATTTATAATATTAAGTATAGTCATCTCCATTGTTTTATACTATAATGAATCTATAGAAAAATACCACAAATTTGTCATAGCTTATGAATATACGAAAGGAAATTTTTATGATTGGTTTTTATGAAGATGAAAAATTTGTTGAAAACGGTATCGCTTATCCCTTTAAATCTCACCTTCAGGAATCTGACGGACGCTCGACAATGGTCGGTGCTCATTATCATACCCATATCGAGATTCTCTACTGTCTATCAGGACAATTTCGCGTTATTTTAGATGGGGTTGATTTTTTAATTGATCGCGGGGATATGATGATTATCAATTCGATGGAGGTGCACCATGTCTTTGCTCTATCCGAAGAAAAAAATCAATATATCGTTATCCGCTTCAAACCTGAACTTTTATACTCCACTCCTGAGAGCATTTTTGAGACAAAATATGTTCTTCCTTTTACCTTAAAGTCCGCTACCCACCAAAAGCGGTTCCCTGCCAGAGAAATCAACGATACCTTCATTCCTGACCTCCTCGGTCAAATCCTTCAAGAAGATGCCGAAAAAAAATATGGTTTCGAACTTGCGATTCGAAATCATATCGGGCGTATATTTTTATGGATTTTGCGAAGTTGGAACGAAAAAAGTATTGAGCTAAATCTAGACCACAGCTTAAATGCACAGAATATCCAACGTTTGCAAAAAGTTTTTGATTATGTAGATGCCAACTATATGCACCTAATCGACGTCAAGGAAGTCGCCCAACTGTGCAACATGAGTTATAGTTACTTTTCTCGTTTTTTCAAAGCAAAGATGCATCAAAACTTTAGCGATTATGTGAATTTTATGCGTATCACCAAAGCCGCCAATCTCCTTACAACGACAGATGAAAGCGTTACAGATATCGGATTATCTGTGGGCTTTTCTACAACCAGCTACTTTATAGAACAGTTTAAATCTTTTAAAGAATTAACCCCTCTTCAATATCGTAAAAACTTTATTGAGATGGTTAACGCAAGCGTTTCTTCTGCTCACGAAGTTCCTTGAAAAATTCCTGGAGAATCCCCTTGCACGCATCATGACACACATCATAAGTGACCTCTACTTGATGATTATACCTCGGTTCATTTAGCAGGTTCACTACCGAACCGGCACTTCCTGCTTTGGGATTCATCGCTCCAATAACCACGCGTGGAATACGCGCCTGCACAATAGCCCCTGCACACATGGGACAGGGTTCTAGCGTAATATACATCGTCGTCTCTTCAAGACGCCAATCCTCTATATACGCCATCGCTTCTTGCATAGCAAGAATCTCCGCGTGGGCTAGTGTCGACTTATCTGTATTGCGTCGGTTATATCCGCGCCCTATAATTTTATCTTCATGTACAATAATGGCACCGATAGGAACTTCATTGAGTGCATAGGCTTTTTTCGCCTCATCAAGTGCTGTATTCATATAGTCTATGTCTTTTTCTTCATTCATTGATTAACCTCATTATTTCTTGTTATTTTCCCATATTACTGTCCTTATTGTAATGTAAATTTTAGATGCCGTCAAAATTTTTTATTTTTTTTGGATTGTCGTCCCAATTCCCTTGAATTCCATTTACCCCCATGGTAAAATATACCTAGTTATTGTTGAGGATAACTATTTTTTCATTGAGAGGAGAGAATTAATTGGAGAATTTTACCATTGTTAAGCGCGGATATGACCCCGAACAAGTCGACCATCACATATTCTTACTAAATGAAGAACTCAAACAACACAAAGCTAATGCAGAAGCTGTAACCAATGCCATGGTACATGCAGAGATGACTGCCCGCAAGATTGTTGAGGACGCTGAAAAAAAAGCTGACACTATTGAAGGGGATGCCCATCAGCACCTTGTCGCTCTTGAACGCAAGATTAAACATATCCGAATGAAACTCGACGCTTTTCAATCCCAATATAATCAACTCATTCACCGTTATGTTATCTCGATGAACAATGATGATTTTAGTAATTTATATGCTTCCCTTGATAAAATTACAAAATCCCTCCACACAAAGCGCTCTGACACCGATCATTCTGTGATTGAGATGAATTATGAACAAAGCGCAAATGACTATTAACCACTCTATACCACAATAAACAACGGAGTTATTATGTATATAACAGCAATAAATAAAACAACACTACTTGATTATCCGAATCATCTTGCTTCCACCCTTTTTTTACAAGGGTGTAATTTTTTGTGTCCATTTTGCCATAATCGTGAATTAATAGCCCCGGCAAACACATGTGCAGAGCAAAACAATATCCAAGGGACTATTCTATCTACGCTTCGCAAGCGCCGTCATCTTATTGAAGGTGTCTGTATCACCGGAGGAGAACCTACACTTCATAAGGATTTAGAAGGATTACTCCATCAAATCAAGGCTCTAGGGCTTAAAGTCAAGCTTGATACCAATGGTTCCAATCCAAAGATGCTGTCTAGGTTACTGGATAATCAACTCCTTGACCATGTCGCTATGGATATAAAAAACAGTCCAAGTGAATACGAAAGAACATGTGGATGCTCCATCGACATAGACGCTATCACTTCGAGCCTTAATTTACTAACCAAGTATAGGAGTATCGATTTTTCCTATGAGCTTCGCACCACTCTCATCAGCGAATTCCACACTTATGCACAGCTTGAAGCCATCACCCAATGGATATCCACCTTAGGCGTCGCTCCATCAACACCTTGGTATCTACAAAAATATGTCTATAGCCCTATGCAAATTAACCCGACCGTATACCATTGCATTGAAAAAGAGACCCTCACCCCATGGCTTGAGTCCCTTTCACAAATACATCCGACGCTATCGCTTCGCGGATATGAATAAATCTATTATGGATTAAACTTAATAATGCTTTCAATAATATACTCATAATCGCGATACGCAAAAGTATCGCCTATTTTTTTATTGAGCAATTGGCACTTAAATCCATTCAACTCCTCTTCTGTCTCTCCATCAATATGTACTTCAAACACTTCTTCTGAAGCCTTATCAATCAAGCGCACTTTGTCCTTATACCAACACACCGCCTCTTCCGACTGTTGTGCCAGATGATATAAAGTTGTCTGTTCGGCCTTTTGCGATACCTGTGTCGGCAATTGTGCTTTTTGATCTAGGTGATGCTTAATCTGCTGAATAACTTGTTCTCTGTTTTTCCACCAATCATAACTCCAGACCCGCAACACATCCCAGTCTCTTGTTTGATAAAAACGTTGTCGATAAATATCACGTTCTAACAGACTTTGTCCACTTTGATAGACTGCACTATCTGTCTCTAGACCAAGAATATAGGCCTGCCTATTTTCATCCCATATAGCCGCATCGATTTGATAGCGTCCTCGTCCGATATAATTATCTACACAAAATCCTTCTTGGCGAAGTACGACACTTAATTCTTCAACAAATCCTTCTGTCTCATCTTTTGGTTTTGCTTCAAATTCAGACATTCGGTGCAGTAATAAATCCTGTCGCTCCTTATTTTGCTCGGAGACTTCTTTGGCATACTGCAGGTATTGTTTGAACAGTTTTGCTCCACGATTTTTTGTCTTTGAAACGGTCAACGCCTCCGGTTCAATGGATGTAATGACATAGCATTTTTTCTTTGCACGACTAATGGCTACGTTGAGTCGGTTCTCACCACCGTCTTGCGAAAGCGATCCAAAATTCATTGAGATCTTCCCGGCTTCATTGGGCGCATATCCCACCGAAAAAATAATAATATCCCGTTCATCCCCTTGAACATTTTCAATATTTTTCACAAAAATAGATACATCTTCTTCTTTACGGCGTCGCTGTCGTTCTTCCATATAAAGGGTTTTGAAGGTTTCATCAATCTGGCATCTCGTCTCTAAAAGGTCTTCAATCAAGTCTTTTTGACTAATATTAAAGGTAATAATTCCAATGCTTTCATTATTGTTGCGTGTTCGAAGCAATTGGTCCACTAATTCCACGATACGATTGGCTTCGACGTTATTGCGGCGCTGTTCCCATCGTCCGTCAACTTTAATGCGTTCAATCGGTGCGGTCTTATCAAAGTTACACTTGACGCGATTTGGCGATACATTAAGTCGACCACTATAGAAAGCATGATTAGAAAACTGAATCAATTCTTCAAATTCTGAACGATAATGATAGTTTAAATGAACTGGCGTGTACGTTACCTTGGCAAGATCTAGCAAACTTTCTTCTTCAAGGGCTGCCGCCGTTTTTATATCTATTATCTCTTCTTCTTCGTCATCCACACGCGCCATAAATGCCGATGTAGGTCGAAGCTGCTGATCATCTCCTGCAATAACAATCTTAGCTCCACGGTATATGGTTGGTATGGCGTTTTCTACAAACATCTGCGAAGCCTCATCAAAAATAATCACATCAAACAAGTTGTTCTGCAGCGGAAGTATCTCTGATACAGTTTCCGGGCTCATCAACCAACAAGGATAAAGCGTAAACAGCAAATTGGTAAACTCAAAAATAAGGTTACGAATAGGCCATAAGCGTCTCTTTTTTTCTGCCTGACGGCGCATCTCTTTGTAGTTGGCATCACCTAAAAATATCTGCATTTGATCATTCCAGTAGCTATGGATAATCTTTGCGGTCTGACGTTCATTTTGTTCCATCAAATCTTGAATCCCATCCGTAATCTGATTGAACTGATGATAATAAAGATAAAACGCATTAAATTCCTCGGTCTTTTCAATGACCTGGATATGTTCTAGGACAATAAATTCTAGAAGGTTATCCAGCATAATTTCCATATATTTTACATCTTGACCGTGGGTAAATGCATATTCCAAAAGCCGGACATCAGTATCTTCCAGACCAAAAATACTGACGGTAAGTTCTTGATAATAGGCATAATTTTTAATACTTGCTTCAATGTTTTTGACTTGGTCAAAAAAAGTGCTTGGATTCATCATTGCCTCAGATACCTTGCGCTTGCCATCTTTAACAAAACCTTCCATGAGCTTAGACACTTCTTGACCCATAGCATTTAAGACCTTCGCGTGTTCGCTAAAGTACTGGATGTATTTTTGTTGCTCTTGTTCAAATCGTTGGCGATTCCCATTGCGCTCTTTTGTTTTTGCTGCATGCTTAACCCACTTGGGTAAATTCCACCAGCTGATTTTTTCTTCTGCAACAAGTGCTTGATTCATCTCTTGATTATAATTTTTTGCCAAAAGGTCTACAAGTTCTTGGGTTAATGGCTTTTGCTCCGCACAATATTCCCTGGCTAGAATTTCATAAATTTTTGAATCTAATGCAGCTAGGGTTTCTTTATACGTCATAATGTGATGACAAACCTTGATAAGCTGGTCCTTCTCCATAAAATCCAGATTATCTTTAATCGATGTAAGATACGGGTAGTTGTCCACAAGGGTAGCGTATTTGTGATATGTATCCACAATGTAGGGTTGCTTATTCAACTTTTCAAAAGAACGGTTGAGCTCATCATAGGTATAATGCATGAACGGATTATCTTCACGAAAAGCTTTATAATATGGATATCTAGGGTCTTCCTGGCTAAATATACCTTCTGATTTGTTATACATCTGTTGAAGGGTGATACCAAATGGACGCTCTCTGATCAGTTCACGTTCAACACATTGTAATTGTTCAATATGTTCATTAATCTTTGCTGCATTGTCCTCAAAAAATTGTCGGTTCTCAATGCCTTCAATATCAAAGCCTTGTTCTACTTGTTGACGTAGCTTATCATAGAAGCTTTTCTTATCTTTACTGGCATCATGAATGAGCATCATCTTTGACTGAATCCCTGCGAGACGATTATACAGTACATCAAGCGCTGCCCGTTTTTGTGATACTACAAGAACGCGTTTACCTTTTGCAAGCGCATCTGAGACCATATTACTAATAGTTTGTGATTTTCCTGTTCCAGGTGGTCCATAGATAACCATTTGATCCGTTTGCGCAAGTGTGGATAATGCAGTCTCTTGACTGTAATCTACAGGCATCATCGTATACAGGCTTTGACGATAGGTATTTGTCAATGCCACTGTATCTATTTCTTCATCTCCTGTATTCGTTAAAAGTGTAGAGAGGCTATGGTTCATCGTCTCGGCTCCATCAAGTGCTTCTAACGCCTCATAATCGGCATAGATTGCATTGGATATCGGAAACTGTCCCATCACAAGGTAAGATTTGATAAGCAATTCTCCCGGTGCATACTCAGGTAGCGTTGCATTGGTATATCCGCGAAGCGTTTCATATTGAATTCGATCATCAACAGTCACCATCCCCATCTGCTCCAGCTCATTACGCACAAATTCTTCAATCGCTTCCGACTTAATTGTTGAAAGGTCTAATGTATCATAGTCCTTGATTACCGATTGATGGCACTTATTCGCAGCAAATAAAAACACCTTATTCACCATGGCATCTCTAGCTTCACTGTTTTTTATCGACCACGTATTACCATGTACTTCAAGCTCCACAGGAAAAAGAAAAAAAGGTGCTCGAACGAAGCTTCCATCGCGAAAGCGCCCCTCCACAAACGGGAATCCGATGGATAATTCATACTTTCCAGTTTCCTTTTCAATAGCCAATGTCTCACGATGTAGATAACTCAGGTGATTTGACAGCATCAACGCCGTCTCATAGTCTTGTTCAATCTTCTTTTTTTGTGACTCTTGATGTAAAGAATATTTTTCTTCGATTTCCTGATGGCGCTGTCTTAATATGTGCTCTTCATCCTTAGACAGACCTTCTTGCTTTTTCATCATCGATGATAAGGCGCTAAATTCTTGTTCACGTTCCAACGTAATCGCCTCATCAAGCGCTTGCAATCGTTTTTTACGGACTTTATACGGATCTTCAAGAATCACCATTGATTTTGACATATCCCCAAGAATATACTCCGCTAAAGATGTGACATCAAAATTTTGCTCGATAAAGCTACGATACAAGTCAAAACTTCTTTTTTTATGTACCTTCCTAAGTATGAGACTGCGATTGCGACCGCTTATGTTTACAAGTCGGTCTTTGTACGTTTTTAATACCTCTTGCATTTTTATCCTCCCATATTGTTTTTCTACATTAAAAAACACTTTCTTTTAGTATACCTATATACGGATTAATCTACAAGAAAATCTTGCCAATGTGTTGGAAAATGATATACTAAATAGAGAAACATATATCGACCTATAAGGAGATCGTATGCGAAAAGTACAGTTAGAATCCCCTCGTCTTATTATAAAAACAATTACGCCTTCTCAAGCTTCAAAAGTCTTGGCATTTTATATGGAAAACAAGGATTTTTTCGAACCCTTTGAGCCTTATCGTCCACCGTACTTTTATACCAAACAACATCAGCGTCAACTCCTTCGCTGGGATTTACAGGGATTAGCCGAATCTTCTATGGTAAGGTTTTGGCTATATAAAAAAGAAGACCTTGCCCATCCCATCGGAAGCATATCCTTGTCCAATATTTTTCGTGGGGTTTTTCAATCGTGTAATATCGGCTACAAAATTGATTGTCAGCATACACGTCAAGGATATATGGAAGAAGCCATGATTCAAGTCATTGAGTATGCTTTTTTAACATTGGATCTTCATCGTATTGAAGCCAACGTTATGCCACGTAATACCCCTTCGTTAAGCCTTGTAAAAAAACTCGGTTTTCACGAAGAAGGCTTAGCTAAGCAATATTTAAAAATTAATGGTCAGTGGGAAGACCATCTACATATGACACTCTTAAACGAAACTTAATGATACTTTTATACAATTTACAAATTGTTCATAAAGTATACATTTTGTATACACAACTATATTGTATTATTTATCTGTAAGAATTAGTTACCTCTTACATATTAAATACTCTCCCCCTCATCCTTTACAATAGCACCAAGCTTCGAGCTTAGGTGCTCTTTTTTTGTATAAAAACCCAGCCATACAGGCAATCCCTACCGATATAAAGCTTCGGTCAGTACTGCTGTATGGCTGGTTATTAATTAAATGTTAAAGTATCCTACCTTTTCATCTAAGCGGTTTGCACTGTTTTGATTCTGCGTTGTTCGAGTCAACACATCATCCGATTTCATAGCAATATCCGTTAGTTTTTCTGCAATGAGCGTCGTGCCTTCTGCCCCTTCTATAGAGGCTCTAGAGATTTCATCAATAGCTAAGCGAATCTGTCGAATCGTCTCTACCAACTGTAACGCCACATGATTAATCTCCATCACCACTGTTTGCACTTGATCTGAGTCTTGGTTATATTGGTCACTGGTTTTTACAAACACTTGGTAATCCTTTAACACCTGTGTATCGACAAACGCTAATAGTTCCTGTGAATCTTGAACCATGCTTGTCACCGTATCCGATACGTTACTTGTGATTGCATTAATTCTAGATACCGCTTTGTTGGAATCTTCTGCTAGCTTGCGAATCTCATCTGCCACCACTGCAAATCCTTTTCCTGCCTCACCTGCACGCGCAGCTTCTATCGCAGCATTTAGTGCCAGTAGGTTGGTTTGGGATGTAATCGCCATGATTGTCTGAGATAATTCGCGTATTTCTTCAATTGCATCGGCTTTTTGAATTGAATCTCGAAGTTGTTGATTCGTCTTTTCATAGATGCCGGTTGCACTATTATATGAATTGAGGGTTTCTTCTTTCAGTAAATCTGCCCGCTTTTTAATTTCCTTTGCCAGCGTTTCACCTGAATAGGTCTTATCCTTCATCTGCTCAATACGTTCTTCGATTTCAGTCGCTGATGCATGCATCTGTTGTGTTGACGCCGATGTCTCATCCATTCCTGCGGATAGCTCTTCTGTTGTTGCAGAGATATCTTGAATACTTGCATGGACAATTTCCATATCTTCAAACGCTTCTGTCGCAGAGCCCTTTAACTTCTGAGACTCTTGCTTAATCTCATCTAAGACACCTGTAATCTGAGTTTTCATAATATCTGCTGAGCGTGCGATCTGTCCGATCTCATCTTTTCGCATGGTCAATTTTTGGGGAAACTCAATATCAAATCGCCCTTGCTCCATAGATTGCATGCGTTCTTGAACCATATACAATTTTTTGGCGATAAGGCTTCCAAAAAGATACATAAGCACACTACTGATTATAAGCAATACAAACGCTGCTATTCCAATTATTAGCATAACCTGATCAATCGCCTTAGAAACTTGCTCTGTATAAACTCCCACAAACCACATGCCTATTATTTCCCCAGCATTGTCTTTAATGGGAACATATACCGTGTGCGAGGATCTGCCCAGAATATCTGCCATGCCCGAGTATAGTTCTCCTTGCTCTAGAACTTTTTGGACGACCGTTTGGGAAGCCTGGGTTCCTACTTGGCGCTGCCCATTAGCATCTGAGACATTGGTAGTTATACGTGTATCGCCTTGGAAAATTGTGACTAATATATCCGCTCCATTGGTAATTTCATCAATAATTTCTGTATTGTCATTGATGACGACGTCCCCTTTATAAAGCTTATCGTCTATAATGCTCCAATCGCCCGGATAAATTGTGTCGATAAGATGCAATCCTACACCCGAATAATTTTCCAGTTCTTGTGTTTTTTCTCGCATAATTAAGGCATTCATTTCATTATGCATAAAAAGAACAATTGCTGTTGTCAGTGCGACAATAATCCCGGTGGTAATTAAACTGATTTTCCATTTGATTTTCATTTTGGCACTTCCTTTCATAATTATGAAATAAAATACCCTCTCTGGTTTTCCCATCGCAATACCTGCTGCCATTTCTCACAAGTTATATCGGATGGTTTTATGAAATCCTAAAGTTTGCATGAAAAAAAAACAAATTCTATCCTTTAACCGCTCCTGCCATCAAGCTTTGCTGTACTTGATTACTAAGGAGGAAGTAGATGAGGATAGTCGGTAATGTTGCGATAACCATACCTGCGCCAATCAGTCCCCAATCCGTTGTGTATTGTCCCGCAAAAGACATAATCCCTACCGGTAATGTCCGATAAGTTGAACTATCAATTAAAGTGTTCGCAAAAATCAATTCATTCCATGTCCCTAGGAATGTAAAGATGGATGCCGTCGCAATTGCCGGACGCATAATGGGAAGAATAATAGTAATAAAGCTGCGAAAGATTCCACACCCGTCAATATAGGCCGCCTCTTCCATCTCGCGTGGTATCGCTTTATAAAACCCGGTCAAAATCATAATGCTCATAGGGATACCAAAAGCGATATAAGGAATAAGTAATCCTAGGTATCCTCCCTTTAGTCCCATCCAGTCCATCATTTGAAATAAGGGCAACAAGGTCGCCTGAATCGGAATCATAATCCCAAGGGTAAATATGGAAAAGACAAGGGTCTTATGCTTCCAATGCATTCTTGCAATAGCATATGCCGCCATGGCTGATAAGATGCCTACAAAAACAACCGTCAAGCCAGAGTAGATGACGGAGTTCATAAAGTAGCGTAAGATACCTCCATCATTAAGGGCGGTTGTATAGTTTACCCAACGCCATGTCTCAGGTAATCCCAAAACATTGTCTCCAAAAATCTCGTTATTGGTTTTTAATGAAAAGGTAATCAGCCAATACAAAGGAAAGATTTGGGTTAGAGCAATTATGATTAAAAGTAAAAATTGCAGTTCTTTTTTTAGTTTTTGCATACTTTCCTCCTTATAATGATGAAGCGTTTTCTTCAGCACGCTTAAAAATCCGACTAATAATCAAACTAAACAAGAGACATTCAATAACAATGAAAAAGGCCTGGGCACTTCCATATCCATATAAGCTCTTCCTAAACAAGTTGGTATACATCAGTGTTGAAGGTACCTCTGATGCATGGTTAGGTCCGCCACCTGTCATGACATAAATTAAGTCGAAGGAACGTAGGGCTCCGGTTAAGGCAAAAATCATACAGGTTTTGATTACAGGCGACAATAAAGGAATGGTAATCTTTAGTGTCGTCTTGAATTTTGTCGCACCGTCAATCTGGGCCGCCTCATAGTAATCGTTTGGAATCGATTTGATACCTGCATAAAAAATCAGCATATGATATCCAATATATTGCCATACAGCGGGTACAACGGTTGCATAAAAAGCTGTCTTTGGTTGTGCCAGCCAGGCGTACTCAAAATCACTCCCACTAATTGTGCGAATGAGAATATTCAATAGTCCATAGTCACTTTTAAAAATACGCATCCATAATTGTCCGATAACCATACTCGATATAACCACAGGTACAAAGTAGATGGTTCTAAAAAACTTTTCTCCACGTACACCACGCGAAAGAATAAGTGCAAGGGTAAACGAAATCGGTAATTGAATGAATAGGGATGCCGCCACAAGTATAAAAGAGTTCTTCACTGAGTCCGGAAAATATCGATCTTTTGTAAATAATTCAATATAATTTGAAAAGCCTAGGAATACTTTTTCACCTATACCATTATAATCATAGAGACTATATACACCTGTTGTTATGATGGGGATGATAACAAAAGCAATAAAAATAAGCAATGCCGGCAAAACAAAGATGGCAACATACCATTTATTACTAAGAATTCTGTCCATTGTATAACCTCCGTTATTTATAAATGGGGATTATCGCCCAAAAGCGATAATCCCCACAGCTCATTTGCTTATTGATTGATTGCACTTTCATGGTCTTCTATAAATGCTTCTATATCAAAACCATCCGCAAATAATGTCTGTACAAGCTCATTGTGGATTGTCGCAGGTTCTGAATCAAGAGAAGTATCCCACGCAAGAACACCTGTCTCGCCTTCACTTAACAATTCTTTGATTTGAATGAACAATGGGTTTAATCCGCTTTCATCAAAGTCACCTGTCCAACCTGAGAATCCCGTTCCTGTCTCATAAGCCGCTTGTCCCATTTTTTCATTAATATAGATGGCAAATTCTGCAGCTTCTGCTGGGTAACTTGTCCCTTTATTTACCCAAAAAGATTCAATAAATCCACCGGCATAGTCCGAAGGATTACCTTTGCCTTCAATGACCGGAATATTAACGGCAACCACTTGGTCTGGATCAATTGTTGCTGTTGCATCGGTATACACTTGGTTCGCAAACCAGCTACCCATAAGGCGCATAGCCGCTTTTCCTGTAATAAATGCACTATTGGCATCATCATTTCCTGATTCAAGAGGGTTTTTGCCAAAGGCTCCCATGTCATAAAGTTCGCTAACTTTCTTAGCCGCCTCTTCATATCCTTGGGCTGTAAATGGCTTTTCACCTCGAAGCATTGCATTCACATCGTCACCACCAACTTCACGTAACGCCATTGCCTGATAAATAAATGCTGCATTCCAACCATCTTTGGCTCCTGCTGCAAAAGGTGTAACATCATCAAGTGCTAATAGCTTTTCTGAAGCACTTACAAGTTCTGCATAGGTTGTCGGAATCTTCGTACCCGCTTCATCAAATAAAGCTTTGTTGGCAAATAACGTCATATACCATGAAAACATGGGTACGGAAAACGTTTGACCGTTGTACTCAAATGCACCTGTTGATCCTGGTAAAATTCTTGCTTTAACATCATCCGTCAAGTAATCATCTAATGGTAATAAAGCATCTGCATTAACAAGTTTTCTTGCCATTCCTGCTCCCCAGTAGTAGAAGACATCAATACCGCTGGCACTACCTGCAAACTCTGCTGCTATTTTAGTTTTATACGCTTCGGTGTCTAGTGTTTCTGTATTAATCACTACGTTTGGATGTTCTGCTTCATAAGCTGCAACCGCTTCATCATAAAGCTTTTTTAATTCATTGGTATCATTAGACCACTGATGCCAAACGTTTAGTACAATCTCTTCGTCCGTTGTTGCTTGTGAATCATCGGAGGTCTCTTCATTGACCGCTGCATTATCTGTTGTGCTCTCGTTCAAAGATGCATCATTATCTGCATTAGTACATCCAACAATTCCTGTCATCATGGCAACGACAAGTAATAACGTTATGATTTTTTTTACTTTCATATGTATCTCCTCTTCTTTTATCATCATATGCTACAATCGCTATCTTTTATCAAGCATGCTTAATGTTGATGATGTCATTATACGGCAGAAGAGATAGCAACTCAATTGACTATTTTGTGGTTAATGGTCACTTTTTTTACTCTCTGGATTCTTTATACTGTTTGACCGTCATCCCGATTTGTTTTTTAAAACAAATACTAAAGTAATGGGCGTTGTTAATGCCGATACGCTCGGCAATCTCATAAACTTTCAAATCGGTTGTATTAAGTAATCGAATGCTTTCATCAATACGCTTCTTCATAATATACGCCGTTAAGGATTGCCCCGTCTCTTGTTTAAACACACGACTCAGATAGGAGTCGTTGACATATATTTTTCCGGCAACATAGGCTAGTCCCATCTGCGGATCATAGATATCGGCTTCAATAACCTCTAACGCTTGTTCAATAACTTGTTTGCCTTTTTTAGGCTTTAAACGTTTGTTGTACTCCATCATCGCCTTTAATGTATCACGAATAATCACTTCCATCATAGCAATCGTCTCAATATTATCCACTCTCTGGTCAAAATCATGATACTTGCCAAGCGTTGCCAATGACTTACCATGCTTATGTAACACCGGCTCTGCTTTCGTTAGAATATTAATGGTCATAAATTTAAGCCACTGTAAATCCTGATTGCCTGATTCGCGAATTTGCTGAATATAATTATCGACAAATGCTTCTACTTGAGGTTCGAGACCATTTTGCACGGAAAACAAAAAATCGTCCCAATCCATAGCCGCTATATTTACCGTCTGCTTGCATCGAAGGTAATCCTCATACAAAATACATCGCGCCTCATCTAGCATCATCCGCGCATGTAAAGCTTTATTCGCTTCTTGATAGGCTTGATGTATCCCTTCGTAACCTTTACACATCTGACTAATGCCCACATCAACTTTTGTGTTCAATAGATGTCCCACTTTGTCTCGCACCATATTCATCCGCTGAACAATAAGCTCATAATTTGGCAAGGAAAAATAGAGGATCAGATTCCCCAGATAATGTATAAAGGCAATTTCTTCATCCAGTTGCATGGCTTCAATAATATCAAGAATTTTATAATGATAGTTTTTTTGCTGTTCTTCATCCAAACTCTGGTCTAATTGGACAATGCAGCAAACGCATTGTCCAATTAGATTACTATATCCATATGTATCTAACTTCGTCTTTGCTTCCGATTTGGCCACGTGGTTTTCTACCAAACGTTGTAAAAAGCTTTGTCGAAGAATTTCTTTGTTTTGATCAACAGAAGCCTTAAGTTGATCAATTTTTTGGATTTCTAACGCATCCGTCTCCATTTTCTGTTTTAGGGTTTGCATCACATCGCTGATATTTTGTATATTAATCGGTTTAAGCAAAAAGTCTTCAACACCTAGTCGGACAGCTTTTTGTGCATATTCAAAATCACGATACCCGGTGATTATAACAAATTTTGTTCCATAGTCCTTGAACTCTTTTTGTGCTTTTTCAATAAACTCTAATCCGTTAATATTTGGCATGTTAATATCGGTCAATACAATATCCGGTCGAGTTAGCGCCATAAGTTCAAGAGCTTTGGATCCCGTCTCTGCTTCCCCAATAATCTCAAAACCATGTTCTTCCCATGCAAATCCTTTTTTTATTAAAACCCGTTCTAGTTTTTCGTCATCTACAATAAGTACTTTAATTGACATGTTGCTCCGCTCCTTCTATGCGCTTAATACGAATGGTAATCTCTGTTCCCTGACCGATTTCACTGTGTAGTGTTACCGGAGAAGATATATCATAATATAAAGAAATCCGTTGTATTAAGCTATATAATCCAAAGCCTGACTTGTTCACTCGATTTTTCCCTTTCAATACTTGTACAATACGCTCTTCGCTCATCCCAACGCCGTCATCATTGACGATAAAAATCATCTCATCTTCATCAATGTATCCTTTTATATATATGTTGCCGTCTCCTTCTCGTTGCTTGATGCCATGATAGACAGCATTTTCAATAACCGGTTGTAAAATCAGCTTTAACATCTTATTGGCTTTCATTTCTTCTTCAATATCATAGTGCATCTTAATGCGATTATCATAGCGAATATTTAGTATGGTCATATAATTTTTCACACTACTTAGCTCATCTTCAACCGTTACCACTTCTTTTCCGCTATTTAGGCTGTTGCGATAAAAATTCCCAAGTGCCTGAATCAATTGAAAGCAGTTCTCATTATCTTCAATAAGAGCCAATGCAGAAGCCGCATCTAATGTGTTATATAAAAAATGTGGATTGATCTGAGCAAAGATAAGATCCAGTTCATTTTTTGCTATGATTTTTTCTTCTACCTTGATTCGGTCAATATATTGTTTAATCGCATAAATCATATGATTATTTACACGCTTTAGAGATACAATTTCATTTTCAAAATCCGACGGAATGTCCATCGGAACAAATTCGCCACGTTCTACTCGCTGCATATGTTTTTGAATTTTTGTTAACGGATTAAAAATCAGTCGCGTAAGGGCTATTGCACTCAAAAATACAATAAGTGAATTAAAAATCAAGAATCCGATAATGGTTGACCAATAGGTATTTTGCATAATATTTTTACTATCTGTCTGCATCACACTAATAATCTTCCAATCATTAATGCCCAAATCTTTTTGAATAAATATGGCATCTTTTCCCATGAATTGAATAGGTTCATAAGATGTGACTGCATCGATTCGATTCCTTATCGTATGATATAATTCTTCTTTATGCTTTGTCGGTGAGATAATAAACTCCCCCGCGCCATTGACGATTGAAAAATTAAGGTTCCCATCTTGCGACACCTGTTCAAAGTATTTTTGAATAACCGATTCATCCATCATAATTAATAATGTCGCCAAATATTCATAGGTATTTACATCACCCACTTCGCGAACATATGTAATATAATTTTGCTCCGGTCGGCTTGTATACTGAATAATCTCTTCACTTTGATGTATAAAAAATCCATCGCCGTTGGCTTTTTCCATCTGTTTGAACCATTGTGTGTTTTTGTAATTTTGTGTATCAACTGCGATAGGACCTACTTTATAAGATTTATAATGACTGCCGTATGCATCAATGAGTACGACACTTGATATATATTTTCCTGACAAAATCATATTGGAAAGACTACTTTGGACTGTTTGTAGGGTCGATGAAGAGATGTTACTTCCTTGAATAGACTTTAAGCTTTGCTGAATGTCCTTATCAAAGTATATAACATTGGAAAATTGCGTAATATTTTCAAAAATCAGTTCTAAGTTCCCCTCAAGAACGTTAATCGTCTGTAATCCCGCTTCTGCAATTTCTTTTTCCGTATTGCGCTCAAATACAGCATAAATCACTGTGATACCTATAAAAAAGGTTATTGCTAAAAGATTGATATATAAAATAATAATTTTTGTACGTATTTTCATATGTCGAATTCGCCGTAGTAAATGTTTCATCCTATCACCACATTTCTATCGTGTTTCCTTATATTATACTATACTTATTTTTTTCTGTGCATGAAGATAGGTTATTATTTTTACCACTAAGGTCACTATTTTGACCTTTTATGTTTATTTTTCTTTAATTCGATGTTAATTTACAAATCATTCATACTTCTTGCATACTATAGACATATTTCTCCTGTATTATAATAACTGTAAGAAATAGTTACCTCTTACATATTAAATACTCTCCCCCTCATCCTTTACAATAGCACCAAGCTTTAAGCTTCGGTGCTCTTTTTTTATGGATAAAACTATCTACTTATCGAAGTGTCTGAGCGTTACTAACAATTAAACGGCTATACATAAACAATACTTCTTCTTCTCCTGTAAAACTAACATATTCACCAAGATAGTCTTTTGGCAAATATCTTGTATCAATTAAGGTTATTTTTCCATATTGTGGAATCAGTAGCGGAACTAAACTACTGCTAAAGCTATCACCAAAAATGACCAGTTCTTTGTCACGTTTTGGATTTTCAATCTGAATCAGTGGAGATCCTCCAGATAAAAACACTTCATATCCATCCCATCCATACAGCTTTTCTTCATCATAGACTTGACCTGACAAGTCCTTTTGCTGATAGTTTGTTATCACTATATCAAAAAAACTCTCATGCCGCATAAACTCGAGTATCTCAGGGTTAACCGGAAGCGCCCATTGTCCACCATATACACCAATAAAGTCTTCATACACCTGCGGTGTCCACTCTTCTTGATTTATAGGCTCCATACCATCGATTTGTGTTGCCAAATAATTTATAAGCTTAAAAAGCTTCTCTTGCTTCCAATGGGTATCTGTGTAGTAGTAATCAGACAACTCCAGTATTGAATGTACGTCGATATGTTTTGCTGTTGTAAGCTGTTCTTGAATCCACTCTTTTGTCTGTTCTTCTGTTGTTGCCCAGTATCTATCCTGGCTATAATAGCTCTTGTCAGGAATCATCGTAACATACGTCGGATTGTTTAAAAAATACTGTTCTTTAATTTCTTCTATATATGTTGTGAAACGTTGGATTTCTTCTTCTGTCGGCACATCATAAACTTTAAAGAAAAACTCCTCTTCAATCCATAAATCATTAACCATATTTTTCAAAAAAACCTTCTTTTCTGTCCATGTCTTTAATCCACGGAAAAAGTCACGAAATGGCATTTGATCCAAGGCATATTTTTCAAGGTCTTCCATATATTTTCCATCGACTAATGCATCCCAAGAAAATTGAGGTCGCTGTTGTAAATGTCGGCGTTCAGCTTGTGATATGCTTGCCACCGGTGTAATAATTTGAGTCACTAAAACTAAGGCAAGTAATAGTTTAAAACCTATAGCATATATTTTTTCCATAATTAAAACCTAAAATACAAGAATGGATTAAATGAACCATCCACCAAGTACCCTGTTGTCATCATCATTAACATAAAAAGTGAAATTACTGCAATTGGAGAATATAATTTTTTTAACGTATTACTTCGACTTAATGTTTGAGCCCACCTCTTTGGCCATGATGTCGTTCCAATTCCAGCGATGAGAAAGGTAACGATATATTGACGCAGATCCATCATACTCTCTCGACTGACTAGCGGTATATCAAGTTGTCCAAACATTCCGCGAAATACTTCAAGCATATCTTGCGTCGATTCGTACTTAAATATCACAAAACTTACCAAGACAATCCCAAGGACATAGGCATGACAAAAAATTTTGGGTATCTTTTGTAACCATTTTAGTCCTACAAACTTTTCAAAAATCAAAACAGCGCCAAAAAGCACACCCCATAAGACATAATTCCAACTGGCTCCATGCCAAAGCCCTGTCAAGAACCAGACTATTAAAATATTCAAGAACCAACGCTTTTTTGTGACCCGATTTCCACCGAGAGGGATATATACATAATCTCGAAACCACTGTCCTAGAGACATATGCCAACGACGCCAAAAATCAGTTATGCTTCTTGCCATGTAGGGATAATTGAAGTTTTCCGGAAAATGGAAACCAAACATTTTTCCTAAACCTATTGCCATATCACTATACCCTGAAAAGTCAAAATAAATCTGAAAAACAAACCCAATCGCTCCCAGCCAATACTGTAATACTGACGGGTCACTAACCGATAATGTTTTTTCAACTAAAACAGCTAGTGTGTTGGCTAAAAGTACTTTTTTCCCCAATCCAACAACAAATCGCGATACACCTTCACCAAAAAGATCCAATGAATGAACTCGTTGTGTCAACTCTTTTTCAACAGATTTATACCGTACAATAGGTCCTGCAATCAGTTGAGGAAATAATGCAACAAACGTTCCTACACCTAAAAAACTTTTTTGTGCTTTAGCCTGACCACGATACACATCAATCGTATAACTCATTGTCTGAAAGGTGAAAAAGCTAATCCCTATAGGTAGGGGTATGTCAGGAATATCTATGTTAATCGACAGCAAAGTATTTAAATTATCCACAATAAAGTTGCCATACTTAAAAAATACCAACAGCCCCAGATTCATTATAATGGAACGCACCAAAGCCCTTTTTGCTTTTGGCGTTCCACGATATCGCTCAATCGTACGACTATGAGTATAATCAATGATGGACGATAAAATCAATAGCAGGAAAAAAACAGGTTCCCCAGCAAAGTAGAAAATCAAACTACTGACAAATAGTGTAATATTCTTATAACGATATGGTGTTGCTGCATAGAGCAACAACACCACCGGCAAAAAATAATATATAAAACTAATACTTGAAAAAACCATTATTGCATAATCTCTTTGAAGACATCCATTAATTCTTGACTATGTTCATCCATAATCAAAATAACATGGTTACCGACATGGTCAACTAAAATATTTTCATCTTCAACAGCAACGCAAATCCACTTGCGTCCATCAACATTCGCTTTAATATCTGCTTTAATTGTCTCAATATCTGCAGATGGATCAACAGTGAACAAAACTATTGAATGTGCTTGGCTCGTCATCATCGGCTCTGAAACAACCCCTTCAACAAATTCAAAATTCGTCACGCCAAGCATGTATTCCATATTTTCTTGTGTTAAGGGTTGCTTTACAAACTTAGGCCACTCTACATCCACTTTTTCATACATAGCATCAATGATATCTTCCATAGTCATGCCATCAACATCATCTTCTGTTACTTCATCTTCTGTTGCTTCATCTTCCGTTACTTCATCTTCCGTTACTTCATCTTCTGTTGCTTCATCTTCAATCACTGTGTCTTCAATAACTTCGTCTTGCGTTTGATCTACATCTTTTCCGGCGCTACAGCCAGCTAATACAAATACCATCATTAAACTTAACATTACTAATATTTTTTTCATCATTATCATTCCTCTTTCTTTTTTTACATTTTATTTTACAACTTTTGTTGTCATGCTTATGACGTATGTAAAAAAGAAAAGGTTCCCTTTTCAAAAAATTATTTGAACTCCAGCAAATTTTTTTGATATTTTTTAGGCACAAAATTTTGCTGACACTTTGGATTATAGCGTCCTTCAATGGCTATGTGTTCAAAATATCCCTTCCACATTTTTTGCAACAACTCTTCTTGTTGATCTATAGGGTATTCAGCAAAAATACCTTTGTCATCCTCAGAACTAACCTCTTGAATAATCCATCGTCCCTCGTTCGCCAATACTGCTTTTTTTCTTTTTATATCATGAATAATCACTTGCTCTTCTTGTAATCTATCTGAAAAATGGTCTGCAATCAATGGCAATATATCATGATCTGGTTCAAATTTTGCATACAAAAAAGGACCGCGTTGTTCAAAACGAATTAATCCCAAAAAGCGGTGTGCTTCAAAACCAACTTTTCTATTTAGCTTGCGAATGTTAATAACAAAAGGCTCGCTATAATATTGATCAATTTTTTTCCCCAGCTTAAATGCATGCTTCAAATACTTAAGAATATAACAATCTTTGTGATAATCATTGGACAAAAAAGTACGGTACAAGGCAATATACCCTTCATAGGAAAGCTTTTCACGTATAGCTCGCTCTACACGTTGTGCTTTTTCTTCATCTGTTACCACAAAACGTGTCTCATCAATAAGCGATCCTTGAAACACTGTTTTTCCATATATCTCTTGTATACGTTCCACATAATAATGTTCAAATATGCAGGTCAAAAGCCCATAAAAACTATCATCATACAATAAAATCATGAGATAGCCCCCAACTCATAAAGTGAAACCTGATGATGTTGCTGCGGTGGAGCAACCTGTCGTCGTATATGTTCTTCATTCATCACAGCATCTCCATAATATCGACCTTGGCATGTCAAGAAAAACCTTGCCCGTTTTAAAACTACTCCCATTTTTTTTAATGCATCATATGTAATCATTTGAACACGGCGTTGAGCCATAATTCGCCGTGCTGAAGTTACACCAATTCCAGGTATCCGAAGTAACTCTTGATATGAAGCTTTATTAATCTCAATAGGAAATTGTTCCAAATGTCGAAGTGCCCACATCATCTTTGGATCAACATCCATGTCTAAATTCGGTTGCTGAACGCTTAATAGTTCATCCGCTGAAAAATGATAAAATCTTAATAGCCAATCCGCCTGATATAATCGATGTTCACGTAGCAAAGGAGGCTCTGTTTGAAGCGATGGTAGTTTCGCCCCTTCATTAACCGGCATATATGCTGAATAATAAACACGTTTAAGGTTAAAATGGTTATATAAGTTTTCACTTCGAAAAAGAATAGATTGATCTGTATCTACGGTTGCCCCAACAATCATTTGTGTCGATTGACCTGCCGGGACAAATGACGGTGCATGTCGATATATGCCTTGCTCTTCTTTTGCATGATTGATTCCCTCTTTAATTTCTTGCATGGGCAAATATAGCTTTTTAATTGATTTTTGTGGCGCCAAAAGCTTCAAACTATCTTCTGTTGCTAATTCAATGTTGACACTCATACGGTCAGCCAAGTACCCCGCTTCTTTGATTAATAAAGGATCGGCTCCCGGAATCGCCTTAACATGAATATAACCTCCAAAATGGTATTGTCTGCGCAAGAGTTGCAACACTTTGACAATGCGCTCCATAGTATTATTTGGACTTATCTCCACCGCAGAACTCAAAAAAAGTCCTTCAATATAATTTCTTCGGTAAAATTCAATTGTTAATTGTGCAATCTCTTCTGGAGTAAAACTTGCACACTTAACATCATTCGATACTCGATTGACACAATATGCACAGTCATATGCACAAACATTTGTCATAAGAATTTTTAACAAACTAATACATCGTCCATCAGCTGACCATGAATGACATATTCCACAGCTTGCAGAGTTGCCAATACCTCCTGTATTCTTTCGTCCAACGCCACTTGATGAACATGACACATCATACTTTGCCGCATCTGCCAAAACGGTTAACTTTTCCATTGTTGCCTCACTCAACATAACTATCACTCCTTGGTTTTTTCCGCAATCTTATATATTTATTATAGCAAAAAGAACATATGTTTGCAAACATATGTTCTTTTTGCTTTTTTATGTATATTTTACTCTTTTTATCGATAGGTTTGACTTGCACGTCGGCTTGAACTATAGATGGCTATATCGCCTAGCTGATATGTCTCCATACCTTGACGCGTCTTAAAGCCCTCCTCTGTCCAACCATTGTTATATCCTAAGTAAGCACCCTTACCTTGTTTATACACCACCATCTTAAATCCTACAACAATATAACCATCATGCAAAAACGGGTCAGCTCCTAGATTGATGTGTCCCAATCGGGTGATATCCGTTCCCTTCGGTAAAAAATACGCCATGTTCGGCAAGTGGAACCTTCCCTTCCATTGTTGCACTGAACGCTTTTTCACCCCTTGATCCATTGACGTCGGTCCCCACGACGTATCTCCTATAAAGATTCGATCCTTCGCCGTTAAAGTCACCTTGCCTTCAAAAGCTACCACTTGATCATATCGACTCACATAGACATCGACGGCTTGTCTTTGACTATAGTCTGCTACCCCATTGCGTACAGGGACATAGGTATAATAAGGCTCAATCGAAAGCGTGTCTTCCGGATGGTACAAATCCCCGTTTGTCCTAACATCAAAGACTATGGGATACCCCAGCATAATCCCTTCCTTGGGAGTTCCCACCCGCCTTGTATCCTTAGGTTTTATAGGTAGGTCTATGGCGCGATATGGTGCTTCCTTTGATACATGGTCTGTCCAATAATCATCCGGGCATGCTGTCACCTGAAAATCATATAGCTTACTGGATAGCTTAAACGCCATGGATTCCACTGCCTTGTACTTTGTAATATCTCGATTCGCATAGTATTCATATGGATCGGTTAAGATATCTTGATGATTGATGGGAATGGAGCGAAACATAATCTCCCCCTCCAACTCTCGCTCCCAGGCCGGAATAAAGAACGTCGCT
>DGAD01000037.1 GCA_002382805.1 Clostridiales bacterium UBA4039
CAAGTCGGTGAAGGTCTGTTCTCCTTCTAGTCGTTCTACAGCTCTTATAATAAGCATACACATCTCTTCTCGTGTAATCACTTGCTTAAAGTTCACAGGTCCCAAATAAGAATCAAAGTCTTCTTCTTTGAGTATTCCAAGCTCCATCGCCTTATCGATATAGTTCTGCGCCCAGTAGCCCTCGCTATTACCTGGTTCTTCTCCTAGTGCACGCACCACCATGGTAATAAACTGATCACGTGCCAATCTCATCTGGGGACGAAAGGTTCCGTCTGGATAGCCAACAATAATCCCTCGGTCATCTTCACTTAAGCGTTCAACTGCATCATAAAACCAGTCACTGGTATTCACATCCGTACTTCTCGCTCCATAAATGGGGGTAAAAAAAGACAACATGATTAAACATGTCAAGACATAAGCCGTTCCTTTTAACGTATTCATAATTCTCTCCTCAATATTATATTTTTTATTTTACTCTGAACCTCTCCATATAGATTACAAAAAATGTCATGTGCATGCAATAGGACGATAGTCTATAAAAAGATACAAAAAAATCGACACACGATGGTATCGATGTCGATATAGCTTACTCTTATGTAGTTTCTGTTGTTTCTAAGCGTTGCTTAATATGAGGTTCCGCAAAAGTATATATGGAATATAATGACGCTAAGAGATTCAATACTTTGATGACACTATTTATGATTTTACGTGTTTTCTTAACACGTAAAACCAATTTTTTAATGCGTCGTATTGTTCTTAAAATAAAGCGAATCATTTATAACACCTTCATCATACCTTCAATCATCTTACACGAATTAGCTGCCGCCTCTTTTACAAACTCATTAAAGTTAACATCTGCACTTGAATCTGCCTTGTCCGAAATCGCACGAATAATAACACAAGGTACTTTATTCAATGCGCAGACATGTGCAATTGCCGCACCTTCCATCTCTGTACAGTATGCACCAAACTTATCACGTAAATACTCTTTTTTGTTTTCGCTGGCAACAAACTGGTCTCCACTGACTATACGCTCAATGTGAATGCTCACATTTGAACTTAATGCTTCACCTGCATCATATGCCAGTTTAACTAAATGGGAGTCTGATGAAAACACGCTGTTATCCATTCGAGGAATCTGTCCAACTTCATATCCAAAGTTACGCGCATCAAAGTCATGCTCTATTGCATCTTTTGATATAACGATGTCACCAATTTCTAATTTATTATGTAACGCGCCTGCCACTCCTGTATTAATAATGGCATCCACATAAAATACATCAATTAATATTTGTGTACACACTGCTGCATTAACTTTTCCGATTCCAGCACGAACAACCACCGCTTTTTTTCCATTTAAGAAACCAATCACAAAATCCAGAGATGCTATTGAGCGGACTTCTTGAACATCCATTTTATTTTTTAGTGCTAACACCTCTTCTTCCATTGCACCAATAATTCCAATAAATTCCATAACAACCTCCTAAGGGTTCATTCATACACGTTCATCTTCTCCCTTATTATCTCACTAAACTAGTAAAAAGACAAATACTATTTCATGATATTTTTTGAAATTTATTTAGAAACTCAAAATTACTACACTTTTTTTCACTCTCAATCCACGCTTAAACTAGATGCTTTTGTGATGCTTTTGCGATTTTTTTGTAGAGAATTCCTGTCAACATCAAAAATATAACGACGACGATAGGCATGAATACCTCTACATTCAGAGTACTCATAAATAGGATTACTATAGCGGGTGAGAGACCAATAAGCCCCGAGCCAAGAAGTCCGACGAGAGCATTGGCACTTTGCTTAACAATTGCCGTCTCCGAAACCCAATCATAGTGATGCATGTTAATGTCAATGAACATTCCCCATACAGGTATAAACAAGCAGTAGATAAGTGGAATACTAATAATATATAGCGCACTGATAAAATTCGATGCAAAGCGAATGCTTAACAGTAATGAACTGATGAACGCCGTAGGCAAAATAATGGACAGATTAACTAACATCTTGCTTTGAAAAATCGTCATTGGATGAATTGGTAATGATTGGAGAATCCATATGTTTTTTCCTTCAAGTGATAGTGAAACAGCTGCCGTACAACTCATTCCAACCATTCCGCAGACAACAAATGGCAACATGCTCTCTAGCATCTGATATGCATTATCCATCGGAAACATACTTATAATCATATCATCTGATACAAAAAAAGCAGCAACGCTGAGTACGATTGCCATAATAACACCTACACCGACATTCAACACATACACTGTACTTGATAGAAAACGTTTGAGTTCTTTTTTATAGAGCGCTTTTAACGGTGACGCATTGTGTAGTTGTGTTAGTTGATAATTCGAATGTGTCTGGTGTGTCATTAATGCTGTATTAATCTGCTTATATTGTCTAGCTAAAACTAGGATAAATACCCCATACCAAAGAACAGAGGTTCCCACAAATATTCCAAGAGAAACCAAACTACTATTTACCACAGCCTCTGTATAATATCGAGCCAGTGGATAGGATTTATTGATCATATCGCCTATTGTAGCTCCTAAATTCGCCATGTTTTGTGTTGTCCATGCTGATTCGTCAAGACCGCCTCCAACAAAAGATAACACAAGAATTCCTACAAGTAAAACCAAAGATAGCACTGTGGATAAAGCATTCGAATAGCGAAACTTTGATGCAATCCAAACAATAATTGCACCGATAGTGGCTGCGATTGTCGTTGGAAACAAAGGAGCAACGAGCATTCCCACAACCCAAATCGGATAAAACAATAACGTAACCGAACTATACTGAATATAAGCTATCCCCATTGGCAACATCACAAGTAAGACCATCAAACTATTAAGCCCATACATTAATAAAAATCGGCTAAAAATAATTGTACGTGTTGTTAACGGAAGAGACATCATTATCTCATAATCTTTAAATGCAAATAACGTACCGTTAGATTTTAAAATTGTAAAAAACAGGATAAAAGCACTCGCCATAATCAAACCATACGCCGGAATAATCTCTGTCATCCCCATCATGGCTAGACTCATTCCCATCATATACGCATATACCATCAGCATTAAGCACAGGAAAATCCCAACTGCCAGCATTAGATAAAATCGACGTTTGTTGCGTATTTCTCCTTTGCTTTGGAATGTATTTAACTTAAATTGATTGATGAGTAATGTTCTAGATAATAAGAGCACTTTATTTTTCATTGGCCACCTCCATAAAGAGGGCTTCCAGGGAGCTGTCTTTAATCAGTTCCTGTGTTGGCCCGTTTGCCATCAGATGCCCGGATTTGATAATGGCTATCTTATTGCATAGTTTTTCTGCTACTTCTAATACGTGAGTAGAAAAAAACACTGCACTTCCTTGTGCACAAAGCTCACGCATAGCATTTTTTAGGGTAATAGCCGCTTTGGGGTCCAAACCAACAAAGGGCTCATCTAAGATAAGAAGCTTCGGTCGATGAATTAACGCTGCAATAATTGCAACTTTTTGTTTCATACCGTGGGAGTAAGACGCAATCAAATCTCCTAAATCCTTCATAATCTCAAAATCCTCTGCATAACTTTCAATACGCAAAGTGCGTTCCTTACTATCCACACCAAAAATATCTGCAATAAAATTGAGATACTGGATTCCCGTAAGGTGTTCATATAAATCCGGATTATCCGGAATATAAGCCATCATCTGTTTCGCTTTAATGGGTTGTTCCTTGATGGATATATCGTTAATCTTAATTTCCCCTTCTTCAAAATCAAGGATGCCTACTACTGATTTAATCGTTGTACTTTTTCCAGCACCATTATGCCCGATAAATCCTAAAATATCACCTGATTCAACTGTCAAAGACAAATTATCTACCGCTTTTTTTCCACCTTTGTACGTTTTTGAAAAATTCGTAATCGTTAACATACATATCCCCCTATTCTTCTTCACACGGTGATGAAATAAATGTTATCCTCCTAGGTTTTCGTTGACCATCCGCCTTGTTTTTGATCATCTCATTGATCAGCTCTCCAATTTTTTCCGCAAACTGAGCCATCTCGTCATCTGAAAGCATCAATGTTGACGTCCCCATAAAATACATATCCTTTTTAAAATCAGCATCTTCTTGTTTGATGTAATTGTGAAATGCTCCCATAATATTGAGTAAACCTATATCTAAAATCTGTATAATCGTCTCAAGGCTTTCTCCATCATTAATATGGTCTTCTTTTATACTATATACCTTTTCCACTGTTCCACGAATTTTATTTTCTTTAACCACCTGTATAAAGCCTGCACTCTCAAGTGTTTTAACATGTCTATATAAGGTTGCTTGAGATACATCTGAAAGCTCTCCTGCAAGCTGTGATGTTGTCACTTCTTTTAAAAGCATACATGTCTGTAAAATTCGAAGTCGTATTGGGTGCATCAATAATTTATATGCATCCAGTGATGCTTTTTTCATATATTTTTCCTCCTAAAAAACAGTTGCAAAAAACACTAACATTATCACTTTTGATAATATTAGCATTATTGCAACTGTTTGTCAATAAGGGTTTACATTGTTAGTATACTTAATTCGAAGTTTTTATCCATTGATAGTTTTCGTTGACATAGGGGTTAATTGCATCAAAGACATATCCTTCCCCATACAACATGTCATATTGAAACAAGTGTAAACGTTCATCACGTTTTTCTTGCGATATCCTTTGCAGATGTGTTGCCGCAATAGGTCCAATGTTATAGGTAATATTGGCCTGTCGCAGTACTTGTGCCGCTAATTCATAAGTATCAAGATCCTTATCCTGTATTGGCATCGGATAATTACTCCATATGACGTATTCTGTGGCATAGAGATTCTCATCGACTAACTGGGTTGCTGTTAGTCCAAGGGGTGGCAGGTGATCTCCATATAACACTAATATAGTGGGTTCTGTATGTTGTTCTAACATCGTTACTAAGTCATTGATGAACTGATCCTCTTCTTTTAGTTGTGTCATATAATAACCTAGCGGGTCTTCTTCTGGATATTTTCCGTGAGGCTGTACAGACACTGCAAAGATAAAGTCTCTTGCAGTTGTCGAATGCAATCTTTTTTGAATACTGTCTAGATATACCGCGTCTTTTGCCCATCCCAGTGCATTAAACTCTACCTGCTCCATACCTTCAAGCGATAAAAATGCGTCAAAACCCAACTGCTCATAGACTAAATGTCGATTATAGAATTCTCCAATATTGTTATGCATCGCATAAGTTGCATAACCATGATTTTTCAGATTATAGGCTAAGCTTTCCGCTGGTTTTTCTTTTAGAATCGCATTATATGGATATTCTCCCAGTCCAAAAAAATCCAGCTTCATCCCTGTTAAGACTTCAAACTCTGTGTTCGCGGTTCCATCCCCTAGCACCGGAACGCCCAGCATACCAGAAGAATATATATCCATTAGCTCCATGTAGCGTGGCATCGGTTGTATTTTTTCCGTATTTTTCATTAGACGCTCCACATTAAATACCGATTCTAACTGTACCATAATAATGTTGGGTTTTATGTTGACCTTCTTTTCTTGGTGCGTTTTTTGCCACGCCTCTTGCACCATAGTTTTAGAATAGTCCTCTGGTTCTTGAATCCCTTGCCCAAGTAAGCTATCCGTAAAACAATACGTAAATCCGTAGTTGGCATAGCTTTGTTGAATGTCCACCGGTTCTTCGCTACCCCTATCTTCTTCAGATTGCAATGGAATAATTGTAGCACTTCCTATAAATGCACTTACCAAAATTGTCGTGATAACACTGCGCTTTCTTTGCCGAACAGAATTTTGATGTATCGCCAACTGCTTCATGATTTTATACACCAGTACAGCTAATCCAGCCATTCCAATAATTAGCCATGCAATTTGAAGGGCCGAAAAATAATTTGGCAACAATAACACTGCATTCTTTACCACTTTTAGGTCCATGGCTGTCATTGGCGCCGTACGAAAAAAATTAAGCATGATAAAGTTGGCAATACCAATGGCCAACCAAATAAAAATCACCAAAAACTCAATCATATACCGGACCTTAAAAATCCCTGCAATAGATAATGTCAGCATAATTATCAATGTATTTAAGCAAAAATAGAGTGTCTTTTCTGAAGCAAATTGCGCCAGTTCACTAAATGACCTTCCGTTAAGAACTTCTAATAAACAGTTCATTGCCACTGCAATAATAAGTAAACGCAGTATTGACAACATATATTTTTTTATTTTTTTACCTTGAATTTTTTTCATCGCTCTCCAAACCCTTTTTTCTCTATCTATTTTTTATCTATTCAAACTATATCATGTCATAGATTTTATCACTTATTTTTCATATGTCAATGAAGATATTTTCTTGACTTACGCCTCTCAAAGTGATATTCTATCCATAAATATTTTAAGAAAATATCTTATACTTTTAAATGTAGTCCTGTGAGGCTAACAAAGGAGATTAATATGATTAAAGGAAAACACCTTATTGAACCTACGGATTTAACTCTTGATGAGCTGGAGGTCTTATTTGACCTTGCACTAAAAATAGAGGCTAATCCCAAGAACTACCTTAGTGAACTCAATGGCTATCTACTAGCCTCATTATTCTATGAACCTTCCACGCGAACACGCTTTAGCTTCGAAGCAGCCATGCTTCGTCTTGGCGGTCAAGTCATCGGTTTCTCCGAACCTAATTCTTCGTCTGTATCCAAAGGTGAATCTGTTGCCGACACCATCCGTACTGTTGCTTGCTATGCGGATATTGCCGTCATGCGCCATCCTAAAGAGGGTGCCCCAAAACTTGCCTCAAAGCGTTCTCCTATTCCGATTATCAACGCTGGTGACGGTGGACATCAACACCCGACCCAAACGTTAACGGATTTACTTACCATTCGTTCCCTTAAAGGATCTATTGCAAATAAAGTTATCGGTTTTTGTGGCGATCTTAAGTTTGGGCGTACTGTCCATTCTCTCGTAAAAGCCATGGCACGCTACGCCAATATCACTTTTGTGTTTATTTCACCACCGGAACTTGCCATGCCTTCACATATCAAAGATTCCCTTAAACCTCATCAAATTATCGAAGTGGATAATCTAGAAGATGTTATTGATCAGCTTGATATCCTTTATATGACCCGTATCCAGCGCGAACGTTTCTTTAATGAAGAAGAATATCTGCGTTTAAAAAGTTATTTTGTTTTGACCAAAGATAAACTTCTTACATCCAAAAAAGATATGATTATCATGCATCCGCTGCCACGGGTTGATGAGATTCATCCAAGTGTTGACGAAGATCCTCGTGCAGTATACTTTACCCAGGCAGGGTATGGCATGTATATACGTATGGCCCTCATCCTTAAACTTTTGAAAGGAGATCATCATGCTTAAAGTTGAATCCATAAAAAAAGGAATCGTTATTGACCATATCCGTGCAGGACTCGGCTATCAGATTTTTACGGACCTCAAACTTGATCAGGTCGACTATACTACTGCACTTATACGCAATGTCCCTTCAAAAAAACTGGGCAAAAAAGATCTCATCAAGATTGATAATGTCGTTGACCTTGACTTTGACATGCTTGGACTCCTTGACCCTAATATCACCGTTGTGATTATAGAAAATGAAGAGGTTCATGAAAAAGTCAAACTTTCTTTGCCAAAAAAGGTCCACGGTATGTTACAATGTAAAAATCCACGCTGCATTAGCACCGTCGAAAAAATAGATGATATTACATTTTATCTTGTCAACGATAAGACACGTGAGTACCGTTGCGAATACTGCGACACGCCTTATTACACACATAAGTCTTAGTTAAGCGCCACGTAAAGCGTTGACCAGATGCCATAGAAAGGTGATGCATATGTTACAGATCAACGCATTGCACTATAATATTGGGGAGCGTTGTCTATTTGATAACTTGACCCTAACTATTGACCGACCTGATAAAGTCGGTCTTATTGGTGTTAACGGTTCCGGGAAGACAACACTACTTCGAATGATTGCAGGTCAACTCACTCCTGATGCCGGAACCCTCAACACTCCCAAAAATTATCAGATTAATTATCTTCCTCAAGACCCTGTGTTTCCAGAAGATCAACGTATTATTGATTATATCTTTGACAGTGACCTTCCCGTAATACAAACCCTCAAAAAATATGAGACCATCTTAGAGGAACTACGTATAGATCCTGAAAACCCTAGCATAGCCGAAAAGCTTATTCATCTCCAAGAATCCATTGATCGTTTAGATGGTTGGGACTTGGAAAGTCAAATTAAAACCGTTATAACAAAGCTTGATATTCCTAATATCAATACGCCTGTCAACCAATTGTCTGGCGGGCAAAAAAAACGTGTAGCTTTAGCTGCCGCTATTTTACGTCCCTCTGACTTACTGATTCTTGACGAACCCACCAACCATCTTGATGATACAACCATCTTATGGCTAGAAGATTATCTCAAGAATTATTCCAAGTCAATCCTTTTGGTAACTCATGATCGTTATTTTCTTGATCGCGTGACCAACCGGATTGTTGAACTTGACCATGGACAAATATATAGTTATCAAGGAAATTATTCTGTTTTTGTCGAAAAAAAAGCTGAACGTCTAGAGTTGGCTAGTACGTTAGAACAAAAACGTAAAAATCTCTATCGCAAAGAACTCGCATGGATGCGCACAGGTGCCAGAGCCCGTTCAACCAAACAAAAAGCCAGAATTGACCGTTTTCATGAAATTCAAGACCAATCCTTTGCTATGGATACTGCTGAGGTTGAACTTCTCACCGGATATAGCCGCATGGGAAAGAAAACAATCGAACTTGAACATGTCAGCATGGGATTTGATGATACACTTTTATTCAAAGACTTCTCTGTGCTTTTTCAAGCCAATGACCGTGTAGGCATCATCGGTCCTAATGGTACCGGTAAGACGACCTTGTTAAACCTTATCACCGGTCAACTAAAACCACTGGAAGGTAGTATCAGCATTGGTCCTACCATAAAGATTGGATATTACAGTCAGCATTTTCCTGAGCCAAATATCTCCATGACATTAATTGAGTATATACGTGATACAGCCGAATATGTTGTTACCCAATCCGGAGAACGCATCACTGCAACCGTCATGCTTGAACGCTTTTTATTTGATAAATCCACACACTATGCTCCCATTGAAAAATTATCCGGTGGAGAAAAACGGCGTCTATTTTTACTCAAAGTGCTTATGGAATCGCCTAATGTATTAATCCTTGATGAACCGACCAATGACCTAGACATTGATACATTAAAAGCGCTTGAAGATTACTTGGATGACTTTATTGGTATTGTTATTGTTGTCTCACATGATCGGTATTTTCTTGACCGCGTATGTAGGCGCCTGTTTATCATGCAAGCAAATTCTTTGGACATCAATGTATTAACGGGAAACTATAGTGAGATTCTTGAACAACATGGATATGCCACCCTCACCGGCTTAAATACACTACAAAACACATCCGAAAAAACAGCACCATCAAATAACTCCAATGCTGTATCTTCTTCACCTGCAGTCCCAAAAGTTGCACCTAACCAAGAAGATACACAACCTCGAAAGTTAACCTATAATGAAAAACGTGAGTTTAAAGGGCTAGATGAACACATCCATGCACTAGAAAAAAAGTTGGACACTCTTGAACAAACCATCCAAGAAAATCAATCCAACTACAGCTTGCTTGAAGAAGCAATGCAAGAAAAAGACGCCACAGAGCTTGAATTACTCGAAGCCATGGAGCGTCTAGAATTTCTCTCGACCTTACGCCAATAAACAAAGTGGCTATAAAACTATATGCTATCAGGTAGATAGCCTTTAAACTGGGCTTGATACAATTTAGCATATAGTTTTTTATTGTCTATTAGTTCGCTATGGGTGCCTTTTTCGACAATCCCATCTTCAGTTATTACCACAATCTGATCTGCATTTTGTATCGTTGATAACCTATGTGCAATAACAATGGTTGTTCTTCCCTTAGACAATTTGTCTAAAGCTTCTTGAATCATCTGTTCCGTTGTATTATCTAAGGCGGACGTTGCTTCATCTAAGATAAGAATTTTAGGATTTTTCAAGAAAACTCTGGCAATGCTGATACGTTGCTTTTGTCCTCCCGACAGTCGTATGCCTCGTTCTCCTATATTTGTATCATACCCTTTAGGTAAGTTCATAATAAAATCATGAATTTTGGCATTTTTTGCCGCTTCAATCATTTCATCCTCGGTCGCCGTTATCCGCCCATATAAAATATTCTCACGGATGGTTCCTGCAAATAAAAAGACATCTTGAGAGACTAATCCGATATGTCCTCGAAGACTTGCCATCTTTATATCTCTTATATCTTTGTGGTCGAGTAATAACGCTCCTTTATCAATTTCATAAAATCTTGGTATCAAATGACAAAGTGTCGTCTTACCTCCACCGGATGGACCTACAAGTGCAAATGTCTTACCTGCTTCAATGGTCAAGTCTATATTTTGAAGTATTTTTTCATGATTATTATAAGAAAAACTTACATCCTTAAATTCAATATGACCTGTGACATCTTCCAAGTCGATAGCTCCTGGACGATCGGCAATCTCTGGTTCTTCGTCAAGTATCTCGATAAAACGCTCAAATCCGGTCATCCCCGATTCAAACTGCTGTACAAACTGCGTCAATCGCCGAACCGGCTGCAAAAACGAATTGACATATAGGGTAAATGCAATTAAATCAGCATAATCCATATCACCAATATAAATAAAATATCCACCGACACCAAGGACAACCACATTAAGGATGTTAGTCAAAAATCCCATACCACTTAAAAAGATAGCCATGTTTTTATAGGCATAGTCCTTAGCCCCTCTAAATGTCAAGTTACCCTCATCAAATTTATCTATTTCGTAGTCTTCATTCGTAAATGACTGCGCCACTCGAATGCCTGATAAGCTACTTTCAAGATTAGCATTAACTCCGGCTATTTTTTCCTTGACGGCTTTAAAGCTTCGACTCATCTTGGTTCGTCGTTTAATGGCAAATACAATGAGAATCGGTATAAAAATATAGACTGACAATGCCAATCGCCATTCAATAATAATTAATGCGAAGAAAGAACCGACAAGCATAATTATGGATATAAACAAATCTTCCGGTCCATGGTGTGCAAGCTCTGTCATTTCATTCAAGTCATTAATCATCCTTGACATAATGTGCCCTGTTCTTGTTTTATCATAAAACTTAAAGGACAGCTTTTGTAAATGTGCAAACAATTCTTTTCGCATATCATATTCCATGCGAACGCCAAGAATATGTCCATAAAAATCAACAATATACTGAAATACTGTACGAACGACGTACAGCAAGATCAATGCCCCAACAAAAATCAAATAAAATCTAAAGTCACTGTTGGCTTGAGCCATATCCGGCAAATAATCTTGCAAAGCCTTTCGTGTCAGCATAGGAAATATCAAATCAATGCCCGCAATTAAAAACGCACAAAACATATCTAGCAAAAATAATTTTTTATGCGGTCTATAATACGCAATAAATCTTTTTAGTACACCTGAACTTACTTTTTTCATCAAGCGCCTCCTCATAGTCAATCTAGTGTTTCAAATTAGAATATTAGCATATTAATTTTTTATTGTAAAGTGACAAGCAATTCAATGGATTGCTTTTTCCCTTCATTGTGTTATATAATGAGGGTACCAAACTAAACATAACAAGGAGGTAACTTATGAAAAATAAAATAACAATGGGTGGCAACCCCATCACATTACTTGGACAAGAGGCAACTGTTGGAATGGTTGCACCTGATTTTACTGTATTAGACTCAGACTTAAACCCCGTCACTCTATCTGACGTCAAAGGCAAAACCGTCATCATTAGCGTGGCTCCTTCAATAGATACATCGGTATGTGCAAATCAAGCTCGCCGATTCAATGAAGAAGCTTCCTCATTAAAAGACACAGCCATCTATTCTATCAGCGTAGACTTACCATTTGCATTAGGACGTTTTTGCGCTGCAGAAGGTATTGACAATATTAAAGTGTTATCTGACCATAAAGCATTGGACTTTGGGATGAAATACGGCTTTGTCATCGAAGAACACCGTCTACTTACACGTGGTATTGTCATCGTTAACCCGACAGGGACTGTCGAATATGTTGAATATGTTAGTGAAGTTTCTACGCATCCAGACTATGACAAAGCACTTGAAGTTGCGAAAAAACTAGCGAAATAGGAGATTTTATATGGATATCTATATTGAAAAATTACAAGAAATGGCGGCGGAATATTCACCAAAACTTCTCGGCGCTTTAATCATTCTTATTATAGGCTGGATCATTATTGGTCGAATTCGTGCCTTGTTACCACATATCTTTGATAGGATGAAGATGGATGCAACGGTAAAACCTTTTTTAATTTCTACTATATCTATCGCATTAAAGATTTTGGTTGTTGTTATCGCTCTTAATGTACTGTCTAGTCAAGCGATTGCCTCACTAGTTGCCCTTATCGGTGCTGCTGGTTTAGCGATTGGTCTTGCTCTTCAAGGCACGTTAACCAACCTTGCCGGTGGTGTAATTATCCTTATTTTACGTCCGTTTCAAGTTGGAGACTTCATTACTGCTGCTGGACATTCCGGTACAGTAGAAGCTATTCACATCTTCAATACGCTTTTGGTAACACCTGACAATAAAGTCATCAATATTCCTAATGGAGCACTTTCCAATACGGATGTGATTAATTTTAGCATAAAAGAAACACGCCGCGTGGATTTAACCTTTGGCGTGTCCTATGATGCAGATATTGATAGCGTAAAAGCTATATTGTCTCGTGTCATTGACGCTCATGATGCCGTATTAAGAGATCCTGAGCCATTTGTTCGCTTAGCAGAACATGGTGACAGCGCTGTTATCTTCGTCGTTCGAGCATGGACGAACAAAGCAGATTATTGGACAGTACACTTTGACTTACAAGAATCTGTAATGAAGGCATTTAATGATGCCGGCATCGGTATTCCATATCCTCAAATGGATATTCATTTGGACAAAGAATAGTCCGAATTTGTAATCGTTAGTGTATCGCTATTAATGCCACTGGATGTATAGACTTCATAATTATCCATAATGAAAATACACTCTACATCCTCTAAGGTCTCGACAAGTTCGAGGCCTTTTTCTTTGCCTAATGCAAAAAATACAGTCGACAATGCATCCGCATCAATCGATGTCTTGGCTACCACAGAAACCGCTCCTATATTGTTACGTACAGGATAGCCATCCTCTGGACTTAAGATATGATGATACAACACTCCATCTTGCTCAAAATTTCTCTCATAGACGCCTGAGGTAACAATTGTATTATCCGCTTCTTCAATAATACCAAAGTACTTATTTCGCACATCGTATGGATCTTGCAATCCCACTTTAAACAATGTATTTTCATCTTTTTGTCCCACAAGCATCACGTTGCCACCGAGATTGATGATTGCTTTTGTTATCCCTTGCTCTTTTAAATAATTAGCAACAAGGTCTGCTGCATATCCTTTAGCAATCGCACCTAAGTCAATCGACATTCCTTCTTCTAAGTATACCGTCTGACCCGCTTCATCAAGTTGGACCTTTTTATAGTCTACATATCCTAAAGCCTCTTCTAAAGCAGATGCCTCGGGTATATTGGCTTCATCTGTTCCAATGCCCCACAAGCTAATGACCGGTTCCATAGTTATATCAAACTTACCTTCAGATAATTGGCTATACTCCATTGACTTTTGTATAACATAAAAGGTATCCTCACTCACCTTAACCGGTGCTTGTCCTGCTGCCGTATTAATAGCAACCACTTCACTATCTTCTATGTTTAAGGACATCTTTGCTTCAATTTCTTTGATGATATCAAAGCTTTCTTGAATGATTGATGTATCTTTTGTTCCAAAAACCTGAATAGAAATAACGGTTCCAAGAACAATTTGACTATCGGAAATTGACTGGCTCATATCCGGTCTTTTTTGGCAGCCTGAAACCAAAAGTACTATGAACATGACCATAACGACTATACTACTTTTCTTTTTCATATCCGTTCACATCCTCTATACAATCTTAAGGGTCCAGTCTTCTGCTGACCACTCATGTGTAATAAACGGTTCATAAAACTCCGGATCATGACTTACGAGAAGAATGGTTCCTTTAAATTCTTTTAACGCCCGTTGAAGTTCCTCTTTGGCATCAATATCCAAATGATTGGTTGGCTCATCAAGCACAAGCCAGTTTACCTCTCTAAGCATAATCTTTGTCAACCTTACCTTTGCCGCTTCTCCTCCACTTAACACCATCATTAAGCTGGTAATATGCTCATTGGTCAGTCCTGCTCGTGCAAGTGCTGCACGGACTTCACGATTAGTCATCGCAGGGTATTGTCCCCAAATCTCTTCAATGGCTGTATTTTTATTATCTTTTGAACTTTCCTGCTCAAAGTATCCCGGTTCAAGGTAATCCCCTAGGTAGACCTTTCCACTAACCGGTTCAATAATTCCTAAGAGTGTTTTTAACAAGGTTGACTTTCCTAAGCCATTCACCCCTTTAAGGGCTACTTTTTGTCCGCGCTCAAGCACAAGATTTAAGGGTTTTGTTAGTGGCTCATCATAACCAATCACTAAATCTTCTGTCTCCACAACAAATCTTGCCGAAGCTCTAGCCTCATTAAACTTAAAGTTTGGTTTGACCTTTTCTTGTACTTTTTCAACCAATTCCATCTTATCTAATTGTTTCTGGCGACTCTTTGCCATATTGGTTGTCGCAACCCGCGCCTTATTCTTGGCAATAAACGTCTCAAGTTTATCGATTTCTTTTTGTTGTTTTTCATAAGCTTGCTCTTGCTGACGTTTTTTCAGATCATTCATACGTACAAAATTATCATAATCCCCTTTATAACGTGTAAGCACAGAGGCTTCAATATGATAAATAACATTAACGACTTCATTTAAGAAGGTCGTATCATGGGAAACTAGGATAAATGCATTTTCATATTCAACAAGGAATTTTTTTAGCCAAAGGATATGTTCATAATCAAGATAGTTCGTCGGCTCATCAAGGATAAGAATCATCGGACTTTCAAGAAGAAGTTTAGCTAATAGAACTTTCGTTCTTTGACCTCCACTCAGTTCAGATACGTCTTTGTCAAGACCAATATCGCCTAAGCCTAGTCCATTAGCAATCTCTTCAACTTTAGCATCAATCATATAGAATCCATGATGCTCTAAGGTATGCTGTATATCGCTGACGTCATCCATAATGGATTGAAGCTCTTTTTCATCAACTTCACCCATTTTTTCATATAATTTTAACATCTCTTCTTCAAGTCCATACATGTACGCAAACGCACTTCGTAAGACATCTCGAATCGATTGTCCTTTTTCTAACACCGTATGTTGATCAAGGTATCCTGTGGTTATTCGGTTACACCATTCAATTTTACCTGAATCCGGCATTAATTTGCCTGTGATAATATTTAAAAATGTGGATTTCCCTTCTCCATTAGCCCCGACAAGACCAACATGTTCGCCTTTTAACAAACGAAAAGAGGCATCTTCAAGAATTGTTCTTCCACCAAAATCATGATTAACATGTTCTACCGTTAATATACTCATATATGTTTCCTTTTCTATTCACAAATTTGTATAAGACCATTCTATATCATACTTGTTTTTTGAAAAAAAATCAAGTTACTACTTTTATATATTACGATAATATGATATAATAGTTTTACAGTAAATTATCGTATGGAGGTTGAATTATGTCATTATTTGGAAGCTTATTAGGTCGGGGAACTACAAATATTAATGTTGTTGAATTAAAAGAAAAAATGCAGCGAAAAGAAAAGGGAATTGTATACTTGGATGTACGTACTCCTATGGAATTTAAATCCAATCACATACAAGGATTCAAAAATATTCCTGTAGATCAAGTCCCTAATCGTATAAATGAAATTCCCAAAGACAAAGAAATCGTTATCATCTGTCAATCAGGAGCACGAAGCAGTTCCGCTGCACGCTTCTTAAAGCAAAATGGTTATGATAATGTTATCAATGTCTCTGGTGGTATGGGTGCTTGGTCAATGCACCGCTTATAAAATTACTCATCCCATAATAAACGTTCGAGAGTAGGCTGTAAATGGTATTCACGGCAAATGTCGTGATAGGATTTACTTAGCTTACTTTTTTTATTCCGCTTATATCCACGAATCATTATATTTTTGGGGGTATGTTCCATATCAATAAATTCCATAATTTGAACGTCATAACCATAACTTTTTAATATCTCGCCTCGAAGACCATCTGTCATTAGTGCAGCCATTCGTTCCTTTAAAAGTCCATACTGAAGAATACCCTCCATTGGAGCAATCTCCATCTGACGATAAATCTCTTTATGACAACAAGGTACTGCCATGATGACTTTGGCATTCCATTTGACAGCTTTTTCTAACGCATAGTCTGTTGCTAAATTACATGCATGTAAACTAATGACCATATCAATCGGTGCGTCATATTCAAACATTGCGATGTCGCCTACGCGAAACTCTAATTGTTCATAGCCAAGCTCATCCTTAAGCTTATTCAGATTTTTTATAACGGTTTCTTTTAAATCCAGACCGATAATCGTCACCTGCATTTTCTTCATCTTAACAAGGTAATAGTATAGTGCAAATGTCAGATAAGATTTTCCACAGCCAAAGTCAATAATTGTTGGTTGATCGTTCTCTATCTCTTTAAGGCTATCTTCAATAAACTCCAAATAACGGTTGATTTGTCTAAACTTATCATACCACTTCTTTTTTACCTGACCGTTTTTGTCCATGATACCCAAGTGAATCAAAAAATCAACAGGTTCTCCTTCATTTATGATATATGCTTTTTTCACATTGTGTTGCCTTGCTTGAACCGCTTGCTTTGTCGCTTGCTTTGATACATGAACTTTTCCTTTTTTAGAAATTCGCAGTGACCATTGATGGCTAGAAGTCACCAGTTGAATCTGTTTGTAATGACTTGCCGTCTCTAGCATGTGCTCAAGCAACTGGTCTGACTGGACATTCGTGTGAAATGCCTGTTCCTCTGTAAATGCTTCAAATTGATAATACGTTCCTTCTTCTTCTATACGCCAAAGCAATGTTTTTTTATATGCATATGTTTTTTTTCTTGGTTCGCTAAAGACCGCTTTAATGAGGGTCTCTTGCTGCAGTTGTTCTAAAACTACATTAAGTTCCATGTATTCCTCCTACTCTTACCAACACAAAGCCAATCATGCCATACTCTCCTTGCGGATGGATCAAGGTATGAACGTCTTTGTTTAACGATAAAAATCAAAACGGGATATGACCATTTGGTCATATCCCGATATAAGACACACAATTGATTATGCTTTGTTGATTGATCCGAACATTTCCATTTTTTCTTTTACTGTATCTTTAATTGCTTGGAAACCAGGAGCTAATACTTTACGAGGGTCAAAACCTTTACCTACAAGGTCTTTATCTTCTTCAAAATATTTACGTGTAGCTGCTGTAAATGTTAATTGGCATTCTGTGTTTACATTAATCTTAGATACTCCAAGACCGATAGCTTCTTGAACCATCTCTGTAGGAATACCTGTTCCGCCATGAAGAACAAGTGGCATGTCGCCTGTTAATTTTTGAATTTCATCAAGGGTATCAAAGCTAAGTCCTTGCCAGTTTTCAGGGTACTTACCATGGATATTACCAATACCTGCTGCCAAGAAGTCGATACCTAAGTCAGCAATACGCTTACATTCATTAGGATCTGCAATCTCTCCTGATCCGACAACACCGTCTTCTTCTCCTCCGATTGAACCAACTTCTGCTTCAACAGAGATACCTTTTTCATGAGCAATTTTAACGATTTCTTTTGTTTTTTCGATGTTTTCTTCGATGTCATAGTGAGAACCATCAAACATTACTGATGAGAATCCAGCTTCGATAACTTTAAATGCATGATCATAACTACCATGGTCTAAGTGAAGAGCAACAGGAACTGTAATGTTTAATTCTTTCATCATCCCATTAACCATTCCTACAACGGTTGCATAGCCCCCCATATATTTACCTGCTCCTTCAGATACGCCAAGGATAACGGGTGAATTATTTTCTTGTGCTGTCTCTAAAACTGCTTTTGTCCACTCAAGGTTATTGATATTAAATTGTCCTACTGCATACTTTCCTGCTTTTGCTTTTTTGAGCATTTCTGCTGCTGATACTAACATTGAACTACCTCCGTTTTATGGTTTATTTCATTTATTTAAAAACTGCCTAGTTACCTTACCTAACTCAGCTGTCAAACTAAGCTTTATCTGAGAAGAATTATACATGAAAACTGTTAATAATTCAACAACCGTTTAAGTCTCACTTAAAATTCTTTCAATACGTCTTTGAATGCCTTCGATTTTTTCATCTTCTTGATTAATCTCTTGGCGAAGTACTTCATTAATCTCTAGAATCTCAACGACCAACAAACTTAATGAAGACATAAAACTTTCGATTCCATCGTTAAAAGTACTCTCGCTAAATGCTTTTCGAATCCATTCATCCGGCATCGCTAAAAAGTGTTTGACTTCTTCGTCATTATAAAGCTTTATACGATTAAGTGCATTGTGAAATTTTCGAAGTCCCCATTGAACTTTATTGACCATATGCTGTGCCTCATCAATGTGATTGTATTCTTGGATGACACTTAAACGGTGCCCCTCCTTAACTTTTTCCCAATACGTTCTGGCATTTTGAAGATTTTCTTTGGCCACATTAACTTCTGTAATAAGCCATTCTCCTTCACTGACAACTTCTCGCATAGCTCGCTTTTCTTTTTCATACTGATACGCCTGATTAAACATTTGTCGCAGTTGTTGAACTTTTAGCGACGTGTCCTCATCTGTTGTCAGGACAATTTCATTCAAAAGCTCTTCATAGTCTTGTTCAATCGATACATACGCACATAGTTTTTTATCAATTTCTAAGATGGCATTGGCAATACGTTGTTGCTCATCTTTTAGCTTTTCATATTGAAGCGTTGCAACGTATAAATCCTCTTGTTCTTGTGCCAGTTTTTCTACTTTTTTTTCAAGTAGCTCATTAACTATGGAAGAAAACGTCATATCTTCAAGCTCTGCGACATCTCTTTTTTCCTCAAGAAGGCTTGTGTAGAGTAATTCTTCCTTCGCATCTAAAACCATCTGCTGTTTTTCTAATAATTGCTTCTTTTCTATTAGGCTCTGACGTTGATGTCGTCCGTCATTAATACGGATAAACTTTTCTCGAATATACTTTTCATCCATGTTTTTCCCTCATTTCTTTTAGCAACGCATCTACATGCCTTGTTCTGCCACTTTGGCGAGTGGACTACGTTCCACGCGCTTAAGTGTTACATGACCTGTGATATCATATGGTTTCATTTTTTCCACAGTGTATATTAAGCCATTGGATTTTGAGTCAACATAGTGATTGTCTATCTGATTATCTGAAGGGTCGCCTAAAAAGACGAATTTGGATTCTTTTCCGGCACGGGTCAACATGAGTTTGGCTACATGAGGTGTAATCTCTTGGGCTTCATCAACGATGACTAGTGCATTGGTAAATGTTCTTCCCCGCATATAGGTAAATGTTTTCGTCTCGATGATACCTCGTTGACGATATTGTTCAATAAAGGATTCAACGGCAAAGCTACGTTCCATTGATACCCCGTCTTTCGTTGTTTCTTTGATATCGGTGAGGTTTTCTATCGCATCATAAAAACTTCCCATCCACGGTCGGAGTTTTTCCCGCTCATCTCCCGGAAGGTATCCGATATCACTTCCCGCCGCAACAACGGGTCTTACAAATACAATCTTGCGATATTGATTATTTTCAATGACATTTTGGAGAGCAATCGCCGTTGCCAAAATGGTCTTTCCTGAACCTGCACCACCGACAATACTTACAAAGTGAATATCTGGGTCCATTAATAATTCAAAAGCCATTTTCTGTTCTCTATTAAGCGGTGTTAATCCCCAGGCCTTTTCATTGGTATATTTTAAGGGCACAAGTTTTTCTCCATCAAAACGCGTAAGCACTTCATGTCCTGATTTGGTGGTGCTTTTTATATCTAAAAATGCATTCGGATAAACTTTGCCTTGTAATTCTTCCGGCAGCGCAAGGCCTTCGGCATAAATCTGATCGATTTCTTGAGATGTCATCGCATAGTCGAGATATCCCTTATAGATTTCATCGGTCATGATTTTATCATTTTGATAGTCTTGAACTTCTACACCTAAGCTTTTGGCTTTAATACTCATATAGAGGTCTTTTGTCACCAAAATTGTCGGTATACTTTCGACCATCTCAAGATTTTTTGTCACTGCAATAATTTTGGTATCATTTTTGGTTGTATCAATACCATTAGGAAAAATGGTTGTATCCAAGTGGTTTAATTCAACGCGTAATGTCCCTCCTGTATCTAAAGGAATTCCTTTTTGAATATCACCTTGTTGCATCAAAACCTGTAATTCTTTGGCAACTTTTCGTGCCGAGAAGCCTACGGATCCTTCTCGCGTCTTTAGATTGTCCAATTCTTCAATCGCCAGAATCGGAATGATAATATTATTATCTTCAAAGCTGTGCAAAAAATTAGGATCATGAATCATTACATTGGTATCAATGACATAGTTTTTAATCATAGGTCATTCCTCCTTAATGATGCGAATGCAGTTAGTTTAAAGGATGGGCATAATGTTTATAACACACCGGAACGTATTTTTCCAGTCCGCCAATATCAATCGGATTCCCCTCATAAACCGGAGTGCCATCGACAAGCTTTAAATTATGTGTTGCCTTACTGTTACAATACCAGCACACCGTCTTAATCTCTTCTAGCTTATCTGCTAAGGCTAATAATTGTTTAGATGCTTCAAAAAGTTCTAACGTATAGCTTACGCGCAATCCATAACAAATCACCGGCGTATTATAGGTTAGTGTAATCTCGCGAAGCTGATTAACATGCTCTTTTGTCATCATTTGAACTTCATCGACCAAGACACAGTCAATCTTTTCATGTTGCTTAATATGTTCATAAAAAACATCAAGGACATTGGTAGAATCTTGAATAATCTCTGCTTCCATTTTAAAACCGGCACGGGTTGAGATATATCCGCCACTTCGTGTGTCCATGCCTGGAATCATAAGTAAGACTTTTTTCCCCTGCGTCTCATAATTATGTGCTGTTGCAATTAAATTTAACGATTTTGCCGAAAAAACCGTTCCGTATTTAAAAAATAATTTTGCCATAATATTCCTTCCTTATATTCTAATTATACTCTAATTTACATATTTTTTAAATAATTTTCTGTAACTAATCACTTTTTTACACTAATCACTGATAATTCATGCAATGCCCGTGTACATACAGTATAATACAATTGCTTTTCACGTTCTTGTTGATAGTGGTATAATTGATCTGTTACTACATATACACAGTCAAACTCTAATCCCTTTGCTAAGTAACTAGGAATTACAATAGTCCCTTTTTTATACATTTGCTCTTCATTATCCAAAAGTCCTATGGTATCATGCGAACCTAGCAGTTCATGAATCTGACGTGCGTGTTCTTTTGTCTTACCTATAATCGCAACAGAGCGATAGCCGTCCGCTTTATTTTCTTGAATTTTCTCTAGGAGGAGCTGGCGAAGCTTCGCCTCTGATTCCACTGAGGCCACCATAGGCTCTTTTCCATCACGTAAAGCATTTTCTGCCACAGGTTTTCCTAAAATTTCATGGCAAAAAGCACTAATTTGCTGTGTGGAACGATACGTTTTTTCCAAACGAATATGCTTGGGTTCTTTTCCGAGAAAATCTTCAATATCACCACTGACATTTGATGACATGTAGGGATGAATGCTTTGATTTGGGTCTCCTAAAAGTGTATACTTTGCATGCCCATAGATAAGCTTAATAATTTGATAATGTAATAATGTATAATCTTGGGCTTCATCTATGAATACATATTTAACTTTATGTACTTCCTTGATGCGGTCCAACCGCCCCTTCATGTATAAAATAGCCAATGCATCTTCAAAGTACAAATCTGTTCCCACTTGCACCATATTTTGTTCAGTTAAAAAGCTATTATACAAGTCTAATAAATCCAATGAAGTCATTTTTCGGATTTGACGGGTAATGGGTTTAAACTGTTTTTTAAGATAGGCTATTTTTTTCTTCTTAATCTCACGCTTGGTGTAATATGTATCCGCATTCAGCAAATCTTGTTCATATCGGTATGCAACAGCTTGACGAACCGCTTGTAGTTTAGACATCAGTCGATTTCTAACTTGTAATAATCTCGATGAACATTTTATCACACCTGCGCAATCATTATACGCTTGGCGAATCTCATCCGCCGACAAGATGACTTGCTTTTCATAGAAGATGTCTTTAAAAAAGTCATCTTGAGCTTCAATTTTATCAATGAATCTATTAAGTGCTTGAATAAACTCCACCGATGATTTTATCTTCAGTTCTTGAATGCGTCGGTCTGTATCATGATCTATTCCTGGGGTGAGCAAATATTCCATCTGGGCATAATACGATTCAATCGAATGCCATCTAGACACTAATATCGGTTGTTCATATTCCCCTTCAATCTGTAACTGTTCTGTTGTGTGATCTGTTCGTCCCAGATTGTCTTGGATATAGTCACTAAAGGTAATCGTCTCTGCATTGGCTTCACCCAGCTCAGGAAGTACATGGGAGATATAATCGCTAAAAATATCATTCGGCGTAAAAATAAGTATATCTGAAGCTATTATTTTCTCACGATTTTTATATAAAAGATACGCAATTCGATGTAGCGCGATGGATGTTTTACCACTCCCTGCTGCCCCACTTACGACGAGAACGTCAGAGCTTTCATCACGAATAACGGCATTTTGCTCTTTTTGAATCGTCGTGATGATTGTTTTCATCTTATCATCTGTACTTTTTGCTAACGCTTCTTTTAGCATATCGTCCATAATATTAATACTTGAATCAAACATATATTTAATTGTATCGTACTCAATTTTAAAGTGTCGCTTGTTTAAAATTTCCCCGTGAATAGTTCCTGAAGGTGCTTGATAAGAGACCTTGCCTTCTTCATAATCATAAAAAAGACTACATATAGGCGCACGCCAGTCGTAGATCAAGAATTCGTATTTATTCTTGTCCACTAAGGATGCAGAACCAATGTAGATCTCTTCTTCATCTAAGCCTTCTTCTATAAAATTAATCTTTGCAAAATATGCTGACTTTTGGAGATTATCCAGTTGTCGGCGTCGTTGCATCTGATACTCCATGGCATTTTCAATATTTTGTCCCATGGTTTGATACTGATGCAAGACTGCCGCACCTTCAAGGTCCACTGTAGATTCTGTCTCAAATTTAAACTCTGACAGCATATTCTTGTTAATCTCTTTTAAGGATTCTTTTTGCTCAATTACTTTATCCTCAGTTACCTGTATCTCTTGTTGAATTTGCTGATGAACATAATTAAGCCGTTGCTGTTCATGTTCACGTTCTCTTGTTTCCATATTCATAGAATCCTCCGGTTATAACCCAGTGTATTGAATTAGTCTTTCATGAAATAGACTCCATCAACCACTTTATATATCGTTTTCCCTTTAAATGGTCGTGTATTAAAAAATATACACGTATCGACAGAATTTTGTCCTCGCAATGTATATTTTACTGCTTTAATAGCTTTTTCGTTCGGTTTGGTTTCATCAAAGCTTGATTTATGTGCAGGTGGAAACTGTACCGCCCACTCTCTATTAAAAATCACACCATCCACAGAGCTTCCAAAATACTTATGGGACATGCGATTCATAACAACACTTGCAACCCCATGATGTACTTCATAGCTTGTGTCTCCTGATTCAAGCATAACTAACTTAGCAAAATTCTGCAGTTCATCATATGTATAAAAGCGATTATCCATATACTTGGCATCAACCTTAATCGTTGGATGTATCAATCCCACTGTATAGTATGTCTGATCCCAAATAACTTCAAAATCCAATAGTTCTGTAAAAAACTTTAACGGAACCATCATGCGTTCTTCAAAAAGTACGATAGGTGATCCTATCGACTGAACCTGTCCATTGACAACAACATCTGATGTATTAAGTAAGAATTGTAAAGTATGTCCACGACCTGATACGGTTGCAACTAAATTCTCCTCATCCCACATAATATCTGTCAAACCAAAAGCTTCTGCTACAGGTCTTAGCGAAACATATGTCGTATCCATATAGATAAATGCATCTACATCCATCTTCAAATATCCACGTTGAATCAAAATATCAATCGGCATGTAGCCTTCTTGTGTTGCCGCATCCAGTTCAACTTGATACGCCTCTGATAATTCTTCTACTCCAACAAATGCCGGCACCTCTTCTGTTATAGATACTTCCTCCGACTCCGGTACTTCCTCTGACTCCAGCACTCCATCCTTTGAATCTTCCGAGTTCTCGTCTGCTGCTACTTCTTCTGCTGCTTCGTCTGTTGCTGCTTCATCTGTTGTTGCTTCGTCTGCTGCTACTTCTTCTGTTGCTGCTTCGTCTATCTCTGTTTGTATATCTTCTTCAAGAATTGATTCCTCTTGTGTTTCTTGGCTTGTCTCCTGTGCACTAATGATGGTCATCGATAACGTCATCACGAGTATAGTTAGAAATATTATACGTATATTTTTCATATTTCCTTCCTTTCTTTACTTTTTTCTTAGAGGCTTTCCAAAAACCATTTTAATATTATACATCAAAACCACATCGATTAGCAACTTTTGTGTCAAATAAGCAATAAAACACAAAAAAACAGATAAGCAATGGAGGACTTTAACCATTGCTTATCTATCGGATAATTGTCTTGTTTGTACTACCTATACATTAATTGTCTATTCCTTCATAACACATTCGATAAAACATTACGCCCTTTTCCTTGGTCATGTTCGCCGGGGATACACGTGTTGCAAATGCGTCGAGTGACTGAGTTGCCCATGTCTGCACATGGGAAAAGTAGTCCTCTCGTTCAATACCCAGTTCTTGAAAAGTAAGGGGTAATTGCAGTTCTTGTTTTAGGGCAAATATATGCTGTATAAGATGTCTTGTAAGTTCTTGTGTCGTCCCTTGATAACCAAGTCGCTTCGCCAACGTCGCATACTCTTTTTGTTCATCACAGATTTTTATGGCATAGGGAAGCATCAGTGTACAGATTTGTCCATGTCCAATTTGATACATTGCCCCGGGGTGATCATAGGAATGGACAATGCCGGTACAAGCGTTTGTAATTGCAACACCGGCTAAAGCTGCTGCAACATGGATTTTTTCTCTTGCCGCTTTTTGTTTATGACTTTTTGGTGCAAGAGCGCTTGTTAGATTCTCTATAATATCTACTGCGGCTTCTAATGCAATACTTTTTATCATTTCTGATGCATTGGTAGCAACACTTGCTTCAATAGCATGGGTCAGCGCATCCATGCTTGTTGATATGAATAGTGCATCCGAAAGCGTATCTGTAAGATTGGCATCAATAATTGCGTAATGAGGAATTAGTCCGGGATCTAGCATCAGTTTTTTTGTCTTTGATGCTTCATCAATAAAAACCGCTACCGAGGTTGCTTCTGATCCCGTTCCACTTGTTGTAGGTGCTGCAACATGTATAGCTTTTTTCCCAAGGGGCGGTAGGGAATACGGTATCAGCGCTTCCTCAAATGTTAGTGTCGGGTTTTCATAGAATAGGTGTATGGCTTTTGCCGTGTCTAGCACACTGCCTCCGCCGATAGCAAGAATCATATCCGGTTGAAATTGCCTGACTTTTTCCATGTGCTTGAATATATCTTGCGCACAAGGTTCGCCACTAATTTGGGCCAAGATGCAATACTCTCCTTCAAGTGCTTTAACGCTTTGTTCAATCGTTTGTTCTACATCGCTCGTATAGCTTTTCCCGCCGCGTATTATTCCTATTTTCTTCTTGCCCAAGCTTTTTATAAACGTTAGCGCTCCGCGCCCTACAACAAAGTCCGGCATATGTATTCTAGTGATTTTTTGCATCTTTTCCCCTTTCTATGATTAGTGGCTATCAAAAAAAGCGCGCGTCTGGTCCAAATCTTTTTGAACCTGGTTTTGAACTTCTTCCAATCCCGAAAACTTCTTTACGCCTCGGATAAAAAAGTGCGTCTCTAAGACTAGTCTACGTCCATAGAGGTCTCTTGCAAAGTCAAGAAGGTAGGTCTCAATCGTAATCCTCTTATCATTATCAACACTTGGTCGTCCGCCAATATTGGTAAGTCCTTTAAACTTCTCTCCTTCTATCTCTGTGCACGTAGCATAAACCCCTTCTTTTGGATGTCTTTTTTCAGCGCAGACGCCTAGATTTGCCGTCGGCATACCTACGGTTCTTCCTAACGCTTTTCCATGCTCTACAAACCCAATCATAAAATATGGATGTCCGCAAAGTGCTTTAAATAGCTCAAAATCACAGCTTTCAAAACTTTCTTCTACCCAAGCATTCGTGATGGCACTTCCTTCATGCTTTACGGTCTCCACTAGCTCTACATCCACTTGATGTTCTTGAGCAATTTTTTCTAAACTCTTGTCTCCCCCTGTTACTAGCATCTTTACATCTAAATCTTTTAAGATTGCCTCTAATGACGCTTCTTTTGAAATAAATAGTTCTACCCCTAGATGTTTAACTAAGTACGCTTTTTCTTCTTCTGTCAATAAAACCGACTTTTTGTCTTTATTATATAAACTTACAACCACAGGCTTTAATTGCTTCTCATGCGCAATGTTCACCATATGTTTTATTAGAGCTTTATGTCCTCTATGCATTGATGCAAATTGTCCAACAACTATACAGGTGTTTTTATCTTTTTCCATTTTATATGTATGATTCATAGCAGCTCCTTTTTAGAAATTTAAGTTTTTCTTTTTTCTAGAATAATAGATCAACAGTCCAATTGCATACCACCCTAATGTGTAGCCCCACAATTTCCATCCCCCTTGCACAATATTTGGGATATAACAGGCAACGATAATTACTAATGCAATCACAGGCAAGAATATTCCTCCCGGCGCTCTAAAGTTCCCTTTTACATATGCATTTTTTTGACGGGCTTGTATGAGTGAAATACAGTTTATGATAATGGTCAATGAGGCAAATATGGCAGCAAGCCCTACGATTTCCGATGTGAATTGTGGAAAACATGAGATAATCATACTTAGTATGGCAATCACTGTCGTAGCATAGATGGGCGTTCCTGTTTTTCCATTTTTTGCTAATCTTTGAGGTAAAATTCCAGATTCTGCTGTTGCTGCAAGTGCTCTTGAAGTCAGAGCCATGACAACGAGCATCGTCGTCAGCAACGCCGCTACCGCAGAAATAGAGATGACTTTTGCAAGCCATGGTATCGCCATTAATTTTGTAAAGGATGCTGCATAAAGCGGTATAAAACGCATCCCTGGATTTTCTTCTAGGAATTGTGCCGAGATTAAACCTACCGTTGAGAATATGACTAGAAAATAGAGTGTAAATACGATGCTCATAGCAATAAAGATAGACTTTGGAACATTTTTGTTTGGATCTTTTACTTCGGATACCATAAAAGCAATGGCAACAATAGATCCGTATCCAACCATTGCTGTAGGAACGGCTGCAAGAAATCCTGTTCTGCCTGCGGTTCCTTGTTCAAAAAACGGGGTCAGCATCTGTGTACTCCACTCTCCTGAAAACAATGCGCTTCCAGCATAGATGAGTAATGTAACAGCTAATATAATAACTAATATTGTGTTTGCTTTTCCGGCAACTGAAAATTTTATCGTGTTAAGAATAAAAATAATCACAATTGAGATAATGGCCAGAAGGATTTGTTTGTTGGCAAATATTGGGAAACCCACGCCTAAATAGGTGCCTACATATATTGCTGCAAAAGCAACCGCTACAATGTTGGCATTAATGTATCCCCATGTTGATATCCAGCCCCAAAAAGCTCCGGTACTTTTTTTCTTCCCTAGGGCTTTTGATGGGAAGACAAAGACACCTCCAGATTTGGGGTAGATAGTAGCAAGTTCTGCTACTATAAGCCCATAACATAGCATAATGGCAGCTGCAATTGCCCAGCTAAAAATAGCCGAAGGTCCTGCATTATAAATTGTTAATCCTGTTAATGAAAAGATAGCACTTCCTATCATTCCTCCGACGATCATAGTTACACAGGTAGTTAGTCCAAGAGTTCCATTTTGATTATTTTCCGGCATAGACATTTGTGATGACAAACGCAAGTTGTTTGTCACGCTCTCCTTTCTTTTGTAGGAATAGCCTATGCGCTTTGCACATATAGACTATTCTTGATTATTCCTCAAAAAATGTGCAGTTTCTAAATCCGTAACCAAAACATTCACATATCCACCTTTTATTGCTGCACGTATAGCATGTGCCTTGTCGCTTCCACCAGCAACGCCAATACGCGTAGGAATATTCAAATAGTCTTTTAATGCAATAGAAATAATACGATCTCTAAACGGAGTATCAATAGCCTTCCCATCTTTATCAAAAAAATGTGTTGCTACTTCACCTGCTACATCAGTACTGAGTTGTTCTTCATCATCATAAAGCTCTGATATATGCTTCCACTGATTTTTGGCCAAACCAATACCAACAATAGCGATATCACAAGATTTAATGACCTTATATGCTTCGCCAAAGTACTTTTCTTTCATCATTGACGACTTCAACTCTTTATCCTGAACAATTACAGGTGCATAAAGCATGGTCGCTGATGCATGTAACTTTTCTGAGAATCGATAGACAATGTCATCTACTTTAATATGTCGATGATCTCTATTCTCACTACCGAGTAGTTGGGTCACTGTCAAATTGCTCTTGTTAACTAGTGGCATATTATCCACTAATGCTGAGGTACATCTACCTCTAGAAAATCCGATGATGTCTCCGTTACGAATGATTTCTGAGAGGTATTGTCCTGCCGCAACACCCAGCTCTGTATGACTTTCTCGATCTATTACATTATCAATAACACGAACCGCTTTCAAGTTATACATTTTTTCTAACTGCATTTCAATATCAATATTCGCATTGTCTAGTGCTGCAATCTTAATTTCAACAATACCTTCATCTACACAATCGCGAATAATGCGATTAACTTTTTGTCTGGATATGTTCATTTTTTTTGCAATTTCATCTTGTGTAAAACTAGCTTTATAATAATAATTTGCAACTCTGATATATTCACGCGTCTGCTCTTGAGATAATTTTTGTTTATTCATATACCCATCCTGCCTTTCTTTTACTTGATAGATATAATTTTACTGAATACACATTCAGAATGCAAACCCTTTCATTGCTTTTTTGTCATCATATGTTGCAATTCACAATAATTCGATATGTATAGGGGTCAATTGCCTTATGAAAAGCTTCTTCTATGTTATCTAATGTATATGTTTCTGAAATCAATTCTGATACGTCAATTAACCCATTGGATAAGAGTTTGGTCGCAACTAAAAAGTCTTTTCTTTGAGGGTTAACAGAACCTGTGATAATTGTCTCTGCTGAATGAATCTTATTAGGATTGATTTCAATGGGGTTGTTGGGATGGAAGGAAGAATAGAACACGACTCTGCCTAATTTGCCTGCCATATCTACACTTTGACTTGCCACCTCAGGAATTGCCGCTGTACAAAAAACGACATCAGCGCCTCTTCCATCTGTCAATTGCTTTATTCGCTCAACAGGGTCTTCTTGACTTGAATTGATAATCACATCAGCGCCCATTTTTTTTGCGACTTCAAGGCGATTATCATCAACCTCTGCAACAATTACCCTTGCTCCTCGAAGCTTTGCCAACTGAACATGAAAAATCCCCATAATTCCGGCTCCTACAATGACCACATCATCTGCAAGATTAATCTTTCCATTTTCAATACTGTGAACGCAACATGCTAGAGGTTCCGCTAAAGCAGCATAAGATAATGGCAATTCATCCGCCATCTTATATACATTTTCTGCATCAATCATCATGTATTCCGCTAATCCTCCAGGTCCCATGGCAATCTCTTGTGTTGCGGCAATAAATGAGACAACGCATTGATTTTCATGTCCATTTCTACAGTAATAGCACTCTCCGCAAGAATTTAATAGTCGAACGGCTACTTTATCTCCTTTTTTTATTTGTTTAACGCCTTCTCCTACAGCTTCTACTATCCCGGCTGCTTCGTGACCTCCTGCAAATGGATATTTTTTCATTACCCCTGAGTACACGCGTTGTTCTAAAGTACATATTGCACAAGAGGCAACACGAATGAGTACTTGCTTTTTCTCTGGTTTTTTCATTTGTGCTTCATGAATAACTATTTTCTTTTCATCTTCTAAAACAGCAACTTTGTATGTGTCCATAATAGGCTCCTCTCTACGTAGCAAATTTAACATTCATTTCTTTTAAAGCGGTCTCAACGCTACATTCTTCATGAATGAGCTTGGCAATGGCTGATGCATAGCCTACCGGATTTTCATGCCCCCATATGTTACGTCCCATGGCAATTCCTGAAGCTCCAGCTTCTAGGGCATCTTTGATTTCTTGTAACAACTCTCTTTCCGGTACTTTCTTTGCGCCTCCCAGTATAACGACCGGTGCATATACACTTTGTGTTAATTCTGAAAAGCTTTTTTGGTCTCCTGTATACACAGTTTTGACAATATCTGCACCGAGTTCAACACTTTGGCGACAAGCAAAGGTGACGTTTTCAGGTGTCCTAGAATCATCTGCCGGTTCAAAACCTCTTGGGAGCGCTTCGGCTGTAACTGGTAGCCCCCATTTATGGCAATCAAGCACGACCCTTTGTAAATTACTAAGGACTTCATTTTCAAAAACCGACCCTGGGAATGACATCGTAATAACTGAATCAGCTCCTAATCGAAGGGCATCTTCAGCCGTTGCAACAATCTGCATCGGATGCTTTCGATCTCCAAGATACGAAACCCCCCCATCAATTCTTAAAATAATTCCTTTGCCCAAAAAACACTCTGAAAACTTGTCTGCCATTCCGACGGTACTTAAAAATGCATCGGCTCCTGCTGAAGCCACATCCTGAATGATTTTTCCAACATCTTTCATCGCCGGAAGTACATTAAAATTGGCGCCATGATCCATGGCCATTATAAATGCTTTTCCATCCGGTTGAAAAATGTGGTTCATCCTATGTGTTGTCATTGAATTTTTCATGTTTCTCCTCCATTTCTTATTTGTTACATTTGTAACACTTGTATTACAAATGTTGTTTTTTATATAATATACCCATTTTTTCGTTTTGTCAACACCATTTGTCACCCAAGTGTTACTTTTGTCTATTTCTTCTTTATGTATATTGCCCGCCACATCCTACCTATGATATGATAAGGAAAAATCTTAATGGAGGCATTATGAATATTTTATATATTGAACCTTTTTTCGGCGGTTCACATAAAGCATGGTATGAACAACTTAAAAAATACTCACAGCATCACTTAGATGTGTTGTCAATGGACGCCAAATTTTGGAAATGGAGAATGTATGGAGGCGCTGTTACTTTAGCCAAAGAGTTTTTGGCTTATACCAAACCTGTTGACTTGATTCTAGTCTCTGACATGCTTGACTTGACCACGTTTCTTGCTTTATGTCGCCATCATATCAAGGTTCCTATTGGTATGTACTTCCATGAAAATCAATTTGCCTATCCTTGGCAAGACGCCAGCGAAGATAAAAAAAAAGGGCGTGATGTCAACTACGGTATGATGAACTATCTTTCTGCCCTCGCTTCCGACTTTATCATGTTCAACTCCGAGTATAATCGCCGCTCTTTTTTGGATGGCATCTGTGAGACCTTAGGGAAGATGCCTGATTATCCACATCAGACGCTGGAGAATTTAAAAGAAAAGTCAGTTATCATGCCTGTCGGCATTACACCTTTAGAAACGGTCCCTTATCCTGACCAAACTAGGGAGGGTCCTCCGCTTATTCTATGGAATCACCGGCTAGAATACGATAAAAATCCGGATAGTTTTTTTAAGCTCTTAGTTCGACTAAAAAATGAAGGCTATCTTTTTAACCTTGCTTTTTTAGGTGAATCCAATGAAAAAGCTTTGCGCACATATCAAGAGCCATTACATCAACTACGCGATAATATAGTGGCTCAAGGTCACCTTAGCACTAAGGCTTATCAGCAGCGGCTTCGACGCGCCGATCTACTTCCTGTTACTTCAATTCACGATTTTTTTGGCATCAGTGTTATGGAAGCTATCGCCTATGGGGTTACCCCACTTTTGCCTAGACGTTTAAGCTATCCCGAGCTTTATAATGACAAAAAAAATTCTTCACTCTTTTATGCTTCAGAGGAAGAATTATATACAAAAATGATTGATTCAATTATACACATCGATACCTTACGCAAGGAAAGTTATGCACATTTAACCAAATCTTATTGGTGGACTTGCCTTGCAAAGGTATATGATGATTATTTTACTGATGTATCCGCTTCATATGCGCCTTTAATTTTTTGATCGCCCAGTTATAGTGACTTGATGTCGCACTAACAAAATAAGACCCCAATGTACTTTGACCAACCCAGTCAAAGACACCTTTAGAAAACAGTTCGTCATTTGAAAATGTGTCGGCTAAATCAATAACTTGTGCATGTGATTGTTCATACATGGATTTGGCCGATTCAAGAGCGGTCTTTTGATGGCGCTCCCAAAACTCTATATTCATTTTACCATAGGTTCTCCAATTATATGGTGCCGGCAAAAAAGCTTGCGCCTCACCTTTTACATTCGCCTGAACCCAGACTAAGAGTAACTGATGCCATTCAAATAAATGTATATAAATATCTCTAAGATTCTTATCCCGATTCCAATGCGCCTCTTTTTTCTTTTCATCTTTCGAAAAATCAAAAGGTGTCAAGAGGGCTTCGTCTGACATTGTATCAATGAGCGTATTTAATTGTTCATAATTGGTTTTTGCACTATCCATTAATTCTTTTTTCGTTGTCGCTCTCATATCTTTATCCTTTTAATGCAATATAAATATCAATATCTGCATTTTCCCAATCTGCGTTAAGATATTCTTCAAAATCTCCTGTAAAGCTTCGTTCTAATTCCATAGCCCATATTTCGCTCCAAGCTTTTTGTACCGCTTCCACCATATGTCCATGGATTGAAAACTTGGCATATTTACCTGCCGGAATCGTTTTTACTGTTAACTCTTCATTCCCTACTTTTGATACTTCAATACCTGCAGTGACACAATATTGTTCTTTTGAATAATCTGAATATAAACCAATGGCATGCGTATTGATTTTATTGTCAATAGTTTCATAAACACCTTGCTGATACAGCTTTTCCCAAAGACTTGCAATCGTTTCTTGCATTTTTGGATCGCTATTGCTTGTTAGCGCACTAACGCCCACAACTTTTTTTTCCTCAAGATTTACAATTTCATACTTCATCATATGACCTCCATGTTTTTTATATGTTTTGATTGCTATTTTGATTGATGTTTCCATTAGTTTCCAATTAATGTATCAATCATAAGGTCATTATACTCTTGTATATATGACAGCTATGTGTCATATTATGTATAAAGTTGCATTATTTTTTTAAATTCTTTTTGTATCTCTTGTCGAATGAACTTAGGTTCTATCACTTCGCAATAATGTCCAAAGGAGATAATATACTGAAAAATCCATTCGCCCTTAGGATACTTGATTTTTACAAGGTAGCTGCCATCACTTTGTTCTTCATACTCTTCAAATTCATCAAACACCCGATACGCCATTTTTTTTGATAACTTCAACACAAGGGTCACAAACTCCTCTTCAAATACTTCTTGTTTTGAAAAAATCTGTGATGGTGTTTTTCGCTTAAAATGCTCCGGCTTAACCTTCAGGTCACGTACACGCCGAAGCTTAAAAAAACGATTATCTTCTCGTAAACGGCAATATCCATAAAGGTACCAAGCACCACCTTTAAAACAAAGTTTTAAGGGTTCTACTTCTCGAGAAATCGTCTGTTTTTTTGCACTGGCATAGGAAAATCCGATAACTTGTTTTTTTATAATAGCCTCTTTAAGCAAGTGAAAAACTTCTGCTTCATTGGTTGCATTAGACCATGTTGAAAAATCCACTTCTATCCAGTCCGTATCTGACTCTCCAAATAGACTGTCCAACTTACTTAGCGTATTTGCTTTTGAACTAAAATCAATTGTCTTAAGCGCTTTTAGAGAAGACAGAATCTCGTCTTTTTCATCATTTGTGATAACAGCTTTATTCAAAATATAATTCGGAAGTAACGAGATGCCTCCTCCTCGCCCTTTTTTCATATAAATAGGGATTCCAACTGCTGACAAGGTCTCAACATCACGAAAAATCGTTCGTGTCGACACCTCAAAACGTTTGGCAAGCTCTTTCGACGTTACCGTCTCTTTATCAAGCAATATATATACAATTTCAAACAATCGATTAATTTGCATTTTACTCAATCCCTCTTAACATTATGTTTTTTGCCTATTATTTAAGTCTCTTTTACAAAAACAAGATGCTCTTTATCTGAAGCTTCTTCATTATACACATAGCCCATCCCCGAAAAGCCTTTAAGTTGATCAAGGCTTTGACAGTTATTTTCTGCCATGTAGCGAATCATCTCGCCCCTAGCCATCTTCGCCCATGTTGCTTTTACTTTTAATGTCTCTTGAACTCTAACTGCAAAGACGCACTGTACGTATTGTTCACCAGGTTTTAAGCCTTGACGGACACATTGGCTATATTCATTTGATGCCAAATCAATAACTAAGTCCGTCTCTTGATAAATCGCCTCATGGATACGCTGACCCCAAAAAGCATATAGGTCTTTTTTTCCTTGAACTTCCAACTTTGCCTGCATCTCAAGTCGATAAGGAACAATCCCATCCAAGGGTCTAAGAACGCCATATAACCCACTTAAAATCCGCACATGCTTATTCACATATGCCCACTGTTCATGGGTAAATATACTCGGTTTCATGTATTGGTATTGAAGTCCTTCATAGGCTAATAACGCCGGTATCAGATTTTTATGAATATGGGTATGCATCAAGCGCTCACTATTTTGTGTGGCTATTTTATCGTTGCATTTCCAGATTTTTTTAAGCTCTGTATAATTTTTCGTTTTTAATGTTTCAAAAATTGCTTCTGCCTCCTGAATAAACATGGGCAACGATGTATATTCCATGTCGCTGCTGTTATTCATCTTCTTTGCAGGTGATATAATGACACGCATATGTTCCTCCTAAGTTCTTTGAATGTAATTTTTTATTATAAGTCTAAAACTTCATGTTGATATACCACACGATTTTTCCCTTCTTTTTTAGCAATATATAGAGCATCATCTGCTTTTTTTATAAAATATTCAGGTTCAGTCACCACACTTGGAGTCCCGCCATAGATGCCCATACTCAAGGATATTTTTTTTATAACATCGCCTTGTGCATTCATCTGATGGCTAATAAAGCTTGCTCTTATCTGTGTTGCCATTTTTTTTACACCATTTAAATCGGTATCATAAAGTGTGATTAAAAATTCATCGCCTCCATATCTATACACATAATCTGTACTTCGTTGTAAAACATCGTTAATTATATTTGCAACTCGAATAATAATTTCATCTCCTACAATATGTCCATACGTATCATTCACAGCTTTAAAATCATCAATATCCAACATAATAAAGCCCATTGGCAAGCGCCCTCGCACAGCCAATTTAAACTGATCTTCAATGGTTTGTTCAAAATGACGGCGGTTAAATACTCCTGTTAGCGAATCAATAATTGTTAGTTTCTCAAGTTGGGCATTCGCTTGAGAAAGTTTCAAATTAATATGGTTCAATTCCGAATTTTTTACTTCCATAATATTACGCTCGTGAACCTTCATCAACATATAAATAACAACTAATATTAACAGTATGTAAAACGCAAAAGCATATGGTGTCTGATACCAATGGTTCGCAATGATAAAATCCAAACGCGCGTAATCTGTTTTCACACCGTGAGAAGTCATTGCATACACTTCAAAGGTATACTTTCCCGGATTCAAATTCGAAAAAACTGCTTGGTTATAAACGCCGTTGTCAATAAACTTACTGTCTTGTCCTAATAGTCGATAAAAATATCGTATTTTTTCAGGCGCATGATAATCTAATGCTATAAACTTAATATTAATAAAATTTTCTTTAGGGCTTAAATGTAATGCCATGTCGTTATAAAAGGGAATTGCATTTGGATAAGCGGTCCCTAGTATACTAACCCCATCAATATAAAGCTTAGGCGTTCCATTTTTCAAACGCTGGGTTCCACTAGGCAAGTTGATAATTCCATGATCTCCCGCAAAATATAAACTACCATCTTCATCTTTAAAGTGTCCGGCATTAAATTCATATCCTCCAATTCCATCTTCTGGTTGTAGGGTATAAATTTCGTGTGAGTCTAAATTTAATATCGATAGTCCGTCAAGTGTTGATAGCCAAAGTTGCCTATGATTATCTTCTAATATACCTACGACAGAATTATTACTTAATCCGTCCGTTTCAACATAAGTAATAAAACGTTGACTAGCATTTTGGTATTTTGAAATACCACCGCCCACTGTTGCTATCCATATGTCTCCATTTGAATCTTCAAAAACTTGGCGTATAGTATTATTTGCCAATTCACGTTGGTCTTCCCTTTCCCCTTTAAATGTTTTAAAGTTTGTAGCCTTTGGTTCTAGGAGATTAAGCCCATTATTTGTCCCAATCCAAATTCGTCCTTGTCCATCTGCTAGTATACTGTAGACTAAATTATCCGCAATGGCTTTGTCTAGATCTCCTTCGCTACGATAGTTAGTTAGACTTTTATCTCTTGGATCATAAACATAGACACCTTCCCGATAGGTTCCAATCCAAAGACGATTCTTATGATCTATCTCCAAAGAATAAACTATGTTCTCTTTTGGAAGCGGAATATCGTAAGAATAAAAAGCATCAGTTTCTATGTCATAGTAACTGATTCCTTCCGATGAGCCAATAAGTAATGGCCATCCAGGTTGGTCAATATAACTAGTTACATTATCACCTAATTGTTGGCCCGTCTCTTTAGTATATTTTACTGTCGTTAATATTGTCTCATCAATTCGCTCAATCCCATGATTATAAACTGCCGTCCACAATTGTCCATAACGATCTCGAAACACTAAGTTGTTCTTTCCTTGACTTAAACTGTCTTCCACATCTTTATGGGACTTTATGCGAACATAATTACGTTTTAAAGGATTAGCTTTAGTAATTCCTCCACCATTGGTTCCTATCCATAAAATGTCATTCGTGTCTTGATACAAAGCATATATCACTGAATGGTGGACATCACTATCAGGTCTTGTTCCTGGAAAATGCGTAATTTCACCATCTAGCTCTATAGCATATAACCCGCCTCCCCATGTACCTACCCATTCTACCCCATCTGTCGTTTTTATATATGCATAAATACGATTATCTGAAAAGCTCACTCGTTTTGTTTCTCCTGTATCTAAATTTATCTTCATTAGTCCTTTGTCCCAAAGACCTAATGTTAATATCCCCTCTTCGTATTCTCTAATAAGCATTACAGCAGGAGCGTCGATTGCTATTTGTGTAGACACAACTTCATTGAGCTCTCGATCAAATTTTTGGAGTCCCTTGTGCGTTCCTAAATATATCTCATTATTAGATGCAATAAAAACTGAACGGACAACTTCCCCATCAACAAAATAGGTTTGTACACTCTGAGTATCATGATTTAACACATTTAATCCTTCAAGCGTTCCTATCCAAACCAGCCCTTGCTCATCAATGGCTATACTCACTATAACCGAATTGGAAAGTCCGTGTTCCTCAACAGTATAATTTGTAAAGGTATCTTCATAAATATTATAGCAAGAAATACCCTGATAGGTTCCAATCCATAATTCATGACGCTTAGCATCATAGGTCATCGTTTGAATTAAATTATGCACTAATCCATCTTTTTTAAATGGATCATCACGTATGACCTTCATCTCACGGCCATCATAACGATTAAGTCCTCCTTGGGTTCCAAACCACAAAAAACCATCTTTATCTTGAATAATTGATGATACGGACATATTCGACAATCCAGTTTCTCTATTCATTTGTTCAAAAAACGGTGGAGTATGACCATCTAGCAAGTCCGCGCTGTAAGTATTCATTGAGGATAAAAAAATAGTAATTAATAGGACAACAAATAATACCAACGCTCCGCGTTTATGTGTCATGAATACCTCCATATAAATTTATTCTTATACTAAATATTCTAGCATTTTAGTTCCTAAAAGTACATTTAATTTTTATCACACAAGATTATAGCTATACAAAATAAAAACAACCTTAGCTTACACAAGGTAAGCTAAGGTTGTTAACAAATGCACATGCAAACAATCACTTTAAGAGATTTATTTTATAGACCAAAGTATGCTTTTGCATTATTGTAACTAATGTCTTGAACAATTTGGCCTAAGAATTTTTCATCGTTTGGATATTCTCCATTTTCAACTAACTCTCCGATATAGTTACAAAGGATACGTCTAAAGTATTCATGGCGTGTATAAGATAAGAAACTTCTTGAGTCGGTAAGCATGCCTACAAAAGCACTCAGTAAACCAAGACTTGCCAATGCACTCATTTGATCTTGCATACCTTCTTTTTGATCACAGAACCACCATCCGGAACCAAATTGAATCTTGCCTTTTGTTCCTCCACCTTGGAAGTTTCCGATCATCGTACCGATAACATAGTTATCGCGAGGATTAAGCACATAAAGAATTGTCTTTGGCAATTCATCTGTAGTATCTAAGTCATTTAACAATGCGGATAAAGCAGGGGCAAATGTTGAATCATGAACCGAGTCAAATCCAGTATCTGGTCCCAATGCCTTATGCATACGTCGGTTGTTATTACGAAGCGCTCCGATATGAATCTGCATTGTCCAACCACGCTTAGCATACGCTTTGCCTAAGAAGTTTAATACGATTCCTTTATGTATTGCCACTTCTTCTTCGGATAGTTTGTCGCCAACTAATCCTTTTTTGTATACTTGGTCTGCTAATGTATAATCAATCTTTGTTGTTCCTTCTACATAAGGTGTGTTGTACTCAATCGTATCTAGTGCATGGTCAGATAATCGGCATCCCACTTCATGGAAATAATCGATACGTTCTTCTAATGCTTTTAACAATTTTTGGATACTGTCAAGTTCATAGCCCACAACCGCTTCCAAACTTTTAATCCAAGGAATAAATGTCTCATTAGCAATATTAAAGCTCTTGTCCGGACGATATGTCGGATAGACTTTTGTTTCAAAGGATGGGTCTTTTGCTAATTGCATGTGATATTCAAGTGTGTCAATCGGGTCATCTGTCGTACAAATCACATCAACATTCGAGCGCTTAATCAAATGACGAGCGCTAAAGTCTTCTTGATTTAAAAGCGTATTACACTTTTCCCAGATTTCATCCGCACTGTCTTCACAAAGCAAAGTATCAATTCCAAAATAACGTTGCAATTCTAAATGGGTCCAGTGATACATAGGATTACCAATAGTATATGGAACCGCTTTTGCAAACGCTTTAAACTTTAGGTAATCGTCTTGTTCACCCGTGATAAAATCTTCTGTAATTCCAAAGCTACGCATTACACGCCATTTGTAATGGTCTCCACCAAGCCAAATTTCTGTAATATTCTTATATGTCTTATCCTCTGCAATCTCTTTGGGAGATAGGTGACAATGATAGTCAATAATCGGCATATCCTTTGCATACTCATGATACAACTTCACCGCTGTAGGATTTTTCAACATAAAGTTTTCATCTAAGAATTTTTTCATTTTTTTCTTCTCCTTGTATTGGTTTTGGTATTAAAATCTATCTTTGAATTTTATAAGGTTACACCTGATTTAAATATCGCGATTTCACGATAATTATTTACCTCTTGACGCACATATTGTCCATTGGCAGTTGCAATGATTTGCTCGATAAAGTCATGCAGCAATGCATCCATTGTCTCACCTTCTACTAAACGTCCTGCATTAAAATCAATCCAGTTAGGTTTAAGGTTTGCCAACCGCGAGTTCGCTGCAATCTTCATCGTTGGAATAAATCCACCAAAAGGTGTTCCTCTACCTGTAGAGAAAAGAACCATCTGGCAACCACTCATACCAAGGGCAGTTGTTGCAACCGCATCATTGCCCGGTGCACTTAAGAGGTTTAATCCATGCTTAGAAATACGCTCTGTATGCTTTAGGACATCTATGACTTGACTACTTCCTGCCTTTTGCGTACATCCTAGAGACTTATCTTCAAGGGTTGTAATTCCACCATTTTTATTCCCTGGTGATGGATTCTCATAGATAACTTGATCGTGACGTTTATAGTAATTCTTAAAGTCATTCACCAGCTCCACCGTTTTTTCAAATATGGCTTCATCTTTACACCGATTCATCAAAATAGTCTCCGCACCAAACATCTCCGGCACTTCGGTAAGCACCGTTGTGCCCCCATGATGAATAAGATAATCTGAAAACATTCCAATCAGTGGATTGGCGGTAATACCGCTAAGACCATCTGATCCTCCACACTCAAGTCCGATGCGCAGTTTACTGATAGGTTGAGGTTCTCGCTTGTCCATACGCATTTTTTCAAACAGTTGGGTTAACCGTTCCACTCCGGCTTCAATCTCATCATCCACTTCTTGAGATATCAAAAAGCTCACCCGCTCTTTATTGTAGTCACCCAGTGTACGCTCAAATGCATCAATCTGATTGTTCTCACATCCTAAACCTACTACAAGGACTCCTCCGGCATTGGGATGCTTAACAATATTTTGTAGTGTTTTTCGTGTATTGATGTGATCATCACCCATTTGAGAGCATCCGTAATTATGGCCAAATGCAAAGATTCCATCAATATTTTCCAAGTCTTTAATGCGAACACCTTGGTCAAGCATACGCTCTTTAAATACTTGAATAATCTGGTTGCTAACTCCGTTAACGCAGCCCACCGTCGGAATGACCCATAGTTCGTTACGAATACCTATCTCTCCATTTGGACGTACGTATACGTTAACTTCACGTTGTTTTTCTAAGGTTGAGAAATCTTGAAAATGTGGTTCATATTTATATTCTAACACATCATCCAACTGTGTTTTTACGTTATGGGTATGTACATGTTCACCCACAGCTATCGCCTTGGTTGCTTTTCCTATGGGCATACCGTATTTTATAATCGGCTCGCCTTCTTTTATCGGCTTCAAAGCAACTTTATGTCCACTTTTCACATCATCTTTAAAGGTTACCGGTATTGCTTGGTGTTCTATGGATTCACCTATAACTACATCTTCCAAGACAATAATCACATTATCATTACCATGAATTTGTATGAAATTCTTCACCTATTTCACCTCATTTATCGCTTTGATGACTGCTTCCATTCCTTCGTTTAATATCATTTCAACATAATCTGCAACCTGGTTTGTCATGTTTGCGATTGTATTAAGGTCACCATCCCAGTTGCTTTCATAACCAAGAACTCCTTGTACAATACGTGTAATGGCTTCTTTTGAGCCATCAAAATCTTTCCAAAGTTCTGCGTACAGGTCTAAGATATCTTGATTGTCATTGGTATCAATGGTCTCTCCATTAAATGTTCCTCGATAGAAGACAATATATGCTGCCAAAGCAAAGACTGTTCGTTTGGGCAACTGTTTATTCTTATCTAGGTATCCTAAAACTGATGGAAGCACACGCGTCTTATATTTTGACATACTGTTTAGCGATATACTCATCAGATAATGTTTGATAAATGGATTTTTAAATCGCTCAATGACTTCTTTGGCAAACGTTTCCAACTCTTCTGAAGACAGCGTTAATGTTGGAATAATCTCTTCATAGATTGCTTTTGTCAAAAATGTATTTAACACTGTGTCTTCGACAGATTCACGTACTGTTCGTGCACCATATAGGTATGCTACCGGAACAAGGGTCGTATGTGCTCCATTTAAAATACGCACTTTACGCATTTTATACGGTGTAACATCATCCACAAAAATTGCGTTACAACCTTCTTGATTGGCAGGAAATTCATCCCGAATACTCTTGTCGCCTTCAATGACCCATAGGTTAAACTGCTCGCTTTCAACCACTAGGTTGTCTTTGTATCCAAGTTCTTCCCATATTTCTTCTATGCGTTCTCTTGGATATCCCGGAACAATACGGTCAACGAGTGTATTACAAAATGTATTCGCCTCTTCAACCCATGTTTTAAAGGAATCATCTAAATTCCATAAGTCAATATATTGAAGTACATATTTTTTTAGATAGTCCGCATTCTTGTCAATAAGTTCACACGGAAGAATGATAAACCCTTTATCTGCCGCTCCGTTATACGTTGTATAACGTTCTAGAAGTAGACGAGTCAGTTTTGCCGGAAAGGATACATCCGCGTCTTGGTCCATTGTGTCTGCTTCATTAAAAGTAATACCTGCTTCTGTCGTATTAGATACAATCACACGTGCTGTATCAATGTGCGCTAGATTTAAATAACTACCAAAATCTTTATATGGATTAATCGCTGTCTCAATCGAATCGTTTTTATAATGTTCACTCACCGCTTCTCCATTTTTAATTCCACGCATATAATGTGTATACATATAATCTTGATCAGCAAGCATATCAATAAGTCCGTTTTCAAGGGGTTGAACAATTGCGATGCCTCCGTTATAATCGCCTTCATCATTCATTTTTTGAATCATCCAGTCTACAAACGCTCGTAAAAAATTTCCTTCTCCAAATTGAATTACTTTAATCGGTCGCTTTGCCATAATCTACCTTTCCTTCCTTAAAACATTATTTAAGGTCCTATGCCTTTATCCTTAGTTTATCCTTAAAATTTGACATCTTCAAGGGACATATTTTGACAAACTATACATTTTTTGACATAATAGAGTTATCTTAATCTATGGAGGGCTTATTATGGTAACCAATGAGCGTTTGCTTTATACAACTAATCTTCTCAGCGAAACACTTCCCGATGAGTTTATGAATGAACGTCAGCTACTTTCTATTGGTATTGATCCGCATCATCAGTTTCTAATCTTGCAGCTTATTTTAGGCAATACGTTAAAGTCACATATCAATAGTCTAAATCCTGATTCTGCTAACGAATGGAAAAGCCAGCTACATCAAATCATGGTTAAGCATTTTTCCCCTCATGTTTTATGCTTTTTAAACTTACAACCCTTTACACGTACCGTTGTATTATCTATTGACCCTTCTCAGTCACTCTCTCAAGTCAAGGCTGAGTTTGGGCAACGCTTTATCGCATTGTCCAAAGAGCTTCATAGCGTATATCAATATGATATCACCGGATGCTTTGGCTCTATTGTATCCAATTATTTTCAAATCGGCTCTTCCTATAAAAAAGCCCGCTTATTACAAGAATATCATTTTATTATCGGATTGGGACACTGTATTTTCTTTGATGATCCTCGACATACCGATGAATATTCGCTGGTCGAATATAAATACGTCCATCACTTTGAGTCCTTGTTTGAAGATAAACAGTGGATTCAAATGCTTGAATTATTAAACACAATTAAGCATGCCTTAGTTCAGAATATGGTCAACGATTCAAAGGTTACTTATATTTACAAAGAAATCTTTTCCATCACGATTCGTCAACTATTTGACCAACTGGATGACTACAAACAAGAAATTGAAAAGCTAAATACCGGAATCATTATGTTTGATCATCTCTTTGATGATATTGAGCAGGTTAATCAATATTACTTAGAGGTTATACATCGCATCACTAAGCAAGTTCCTAGTGAACATATGCACCTTCACATCAAGAAAGCTTTAAACCTTATTCATCAACATTATATGGAAGATATTTCTTTGATTTATCTAGCGGATGCGTTAAATATTTCCACCGCATACCTCTCTCGTCTTTTTAAGCAAGAGGTTGATATGAACTTTAAAGAATATCTTACTCGCTATCGAATAAGCAAAGCCAAAGACCTCTTGGATAAGGGTTCTTTGGCTATTAAGGATATTGCTTATCATGTAGGTTACAGCTCCCCTACACAATTTGCAAGGGTTTTTAAACAAGTCGAAGGTATTAAGCCATCTCAATACCGTCAAGTTCTTAAAAATAAAGGGAATGATCCGTTTTTATAACTCCTATATTTTATAGTTCCAAAAAAATGGATTTTTTTTCTATATCATCGGCTACTTCTGACATAATCTCGGACAGCATTTTTTCATTAAGATTTAATGCTTTTGCACCTTCTGAAAAAAATTCATATGCTAAGCCGTCAATGCCAATATGAATTCCCATCATCATAATCAAGCTATCGGCAACATGAGTAATGTAGACAAGCTTTGGATTAATGGACGCTTCTTTGGGATGATGATGTGTTGCAATCACTTCGACAAGCTCATCTGGAAGATTCCATTTCTCTGCGACTTTCGCTCCGATCTGTCCATGATTAAATCCAAGGACTTCTTCTTCTGCATCTATAAAGGTATATCCTTTTTCCACAAGGCTATTGATTTCTTGATATGCATCTGCTACGTATTGATCAAGTACAACTTTTCCAATATCTCTTAACAGACCTGCTGTATAAGCTTGGTCTACTTTTTTATAACCGACTTTTTTTGCGACAGCTCGCGTCATTATTGCAGAAATTTGTGATTGCTTCCACAGCGCTTCTTTTTCAAGGGCGTAGCCGGGTAGCTCTTTTTCCATGAATTTACCAATAACTGTGGTTAAAACCATTGTTCTAACCGCTTCAAACCCTAACAAAACAGCTGCTTCTCGTACGGTTTCAATATCACGTCGACCGTGATAGAAGGCTGAATTTGCTAATTGCAAAATCTTTGCCGTAAGGCCTTGGTCTTTGATAATTTCTTCTTCTAACTCCTTGGCACCTGCTTCTGGATTCTTTGTGATTTCCATAATGCGAATTATCGTCTGGGGAAATGGCGGTATCTCTTGAACCCGACTAATGATTTCCTCCATCGTCAATGCCTTGTTATCTTCCATATATTTCCCCTTTCTATCAACCGACTCCAAAGTCTGTATTATTCCATAAAATGTCGCATTGTTCGTCTTGATCTAGCCATCCATATGTATTTTTAAACCACTCTACTAAAGACGGATCTTGAATAATCTTTGTCGAATTATTGACATATACATTCACCGTAAAATGTTCAAAATGCTGTTTTGCCAATGTGATATCTTGCTCTATCTGCTTTTTAGTCTGTCCATTGATTCCAACCATCAAGCACACTGAATCAACATATTTTTTTAGTTCATCCACGGTTACATGTCCAAAACCTTTGTTTAAAACATTTTCTCGAAAATCATAATCAAAGGTCTCTAAACCTGTTTTTACCGTAACTTTGACGCCAAAAAATTCGCGCATACGCTGTATATGTTTCCTGTATATCCAATGAGCTTCAAAAAATACATGCTGTATATGCTTGTCTTTAACACATTGCTTTAGTGCATCTAAAGTTTCTTGCGGCAATTCAAAGACATTGCCGGAATTAATCACTTCTAAAACCCCATATTCACCGGTCACTTGGCGGATAGCTTTCATATTTACTTTGTGATTAGACACTTGGTCCTTGGAATTATCTTCAATATAATCGCAAAACGCACACTTTCCCCATCGACAAGAGTCTCCCTTTAATAAAAGAATCTCTCGCTTTATCTTATTTGTTATCTTACTATATCTTTCCACTGAATCCAACCTTTTTTTCAATCCTATCTATAATTTTCTTCTTCAATCTATCAACCTCTTGTTTTTTCTTCGATTATCAGTTATAATCATGACTGCTATAAAAGCCGCAGTTCGTAACCATCCTGCGAAATCAAAACTAGGAGGAGAAAAATTATGAGTAACCTAACCATTTTTATTTTATTTGCCTTTATTAACTTTGGGCTCATTGCGCTGGTTTTTCGTTTTTTTGGAAAAACCGGAATCTTAAGCTATATCATCTTAAGTGTTATTGCTGCCAATATGCAAGTTAACAAAGGTATTATCTTTGATCTAGGCTTCACCGAGCTTGAAGCCACACTTGGTAATGTCATGTTTGCCGGAATTTTTTTAGCGACGGATTTACTTAATGAAAAGTATGGTTATCACGCTGCTAAAAAAGCTGTCACCCTGTCTATCGTTGCCAACCTTTCCTTTGTACTAATCATGTTTATATCTACATTATACCATGGTTTAGATTATAGTGAACCCTATAATCATGCACTGGAGTTATTTTTTTCCATTAATGGCGGCACATTAAAAGCCGTTCTGGTTGGAAACCTAGTATACTTTATCAGCCAAAGTCTCGATGTTTTTATCTATGATAAGATAAAGTCTTGGAATAGCGAGAAAAAAACCTTATGGATACGTAATAACGGCTCCACCCTTTTATCTCAGCTTGTAGACACCATTCTCGTTAGCTTTGGATTTGCCCTTGTAGGAATCTTCCCATTAGATCTTGTAGGTTCTATGATTATTACAACGTTAGTCATTAAATATGTGGCTGCAATTGTTGACACACCTTTTTTATACATTATGAATCAAATCAAGGCACCTGAGTCTCACGACATATTCTAAGTGAACCTAAGCAACACGATTGCTTTATCGCGAAGCGATATTGTTCACGGTAAGAATGCGTCCTTGAGTACAAGCAAAAAAATGCAACCTCGTTAGAGGTTGCATTTTTTGTGCTATCCGATAAATCCTTCTGTCGAGACAAACGTTTTATCCATCGACTCTTTGGTATCACCGATAAATATTTTATCAACTTCATCAAAGGTTAATTGGGCAAGTGTCTCTGATTTAACCCTTCCTATGTAATCTATTAAACTCTTTTTAAACCACTTGACTTCCACATGCTCTGATTGTTGCTCCACAGGCAAGCTTGTAATCATTAAGCGCCCACGTCCCACTTGTGCCGCTATAAGATTTGTTAATCGATGGTTATAATAGAAGTTAGGTGTCACTTCAATCATTGGCGTAATCTCTGACGGCAAATGATCCACACTAAAGTTAAACGAATCTTCCAACAGGTGATACCACTGGTAATTGGTATAATGATCTGAAGGAAAGTATCTTAATTGTTCCGGTTGTTTAAAGTAAAAACCATATGAACCTTCACTATTAAAAAACACAGGACTCCAAAAGACCGGATTAAAGCGATCATCATAGACTTTCTTATCTATAAAGCTGTCTTTGTTCGCCATCAGCAAAACATTTTTTCCATCTTCAAGCATTTTTTTTACGTTTGGATTCCATGCACTGACACAATGGATGTCATGCTGATGCGCCAGCAGTTCAATATCCGTATTTTCAATCTCTGGATAAACCCATAGATTCCAACTATTGCTATAATTCGTTCCTAAGATCTCTACTGTCATGGTCAATGCCTTGGGACTATCTATATCCGACAAGTCAACATTGTCTGTCTGCCCAATCCATTGTAAGGTCCCCGCTTCGATGGTAACATTCTCAAACGTTCCTTGTGCATATATATGTTGAGGTGCTTTTAATGTCCAACGGATATCCATTCCTTCCATTGCTTCAAATCGACTTTGACGAATATAGATATCAGTCAAGAATAAATCCGTCGATTTTATTATACGTTTTTCCGTTTTTATCAGTGGAACAACATCATTGCAAAAAGCACGAAAGGCTTCTTCACTGATGACACCTTTTGAGTTCCAAAAAGCGTCCAGTACGCCTACCGTTGCACTACACTGCCCCGGAAAATCTTGGATGCCAAGCATTTGAAAACCGCCAAAATGCTCCGTTCGTAAAAAAGATTCTATCTCTTCTTTATACATACGTGCTGCAAAGATTCCAGAAGCTTGTACAAATTGCTCGATTTTATGATCTAATCCTTTTTGCTTCAAATCATTTTCAATCACCTTAAGATTTTGCGGGTATAAATTCCCCGTATATTGGCTTATTTCTCTTATATTGGGATAAACACAAAACTGTCCGGCTTCGTGAGAGATAAGAGGAATCTTTCGCCCGTCAACGGCTTCTTTATATGTTGTCATTAACGTCTCGCCCATGGACTGGATAAAGCGATTCCCACGCATCCCATGTGTGTCTGCTTCCACCGAGATAAAAATATCATCGCAAGGATCAAGAGGGCGGTCATAATTGGCTGTTAATGTATAAAGAATGTCCGGTCGAAGCGCTTTTAAAGGTCTAATTGCATCATGAAGCAACTGATGGTCCCCCCTTAACTCATTCCCATTGCAATAGATACAAAAAGATGGGTGGTTCCCATAGCGTTCAATGATTCGTCTCCCTTCTAAAGGGATGAAGGTATAATGCTCTGGGTATTGTCCTGTACCTATAAACCACTCATCTAGCCAAATAGGCCCTTCAATCTGCAAATAAATCCCACATCGATCCGCAGCCACAAATGCTGCCTCCGGTGGACAGTTCGAGTGAAATCTTAGGTGATTCATTCCATATGCTTTAACAACCTTCATGATCCGCATCCAATAAGCTTCATCACACGGAGGATATCCGGTTAAGGGATGGACCACGCATTCTAGATTACCTCGCAAAAACATTTTATGTCCATTTAAAAGCATATCGCGTCCTTGTTGCTGCAGTTTACGAAAACCAAAAGAGATACTTGTTCTTTCTTCTTCCAGCTCAATATGTAAGCGATATAGCTTTGGATTCCATTCATTCCATGGTTCAACCGGAGCCTCTATAACCAGTTCATGTTCAAAGTACGTCGTCTCGGCTCCACACGCGACAGTCTTTTCCAACGTAGCTACTACATTCTCACTATCATCGTGAGTAATACAGTACTTAAGTCTATGGTTTTGGCTTGGCATGCCTTCTCGGGTATCTTTTTGATTAATCTTACCTTTAACGGTCACTGTTTGTTTCTTGGCATCTGCAAAAATCATGACTTGATCCATATATAGGTTTTGACTTGCCTTAAGTTCAATCGCCCCTACCATTCCATTCCACAACGTCTGCGTCTCATTGGTATACGAATGCCCATATAGACCAAGATGATATGGATCGCGATTATCAAGCATGACTGTCAAGCGATGTGTTTGGCCCGGTTTTATAAAAGCTGTCAAATCATATTCATGCGCTCCGATAAGGCTCTTAATTGTGCCGACAAATTGATTGTCAATCCATACCTTAGATGCCATCATTACTCTTTCCATCGAAAAGACAACACGTTGATTGTTCCACCCCTTTGGCACCGTCACCATCTTTTGATACCAACAAGCCCCCACATAGTCATATCTTGCCTTTAGACTTCGAACTGACTCCGGTGTCAATGTTTGCTCCGGATTCAGAGCTTTTCCTATGCCATTTTCACATAGCGTACCTGGTAACATTAAGGTATCTGCACTAAAGCGCTCTTGAAACCATGTCTCTACTTCTCCCATATCTTGAGGGTCTAATTGATACTGCCACTTCCCTTTTAAAGAAATGGTCTTCTCATTTTTTTCTAAAACTTGTACAAGGACAGATATACATTGTGCACGGTTAACAGGCTTATGGCGCTGATATCCCTCCCAAAGCCAACCGAGTCTTTTAGCTTTTTCTTCACATGCATCCATCCCTAACTCTCTAAAACCAGCCATAGCTATCCCACGAATAACCATGCTTATAAGTTCGCCTCCCGTTAGCCCATCATCCGGTCTAAAGCGTTGGTCTGGCGTCGTATCTGGGTCAATGATATTGGCATCAATCGCTTTTTGAACACTTCCCGAATCAAATTCATAGCGATATATATCACAATATTTTCCTGTATACCCCCTTGAAGCGGGTCCTTTGATCGCTTTAAAAAAAACATATAAAAACTGTGCCCGAGGCATCTCATCAAAAGGGTGAAAAAACTTAACACAAGGATCAAGTAACCCTCTATGCATGGCTTTTTTTAATACTTCTTCATATTCTATTCCCTGACAATCTATATATGGCAGTTCTGGAAGATCTGTTGTAAGCACCGGTGCCTCTTCTTTTTGTGTTGGGAGAATACTCTCTTGTGGTCTAAGACTTTCATCCGGCTCCCATAGAGGCATAAATCGATTGCTTATTTTTTCTCTAAGACCAGGTATATTTTGACGAATGATGTCCTTAGCAATAAACTCTGCTATCAGCATACCACCATAATCATTAGTATGGGCTGCATTTTGAATGTATTGAAGCAAGTACTGCCCCCATGCCCCAAAATTAGTTAACGGATTATAAGACATCCTTGCCTCTTGTCCAAGTAACGATACATAGACCGAATTATCTTCTCGTGCCGGTTTTCCCATAATCGGAATATATGCTCCCACATGGGTATAAAATGAATGTACACATACCTCTCGCGGCTTAACATGAATGTCACGTAGGACAAGATTACGCCGTCCCGTGTATAGGTGTACACCATGAACCCCCTTACTTTTGCCTTCAATTGTTACCGTTACTTTGTAGTTCCCCTTTTCTTTAACTTTTGCTCTAAAGCGCAAAGGGTAACGCTCCTTGGACACTGAATCAGCTATCCATCCTGCTGTCGCTTTAAAAAAATCCCCATTTTTTTCCAACGGTTGATCTAAAGGAATAAACCCATAGCCCTTGGCCTCATTATACAGATCATCAACATGAACCAAGATTCCATCGCCTTGCTCATGTTGGGTAAAAATATACTTTTGCATTATTGGAGCCTCCTATTTCCATTAATAGCTGTATTAGTTCTATTATATAGAATTCTCCCTTATATTGTGTATAATATAATGCGCATTATGTTAAATTACATGTGTTGTTCCTTCCATTTTGTTTGGCGCAATATAGTGCTTCATCTGCTTTTTTAAACAATGAATACTTATCATCTGTTTTTGCATATTCTGCAAGTCCTATACTCACTGTCATTTTTATTTGATTGGTAAATTCCCGGTTTTCGACAGTTACGCGAAGGTGTTCAGCAACGACTTCACATTGCTTTGCTGTTGTCTCTGGACAGATAACTATAAACTCTTCGCCGCCCCATCGTCCGACTAAGTCGGATTCTCTTACATTTTCTTGCAGTATTTTTCCAAGCTCAATTAGAATTTCATCTCCGATATCATGACCATAGGTGTCATTGATGGTTTTAAAGTAATCAATATCAATCAAAATGATTGAAAAAGAATTCGCATAACGTTTTGCCCTGGCAATTTCTCTGTCCATTAATTCTTCTATTTTTCTTCTATTAAATAGCTTTGTCAAGACATCATTATAGCTATATTCTCTAAGAATGTTTAGCTTGATTTCATTATACTTATTTTCTTTTTCTATTTCTGAAATCTTTTCAGTTTTATCCTGAATAATTCCAATCAATTCAAGAAATTTTTTGTGTAAGTTATCGATTTCATTGATGTTTGATGTATACACCTTAAGCGAGTCTATATCCTCCGATGCTGCTATGACATTGGTAAGCTCATTGATAGGTTCTAAAATAGTGTTTGCAATTTTTTTTGTTCCATAATAGTGAGAAATCATTGAGATAATGAAGATTAACAGGAGAAGTAATTGTATTCCCAACATGAATTGTTTTTTATAATTTGCAATTTTATCAAATTTTTGTTCTAAACCATTGCCTTCAATAAGAACAATCGAAGGAATACCTAATTTTTTTATTTCTATCGTATAAATAAAATAATCTTTTGCCTGTATGTTCTCTTTTTGCTTATATACCAAAAGATCATTTGTCGGTTCCGCATACACCAGTTGTTTTTCCTTTGTCGCCACTATTGTGGTTATATCTTTTATTTTATCTGTTGTTAGTGCAAGGGATGTACAACTATATATACTGTATTGTTTTGACTCGCCTTCAACAGCTTCCATACAATCGCCAATAAAGTCACACCGATAAATATCCACAATATCTTCCTGAAGATTTTCACCTATAGCTTCATAGCTATTTGTTTGGGCATATTTTTTTGCAATCACCGTATTTAAATAGCCTGTCTGAAACTTTATCTTATTATCGAGTTCGCTTTCCATCGTTTCTATTATTTGTTGATCTCTTACATGGGACATCTCATTTCCATATATGAAAAAAGTAAAGTACACACCAAAAATAAATGCTATGATTGAAATCAAAATGTACATCATTAACTTTTTACTTAAGTATGATTTATAATCCATCTAGGCTCCTTATCGATTCGGATGCATATAAACAGGTTGGATAATACATTCCCCTTCATCATCATTTTTTTTAGGATATACTTTATCTAAAAATCCAGTTTGTTTTAATCTATATATTATTTTCCTACATATTTTCGGGTTAAATTGGCTTCCTTCTCCTTCTTCCAGAATTTTAAATACCTCCTTTATTGCATACGGCTTTTTATAGCTTCGTTTTGAAGCCAATGCATCAATGACATCTGCAATAGCAAGCATCTGTGACAAAGGATTGATCTGATTGCCTTTAATTTTATTGGGATAGCCGGTTCCATCATAGCGTTCATGATGCTGTAATATCAGCTCACATATCAACCCCGTATTATCGATAGGTCGAACGATATCACATCCAATTAAGGGGTGTGTTTTCATTAATGCATACTCTTGTTCAGTAAGTTTCCCTTTTTTATTTAAGATACTCTCCGGTATGCCCACTTTTCCAATATCATGGAGTTTAGAAGCATGCCGTATCCCATCAATTTCCTTTTCGGATAATTCAAAGTAAGATATAATCTCTTCTACAATAACAGCTACATTCTGCGAATGTTGTCGGGTATACTTATCCTTTGCATCTAGTAATATGGACATACTTTCAAAAGTATCAATAATCAAACGGCGCATATCTTCATATAGCTTAACTTCTTTACTGATATCTTCTGTAATCATTAACGCGCTGGTTTCTCCCCGACCATTAGCAATCGGAGAAAACTGAATATTATATATTCTAGTTTTTCCATCCGTTATGGACGTATGCACATACCGCTTTAGTTTGCACATATTTCCTTCACAGGCTATTTTCAGAGACTTAATCATCTCGCTGCCCTTTAAACTTTCTATCTTAAATAGATTAATGCCAAATGTATCTGCCGAACCATAGACATCTTTGGTTGAAGGGTTGACATATTCAACCACACCGTTTTTACTAACCATGATATACGACACAGGACTTTTGTCTAATATAGACTCAAGCATTTCTTTTTGCTTTATTATCTCACCGGACAGCTTCTTGTTTTCGACGAGCCGATTAAATGCATTGATTTTTTCAATTTCCAAACGGTCCAATATTTTTGCTAAAATCAAAGCAAATCCTATAAATACAATCGGCGCACTGCAGACTACAAGAAAACTTTGATTGGTAGAAACCCGTATAAGGCTCTCCATCACGGATAAATTATAAGGCTCGCTCTTTCTTTCAATATAAAAAGTAACGAATGGGAACAGCATACCAATGGTTATTAAACCAACAACAAGTAATCTTTTTAATTTCATCTTATTATCAAATCCTCTTATGATTTATTTAACTTTCAATTAAGTTCACGTGTTTATTTCAAAATGCACACAAAAACAAAAGCTTATTATCTCAAGCCATCACAATAAGCCCTTCTTTTTACGATGAATCTGTCGCACCAAAAGAGTAAGTAAAGATAAATAATTTAACCTTTGAAAAAAAATTATTTGATAAGTGTATCGATAGACAAGTATTACCTGCAGTTAATGTAGAGAAACAAACGGTCATAAGCACCCCGATCCAAAAGAATATCACTATAGATTTTTAATACATATGAGATAATAATTATTATAACATAGATTAAATATTCTTATCAACCTAAAATTTTATCCTTTGAGTTGCTTTTTCAGCGTCACTTTATTTGCCACAAATACTACAATAACTGCACTCCAGTTTATGAGGACAATCCCCCACCAGACCCCCATAATCTCCTGGGTCATGTATGAAGCTAATAGTGGAAATAAAACAATCGGCATAACAATTTGACGGTATAGTCCAATATATACCGCAAAGTTTGGCTTCTTAACACCTTGCATTGTTGCCAACAAAATATTTAAAATAGTATATGTCGGAAAGGCAAGTGCTTCAATTCGCAAATATGTAGTTCCTGCCAAAATCACGGCTGAATCATCTTTGAAAAAACGAATAAAAACAGGCGCAAAAGGATAAATAATAAGGGCACCTACAATCATGATGCTTATTCCAATAATCAGTGACCACTTTTGCACTTCATAAATGCGTGCACCCAATTTAGCACCATAATTTTGCCCCACAATCGTCAATGCAGCTATATTAAGACCTAAAGTCGGCAATAGCGCGATTTGTTCAATCCGCATCGCAACACCATATGCACCGATTGTTTCAGGACCTGGAGCATATCGCATAACATAAAAGTTAATGACAAAAATTCCAATAGCAATCGTTGCCATATTTAAGCTTGCAGGAATTCCCTGCTTTAAAATATCGCCTATAACACGGAGTGAATATCTAGAGGAACTAAATTGTTCCCAGTCAAACAACGGACTCTTTAAGAGTCTCCACCCTAAATAAAAGGTTCCAAGACCTTGGATAATCACTGTTGCAAGTGCCACACCGACAGTTCCAAGCCTAGGTAAACCAAACCATCCAAAAATAAAAAGCGGATCAAGCAAAAGGTTCAAAACAAACCCAACCATCAAAAAGTTCCTATAGGTTTTTGTATCCCCCTGTGCATTCAAAATACCATTAAAGATGGAATTGATGATAAAAAACACGGCTCCATAAAAAATGGTTTTTGTATAGGCAACACCTAAAACCATCTCTTGACCACTCGCACCAGATATACTAAAAAGCCAAGGCGTTAACCAAGGTGATGCAATTATCACAATAAGGCTGATAACACCTCCTGCACCAATGGCATTATATGCCAATCTATGGAACAGCTCAACATCTTTTTTGCCCAAGGCAATTGCTGCCAAGGCGGTTGTTCCACTTCCAATTCCAGAACTGAGTGCGATAACAATAAAAAAAATCGGAAAGGATATCGTCATCCCTGCTAAAGCTTCAGTACTTATTTTTCCTGCATAAAATGTATCAACCACATTGTATAGTGTATTAAAAATCATGCCAACACTTGCAGGTATAGCAATACTTCGCAAATGATGCTTTATCGGTCCCTGGGTCAAGTCATATTCTGTTGCCGCATATCCACGCATATTCTTCCTCCTCATCTTTTTCATATATCTATTATACCACTTTTTAATCCAGGTTTTATATAGGCTTTCTAAACTGATTCTATGTATATGGACATAAAAAAACAGATATAATGCAATACGCCAATTCGCCTCATCTCTAATAGTTATAGGACTTATGCTTGGGTATTTACACTGTATCTGTTTAAAAGAGTTTTTTCAAATTAAAATTCGGTACTATAATCAATCTCAATTTCTTCATAAGGTTGCGCTTCTGGTGATCTAAAGTTCAATTCTTCATAAGAACACATTCCTTGGTCGAGCGCTTTTTGTCGAAGTGTACGGTAAAGTTCTGCGTGAGTTGCATTATAATATGGGTTGACGAAGAAGGTACCAAGAAAACATGGCAAAATACCTAAAAGATACCAGCCAATAAAAGATAGATCCAGTACAAACATATTCCACTTTTCTCCATCGGTCATCTTGTTGCTAAGATCAATCGCCCGCTTAGAGCCAATTTCCGGATTATCTGCTAATATATAAGGAACCATCGCATATGCATAACCTTTTACAATCCCAGGGATAATAAATAAAAGGGTCCATCCGATGAGGTACAGATTTTGTCGAATCATTGACTTGACAATGGACAAATAGTGATTTCCGTTAAAGCTATATCCTATAATGCCAAAAGCAACGTCTTCTCCACTTTCAGATGCCACTGACGCTTCTAAGAAATATTTGCGAATACCTACCATTAAGGGATTACTTAGAAAAAATCCAAATGTCATGGCAATAACAAAAATAAACATAAAAATCGCCAAGAAAATCATTAAAAAACGAATCCAATATTCCCAATCAACATAGCCGCTACCATAACTTCCCGAATCATCGTTAAAGGAGAAATTAAATCCGCCTCCACCGCCGCCACCACTAGTTCCACCTCCAAAAAAAGTTAAAAGCAAGCTGATTCCAAAAGCTTTCCAATACGTCCCTGAAAGCGCTTTTTTTGCACGTTCTTTTAATTCACTTCGACTCCACATATTTTTTCCTCCATTCTTTGTCAATCTTTTGTCATCCTTAACCCTCAGATACATTATATACGACCATATGATTTTAGCAAGTTTTTTGTTACATACACCTTTTTTTTATGTCTAAACTGTCATCATTTGCACTTCCTGAATCGTTATTGCTAATGACAACCATATCTTGACTAAGGTCTAATTCTTTGATATCTAGATATGTCAGCTACTAACAACCACCATTATAAACATTACCGTTCTTTTTGTATTTACAGGAATCAGGAAATCTTTATAAAATAATGTTATTTTACACATTCTTGTGCAAATACATTGCACGAAATTCTGTTGGATTAACTTTTTTGAATTGTTTAAAGATGCGATTAAACGTAGAAATACTATCAAATCCTGATTCTAATGCAACGTGCGTGACGGATAATTCAGGGTTTTTTAGCAACGTCTCTGCGATTCTTAAGCGTTCCTTGTTGTGGAATTCAAAAAACGTGCTGCCTGTATATTTTTTAAAAACTTTTGAAAAGTGATATTTTGAAAACCCTGCAATGTCTGCCACCTCTTCAAGAGATATTTTTTTCTTACAATTTAGGGTGATATACTGGCAAGCTTCTAAAATTTGACGATTTACTTGCTGCTTATGGGCTGTTTTTGGCATTCCATGACGCCCATATACGTGCATCTTACTTGTACCTAAACATATGATGATGTTATATATCAAACGACAGACTTTCATCTCTAAAAAATCCTCTTCTTCAACGGACAATCGTTGAATCTCATGTAGATTTTGCTGAATCCTTGTCACCAGCTCCTGATTTTCACTGGATTGAATCCGACGCGTATTATAAAAAAGATGTGCTGACCTTTGAAAATCCAGACGTTGTGTAAGAAGTTGGGAATCAAATTGTAGCATGAGCGCGTTCCAGGGTTTACTTTGTTGCTTAATACCATGCAGCTCACCTGGCCAGATGAATAAAAGGTCTCCTTTATCCACTTCTACCCGTTCTCCATCGATTTCATAGATTAACCCCTCTTGCATAGAATAGATAATCTCCACATAATGATGCCAATGTAGGGGAAACGTATCTTCGACTTCTAAGCGTCGAAGATTATAAGGATATCCTCTAAAAAAATATGTCTCTTCATAGTTCGGCATTGTTTTCATCGTTCACACTCCTCAAACCATAATTTAAAAGGCTTGCTATTAACCACGCAAGCCTTTAATCCATTGCATAAATTTTAAAATTTCCTGATCCCAAAACGCCCAGTCATGAACTCCTGGTCCCTCATAATAATGATGTTCGATACCAATCGTCTCTAAATGCTTTTTAAAATACGCTGTATTATCGTATATAAAGTCATCCACACCACAACTTAAATATATATCAGGAATCAACGCTTTCTTTTTACTGCTTGCAAGTTCTGATGCCAGCCATACCAAATCATGAGGCCCTTGTTCAATTTGGTTGACATCTTCAAAAACAAGGCGAATATCTTTTTCCAAACGCTGCAGCCATTCTTGGGCATCTGGTGAAATCGGCTGTGACGCCGTCTGTGCCATAAGCAATGCTCCTGAAAAGGCTCCAATCGCACTATAATTTTGTGGATATGTTAAGCCAATTTTCATTGCCCCATATCCCCCCATCGAAAGTCCGGCTATAAAAGTATAACGAGGGTCCTTGGTAATCGGCAACATCTTCTTTATGTACTGTGGAATCTCTTGGGTAATATGTGTAAAGTACGGATCTCCATAAGCCATATCTGTATAAAACGATTTGCCCCCATCCGGCATTACGACTGCAAAGCCCAGCTCTGCTGCATACCGCTCGACAGATGTCATACGTGTCCATTTGGTATAATCGTCCGTATATCCATGCAATAAATATAGCACCGGATAATTCCCTTCACTATCATAAAATCCTCGATCCTCATCAGGGATAATCACATGCATCCCCATATATTTATTCATGATTACCGAAGGGTAATCAATGCGTAATAATGACATTTTGCTTCCTCCTAAATTGTCAGTTCTGATTCGAGTACCGTGTCATTTGCATTGTCACTTTGTGCAACTAAATGCTTATGTACTACAGTCCCGTCCCGTCTTGTATATTGGTATGTAATCGTGTTCTTCCCACGATGTTTGGATGTATATAAAAGCTGATCCGCATCGGCTAACGCCTCTTCAATACGGCTATGTTGTCGACACAAGACAAAGCCGCCGCTATAGGAAGTATATGCTTCGAGGCTACCTAGACGATTGGATGCTTCTTGAATCTTATTCAGCAATTCCAGCATCTTTGCTTTCGAACATCCTCGATATATAATGATAAATTCATCGCCTCCATAGCGTCCAACAACACCATGCTCTCCAACAATATCGCGAATAGTTGTGGCCGCTTTTTTCAGTAGCATATCTCCCATGACATGACCATAGCTATCATTAATCCGTTTAAAATTATCTAAATCCACCATACCAATTAATACTTTTGTTTCTTTACTTTGACGTATTTTGTCAATTTCTCGAAAGACATAACGCCGATTATAGATTGTCGTCAGCTCATCATGTAGGGTTAAATATGTTAATGCCTTTTTTTGCTCCTCAAGTTTATCCAGGGCATAGCGGTATGATTTTGCAAAAGATTTTAGCATAAAAGCTCCTGCAATAAAGGTGAGCGGAAGTTGGTACATAACATCTGCCATCTCCGTCTTACTGTGAAGCACTGTAAAAACCTGCGGAAATTGGTACCTCAAAAAAATCATCAACATCATGATAATCAATTCAATTGTAAAAAAGAAAAGTTGGACTTTGCCTTCAAAGAAATAGATTACGGCAATCATGATTAAAAATGAATATGCTACGGTAAACGGATTGGTGAGCGACGAATTTAGCCACCCAAGAGGCAGCAATACAATAATCACCACGGAAAAGAAAATGAAACGCGCAGGCATAACATAGCGTTGCTTTAAAAGCGCATACAAAACAAAACCACTCATTATCAATGAAATCACCCACTTGACGTTGGCAATCATTGGATAATCAATGATTATATTAACGACAATAAGTGCAATGGACATCGCCATTGCACATGTAAGAATAATGGCAAATATTTGGTCTTCTAATCGTAAAGATTGATACTTCTTTCGCATATCTTAATCTCTTTTCATCTATCAGACTATTTACCATATAATTATAACTTATATAAACAGATTAAGCAATTTAAGTTCTTTCATTTTGTGCCCTAAAACTCACGCAGTTTTTTACAAATAGAGACCATTGTATCTTTAATACGGAAAAGCTCACTTTCTTTATTACGCATTCTCCAAAGTCTGCTGTAGTCTTGGAACCAATATTCAATCGCTTCGGCCAATACTTTGGGTTCAAAAATAAGTTGCTCAATAGGTGCATTTAACTCATATTTTTTTACAATCAAATAGAGTGCATTAAAGAGCTCCACGCCTTTGGTTGATACAATAAATTCTTCAATATCTAGCCGTTTGTCAGCGGACACTTTCTTTAGATACCCCATTAATTGCCCTTCAATTTCAATACTCTTATCATACTTTTGATGCACCTCTTGTTCGCTATAAGATTTTATCTGTTCAAAATCATTGCGTTCAATCCACCATATCACTTCTCTAAAAGTGATTGCCTGTAGCCCATATAGTTGCTGAAGTAGAACAACGAGTTGTCCCGTACTATCGCCATAATAATGCTCACTCACCTTCGCATTAAAGCCGGTTAATGTGTCACGACAATCAGGATTCCAAGACATAGCCGCACCATAAAGCATGCCCGGTAATAGGTTGGCAAAGAGATTAATGTGTCCATAATCACCCCAATCTGTATTTAAGATGCCTTCAACATGATATTTTTTCCCATAGTCGATCATTGTGGTTATATTCGAATATGCTGTATCCATATCATTCATAAAGGTATTCCATCCAACAACTGATGGACACAAATATTCTGTTCTTCCACTTTGCGCTATGATGGCTCTTTTTTCTTCAGCAGGGCATTTGCTGTAATCCCAGTCTAGGCATATCGCATCATTAGACACCTCATGCATTAACTCAGGATAGTTAATGATGATATCTCCCCAAAATAAAACTTGCTTATCATAGGATTTGACTATTTCAATAATTTTATTCAAAAAGTCAACATATAATCGCCCTTTTCCCAACGTCTGCGCCTTCTTTTTGTTCTTACCTTCTCCAAGGTCAAAGGTCTCATCAGCACATATATTAAATTTGTTTGATGAAAAAAGCGGAATAAACTGGGCTAGCATATCCTTGACAAATTCTAAACTCTCAGGATTATCAACATCAAGGGTATGATGCCTTTGTCGATCAATAAAGGAACGTTCATCTTTTAATGATTCCTCTAACTCACATAAATGGTGAAACGACCGTGATGAAAGCGCTTCATATAAATGTCCAAAAGTTGATAACGATGGAACCAGTTCAATATGACGCTTTTGACAATATTCATCTAGAAGTAGAATCTCTTCGGCGTTTAACGGGTCCGCCTCCATCCACACTTCACTTTGGGAAGAAAAAGCAAATGAATGCTCTACATAAAGCTGCAACTGATTTAATTTATAAAATGCCGCGATATCTACAAGTTTCTTTAATGTCTCTAATGTAGGGACTTTTCCCCGGGTTACATCATGGTAAAAACCTCGAACCGGAAAAAACGGTGCATCTTCAATGAAGAGACACGGAAGCGCCACTTGATACGTAGCCATCAGTTCACATAACGTATTGACGCCATAAAACAATCCGGCTGGATCTGCTGCGCATATACAAATGCATTCTTTATCAATGGTTAGTTGATAGGATTCACATGCTCCATGTTCAATCTTTAAATAGATATGTCGACCATGTATATTGTTCAAAGAACGATTAAGCATTAAACGGATACCTAATGTTTTTTCAATATTTTCTTGTAACCATTTGCCTGTGTCTAGGTTAACATGTTCTCCTTCTAATATAATCTGACTCTTATAATCTAGTAAAAATGTTCCTTCTTTTTGTTCAACCGCCTTAGGTTGAACCAATACCTTCAAGTCCATTGTTATCTCCTCTCACAATGCTGACAGCACTTTTTCATACATTGCATTATCATGTCTTGCTTGTTCAAATGCCCATATAACAGCCCCTGCAACCGGTGGCTTATCTAATAAAACAAATTCGATACTACGCATAGCATTTTCTTTATGCCTAAGAACTGTATCTTTTAATGCGTTTAATGCCGCCGGATTACTGCCGCGTACATGTACCGAACCTGCAAGCGTGATATATAGCTTTTCATCCATAGGATAATTAAGTGCATCGATCATGCCATTAATTGATACGCCGATATCTTGTCCCATATCCTTTAAAATCTCAATCGCTACATGATCACCTGCATTTGCCGCGTCAAACATAAGTGGCGCTAATCCAGATAGGGTCACTTCTTTGGCATCAACCGCTCGTCTTACCTGATCAATAAACGTCTCTTTATCCTTAACTTGGAAGCGTTCAAATAAAGTCTTCGTTAACGATGTTGAGGGACCATTTCTAAACAAAGCATTGTATACCGCTTGAACTGCCTGTGCTCCAAGATAGCTCCCACCACCTTTTTCGCCTGTAAATTGACCTTGTCCTCCAATTTGAAGCTGTTTAGCTTTGGCATCTACACCACACACAGTGCATCCTGTACCATTCACAGAACAAATTCCATGTCCATGGACACTTCCTACTTTGATGCCTAAAAATGCATCATTGCATACGATAAAATTTTTAAGTCCAAGCTTTTGAATCAGTGTTTCTGCTTGTATACGCTGTTTTGATGTATCAATTCCTGCTAGGCCAAAGACACTGGCTTCAATTTCTTCTATAGCAATATGATGCTTTCCTAAGAGCGTCTGTAACATTGTATCTAGGACTTTTTCCAACTCCTGAAACCCTCCGGATAACCGTTCATGGTTAGTCGTTCCAAATTCCAGTAAATCTATTTTTTTGCCTGACCCATCAAATAATGCACAGTGTGTTTTTGTGCCTCCACCATCGACACCTAATACGTAGTTTGACATTTAGATAGACTCCTTTTTAAAAAACTGTGGTAAGTAGGCTTTGTTGGCTATGAGCATCTCATCTAAGGCTTGTTTTGCCTTATGATAATCCCCAATTAACGGATGTACCATCAATGCTGCAAGCGCTTCATGATAATCTCCATGAATTGCTGCTTTAGCTGCCAGTTTTTCATAAGCCTTCACTGATTGCATTAATCCGACAATATATGGGTTGTCGAAGTTTTTTAGTTCAATAGGAGTCGCCCCATCTTTATTGATTCGACACTTCACTTCAACCACATCATCTGCATCCATAAAGGCATAGGCCCCTTGGTTTTTTGTATCCACCACATGAATCTCGTTCAAATCATTTTCAATGGCATCAATAACCGATACAGCCGCTTCTGAATATAGCGACCCTCCACGTTGATTCAAAATCTCAGGGCAAGTATTTAACGTCTCGTCTTGATAAAGCTTAAGTAAGTCTTCTTCAATTCCTTGACAGATTTCTCCTCGTGACTTTTCAGCCTTTTGACACTTTTCAACTTGCTGGTCTCGGTAATAATAGTAGTTTAGATAGGATATGGGGATGCCTTTTGTCGCTTTTAGCAAATCTTCACTATAACTTGCCTGAGGTACATTAGACATTCCCGGAATATCCAGACCACCTTCCATGAGCTTTGGAAGTATATCTTTTTTGTCTGCATACACATTAACAATCCAGCACAGATGATTTAGCCCTACAAAGTTATAGTCAAAGACTTGAACTTCTTTGGGCACTACTTGCTTAATTTGGCGTACCATGTTAATCGGACCATTACATAAACCGACCATCTTCACATCCATATAATTGACTATTGCTTCTGTAACAAGTCCTGATGGATTGGTAAAATTAATCAACCATGCATCCGGTGCCAACGTTTTCATCTTTTGACACACCTTCATAATAAAAGGAATCGTACGCATAGCTTTCATCAACCCGCCTACACCTGTCGTCTCTTGTCCAAGCAATCCGTATTTTAGCGGGATACTTTCATCTAAAATCCTCGCATCAAGATTTCCGATGCGCACTTGTGTTAAAACATATGCCGCGCCTTCAATTGCCTCATCCAAATCATTCGTTATGACAAGTTTTGCCGTCACTCCTGCTTCTAGCAACATGCGCTTAACAAGTCCTGAGACGATGGCATTCTTTTTGACATCGATATCCATCAAATAAAACGCATCGACAGGTAGCTGATCTTTGCGCTTAATAAATCCATTAATTAATTCCGGGGTATATGTACTCCCCGAACCGATTATCGTTACTTTCATACTGTCATTCCTTCCTATACATTGCCCACGATGACTTGCCCTTTTTTCACATCATATACTTGTCCATGTTCAAGTGCAATCTCGCCACCGACAAGGACATAATCGATACCCTTTGGAAATTGTTTGGGTTCAATATAGGTTGCACAATCAATAATGGTCTCTAAATCAAATATGGTAATATCTGCGACATAGCCTTCTTTTAATTGTCCACGGTCATTAAAGTGCATTCTAGCCGCCGGAAGTGCTGTGACCTTTTTTACAGCCTGTTCTAGCGTCAACGCCTGACTTTCACGAACATATTTTGCAAAGACCCGCGGAAAAGTTCCATATGAACGCGGATGCGGCATGCCATGTGCCGAAAATAAAGAGTCTGATATGATAAAGGAATACTCCAATTGCATAGTGTGAATGACATCGGCCTCACTCATATGAAAAAAGACAATCGACACATTCCCGTTTTCTTCCAATAAAATATCCAATGCACATTGGGTTGGGTCCTTGTCTTGTTCCAGCGCAATTTGGGCAACATTCTTCCCAACATAGCCTGCATTTTCTTGTGAATCCACTGAGGAAATAAGAACGTTTTCCCATCCGGTCGTATACACCAGATTGTCCCAAGTTGTCGCTTCATTTTGCATCTCATGAACAATTTTTTGTCGCATAGTCGAATCTTTTATCCGCTCTAGCGTATGGGTAATGCCACCTTCTAGTGACCAAGGCGGCATAAGCGTCGTCAGCGTTGTTGAACCTGCTGTGTATGGATATACATCACACGTGACATCAAGCCCTTGGGCTCTTGCCTCATCGATCATTTGTATTGCTGCATAGATTTTATCATTCCAGTTGTTTTTTCCCGCCGCTTTTAGATGGCTGATATGCAAAGATACACCGCTTTCCTTTGCAATATCTATCACTTCGCGAATTGATGCGGTTAAACTATTTCCTTCGCCTCGAATGTGAGTGGTTACCAGTCCATTGTGGGCTTTGACCACTTGGCATATTTCAACGAGTTGCTGTTTTGAATAATAGTTTTCAGGCACATACATCAACCCAAAGGATAGTCCCAATGCACCCGAAGTCAACGCTTCATCCAATAACGTCTTAACCGTTTCCATTTCTTCATCAGAGAGCGGTCCCGGCTCAAACCCTTTTGCTGCAATACGAAGGGCTCCATTACCTACCAATCCACCTATGTTATACCTATGTTTTTTTGTTTTTAACAGATGTACATATTCGCCATAGCTTTTCCATGCCCATTCTTGATCAAGTTTCCCCATAATGGGTTCGCTATAATCTTGCAAAAGTGCAAGGGTCTGAGCACTGGTAGGCGCTGCTGAAAATCCGCAGTTGCCATAAAGCTCTGTCGTTACCCCTTGACGCAGTTTAATCTCACCAAAGGATTCATCAAGAACCATTAAATCTGAATGGCTATGAATATCGATAAAACCGGGGGATACAATTTTTCCTGTGGCATCAATCACTTTTTTGGCCTCAATCATAATAGTTGAATCAAGGGCAACAATCCGACCGTCTTGTACTCCGATATCCCCAGTCCATGATGCTTCTCCTGATCCATCCACAATTCGTCCATTTTTTATAAGTATATCCAGCATATTAGTACACCTTACCTCTTCCTTCAACCTTAACAGCACGCATTTGACCTGATTCTTCTATAAAGTAGACCTTATCGTGCAAATTAATCGTTGTGCAAATATGGTTGGGGATAATTGCCAACTGATCGCCGACCTTTAAGGAACCATCTTCTTTTTCCAAGCGAATGGTTCCGTGTTCTTCCGATAATTTTTCTAAAAACACATCATCTCTTCCTATAATCTTGCCATAACCTTGAAGATAATGCGGAAAGACATTCAGTGGAGCATCTGCTGAAAACGTCTTATTGCCGCCATCAACGATGACTTTGTCGGGTTGATGGGCACTGACAACGGTTGTAACAACACTTGCCGCACACGCATCCCATTGGCATATCCCCATATTAACGAGCATCGTGTCATTAAATACATAGGTTCCCGGACGCACTTCTGTTACGCCATCCACGCGCGCTGCTGAGGCCGCTGTAGGCGTTGAGCCAACGCTCACATCCTCAATATTAATGCCACTATTACGCAGTTGGTCAGCAAGCTCCACCATCATCTTTCCTTCTTCAAGCCCGGCCTTTTCCCAATCCAACGTTGCTTTTCCTTGGTAGACAAGCCCTTTAAAAGTAAATATACCCGTAAGTTTGAGTCCCGGATAACAGTTAATCTTTCTAGCAAAATCAAAAGCTTCATCATATGGGACACCTGTTCTTCCCATACCCGTATCGATTTCAAGACGCACTTCAATGGCTTGATTCACTTTTTCAAAAGCCTTCGAAAGCGCTTTTGCACCACTTAAGCTATCCACACCTACAATAAGACGTATCTTTTGATTTAGCGCTATTAAATGCTGAATCTTATCTTCGCCAATAATGGGATATGCAATAAAAATGTCTTCAATCCCATGTGCCGCCATCACTTTCGCTTCTCCAATTTTAGCCACGGTAATACCGATAGCGCCTGCATCAATTTGCATTTTAGCGATTTCTGGTATCTTATGTGTTTTTATATGCGGTCGCAGATTGCATCCATTATTTTTTGCCATTGTGGCCATATGGATAATGTTTTGTTTTACCGTTGAATATTGAATTGCAATATACGGTGTCTCTGGATTCATATAATCCTCCTTTTTCCACAAATTGCCTGTTTTACTTATCGTCTACTTCAAAAATAGCTTCAATTTCAACGGTTAAATTCCCCGGCAATTCATTTGTCCCAATTGCTGAACGTGCATGTTGACCTGCTTCACCAAATACGTCTCCCAATAATTGTGATGCTGCATTCATAACTTTGGGTTGGTCTGAAAACCCAGGTGCACTGGCTACAAAACCTAATATTTTAACCACATTTTTTATTCGGTTTAGATCTCCTGTGTATTCGTGTAAAGCACTCAACATATTTAAAGTTGCTCCTACGGCTGCTTCTTGAGCTTCTTCCATTGTCACATCTGCCCCTGCTTTTCCAGAGATATAAGGTACACCATCACGTGTCGCACCTTGTCCTGATGTATAGAGCAAGTTCCCTACTTGCTTAACTGGAGTATAGATACCTCCAAGGGGTGGTACCGGTGGCAATTCTAGGTTTAATTTTTTTAGATTATCATATACATTCATGTGTTTTCCTCCTAATAAGTATCGGTAGTGTCAAGTCTGACACT